>NZ_OY776222.1:600000-1200000 GCF_963675395.1 uncultured Vibrio sp. | reverse complement strand
TGAGAATAGAGAGAGTTAAATAAAATACACTCATGACCGCACGAAAAGCGGGGCCTAGGGCTTTGCTGTTTATATTGGATAGGTAGTAGGCAAGCCCTATTTCTTGCATTGAGAGTTCAATGCGAGCGGGTGCTAATCTGGGATTGTATTTACTTGCAGTTCGGTATAACCAGTGTTCTCATCCATCTCACGGCTGAAGGTGAGGTTTGGGTAGCTATGGATGATGAGTTCGGCAGTGGTATCAATAATAGTCCCTGCCATTAAGTGTCCACCCCAAACGTGCGCTTGTTTGTCGGAAACCGAAATATGTACATGTTGATGATCAGGCGTCAGAGTTCCCATCATCGATACAATTTCTAAAGGCGCTTGTTTAACTAACGTATTTTGAGCCCCAGCGAGACGAAGCTGGAGTTGAGAGACACACCCGACGCAAGAAGCGATTGAACCCGCTTTGATGTTGTACTCTGCAACGACCTTTGCGAGGCTTTGTTTAAGATCCATGCCTTTGGTTAGCCTAACTACAATGACGTTTATTGACATATCATTTCCTAATTAAGGTAAGTAAACACGACAACGCAGTGTCTAAATCATCATAACGTTTAGCCTTACCAAGTACCCGTATGCCTTGCATATTATTGAGAATAAAACAGGCTAATTCTGTTGGTTTGAGCGTCTTAGGAATTAATGTTTCCCTTTGCGCGTTTTCTATCGCCTCACTCATGATGTCGATAAGGTGGTCAAACAAAAAATGGCCCATACGTAACACATCTTTATCTTCACCAGCATGTTCAACTAACGCATTTTGAACAAAACATCCGCAGCTGCTTTTGCGCTGGAGTGCGGCAAAGGAGGTCAAAAAGGTTTCAATTTCGCCTAGAGAAGCCCCTTTCTTACGCAAATTAACCAGAGACGGTAACGACACGTTCTTAAGGTATGCGTCCAGTGCCTCATAGTAAAGCTGCTGTTTATCACCATAAGTATTGTAAAGGCTAAACCGATTGATGTTCAGCTCATCTGTGAGATCGGAGATAGAGGTATTTGAAAAACCTTTGCGCCAGAACAGATTCATGGCGACCAAGAGCTTCTCATCTCGATCGAAGTTAGCTTTTCTTGCCATATAGGTACCTACCTAAAACTCGTTGCCCGAATAGATTTTCCAATCTTATCAAGTGACGAGTAATTATATTCTTGACTGATCGTTTATAAACTGGCTACAGTATAACCTAACCGAACAGTTAGATAAAGGGACAGGGTATACCATGAAGTTGTATGAAACCGCGATGACACCAAGTTGTAAGCGAGTTAACATTTTTCTTAAAGAAATTGGCGGCGAAGTTGAACGAGTCGCAATCAACGTACGTGACGGAGATAACCTTGCTGATGCGTTCAAACAAAAAAGTGTGAATGGCAAAGTACCCGTTTTAGAGTTGGATGACGGCACCACTGTTTGTGAAAGTGTTGCGATTTGCCGCTATTTCGATGAGGAGTTTACTAACGATCTGAACTTATTTGGTGGCAACCAGCGTGAGCGTGCTCAAGTTGAAATGTGGCATCGTGTTGTAGAATTTCAGGGGCTCTACGCAGCGTTTCAGGCTTTCCGTAACATCAGTGCTATCTATAAGGATCGTGAAAACTGCGTAAAAGAGTGGGGCGAGGAATCAAAATCTCGCGTACTGACGTTTTTACCCGTTCTGGATAAACGCTTAGGGGAGAGCGAGTTTATCGCCTCGGAGCGTTACACCATTGTGGATATCACGGGCTATATTTTCGTTGGGTTTGCAATTAATGCGCTTCAGATTGATGTGCTTTCAACGGCGCCAAATATTGCCCGTTGGTTTGAGCAAATATCAGCTCGCGAAGCCTTGCAAAGCTAACGTAAGCTCATTTTCATCTGGCCGTTAAAAGCAGCTAGAATGCATGTTCCTTGCTGCTTTTTCTTCTGGTTTTTGACTGTTAACGTATCAATCACATTCAAATAACTGAGTATCTCTCTTCTTTTGTAGCCTCTCACCTATAATTAAAGTTGTAAATGTTAAATCAGCTTCTGGATGTATAAAATCGCTTGTTCTGGGGCTTTGAGCATGGGTTTTAATAGGGAAGTGCAATAGAGACAAGGAGAGGTTTATGCGTATTCAATCTAAAACCATCAATAACGTCCTGATTGCAATGTTGATGATGTCCATCTTCGGCTTGATGGCAATGTACCAAAGTAATACCCAACAGAGTGAGGAAATTAAACAGTTGCGAGGTCAACTGATTGAAAAAGAAAATCAGATTGTTGTCTCCAACGAAGCGTTATCCTATACGCGTTACCAGCATCAATTATTAGCAGAAGACTACAATCGCTTTAGAGATGAGCAATCAATGAGGAATGTGCTAAGTCAGTAACCAGAGCTGTGGAGAAGGGGATGGACTTTGTTTTATTCAGCGATTCTATAACACGCATATCAATTAATTGTTTGGCATGAACGTGGTGATGGAGACAATAAAACTCTAAAAACCAAGTAAAGCGCGACTGCTCTACCTGGCTCCTAGCGTGCTGACGAATTGTAATTATTTTGGTTCGGTTGCGTTGGTTGGAGTAAGCAAAGCTTCCAACTCTTCTTGCGTTAGTAGATCATCCGTTCTGAATATGCCGTGCTCATCATCCAATGACATTTTTGTTCGGCTAATAAGGTACCTTTTCTGAGTTGACGTTAAATCTTTGAGCGAATCAATAAGGTCTCTAAAGTTGCTGTTGTTCATTGCCATCTATCCCCCCGTTTTAAGCCTATAGTGGTTTGCTGTTTAAATTGTCTAAATAAGCAAAAATCTGCTGATTAATCGTTAATAACTCCCTATTAACGATAGCGATATCTGACACATCTGGCGCAACATTTTTACGTGTATCTTCGTCGATCTCTTGTAACGCTATGATGGCGGTATCTTCGCCAAAACTTTCTAATACTCCTTTTAAACTGTGCGCTAACAATTGCAGTTCTGGCCAATCTTCTTTGGCATATAACTCATTAATACGTTCCAAACTGTTAACGTGTTCCTCCAAGTAGGTTGAAAGCACGGTGATAATGATGTCTACATCGTTATCCATATATCGATTTAATACGTCAAAATTGATCATTTATTCCTCCCAGAGAAAAATCCCATCGTTCAAAGCTTCAGGTGGTTGGCTCGTGTAAAAGCCAGCAAGACAGTCTTTCAAACAGAGAGACCAATTAGGAGGTAGTTGGTGTTGTAATAAATGTCTGATCTTATGATTGTTTGAAGCGAGGATGTTATCAATCACGCTCAGTGAGGGTGTCTTCGTATCAATAGATTGCAATATCATGCGATGAAACGTAGTGAATAAAGTACAGCTAAAGAAATTAGAGAAAGCCGAACGCCCTCGAGCATTCTTGGCACAAGTTGTATTTGAAGCCTTTACAACTAAGGCTATGAGTGGGCGCTTCACCAACATCGAAAGCGTTGAACATTCGTCAACGACTAAGATATTCATGCAACCAAGTGTGACTCTACCCTCAGTCAATGTACGTCTTCCTTGCAGCGTATTACTTTTAAATTAGTAACCTGAATGCATAATATCAAGTTGAGAACGATAAAAAGTGAAGAATCAGGTGATTTTTTGGGGGGAGGGGTTTAGGAAACGAGAAACAACAACTGCGAAATTTATAGTCCGCCAAGCGCAATAAAATAAAAGAATTACCTTTGAGCGTATTCCTGAGGTGTGCAACCAAACAGTATTTTAAACGACGATATAAAGCTGCTCACACTGCTATACCCCAGCTGGTGTGCAACTAATGTTGTGTTTTGACCCTGAGCAATTTAATAATCGCGCTCACATTTGCACTTTTTATTAGTAACTATTCTTTTTCAGGTCAGTCTGAGCTTTGCTTGCATGCACACTTTTATTCTGGATAACAGATACGATTCACGGCATAAACCCAGCTTGGGTAGGTTTGGTCACCGCGATTATTCTTCTTTTACCTAAATGGGGCGTGGTCGAGCCAAAAGCGTTTAATAGTTCCGTTGATTTTACCACCGTGATTTTTGTCGCTGGTGCATTGGGACTGGGAGCGTTGGTAAATGAGTCAGGAATTGCTTCAGCCATGGGTGAATTGTTCGGTCATCTGCTGCCAGCCGATCAAAGTAACGCATTCCTAAGCTTCATGGCACTGTCTGTTATTTCTACCCTGACAGGACTGGTTGCAACAAACCCAGGCGTTCCAACGGTATTGACACCGATGGCAGAAGGTTTCGCCCAAGTAACCGGCTTTTCTCTACCTGCAGTTTTAATGACTCAGGTTATTGGTTTTTCAACCGTGCTTTTCCCTTATCAGGTGGGGCCACTAGTCGTTGCTATGCAATTATCCAACGAACCTTTGTCCAAATTGTTAAAAATAACCCTGCCTTTAACCGCGATTACGGTTTTCTTTCTGATGCCTTTAGATTTTCTATGGTGGCAACTGTTAGGCTGGATCAACTAGTCAGACAGGTATAGATACAAATAGAGCCTGTCTACGCTGGCGTATTTACAGAAAAGGCGAACCAAACGGTTCGCCTTTTGTTACTCAAGTCAGTTTCCAACTTGGTTATCGAAGCTTACTCTTCGTAGTTATCAATGCTTGGGCACGAGCAGATTAGGTTACGGTCGCCGTAAACGTTATCTACACGGTTTACTGTTGGCCAGTATTTCCAAGACTTCGTTGCTTTTGATGGGAAACAGCCTAGCTCGCGAGAGTAAGGGCGATCCCATTCCACTGCTGCAAGATCAACTTGAGTGTGCGGCGCGTTCACTAGAGGGTTGTTCTCTAGTGGCCACTTACCGTTTTTCACTTTTGCCATCTCTTCGCGGATTGCGATCATTGCTTCACAGAAGCGGTCTAGCTCTTCCAAATCTTCTGATTCAGTTGGTTCAACCATTAATGTACCAGCAACTGGGAATGACATTGTTGGCGCGTGGAAACCGTAGTCCATTAGACGCTTAGCGATGTCTTCTTCGCTGATGCCTGTTTCTTCTTTTAGCGGACGAATATCAACGATACATTCGTGTGCTACGCGACCATTTGTACCACGGTAAAGAATTGGGTAGTGCGGGCGTAGACGCTCCATCACGTAGTTAGCGTTAAGAATCGCAACTTTAGTCGCTTCTTGTAAGCCAGCTTCACCCATCATCGCGATGTAAGCCCAAGAAATAGGTAGAATAGATGCGCTACCCATATCTGCTGCAGAAACCGCTAGCTCTTTACCTTCAACACCGTTTTCGATGTGACCTGGTAGGAAAGGCGCTAGGTGAGATTTAACACCGATAGGACCCATACCCGGGCCACCACCACCGTGTGGGATACAGAAGGTTTTGTGTAGGTTCAAGTGAGAAACGTCAGAGCCGATGAAACCTGGAGAGGTTAGGGCAACCTGTGCGTTCATGTTCGCGCCATCTAGGTAAACCTGACCGCCTGCAGCATGAACCATTTCACATACTTCTTTCACGTGTTCTTCATATACGCCGTGTGTAGAAGGGTAAGTGATCATGATGCTTGATAGGTTGTCTTTGTGTTTCTCAATTTTCGCTGCTAGGTCAGTCATGTCGATGTTGCCATCTTCATCACATTTAACCACAACCACTTTCATTGAGACCATTGACGCTGTCGCTGGGTTCGTACCGTGCGCAGAGCTTGGGATCAAACATACGTTACGGTGACCTTCGCCACGGCTGTCGTGGTAGCGTTGAATCGCGATAAGGCCAGCGTATTCACCAGACGCACCAGAGTTTGGCTGTAGAGAGAAATCATCGTAACCAGTGATTTCACATAGCTTCTCTTTGAGATCTTTCGCTAGCGCAGAGTAACCTGCCGCTTGCTCTAGAGGAGCGAATGGGTGGATAGAACCAAACTCAGGCCAAGTTACCGGGATCATCTCTGCTGCTGCGTTCAGCTTCATCGTACAGCTGCCCAGAGGGATCATACCGTGAGCTAGTGAGAAGTCTTTGTTCTCAAGCTGTTTCAGGTAGCGCATCATTTGCGTTTCGCTGTGGTGCGTGTTGAATACTGGGTGAGTTAGGAACTTAGAAGTACGGCGTAGCGATTCAGGAATGGCAGCAAACTCATTGCCAGCGATTTCAGAAGACAGAGCGTTAACATCTTGTTGTACACCAAACACGTCAAATAGAGCGTTGATGTCGTCAGTTGTTGTTGTTTCGTCGAAGCTGATACCTAGCTTGCCATTTAGCTTGCGTAGGTTGATGTCTGCTGCTTGCGCTTTCGTGTAAAGCTCTTCAGTTTTGCCATCAGTATTGATAGTGATGGTATCGAAGAAGCTATTGTGAGCAAGCTCGTAGCCAGACTTAGTCAGACCAGCAGCCAGAATCGCAGTCATGTGGTGAGTGCGACGAGCAATCGTGCGTAGACCTTCTGCGCCGTGGAATACCGCGTAGAAAGATGCCATGTTCGCTAGTAGTGCTTGCGCAGTACAGATGTTTGATGTCGCTTTTTCACGACGGATGTGCTGTTCACGCGTTTGCATCGCCATACGCAATGCTTGGTTGCCGTTTACATCGATAGAAACACCGATTACACGACCAGGCATTGTACGCTTATGCTTGTCACGCGTTGCCATGAATGCTGCGTGTGGACCGCCGTAACCCATCGGTACGCCGAAACGCTGAGCAGAACCAATAACCACATCTGCACCCATTTCACCTGCTGGTTTCAGCAGAGTAGAAGCAAGTAGGTCAGTAGCAACCGTTACTAATGTTTTGTTAGCTTGTGCTTTCGCGATGATGTCCGTTAGGTCACGTACTTCACCCGTTGTGCCTGGGTATTGAACAAGTGCGCCAAATACGTCTTGTTCTGGTAGTGATTCAAGTGAACCAACGAGTACTTCAAAGCCAATGTATTTCGCACGAGTTTTTACAACTTCTAGAGTTTGTGGGTGCACATCGTCAGCCACGAAGAATATGTTACTTTTGCTCTTACCCGCACGCTTACATAGCGTCATCGCTTCAGCTGCTGCCGTTGCCTCATCAAGTAGAGAAGCGTTCGCGATTTCCATACCAGTTAGGTCCATGACCATTTGTTGGTAGTTTAGAAGTGCTTCCAGACGACCTTGAGAGATCTCTGGTTGGTAAGGAGTGTAAGCTGTGTACCAGCCTGGGTTTTCTAGTACGTTACGTAGAATGACATTTGGCGTGAAGGTGTTGTAGTAACCTTGGCCGATGAACGTACGTTTAATTTGGTTTTGGTCAGCGAATTTGCGCATCGCAACCAGCATGTCTGCTTCGCTTTTCGCCTCTGCTAGTGCTAGTGGCTTTTCTAGGCGAATTTGTGCTGGAACCGTTTCTTCGATAAGTGCGTCAAGGTTAGCAACATTGATCGCATCCAACATTTTTTGTTGGTCAGATTTGTTTGGGCCGTTGTGGCGAGCAACGAACTCATTTTGTGTGCTGAGGCTTTGAAGTAATTCAGTCATTGTCCTTTACCTACTCCATCGTTCGGGTAACGTATCGGGTCGTTACTGATATGGTCCGAACATTGAAAAAAAGCTGCCTTCCAGGCGGGGGCAGCTTTGCAAATCTTCCTAATTACTCTTCTTCAATTGAGTTTAGGTATTCTTCTGCGTCTTTTAGGTTGTCTAGTTCTGATGGGTCAGACATCTTAACTTTAACAATCCAGCCGCCTTCATATGGTTCTTCGTTGATTAGCTCTGGGCTATCTTCAAGCTCTTCGTTGATTTCTACAACTTCACCGCTGATAGGTGCGTAGATATCTGAAGCTGCTTTTACAGACTCAACAAGAGAGAAGCTATCGCCAGCTTCAATTTCGTCTTCCACGTCTGGTAGGTCAACGAATACTACGTCACCCAACATTTCTTGTGCGTGCTCAGAAATACCGATAGTTACTGTGCCATCGCCATTATCACGTACCCACTCGTGGCTATCTGCAAACTTCAATGTGTTGTCCATTGCTTAATCTCCAAAAAATAACTGCGTTTAAATTGTTTATTGGTAAAGAGGGAATCGGCCGCACAGTGCTTTAACTTCTTTGCGAACGCGCTGTTCTACTTCTGCGTTACCTTCAGGGCTTTCTACTAACCCATCCAATACATCGCCAATCCAATTACCGATGAGCTTGAATTCTTCTGCGCCAAAGCCGCGGCTTGTGCCAGCTGGTGTACCCAAACGGATACCCGATGTAATCATAGGCTTCTCTGAGTCAAATGGGATGCCATTTTTATTACATGTGATTCCCGCACGCTCGAGAGCTTCTTCTGCTTTGTTACCTTTCAAACCCTTAGGGCGAAGGTCAACCAGCATTAGGTGAGTATCGGTTCCGCCAGTCACAATGTCGCAACCGCGAGTCTGCAATACTTCAGCCAATACTTTTGCGTTATTGATCACTGAATTGATATAAGTTTTGAACTCAGGGCCAAGCGCTTCACCAAACGCGACGGCTTTTGCAGCAATAACGTGCATTAGCGGGCCACCTTGAAGGCCAGGGAATACCGCTGAGTTGATTTTCTTAATGATGTCTTCGTGGTTGGTTAAAATCATGCCGCCACGTGGTCCACGCAATGTTTTGTGCGTTGTTGTCGTTACAACGTGTGCGTGTGGTAGTGGGCTTGGGTGAGCTCCAGTCGCGATAAGACCTGCGATGTGCGCCATATCAACCATTAGAATGGCTTCAACTTCGTCTGCAATTTCGCGGAACTTAGCGAAGTCGATAGTACGTGGAATCGCACTACCACCAGCAATGATCATTTTTGGTTTGTGCTCAAGTGCAAGAGCACGAACATCTTCGTAATTAATTTCTAGTGTTTCGCGGTCGACGCCGTACTGAACTGCATTGAACCATTTACCTGATAGAGCAGGGCGTGCGCCGTGAGTAAGGTGGCCACCAGCGTCTAATGACATACCTAAAATGGTGTCGCCTGGCTGAAGAAGAGCCAGTTTAACTGCGCCGTTAGCCTGAGCACCTGAGTGAGGTTGAACGTTTGCGTATTCGCAACTAAAAAGTTTTTTCGCACGTTCGATAGCGATTGCCTCAACCGTATCAACGTGTTCACAACCACCGTAGTAACGACGGCCAGGGTAACCTTCAGCGTATTTATTTGTTAGGCAAGTGCCTTGAGCTTGCATTACCGCTTTAGAAACAATGTTCTCAGAAGCGATAAGTTCGATTTGTTCGTTTTGGCGAGCGAATTCCGCCTGAATTCCAGCAAAGACAGCATCATCTGTCGCAGAGAGGTTGGTAGAGAAAAAGTTTTCCAAGCTGTGGTTAGGGTAACTCTTATTCATGGTAGTTGACCTTCCAAATCTGAAAATGAACCCGCATAGATTGAATTTTTGGTTTGCGGTTAGGTTCATTTGTCCTCAAAACAGCTGAACTGCGTAGCAGAACAGAGCGAACATCCAGCCCTAAAGTGGGCAAAAACTCCGTCGGATTGTGCTTTTACTTTTGAATCTCTTATGCCCAATCGTTACGGAAAAGTGCATCTCTACATCTAACAAGGCTGTAACATAACGTTTGGAGCTGGAACAATCAACAAAAAATTTCCTATAGGAAACACGCGTGCGATTTTTGTTAACGAGAGCACACTTTAATTAACCTGGTGGACTTTTATCCACTATACGGTTCATGCACAATGCTTACAGGGAGAGAGATAAGAACAATTACAGAGGGAATTATGGCAGGAAGTATTTATGATGAATACCCATCGATGACGCTTGCGAAAGACAATCATGATGAGAACATCGAGCCTTTAAAGCTTGGACAGCGTATTAAAGATATTCGCTCGAAGTTAGGTATTACACTTGAAGAGGCTAGTCAGAGAACAGGACTCGCACGCTCTACACTGAGTAAAATTGAGAACGAGCAGATTTCACCTACATTTCAGGCAATGCAGAAACTGGCGCTTGGCTTGCAGATAGATATGCCGCAACTGTTTGAACCACCGAGAAAAAAAGTTGCAACAGGGCGTAGGGATGTTACTCGTAAAAACGAGGGTAAACCTCACCCTACGCAAACCTACGAGCACGAACTACTTGCTACTCAACTTTCCAATAAGAAAATGATGCCGTTTAAGAGCCAGATCCGTGCCCGACATTTTGATGAATACAAAGACTGGGTTCGTCATGACGGTGAAGAGTTCTTACTTATCTTATCTGGCGAAGTGAAGTTCTATTCTGAGTTCTATGAACCTGTGGTTCTGTGTGAAGGCGATAGTGTTTACTATGATGCCAATATGGGACACATGTTGACCAGTGTCAGTGAAGAAGATGCACAAATATTGTGGGTCACCGCTAAGTAGTGATAAAAAAATGTAAATTTCCTATAGTGAAAGCAAACGATTGCTATCGGTTGTAAATTCGTTAAAATGGCGCTCAGTTGATGATCTATCACTCAATTGAGCGCTTTTTTTAGCCTTTTGTTGTGATTAAAATGTTAAAAGTCACACTTTTGAAAGCCAACAGTCGTCTTGTTCGTGCAAAATGGAATCAAGCGTGTTTATTATTGGAAACATAGAAAGCGAATGCTGATAGCATTCTCGGGTCTATCTAAATGGAGACGAAAATGACTCAAGAACTTCTGAAAACACCACTGCATGCTCTTCATATTGAAGTTGGCGCAAAAATGGTCCCGTTTGCGGGTTACGATATGCCAGTTCAGTACCCACTAGGCGTTAAAAAGGAACACTTACATACACGTGATGCTGCGGGTCTGTTTGATGTTTCTCACATGGGTCAACTTCGTTTAATTGGTGAGGGTTCAGCAGCGTTCCTAGAAACATTGGTTCCTGTAGACATTATTGACCTCCCACAAGGTAACCAGCGCTACGCTTTCTTCACCAACGAGCAGGGCGGAATCATGGATGACTTAATGGTCGCAAACCAGGGTGATCATCTGTTCGTTGTGGTTAACGCGGCTTGTAAAGAACAAGATATCGCTCACCTTAAAGCTCATCTCCCTGCAGATGTTGAACTCGAAATCATCGAAGATCGCGCTCTACTAGCACTTCAAGGTCCGAAAGCGGCTGAAGTACTTAAACGCTTTAATGCTGAAGTAGCAGATATGCTGTTTATGGACGTGAAGAACCTCGATATTCTTGGCGTTGAATGTATCGTGAGTCGCAGTGGTTACACGGGTGAAGATGGCTATGAAATCTCAGTGCCAAACTCTCATGCAGAAGAGTTCGCTCGTAAACTGACGGCGGAAGCGGAAGTTGAATGGATTGGTCTTGGCGCGCGTGACTCATTGCGTTTGGAATGTGGCCTTTGTCTATATGGTCACGATCTGGATACCACCACAACCCCAGTTGAAGCAAGCCTTCTATGGGGTATTCAAAAAGTTCGCCGCACAGGTGGTGAGCGTGAAGGCGGTTTCCCTGGTGCAGATATCATTCTTAAGCAAATTGAGACCAAAGATGTTGCACGTAAACGTGTTGGCCTCGTCGGTCAAACAAAAGCTCCAGTTCGTGAAGGTGCTGAACTGTTTGATGCTGATGGAATTCAAATTGGCGTAGTGACCAGTGGTACTGCTGGCCCTAATGCTGGTAAGCCAGTTTCAATGGGTTATGTGCGAGCAGATTTAGCTGCTATTGGTACGGAGTTGTTCGCTGAAGTTCGTGGCAAGATGTTACCTATGACAGTAGAAAAAATGCCTTTCGTCCCTCAACGCTACTACCGTGGCTAATTAGACTAGACGAAAAAATGCCGGGTTTGTTAGCCCGGCATTTTTCTATCTTAATTAGGATGATTCTAATTCTAATTCTATTTAGCTTACCGCCTCATCAATATGACAACACATATCGATGACGATATCTTCTAGTCTAGCAGGATGAAGCATGTCTTCTTTATTAACACTGAACTGACTTGCGATGATTGTGTTGAACAGTTCCCAGTGTTTTAGCAGCATCTTTTCACGATCATCAGCAATATCTGGCCATGTTTCCTGCATCATCGGAGCTAGTGATACTGCACCATGTGCAAACAGCAACATTTGCCACTTAGATTCCCAATGATCTACCTGCGCGTTAGGATACTCGCGGTTGTACTCTCCAAAAATGCCAGAGAAAATGGCAGCAAACTCTTCTTTTGAGCGCAGGAAATAATCAAACAGTGCTTTATCATCTTGACGGATAGCATCTGCAATCATTTGTATAGGGTGTGGGTTGACTAACGTAAATGCCAGCATACGCACCGTAAAGAGATAAATCTTTTTGTTGGAAGGCGTATCTTCGGGCATTTGGTTGAGCAGTTCGGCCATGTAGTCTTGTAAATACTCGTCCATAGCATCACTGACCGCTTGCCAGATTTTTTCTTTGCTGCCGAAATGATGACGGATCAAGCTATGTGAGACCCCCGCTTTTTCACTGATATTTCTAAGTGAAACACGTGAGTAACCAAGTTCACAAAACATATCTGCAGCAACCTTAAGGATGACACATTTAGTGTGTTCAGCTGCTTCAGCACTACGTCTGCCTTGCTTTCTCTCATTCATAGCTCGACTTTTCCCAAATAGTAATCAACGCGTAACTTTTACCAGAAACTTGCTTATTTGACCAATTTATTTATTGCACAAATGGAATATATGTTGATCTATATCTAAATGGGAATATACTGCACATCTGTGTAGTAAAAAATAAATATGGAGATAACGGGTGCATAAACACTATATTAAACGCATTTTGGTCGGCGCCGTGATGACATTAAGTCTGTCTGGAATGCTGACTGGATGTAATAAAGCCATATCGGAACCGTCAGAACCTTTAATCAAACCCGTTAAGTTGCTTGCGGTGAAGGATTTGTCGGTGGCTGATTCCGATGCTTTTTTAGCGCAAATTGATGCTACACATCGAGCACAGTTGTCGTTTCAGGTCGGTGGTGAAGTTGAGCAGTTACTTGTCAGAATGGGGCACGAAGTCAAAAAAGGTGATGTGCTAGCGACTTTGGACCCGAAAGACCTTCAGTTGGCTCTGAATTCTTCCAAAGCTCAATACGCGTTGGCGGAAACACAATGGCAACGTGCGAAAAGCTTATATAAAAAAAAGCTGATCAGTACCGATGAGTACGACCAGAAAGAAACCCAATATAAAGCAGCATTGGCTAATTTCGAACAGGCAAAAACCGATTTAAGTTACACAAAGATTCATGCTCCTTTTGATGGTGTGGTTTCTTATACCTATGTAAAACCTTTTCAGGTCGTTGGTGAGAATCAGGAAATTTTAAACCTTATCGACAACAGCACGTTGGACGTCTCATTTACGTTACCTGTGACTTACGCAGAGTCTGTATCGCTCGCTTCTTTACAGGAGGCGCAAATGTGGGTGACGATGGACAGTGAACCGAACAAACGCATCCCGGGGAAATTTAAAGAAATTTCTACTCAACCTAATGCTGATACCAATAGTTATGAAGCGATTGTCACCATAACCCGCCCATCAGATCGCAACTTGCTCACCGGTATGACAGGTCAAGTGCATATCGCGAGACAGAATGTGTCCAACTCCTTGATATTACCCCAGTCCGCATGGGTGAACAAAGACACTCATCATGGTGATGTTTGGATTATGGATGGCGACACGCAACAAGTTCGAAAGGTTACTTTGTCACTTAGTGACAGCGGTAGCGTTGAATCCGGACTAAACGATGATGATTACGTTGTCATAGCCGGTGTTGAGCACTTAGTTGAAGGTCAGGTGGTTAAAGCCTGGGTTAGAGAAGGAGGGATTTAATGAAAGGTACTCTATTGACAGTTTCTGCGATTGCTCTTGCTGTGCTCACCGGATGTCAAGGCGATAACCAACGGGCTTCTGATCAGTCACTCTATGTTTCAACCGTATCTGTCGGTGCGCCAGTGAAAAGCCAATTCCGAGCGTTTAAAGGGATTGTGGTTCCTGCCGAGCAGACGCCAATCGCGTTCCGCCGTGCGGGTGAAATTCAACATGTACTCGTGAAAGCGGGCGATGTGGTTAAACAAGGTCAAATGCTTGCCAAGCTTGATGACAGCAAAGAGAAACAAACGGTTAATGATGCGCAAGCTCAGTACACTTTAGCCATTCGCCAGTTGAAGCGCGGTGCAGAGTTGTATGAGCGTCAAATGATATCAAAAGCGGAACTGGACGAACTAACAGCAAACAAAGAGTTGGCTGAAGCGAACTTCTACAGCGCCACAAACCAATTGAATTACACGCGTCTGTTTGCACCATTTTCGGGAAAGGTTTCTGACGTTTATAAAGAACGTTTTGAGCGAGTTGGCGCAGGTGAAACGGTACTTAATCTGTATCAAAACAACATGGTTTATGTACGCATAGAACTCTCTGACAACGTCTTGGCGCTGGTTAATCCGAAGACTGAAAATCTCAATTACAAACCTAAAGCGACATTCTCTGGCGTTAAGAAATCTTATTGGTTGGATTACTTAGAATACACGAGTGAGCCGAATGCCAATACTCAGACTTATGAAATGTATCTTACGATGCCTCAGCCAGATAAAGAGATTTTACCTGGTACCAGCGTCAGTGTAATGGTCGACATGGTCGAAGCGGGCATCACATCGATTGATGGTTACAGCATTCCTGTTACTGCGCTGCAAGCTGGCAGCCAAAGTAATGAGTTTTTTGTGTGGAAAATAAAGGATGACAACGTCACTAAAGTGCCTGTGGCTGTTTCTCAAGTAAACGGTGAAGGCGCCATTGTCTCATCTGGTGTCAGCAAAGGTGATGTGTTGGTTGATTCAAACCTTCGCAAATTACGTGAAGGAAAACATGTGGAAGTTGTGGAGAAGGGACAATAATGAACATTGCTGAGTATTCGATAAAAAATAAAGTCATCAGTTGGCTGTTCATTGTTATTCTTGCCATTGGTGGTGTCACTTCGTTCCTTGAGCTTGGTCGGTTGGAAGATCCGGCGTTCACCATAAAAGAAGCGATGATCATCTCTACTTATCCAGGGGCAACATCGAAGGAAGTGGAAGAGGAACTTACCTATCCTCTAGAAAAAGAGATTCGTAAACTCCCCTATATCGATTTCATTACCTCAACGTCGTCGGATGGCATGTCACAGATCATGGTCAGTATGAAGATGGACTATGGTCCAGACGAACTGCCGCAAATCTGGGACGAAATGCGCCGAAAAATTAATGATCTGCAACCAAATTTGCCGCAAGGTGTGCAATCTCTTCAGATCATAGATGATTTCGGTGACGTTTATGGTGTGATGTTGATGTTGACGGGTGACGACTATAACTATGTCGAGCTTAAACGTTATGCTGACCATCTAACCCGTGAAATAGAGTTGGTGGAAGGCGTTGGAAAAGTCGACATCAGTGGCGACCAGCAGGAGATGCTGTTTGTTGAGATATCTTTAGATCGACTCGCGGCGTTGAACATTGATATGAACGTGGTCTCCAGCTTGCTAAACCAACAAAACAGTGTGGTGTCAGCAGGTGAGGTGATGGTCAACGGTGAAAGTCTCATTATTCGTCCAAGCGGTACACTAAATACCGTCGAAGAGCTAGGTAGCCTGATTATACACGGGCGTGACACTGGTAATCTGATCCGCTTGAAGGATGTCGCGACTATTTCACGTGGCATTCAAGAAAAACCGAGCAATGTGATTTTGTTTAACGGCAAAAAAGCGATCAATATCGCGATCTCTTTTGCATCTGGTGTAAACGTGGTTGAAGTCGGAGAGCGTATTGATGCTGAGCTAAGCAGTTTAGAGTCCATTAAGCCTGCGGGTCTTGATATGAGCTACTTCTACAATCAGGCACAAGAGGTGGATCAGTCCGTTAAAGCATTCGTCATTAGCTTGGCTGAAGCGGTTGCTATCGTCATCATCGTTCTTCTGTTTACTATGGGATTGCGTAGTGGGGTCATCATCGGTGCCGTGCTGTTACTGACGGTGTTTGGTACCTTTATCCTGATGAACTACAACAATATCGAGCTTCACCGGATTTCTCTCGGTGCTTTGATCATAGCCTTGGGCATGCTGGTTGATAATGCGATTGTTGTTGTTGAAGGTATCCTCGTTGGTCTAAAGAAAGGGCGCTCAAAGGTTCAGTCCGCCGTAGATATTGTAAAGCAGACCCAGTGGCCGCTGTTAGGGGCGACCGTAATCGCCATTACGGCATTCGCACCAATCGGGCTTTCGCAAGATGCGACGGGTGAGTTCATGGGCTCGTTGTTTTGGGTGCTTTGCTTCTCGTTGTTCCTGAGCTGGGTAACTGCTATTACGCTGACTCCGTTTTTAGCCAACCTTCTATTAAAAGAAGAAGATAGAGAAGTCGGTGATGAAGACCAAGACCCTTACAAAGGTTGGCTGTTTGTCGCATTCGGAGCGTTACTCAAGGTTGCTCTGCGTTTTAGATGGTTGACCGTAGCCGCTATGTTGGCGTTACTCGTTGGTGCAGTTGTGGCGTTTGGCAATGTTAAACAGCAATTCTTCCCGCCATCTAACACGCCGATGTTTTACGTGGATATGTGGATGCCTGAAGGTACAGATATTCGCGAAACAACGAAAAAAGCAGAAGCAGTAGAAAGCTATATTCGACAGCAAGACCATATCGACTTTGTTTCCGCAACGATTGGTCAGGGGTTGCAGCGTTTTGTTCTGACTTACCAGCCCGAGAGAAGCTACGAAGCTTATGCTCAGTTCCAGGTTAGGGCAACGGATCGCGAGAATATGTTTAAGCTTTTGGATACGCTGGATGTCAACTTAGCGAAGAAGTTTAACGCGCCGACATTCCAATTTAAGTTGATGGAGTTTGGTCCGTCCCCAGCATCAAAAATCGAAGCGAGAATCACTGGTCCAGATCCACAGGTATTGCGAGATTTGGCGGTAAAAGTAGAAGATATTTTGCATACCGATCCTGGCGCACGAAACATTCGTCATGACTGGCGTGAGCGCACTAAAGAACTAGTACCGGCATTTAATGAGTCGAAAGCGCGTAGACTGGGTATTTCGAAAGAAGATCTATCAAGTACGTTGCAGATGGCATTTGGTGGCCGTGCGTTAGGGTATCTACGAGACGGAACACATACACTGCCAATCCTAACGCGACTTCCAGAAGAAGAGCGTGTGGACTTTGAGTCACTACAAAACGTGAATATCTGGAGCCCGTCACTGCAAACTTACATCCCTGTTGACCAAATCATCGATGGTGTGAAGTTAGATTGGAATGAGCCACTTATTCAACGTCGTGACCGCAAGCGTACTCTAACGGTATTGGCGGACCATGATGTGCTGAGTGAAGATACCGCGGCAAGCTTGTTTGCTCGTGTTCAACCAAAAGTGATGGCATTACATCTGCCCGATGGTTATGAAATTACCTGGGGTGGCGAATACGAGTCATCTAAAGATGCACAAGATGCCTTGTTCGGCTCATTGCCGATGGGGTACTTGCTGATGTTCATCATTACCATTTTGTTGTTTAACTCGGTCAAAAAGCCGCTGGTTATCTGGTTTACGGTGCCGTTGTCCATTATTGGTGTGTCATTCGGCTTGTTAACGACAAACATGCCATTTAGCTTCACCGCGTTCTTAGGTTTATTGAGTTTGAGCGGGATGATACTGAAAAACGGTATTGTATTACTTGATCAAATTAACCTTGAGCTAGAGTCAGGAAAAGATCCCTACCTTGCTATTGTAGATAGCGCGATCAGCCGTGTGCGCCCGGTAAGCATGGCGGCTGTAACGACCATTCTAGGAATGATACCACTCGTATTTGATGCCTTCTTTGGTTCAATGGCAATAACGATTATGGCAGGACTTGGGTTTGCTACTGTACTGACACTAATAGTAGTGCCAGTGATGTTTGCGATTCTCTTTAGGATAAACTCGACCACTGCATAAGGACTCCTGACTTATATTTAGTCAGATTCCTGCCAAGCCCTGAGAGATTTTCTCAGGGCTTTTTTCGTATTGAGAGCTGAAAATAAAAAAACGCCTCTCTCAACCGGAATATGAGAGAGGCGCTAGAGGCCTGGGGGGCTTTTATCTAAATTGTATTAAGCAGTAACTTCTTGCTTTACTTCTGCTTTATTTTTCAGGAGTGCGTAGGTGAAACCTGTTACTGCTGTACCTGCTGCAATCGCTACCAGATACATTAGTACCGGAGAAATTGCATTAGGGATAGCCAGTACAAACAGACCACCGTGTGGAGCAAGAAGTTTACAGCCAAACAGCATAGACAGAGCACCAGTCAGCGCTCCACCAGCCATTGTGCAAGGGATTACGCGCATTGGATCGCGTGCTGCGAACGGGATAGCACCTTCTGAGATAAAGCACAGGCCCAGAATGAATGAAGCTACACCACCTTCACGCTCATCTTCAGTAAACTTCTTCTTAGCCAGGAATGTGGCCAGACCCATACCTAGAGCTGGAACCATACCCGCAGCCATGATAGCTGCCATTGGCGCGTAAGTTTCAGAAGCAAGCAGACCAACACCGAATGTATAAGCGGCTTTGTTTACCGGACCACCCAGGTCGAAACACATCATCGCACCAACAATAACACCCAGCAGAACAGCGTTTGCAGAGCCCATGCTGTTCAGAAACTCAGTCATTGCAGCCATTATGCTCGCAACTGGCTCACCAACGATGTAAATCATAACCAGACCAGTGAACAGAGTTGCAACCAGAGGAATGATCAGGATTGGTTTAAGCGCTTCCATTGCTTGTGGAAGGTGCAATTTGTCAGCTACAAATTTCGCTGAGTAACCAGCGATGAAACCTGCTGCGATACCACCTAAGAAACCAGAACCGATGGAAGCAGCTAACATACCACCAACAAGGCCTGGTGCTAGTCCCGGACGGTCAGCAATAGAGAAGGCAATGTAACCCGCCAGCACCGGAATCATCAGTGCAAATGCAGAACCACCACCGATTTGCATCAGTGCAGCGGCCATCGTGCCTTCTTCTTTAAATGCTTCGATACCGAATACGAAAGAAAGAGCGATAATCAGACCACCAGCAACCACTACTGGTAGCATGTGCGATACACCTGTCATCAGGTGTTTGTACACACCTTTCTTCTCTTCGGATGCAGATTCGCTTGAGGATGAACCTGAGTGCGAATAAACAGTTGCTTGAGCGAATGCTTTATCCATCTCTTCAGCAGTTTTCTTCAGAGCAGGACCTGTATTGGTTTTGTAAAGTTTTTTGCCGTTGAAACGATCCAGTGGAACGTCAATGTCTGCCGCGATGATAACCAGATCCGCGTCTGCGATTTCTTGTTCAGTCAGTTGGTTTTTCGCACCGACAGAGCCGCGAGTTTCCACTTTGATTTGGTGGCCACGACGCTTACCTTCATCTTCCAGAGCTTCTGCTGCCATAAAGGTATGAGCAACACCAGTCGGGCAAGCTGTGATAGCAACAATTTTCTTTACAGAAGACGTTGTGCTTTCTGCTGGCGCTGAAACGGTTGTAGCTTGCTCTAGCACACTTGCGTTCTCTACAGCAGATTGTAGAAATGCCTCGGCATCTTTGGCTACTGCACCTATCTCTGCTTGATAGACTTTTTTGCCTACGAAACGAGAAGTATCTACCGGGGTGTTCGCGGCAATAATGATGGCTTCAGCCTGTTCAATGTCAGCGTCTGTAAGTAAATTAGGTTCGATGATGCTCGATTGACATTCAATTTTCGCATTCCAACCTAGTTTAGTCGTTGCTTGATCGAGTAGTCCTGCTGCCAAGATGCTGTTTGCAACACCACTTGGACAGGCTGTAATAATAGCAATATTCATACTGATAACCTTCTGTTCCTTAGTTATTGTCTAAGTTTGTATTAGAGTTAAGCTCGCTCACTTGAGTTTGGAGCTTAATGTTCTCCAGTTCTTCCTGACTGGTAAGTCCAACGCCGACCTGACTGACTGCTAAAGCAGAAAGTGCAGTGGCGAAGCGTAATAAATCGTGTTTTGGCATGACTTGCATGTGACCCCAGCACAAACCCGCAACGAGCGTGTCACCTGCACCTACGGTGCTAACCACGTTCATTCTCGGCGGTTGCGCGCGTAGCCATTCACCTTGGTTTAGCCACATCACGCCATCGGCGCCCATAGAAACCACGATGTTTTCGATGCCTTTATCGCTTAGTGTTTGCGCCGCTTGTTGGCATTGCTCTGGCGTTTCCAGGTGCGCTCCAACGAAGTCACTTAGTTCTTCATCATTTGGTTTGATAAGCCAAGGATGTGCATCAATACCCGCAGTTAAGGCCGCTTTACTGCTATCAAACAGAACTTTTTTACCGAGTTGGTGTAGCTTTTCAATCCAAGCCGCGCACAGTTCTGGCGTTACGCCACCAGGTAGGCTACCTGCAAGCACAAAGTAGTCGTGTGTGTCTGCCAGACGGAAAAGCGTCTCTTCGAAGCGGGAAATATCTTGAGAAGAAACCTGAACGCCCGGGAAGTTGATGTCACTCACTTCGCCATTTGATTCAACAAGTTTTACGTTGATTCGGGTAGAGCCTTCTACTTCAATAAATTCGTCTTTAACACCAATCTCTTCAAATAGCTGATGGAAAAGTTCTGGGTTATCTTTACCCAAGAATCCAGTCACGGTCACGTCGGCGCCCAAGTCACTTAGCACTTTCGCCACGTTGACACCTTTACCGGCAGCATGGAGATTGCTTTGTTTCACTAAGCTTACTGAGCCCACTTTTAACGCCTCGACCGAGCCTGTAAGGTCGAGCGCTGGATTGAGCGTGATCGTGACGACTTTGTTTGTTTTTGTGCTAGTCATAGTCGCCCCTTAACCTTCACCAAGGCCAGATGCGATTGCGTTGCCAATAGATTCAAGCGCTTGTGCGGCATCCGGACCTTCAGCAGAGAACTGAAGCTGGTGTCCGTGTTTCACGCCTAGTGCGATAACTTTCATTAGGCTTTTCGCGTTTACTGTTTTACCGTCGCCATCTAAGTTAGACACTTGAATTTTTGATTCGAATTTTTTCGCTTCTGCAACAAGCATCGCACCTGGACGCGCGTGTAGACCATGCGAGTTTTTGATTTTGAACACTGCTGTGTTTCCATCTTCGGAAGCGGCAGGTGCCATTTCTTCGCCTTTAAACAAAGCAAGAATTTGTTCTGCAGATGCATCAAGAAGTTTGCCGTGTTCTTTATTGAACACCATGCTTGAAAGTGTTTTTAGCATTGGCTGGTGAGCATTGTTACAAGCAGCAAACGCAACCAATGCGCGTACCGGTTGACCTTCGTAGTTACAGTCGTTTGCGGTGGAAACGAAAGAAACACCAGTGCGAGACACTTGCTTGTTACTTCCTACCAGCCATAGGCCATTGCCAAGGTTCGTTGGTGCTTTAGTCACTAAATCCGCAACAAACTCTTTGTCCGCGCAACCTGTATTTTTAAGTAGTCCACCTGCGACTGCGCTCATTTGAACCATATCGCTCGCAGGGAAATTGAGCTGAATAAGTGATGCATCGAAGTCAGCTTCTAGCTGAACATCACCATGAAGTAGGGCGATGATGTCATCTTCATTCTTAGCGTCACGAAGGCGGTCTTCCACACCGTCAGCACCCAGAACTTTAGTTAGTTGTTTAAGGATGCCTAGGTGTTCATCAGACTTAGCAGCGATACCAATAGCTACAAATACTTTATTGCCATCGCCCCATTCAACGCCTTCAGGGAAGTGATGTACTGCCACACCGGTTGTTTTTACCATTGAGCGAGTGTCAGTCGTTCCGTGAGGTATCGCAATGCCATTGCCTAAAAAGGTAGAGTTTTGGTTTTCGCGATTCAGCATGCCTTCTACATAACCTTGCTCGACCAAACCTTTTTCAGTCAGGCTCTGGGCAATGCTTTTGATTGCTTCAAACTTATCTGTCGCAGATTGTGATAGGGTAATGTCGTTCTTACTTAGCTTAAGCATGGTGCTCTCCAGCATTAAGTTGTCAATTTAAAATACGTTCCGGTTGCGCTGCTAAGACTGGTCTTTTGGACTACTGCGCCTGCGCACAACATCTATAATTTTGCTTTCTGTTCTTTGTTTTATGTACATAGCTGAAACGATTCAGCTGTGCGTTAAATTTTTTAAGTCACTCAGCGAAACTTTTATAATCCAATCATTAATTTTCGTTCTTTTAATCCTAGACTAACTCTATGATTAGTGCTTTTTATTTGGTGATTTAGGTCAATTTTTAAGGTTTTGCTGAATCCTTTCAGCTTTTATACTGAATCGGTTCAGCATATAATTCAACTTATCTTGGGATCATTGATGTATTAATATGATCATGCGCACAGAATAAGGTGAATAATATGACACTGGATGAAATAGCTAAATTAGCAGGGGTTTCAAAGACAACTGCAAGCTATGTGATTAACGGGAAAGCGCAGAAGTATCGAATCAGTGAGAAAACGCAAAAAAGAGTCATGGCAGTTGTCGATGAACACAACTACAAGCCCGATCATGCGGCTTCTGCATTGCGCGCAGGTAACTCACGTTCTTTTGGCCTGATTATTCCAGATTTGGAAAACACCAGTTACGCGCGTCTAGCTAAACTGATCGAACAAAACTCACGTAAAGCGGGCTACCAAATCTTAATTGGCTGCTCTGATGACGACCCGGAAACCGAGAAAAAGGTCGCTGAAGCGTTGATCAGCCGTCGTATTGATGCACTGTTTGTCGCGAGTGGTATGCCCAATGCCAATGAGTTTTATCTAAAACTACAAAACTCAGGCACACCCGTTATTGCCCTTGACCGTCCTATGGACGACGAGCACTTTTGTTGTGTACTGAGTGAAGATTTTGACGCAGCGTTAGAGCTGACCGAATCGGTGCTTTCACAAGAGATCGCCTCTGTTGGATTGATAGGCGCATTGCAAGATCTGCAAATTTCTAGGGAGCGTGAATTAGGTTTTCGCTCTGCATGTCAGAAAGGCGATAAAGCGGTTCAGGTTGGTTATGGTCAGCATTTCTCTCGAGAAGAAGGGAAAAAGGTTCTTGCTCAATGGTTGGCTGACGATCACCTTCCAGATGCTATTGTCACCACGTCTTACACTTTACTTGAAGGTGTATTAGACATGATGCTGGAGCACCCAGAGTTGATGCGCAAAGTGCGTTTAGCAACGTTTGGTGATAATCGTTTATTAGACTTTCTCCCGGTCAAAATTAACTCCTTGCCACAGCAATTTGAAGTCATTGCGGACAGTGCAATGGAACTCGCATTGAATGCGTCGGCAAAACGTTACAAGCCTGGCGTAGAGCTAATTCCGCGTAAAATAGTGAAGCGCCAGTAGCTATTGGTTCACTTAAGCTACAATTTAACTTCGATTGTAAGTGCAACAAATGCGTGGTCGCTGGCGAATTTGTCTCTCTCATAAGATGGGTTGATGAGGTGTTGATCTAATACTTGGTAGTCAACAACTTCGGCGACAGATAGATCGGAATGAGCATCAAACTCCTGTGATAGCAGTATATAGTCGAGCACATTGCCTTTTGAGAAGTGATAGTGCGTTGCAGGACGATCGCTGAGTGCTGGCGTTACTTGTAAATCCCACCCATCTTTGAGTTGCAACTCAGTGACACTGTCACCAATAGCAGCGGTTAACGCACTATTTACTCCGTTGTTTGTGATAGATTGATTCATATCACCCATTAAAACGGTTGGTATCGGTGTGCTTCTATATTGATTTTGCATCGAATCCCGGAGCATGGCCGCTTCCCATCCCCGTTGTTGCGTCGACAACCAGCGAGCAAGGACATGGCTTACATCTTCAGCGTTAATTGAATCTGCGGGACGCTGTGATTTTAAATGCGCAACGTAAACTGCAATATGACCAAGCGTAGGATGAACAATCTGCGCAACAATGGGTTTGCGGCTAAACTCTGGCGCTGCATCGATTCCAAATGGGGTGAGCGAGTGACGATCGAATGTTACCGCTTGAACTTGCTCTATCGGAAATCGAGAAGCAATAGCAACCACAGGGTGGGTGTAAATGTATTCATCTTCTACATGAGGTGTATCGATAGTGGCGAAATAGGGATATCCAATGTTTTTAAAAAAGGATTTCGCTTCTTCGATACTGAACACTTCCTGCAAGCCGATGATGTCTGGTTCGAGCTTTTCTATTTGATTTTGCGTCCAGGCAAGCTTTCCCTGCCACTGTTCACGTGAGTATATGTTCTCAAAGTCGTAATAGGCATCGGGTGGAGCAATAAAGTTAAATAGATTCGCCGTAACAAAAGTTATCTGGCTTGGTCTGGACAAAATACGTTCTCGTTTTAGAAATTATCCAGACAGTATATACATAAGACTTTGTCAGTTGCAGGTTTAATCCGCGAAGTTAACCCAAACAACACGTTAAACTATAGTCTGTGACGCATGTAAAATGACGCTGAGGTATCTATTTATTGGCAATCCGTTTAAACTCCCGATCAACAAGTTAAATGAGTAAACGACATGACCCAAGATTACGACCACGAAGCTTATTTAGATAACGAAGAGTTTGAAGGCGAAGAGATAGAAATCGAAGCGATAGGTATTGAGGTTGATGCTCATCCCATCGAGTTGTACAAGCTTTTCAAAATCGCAAACTTGGTCAGTGGTGGCGGCGAAGCCAAGCATATTATTGACGAAGGTTATGTCGCCGTAAACGGTGAACTGGAAACTAGAAAGCGTCGCAAAATGTACGATGGTGACTTTTTCGAATTCAACCAAGAGTACTACGTTGTTGTCTGCGACGCGCCGGTCACTGAGCCTGAAGCAAAAGAGATGAAACCTAAACAGAAAGCCGCGCAAAAGCCGCAGAATAAATCTCAGCCTTCCGCTAAGCAGAAAAAACCGACGAATAAGCCGAATAAAGGTAATAAAGCGACTAAGTCAAAGAGCAATAAAAACAACGCTACGGAAAACAAACCAAAGCCGACTCGTGATCCAAAAAGCGGACGTAACTCTATCGATTTCTTCTGATTTTTTCTCGATGACGACAACAAGCGCCGACATTAAGTTCGGCGCTTTTTCGTTGTGAGCTTGATTAGTAAGAATAGGACTTTGATCTCTTTTCGACATAGCGAAAAAACAGCGATAGTCCAAAACAGACCAGGAAGTAGGTGAAGCCTACAAATAACCAAATTTCAAAAATATAGCCTGATGAATTGGCCATCTCCGTTCCGACAAAAGTCATCTCCTGAATAGAAATAAGAGAGACGATGGAGGTATCTTTAACCAAAGATATGGCTTGTCCGGCGAGAGCTGGGGTAATGGCTTTCAGCACTTGCGGAGCGATGATAAAGCGATATTTCACCCAACGTGACAGCCCCAATGAATCTGCCGCTTCCCATTGGCCCTGATCAATACTCTGCAAACCAGCCCGAATCACTTCTGCGATGTACGCGGATGACAATAAACCAACGCAGAGTACGCCAGAAGCGAGGTTCTCCCAAAGCTGTGCTGGACCAAACAAAAAGTGTTGGAGTGAGTTAGGCTCACCTTGATAATTTCGTAAAAGTGATTCTAATCCAAGCAGTGGGATCAATTGATTAGAAATAAAAAAGTAGAAGATAAATACGAACACCAGAGGTGGAATATTTCTTACTAACTGAATAAACGCATTTGCGGGCGTCCGTAGCCAAACGGAAGGCGAGAAACGAGCTAATCCCAGTAGTGTACCTAATACTAGTGCAAAGGTGAGCCCCCAAAGGCTCAACCTTAGCGTTGAGAGCAAGCCCTGGAAAAAATAAGGGAGGCTACCGTCAGATCTAGGCGTAAATAGCAAGGTTAATGCTTCCGACCAGTGCCAAATGTAATTAATGCCAACGGTTGAGCGATAGTATAACCAGAAGCCAACCGTTGCGCAGACAACCACCAAAACTCCGTCGAGCAGAGTAAACCGTGTCCGTATCGAGCCTGGTCTTGCTCTACTTGGTGCGAGTCGAGTGCTAGTTTGTCCGCTCAAATTTGTTGTTTCCAATCATTCATGAATATTGAGCCGAGGCTCGCTTAATAAGTAAGCCTCGCTCTATCAGTCGGTAAGGTTATTGACCTTGAGCGACTTGATCTTGCCAGTCTAGGGTCGAGAACCAGTATTCATAACGCTCTTTCAACCAGCCATCTTGAGTACGGGCGTCAATCCATTTATTAAAGAAGGCTTTCTTATCTTCTTCTCCTAAGCGCACAGCAAAAGCTTCGTTGCCTTTTGAAAGACGTTCAGAAAATGGCAGAAACAATTTGTCACTGTGCTTCACGGTTTCGTGTTCAGGCTTCGGGCTTGAAGCAATAACGGCATGAGCATTACCGTTTAGCACTTCCTGAAACGCTTGCGCATCATCATCAAACTGTAATAGCTTTGCTTTCGGGAAGTTTTCTCGGGCAACTTGAACCGTAAATGCGCCGCGACGTACCGCGATATTGACTCGGCGAGAGTCAAAGTCAGAAAGCTCAGTAAAGCCCGATGCCAGTTCTTTATTTGCGGCTACCTGCACGCCGGAATGGGAATAGGGTTCAGTAAATAACACGCTTTTTGAACGCTCAGGTGTGATAGACATACCGCCGATAATGACATCAAACTTCTTAGCAAGAAGCGCGGGGATGATGCCGTCCCACGCTGTAGGGACGAACTCAACTTTCAAATCTGAATCGGCAGCCAATCTTTTTGCTACGTCAATTTCAAAGCCGATGAGCTCCCCTTGTTTGTTGCGCATGGCCCACGGTACGAAAGTAGACATGCCAACACGCAGTGTGCCTCTTTCCTTGATTTGGTCTAAATTTGGTGTGATTGTTTCTTCACTTGCTAACGAAGGTAAAGTGAGTGCAAGTCCCAATATCGCAGTTATGGTCGCTTTGAATAACTTCATGTTATCTCCTTATAATTTACGCCAACTGGCTCCTAACTTGTGCTCCAGCAACGCTGATAAGCCGGACAATGAGAGTGTGAGAGCAAGGTAGATTGCTGCCACGGTAAACCAAATTTCAAACGGCATTGCCGTCTCTGAAACAATATTTCTCGCTTCAGTTGTCAGGTCAAAGATGGCCATTACGCTGACAATGGAAGAATTCTTTATTAGAGACACCACTTCGTTGGTTAACGGCGGTAAGGTGCGTTGCAATACCTGAGGTAAGATGATGTCTTTATAACTATAGAATGGTGAAAGGCCGAGCGTTTGTGCTGCTTCAAACTGGCCTTTAGGAATGCTGCTTAAGCCTGCACGAAATATCTCCGCGGTGTACGCGCCTTGAAACAGTGATAGCGCTAACACGGCGGTGCTGAACCTATCTAGTCCGATGACCGGACCAAACACGAAGTAGAGCAAATAGATTTGTACCAATAAAGGTGTGTTACGGATCAGCTCTACGTATGCACTACCAATGGCATTACCGATTATAGAATCGCTCAACCGCAGTAGTGCGGTGGTTAAACCAAATACCAAAGTGAAAAACAGACTGATGGCTGAGATTTTAAGCGTAACTATTAAACCGCTGATCAGCTCTGCGGACCACCACTCTCCATCTTCATAAAACGCTACGTAATCAGGCACGCGCTCCCATTGCCACTGATAATCCATTGCTTGTGCACCAGAATCGAGTACCCAAACAATAGCAGCAAACAGAATCACCATTTGCACTAGAGCTTGTAACGCAGGTTTAAATACTCGTCTTATCATCAATAACTTAAAATCTGGTTTAAAAACGCACGCGTTCTCGGGTGCTGAGGCGCATTGAATAGGGCGGCTGGCGAATTGATTTCCAAGATTTCCCCTTCATCTATAAATACGACTCGGTTTGCTACTTTCTTCGCGAACCCCATTTCGTGAGTTACACAGATCATGGTCATACCGGTTTGCGCTAGTTCAACCATGACATCGAGAACCTCGTTGATCATCTCAGGGTCAAGTGCTGAGGTCGGTTCATCAAATAATAGCAGGTCTGGTTCCATACATAGGGATCGGGCAATTGCGACCCGTTGTTGCTGTCCACCTGACAATTGAATCGGGTACTTATCGGCTTGTTCTTCAATATCGACACGCTTGAGATAGTGACGTGCTCGCTTTTCAGCTTCTTGTTTTGATAGTTTCAGTGTTCGCATTGGCGCGAGCATCAGATTGCCGAGCACGGTCAGATGAGGGAAAAGGTGAAAGTGCTGAAACACCATACCGATTTTTCCCGGTTTAAGTCTTTTTTTGTGTGCTGGCTGACCAAAGACGTAAAGCTGTCCTTCTTGTATCGACTCCAAATCGTTAATACAGCGGATAAGCGTTGATTTTCCCGATCCTGACGGACCACATACAACGACGATTTCACCTGAGTGGATAGAGAAGTTGATGTCTTTGAGAGCGTGGTAGTCACCATACCATTTATTTACGTTGCTAAATTCAACGACGGGAGTGTTGTCTTTCAAAAGTGCACGCTTTTTAGGATAACGATAGTTCAAACATAGCAAGTTGTAAGCCTGAATTCAGTTAGTATGGACACATATTCGAAAAAGAGTGGGGTAATAAAAATTACTGCAAATGGTTGATAAAAAGCGTTGATAACAGAATCTGTTATGCATTAATAAAAGCTAGATATGAAGTACGAATCACGATGGCTATGACTGACATGGTTATGAGGGTTTGTGCAGAGTAGTACGTCACCATTACCACTTGCCGGGAAAAAACGGATTGACCGTCCACACGCCCGAAGCCTAAGACCATGCCGGAAATGACAAAGAGCAAGCATCCCAGTATGGCAAAGGATGAGGACTGTGTCTGTCCACTGAAGTAGTATTCCAGAGCCATCCAACTCATTGCCATAACAACCACTATATAGATTGCAACGGCAAGCTTTTGGTTACCCATTCCAGGTCTCAAAAACAAATAAATACAACCACCTAATCCAAAGACGGCAACGGGTAGCCAGGGCGTTATATGCCAAGCCGAGATGAGAGCAAAACTAAAACAATAGGAGAGATGGGCCAAACAGAAAGCGCTGAATCCTAATAGTGATTTGTTTCTGGGTAACATTAGCAAAACGTCACCAAACAATGAGAGTGACAGACCTGACAAAATCCATCGTGTGTAAGCTAGGTGCGTAGCTTCTGACGTGATCAAAATGGTAATCATTAACAGAAGTGGCAGTGGTTTAGATATGTAAAACAGCCACTTCGGGCCGTAACGAATACTAATGATATGCAAGGATGCCAATACGGCAACGACTAGCCACATAGATTGTTCTCTTGAATAGACAAACTAAGCAGCATGGTGCTATCGCTCTGATCGAGATATCCCACCAGGACACTCAACCTCGTCATATTTTTATTTACGCTAAGCTGCCGGTTTAATATTGAATTATTTTTAGTATTTTTGAGCTCTTAGGATGTGTTGCTTGATTTATTGTTAAATTTAGCCCTAAAAGCCTAGATATCAAAACTCATATTTTTTAAAGCGTAGCATAAAAAACGGTATTGTGATTTTTATGCACAATACCGTAACGATATATCAGTTGGTCTAAAAACTTGTCTTATGCGATGGCTAGATCAAGAATTTCGCGGCTACAAGCAAGGTCAATCGTTTGGTTTTCACCAAGGACAGTCATACCGTGCTTTTCTAATTGCTCGATGACGGTATCAATGGCTTGTTGTCGGTCATCACCGTAATTTTCAAGTTTAGTTGCGACGCCTAACTGGTGATAAAAATCCTCAATCAACCCAACCGTGCGCTCAGCAAGATCATCACTTGATTCTAACGCAAATACATTTCGGCCCATTTGTTCCAGCTTCGCGCGCTTGAATTTCATTTGATTGCGAAGTAGAGATGGTTGAATGATCGCAAGTGATCGCGCATGATCAACGCCCCAAACTGCAGTCAATTCGTGACCGATCATGTGTGTAGCCCAATCATGAGGGACACCGCTGCCAATAAGACCGTTCAATGCCTGATTTGCTGACCACATGAGGTTTGCACGCCATTTGTCATCATCACGCTCGGCAAATTGTTCACCAAGTGTTTTTAGCGTTTTTAGCAAGGTCTCTGCGTACCCATCTTGTACCATTGCACCTGTAGGTAACGTTAAGTACTGCTCACACACGTGTACCCAAGCATCCACAATACCGTTGATCAACTGGCGTTCTGGTAGCGTTTTCATTACATCTGGGTCAAGAACGGCAAATTTTGGTTGTACCGCAGGTGACATGAACGGAAGTTTATCTTGAGTTTCTGCTTTGGTGATCACTGCACCCATGTTGGATTCAGATCCCGTTGCGGGTAGGGTTAAAATCGCTGCTAATGGCACCGCTTCTTCAACTTTATGTTGACCAATAAGGATATCCCATCCGTCACCATCATATTTCGACGCTGCTGCAACGTACTTAGAGCCGTCAATGACAGAACCACCACCCACGGCAAGAATAAAGTCGACGTTTTGTGTTTTTACAATCTCTACGGCTTTGTCCAGCGTCTCTTTGGTCGGGTTTGGTTCTACGCCGGAGAACTCTAGCCACTCATGACCTTGTAACGCATCCGCTACTTGATCATAAACACCATTCTTCTTGATAGAACCACCACCGTAAATTACCAGTACTTTTTGCTCTGCAGGGATGGCTTCTTTAATCGAAGCGATTTGGTTCTGACCAAAGTAAATTTTGGTTGGGTTGACATAAGAAAAGTTCATTACAGGCCTCTTGTTTCTTTGTTGAGGAGATTGAATACGTGCATATTAGTACTACGTAGCGGGATGTAGTAGGCTCATTTCTGCAAATAACTTGCCTATTTCTACAAAGTTTATTGCTACCTGATAGAATGTATCGACTGAGTGGGTGTATATTGCACAAAATTACCGCCTAATGCGAAAAAATAAGGCTATTTGTGGAGAGGTTGAATGAGTTCACTAGCAGAAATTATGAAGCATTATGTTGATCTGCATGACTTACATGAATTGGAAGGGATCAAACAAACGGCGATTGAAGGGGTATGGTTTTATCGCAGTAGTAAGGGAAACAACCGGCAGCCGTTTGTTTATCAATCTGGGATCATTGTATTAGGGCAAGGGCATAAAAATATCCATATTGGCTCGACTCCTGTTCAATACGGCCCAGATGACTATCTTGTCGTTGGTGTACCGATGCCATTGGAGTGCGAAGCGTTTGCCTCCAACGACGAGCCATTGCTGGGGATCTCAATTGACATTGCACCGGCTCTACTCAATAAAATCGTCAAAAAACTGGAAGCGCAGAATTACAGTAATACGTGCTCCGATACCTCTCTATGTGGGCTCAAATCAGTCAAAATGAACTCGAGTATGTTGGATGCGTGTAAAAGATTGATGAGTGCACTTTGCAGTGATCTTGACGTTGCGATTTTAGGTGAGCTTCTACTCGAGGAAATGGTATATCGCACCCTAGTCAGTAAGGAAGGGGATGTGTTATTTGAGCTCGCTCATCAGGAGGGCTCTTATGCTAGAGTGGCAAAAGCGTTAACCCGTGTTCATCAGGCGTATCATGAACAATTGAACGTGCAGACACTCGCGGAAGAAGCGAACATGAGTATTTCTGCGTTTCATCAGGCATTTCGCAGTGTGACACTTGAATCTCCTCTGCAATACATTAAAAAAGTTCGGCTTAATAAAGCTCGGGACTTAATCCAACTAGAAGGACGAAGAGTGAATGATGCTGCTCGACTGGTTGGTTACAGTAGTCCGTCACAGTTCAGCCGTGAGTACAAGCGACACTTTAATGAAACACCGAGAGAAACAAAAGCTTAGTGATCTTGGGTTAAAAATTATAACTTTGTTAGCCTATTTTATTTGTCTGAAGCGCACGATCTACACCGTGCGCTTTTTGGTTTAATCAGGAGAAAGAGAAGAACTAAAACTCATAACTTTCAGGAACGACAACAATGCCTTTCTCTGAAATTCGGAACCTTTTGGCATCTTCTACTTTATTGAGTCCGATTTGAGTATTTGGCGGGATTCGAACGTGTTTATCGATAATACAGTTGACGAGCTGGCAACCTTCACCAACTTCAACATCATCAAAAAGAATGCTGTCAACTACGGTCGCACTGTCTTTTATGCGAACGTTGGAGGAAATAATTGAGTGCTGCACTGAACCACCAGAATTGACCACGCCATTGGCAATGATAGAGTTGATGAAAATGCCTTCGTTACCTGTCGCTGATGATACCGTTCGCGCTGGTGGAAATTGAGGCTCATAAGTACGAATCGCCCAGTTTGATTGGTACAAGTTCATCGGCGGAACGGGCTCTAGCAAATCCATGTTCGCTTCGAAAAACGAGTCAATCGTACCTACATCTCGCCAGTAGCAGTCTTTATCAACGCGTCCTTTGCTGCCGCAGAATTTGTAAGCGTACACAGATTCGGTATCGATTAATTTCGGTATGATGTCTTTACCAAAGTCATGGCTAGATTTTTCGTTGTTTGCATCTTCTCTCAGAGCGTCTTTCAGGACATCCATATCAAAAATATAAATACCCATAGAAACAAGGCTTTTTGATGGATCGTCAGGCAGAGTAGGAGGGGTATCGGGTTTCTCAATAAATGATTTAACTAACCCATTTTCCTCGGTGCCCATCACACCAAATGCAGAAGCCTCTTCTACAGGGACATCCATACACGCGACGGTCAGTTTAGCGCCTTTCTCTTTATGCTCTTCTAGCATGGCTGCGTAATCCATTCGGTAGATGTGATCACCGGACAATACCACGACGTAATTTGCATCATTACGGGACAATAGCCATAAGTTGTGGTAAATGGCGTCAGCAGTACCTTCATACCATGCACCACCTTTGCGCATTTGAGGAGGAATTGCGGTAATGTACTCACCAAGCTCGGGGTTAAAGATCGACCAACCATCACGTAGGTGCTTCTGTAGAGAATGAGACTTGTATTGTGTTAGGACTAGTATTTTTCTTAAACCTGAATTAAGGCAGTTAGTTAGAGTAAAATCGATGATGCGATACTTACCGCCAAAAGGCACGGCAGGTTTGGCGCGGTCATCAGTAAGTGGGCTAAGTCTGGAGCCCACACCTCCAGCTAAAATTACGGCGAGTGCGTCTTGCATAGTGTTCCCTTTCCCTTGTATTACATGACCCAAAATAGTGCTGAACCGGGGAGATATGGTTTAAAGCAAACAACATTTTGAACGGCATGTACTGGTGTGTTTATGTACTACTGCAACTTTAGTACAAGAATCGAGCCATAGAATAACTTATTAAAAATCAAAGGGATTAGTTTAAATACCTATAACTAATGCACCATTTTAGGGAATAGTAATAATGGTGCGCACTATGTTGATGCGAAGGGATGGTTGGCTAAAATAGCGTATGATTTACAATGTAAAGCACTACCAAAACAATAGAATATAGAGAACGGTATACGCTCTCTATCATGAAAATTTACGAATATGTTGATTCGAGGTGTCGTTATGACAAACCGAGGATGTTACCTTCATCATCTAAATCTAAGTTCATAAATGCGGGTTTATCCGGAAGTCCAGGCATGGTCATCACACTGCCGGATAGTGCATAAATGAATCCTGCGCCAGCACATAAACGTAACTCTCGTATTGGAACCGTAAATCCACGCGGCGCCCCTTTTACTCCTGAGTCGGTGGTAATAGAAAGCGGTGTCTTAGCTATGCACACTGCAAGGTCATTAAAACCTAACTTTTCGAACCGGTTAAGTTGCGCCATACTCAACTCACTTAGTTCCACATTTGATGCACCGTACCCAGCCTCACATACTGACATCAATTTCTCTTTCAGTGTTTGCTCTTTGGTATAAAGCGGACGGAAATTCGTTTGAGTATTACATGCCTCTACCACAAATTGAGCAAGCTCTAATGTACCTTCACCACCATTTGAAAAAGCGGTACTTATGGCAACATTCACGCTTGGGTCATACTCGCGAATCAACTGTCGCAGCACAGAGAGTTCCTGTTTGCAGTCTTGTGGAAATTGGTTAATAGCAACAACAGCAGGAAGGCCATATTTCTTTACGTTGTCGATATGCCATTTCAGGTTTTCAAATCCGGCTTCTAATGCTGGTTTATCTGGATTAAATATCGACTCTGGAATACCAACGCCCGGGCGAAGATCATAGTGTCCTGAATTCGCTTTTAGACCACGTAGGGTTGCTACAATAACAACGCAATCAGGAGCGTGGTTTGAAGCTGCTGCTTTTATATTACAGGCCTTTTCTAACCCCATATCCGATCCGAAACCGGCTTCAGTTACGGTGTAACTAGAAAGTTTTAGTGCGATTTCATCCGCAATGATAGAAGAGTTACCGTGAGCAATGTTAGCAAACGGACCCGCGTGAATAAGAGTAGGGACACCTTCTAACGTCTGCATCAGTGTCGGCGCAATAGCTTCTTTTAATGTTACTGCCATTGCCCCCGCGACTTTAAGATCTTCGGTTGTGACTGGGTGACCATCCAAATCATAAGCGACAACGATTTGTCCTATCCGTTTGCGCAGATCTTTTAGATCTTTAGCTAGTGCGATGATAGCCATTAGTTCTGAGGCTGCGGTAATGTCGAACCCTTCGCTTCGTGCGATACCATTAATGGTTTTTTCTGGTTCATTTAAACCAATCGTTACCATGCGTAGCGCGCGGTCATTATGGTCCATCACGCGTTTCCACGTGATACTGTCGATATCAATTTTCAACGCTTTTAAACCGGTACGAGATTCAAATACGTCATAGCCCTCACGTTGTTCGTGGTAAAGGCGTGCATCTAACGCTGCTGAGGCGAGGTTATGAGCGGCTGTAACGGCATGAATATCACCAGTCAAATGTAAGTTTAACTCTTCCATTGGTGCAACTTGAGAGTATCCACCGCCTGCTGCACCTCCTTTGACCCCAAATACTGGCCCCATAGAAGGCTGCCTAATACAAGCCATTACGGATTGGTTCAGCTTTGCTAATCCTTGTGCCAGTCCAATCGTTGTGACCGTTTTACCTTCGCCGAGAGGCGTTGGCGTTATAGCAGTGACCAACACTAACTTACCGTCTTGATTTTCTTTCAGACGGTTTAAACATCTCGGATGAACTTTGGCTTTGTGTTTGCCGTGCGTGTCATATTCGTCAGGCAGTAATCCCGCATTAGCGGCAATTGTATCGATAGAGGATAAAGGGGTGTTTCGGCAAATTTCAATGTCAGACTGCATGGATGCTCCCAAAGTGACTAACCCGTAGTGCATAAAGCGATGGCATTGCTGCTACGCAATCGTTTGCGCGAGAATAATACTGGTAAAAAACTAACTGTAAAGAATTTAATGCGAACCTTTGTGCTGCATACTAGCAAAAACAACCAAACACTGCTCTAGATCAAAACAAAAAGGCCACCAAATGGTGACCTAAGTATGTTTTTACTCTGAAGTTTAAGTTTCTAGCGATCCCAATATGCTTCTTCTAAACTGTCTTCGCGTTCTGGCAGTGCTCGAGATAGGCGAGGCGAGTGTTGAGTCAGTACCTCGTAACTTACTCGGTTTGCATATTTACAAATTTGGGAGAGAGACGAGTAGGTTAAACAGCGTACTTGATGCTTCTCTGAGCTTGGCACTTCTTTTTGGTGGAATGAGTTGGCGGCCATATCATGCAAAAGAGCGGAAAGAGCCGCATCGCCCGCACCATTTGTGTTCTTAATTTCCAGAGGTCCACCTAAATAAGGGCCGATGTGAGAGTAAACTTTCATCGCATTTTGACAATCAGACTTACGCATCGCTCGACTGAATTCATACTGATTGAATTCACCAATTGAGCTATCCAAAATGTCATGTGTGGTTTCGCGTTTCACTTTTTCGTCAGTGTAACCCGCCATGTATAAGCCATTTGGACCTGCGGTACACAGCACTAAGTCTACCCAGTCGAGGGCTTTGTCTGCCGCCGCAAGGGGATCGGTTAATCCAGTTAGAGCTGCGCCTTCTTCTTCATTCATCGCAACCACAGATACATTTTTACGAATGTATTCCTGCCACCACTCTTCATTGCCTTCGATGACGTATTTTGTTCCCAACGTTAGGACAACAGGAACATCATGCTTGTTCGCGAAATCGATGGCTTTCTGTACCGCTTGTGGCATCGGGTCTTCTTTTTTACCACGCATGAGATAAGAAGACACGACCAATGCTGATGCTTTGCTGAATATCTCTTCCGGAATACTCTCTGGTAGCAGTTGGTTCATGTGACCTTCGTTAATTGCAAAGGTACGCTCGCCATCTTGAGAGATAAGGGTATAGCATCGACCGATAGGACCATCGACCGTTTGTAGATGGTTAAGGTTCATACGAGAAGAAGTTCGGCATAGGTATCGATATGCAAATGATCCTACTTGAATATTCTTAGACATGACACCTAAAAGTACCGACTTACTGTCTGCAAGGACCGAATAGTTATGCAGTGTGTTCCCGATGGTATCTCCAGGGTATTGATGAGTAATCAGGCCTTGTTCGACCAGCTCTTCGTACAGTGCATCGGCTTTACTCTCTTCAAGAACGAGAGAGTGCCCTTTACTTAAATTGTACTTTTCTAAAAACGCATCATCTACGCGCGCTTCGATATCGACGATGGTTTGGCCTACTCCGACAACCGTTGGACGATATAACTTTGGTGTTTGTCGAATTTGGTTAACGATTGGATCTCGAGCGTGAGTTGGAAAGTAGTGTTTAGATTTACGCTGGCCGGGAAACTTCATGCTTGTTCTTGAGTGAGAAAAAAAAGAAGCGGGATTGTATCACACAAAAATGAAATTAAATGGTTTTGTTGCAATAAAAACATGCCCACCAACACGTTTGGTGGGCTTTCGAGCGATAAATTCGGTAGGATCGACGTAAGCTTTCGTTCCCCACAGTGGCACTGTTGATAGACTGTGTTTGAAACTCCCTGACGTCTCTTTGGTTGAGTATGAAAGGTACATCAGTGTTTGATTTTCGCTTCAAAAATACGGCGAATCTTCATCGATTTAAAGCCAGTGTGGATGTTCTATGCAGTGTTGACTATTCTATAAATGTATTTATATATCTCGAATAAAATCGCAACCACCTCTTTATTAATGAGTGGTGGTAAAGTTTTTGAAGAAATATTGTTTTCTTCGTGTACTTAGGCATTGAATTATGGGTGTAAAAAAATATATTTGCTTAATGTGTTGCGTTTTTACGTTAGCACTAACAAGTCTGCCTGCGTCATGGGCAAACACGTATTTCGTCGCTCCATATGGGAACGATGAAGGCTCTGGTTTGGCTGATAGCCCATATCAGAGTATTAATCATGCTGTTAAGAATTTGAAACCAGGCGACACTCTTTATTTATACGGTGGTACATATTATGAGTCAGTGGAAATTAAAGTCAGTGGTACAAAAAAGAAGCCAATTTTAATTTCGTCTGTTGAAGGTGAGAGGGCTGTAATTGACTCGGGGTTTCAAGAGTTTCGACAACCGGGCAATGAGGATTGGGAGTTGGTGAATGAAAAGCTTGGTGAATACCGATCCGTTGGAGAATGTGATAGTGACGATATATACGGATATGTCTTAGGGATTCCTGGTTATGTCAATGAAAGAGTGAAACTTATTCCTTATGAAAAAGAAAAATATTTTCGTGCGACTACGGATGAGTACGATGGGAAAAAAAGTGAGTTTTACGTTGGTCCCGGCACGATGGAAATAGACGATAGATGTCACATTCGTCTTTCAAAGACAGAAGCGATGAGAAATGCAGAGGCTCGCTATGGACAGGTATTTGAACATGAAAATAGTGATCCCAGAAACTTTCAAATTATTTTGTCTCAAGAATCCAATACGTTGTTAGTTAAAGGGAGTTATCTGACTTTTAAGGATATAACTATCAATCAGGCTAAAGATACCATTGAGCTTGATGATGGCGCACAGCATGTGACCTTTGATGGTATTACAGCATGGATGGGTAATACGACGATTTCAACAAAGGATACTGACGTTAACAATATCACGATTACCCACTCACAGATTCTGGGTGATGATCCTTATTGGATTTTTTGGAGTGATATGAAAGACGATCCCGAACCAGCGACACGCGCCAGAGGAACCTCCATTAATTTGAAAGGAGGCTCGAAAAACTGGTTTATTTCCTGGAATTTGATTAGAGGGTCAGGACAAGACTTGATCTCCACATCTAATGGCGAAGATAGGATCTTTGTGCACCACAATCGGATCGAAAACTGTGGTGATGATGCCTTCGAGTTGGAAGCGGATGAGAAATATGGCGGTACGGGTGACATCGGCCAGATAGTCATTCACGATAACTTTATCTTAAACTGTTTGGTTGCTGTGTCTTTAGGGCAGGATACCGATAACATGATAGGTCCGCTACTCTTTTATCGTAACGTCGTACTGTTATTACGCGATCATCCTGTAAATCGTCAAGAAGGGATAAATTCATGGAACGGAGGCGGGCAGTTTGGGTATGGAAAAATGTTTAAGCAAGCTGGTAGTGGTTATGCCTCAGAAAATGCCCATTACTATCAGAATACGTTGGTTATGCTTAACTCTCACAAAGGTATTGTACCCATTCCCAAGGAGCCGAAGGGCAGTACGTTTGCTAATAACATTGTGGTGATGATTAATGGTGAAATCATAGAGTCCTATGATCTAGATAAAGATCAGATAGTCGACGGCAATTTATATTGGAAAGTGAATGAACAGGATGATGAGCCGTTACTAGATGGTAAATCTACTGTCGGAGACTTATCGCTTCGATATGGTGCTGAGCAGAACAGTATCGGAGATATACCAAAGCGAGGTAGTAATCCCGAATTTAGTCATTTTATCCTCAACATCGTGGATAAAACTCAGAAATATTGGGCCTTAGAGCCGGATTCTGAGACGTTTGGTTTTGCCGATTTTATTCTGACGAGTGAAAGCCCGGGAGTGGGTAAATCAATAGCCGTTACTTGTCGTAATGTTACAGGCACTGATGAAAAAGGCGATGGTTTTTGCTCCCCTAATGGTGTGTTGGTTGGTTCCTCACTTGGCGGCAATATGGGGGCTTTCCCTTTAGCTACGCCTAGCGACGAGAACGATTACGCTGTGTTCCCGTTTATGTTTACGCCTATTTTGCCCACTGTTGAGCCTTAACTACGTTTGCTTTTTTAATTATGTTTGCTTTTCCGGGTCCTACACCGGAAAAGCAACATGATTCACAACGCACGCCAGATAGCATGTTTAACTTCAAGTAAAACCTGTTCGATTGGCTGGTTAGCATCAATGTCTACAACACGTGTAGGTGTTGGGTATCGTAGGCTGTTTATCGCGTTAATACGCTTGTTACACTGTTCATAACTTATGTCTGATTTTCTTTGCGCTGCAACATCCGGTGACACATTCAGCCTGATTACAACGTCAGGGAGATAAGTTTCTGCTTCACGATAAGGCTTGCCCTCCCATTCGGCAAGAGCACGAAATATCTTCCACGGATGATTTAACCAATTGCTGAGCAGAGGCCCGTCGTTGAATCCCATAATTTGATTTTGCGGATAACGGTCACAGAGCACTACCATCCCGCGGTTACGAGCCAACGTCGCCTGACGAAGCTTGTGATGTTTCTCAAGGCTCAGAGTTGTCGCCCAGATAGTTTTGGCTAATTGTTTAAATGGTGATGGGTTTAAGGGGGGGCTTTGTTCCCTCTCGGTCTCTTTCTTGGAAGAGTTAGGTAACAGGTTAACGATTAATTTTAACGGCCAACGTATCAAAGAACTTGGACCATCCCCGCTGCCAAAATAGAGGCTAATGACGTCCATTTTCCAAGACAACCATTGTTGCACGGCTTTTACATGTGTGGATTTACCTGAGCCATCACACCCCATTATTGCGATTAATAGACCACCACTGGCGTTGATTCGTCGCAGCGGAATAGGGGCATGAATATACCTCTTGTTAATACCACCACATATCCAATAAAGCTCGCGTACGGTTCTGCGCCATCTTGCATGTAAGGGAGAGTACGTTCTGAAAAGTTGAAGAGTCTGCTTGGCACTTTTACGAAAGCGCAGGATCTGGCTAAGAGATGGGACGTCTGAGGAGATGATACTTTCAATTTGTGTAGCTGCCTCTTTTCCTAACAGGGTTCCAGTCAGCTCAAACATACCTGAAGAGGATATTCGTTCCTTCAACCATATAAATTCCTTTAGCCTTTCTCCGCGGAAATAAGATTTACCGCATTTATCAAGCACCCAGTCTCGGGTTCGGTATTTTAGTATGGATCGGACAATTAGGAGGAGCATTTCCATATGGGGCTCTACTACATAAACTTTCTCCTTTTCGTCATACTGTCGGCCAAAAAGTATTTGATGCTCCCAGGGTAAACGGTATCCCTTTAGATGTGGTTCACCACAAATTAACTGGTAGTGAAGATGTAAGTGAACCATTCTCCCGGTAGAGGCATCAACAGCGAGGTAGTCTTCTACCGCCGGATATCCATGAGTTGCCATCGCATTAAAAAGTTTAAAGTCAGAGTCAGCTAATACTCTGTGAAGGGTACGGGTTTTACCTTTCTCAACTAAAACATCGAGGTCAGTAATACCCAGTAACCCTTCTCGCAAATGTTCGTTACTTTTCCAGTGACAGTACAAGACATTCAATCGATCCATTTTACTGAAAAAATTGATGACGACATCCAGTCCGTCGACGGAGTTCAATTCTGGACTTACGATACCCACTCTCTTGCTTCCTTTATACATCAATGAAAATGGGGTGATGTCCTATCTTCATTTACATTCGATTGACGTCATATCAGGCAACTCAATTACTCAGCGTATACTCAACATAGAGCAAAGGAGCCCCTTCTGAGTCACCATCGTATGATTCGGCTACCCGCTCACCCGTCCCGGTTATAATGATAGCCAGTGAATTACCACTTATCCAATCACCCTGAGAGGTAACTTCGAGAATCAATGTACTGATATCTGGTGTTTTTTGTATACTGCCGGCTTCTCCAACGACTAACCAAGAGTCAGGGTTCCAGTTCACCTGCGCTTCAGTAAGTGGTCGCGATGAGATGTTCAAATTTTCTTTTGCAAACTCCGCTGCGTTGGCTGACTTTTCTCCCTGAATAGTCAGGGCCGTGACCGTTGATTTCACTTCATCAACCTGGAACTGGATGTATGCCGCTGTAATGGTTGATCCTTGCGGAATGTCAATATTATTAAAACGCATACCTACAGTTTGATAAGAACCGTCATAAACCAATTCTAAATCGCTGCTGTATAATGTTACGCGGCCTCCCGCTTTTTCTTCGGCGTCATCAGTGCTGGATTCTACACGACGAGTTAATGTCTGAGCGCCTTCCTGAGTAACGGTTATGGAAATATCATCGAAACCAATGAGTTCTCCGTCATTGGCGGTCAGACGTAACACATAATCACCAGCGTCAGAAAATGATGCTGTAGTTTGTGTATCGTTAATGTTTGAAAACGTCACATCGCCTTCGCCACTGACTTTACTCCAGCTTGTCGCTAAGGTACTACCAGGGATGCCATCATCAAAAGCCTCACCCACTAGGTATGCGGAATCAGACAAAGTGATTGACTGATCTTCACCCGCATAGACTTCTGGAGGTTGGTTCCCCGGGATATAGGAGTATTCTACATAAAGCAAAGGTGCACCATTCTGGTCGCCATCATATGCTTCCGCGACACGTTCCCCCGTTCCTGAAATAATAATGGCAAGTGAGTTACCACTGACCCAGCCGTTTTGGCTGATAACTTCGCTAATGATGGGTTGAATGTCAGGAGTTCGCTGATTTGTTCCCGCTTCTCCGACTGATAACCAAGGAGTAGGGCTCCAGTTGTTGACGGATGCATTAGTACGAGGGCGTGAGGAAATGTTCATGTTCTCTTTTACAAAACCCGCTGCATTCGCTGAAAGTTCGCCTTCAATAGTAAGCGTCGTGTCAGTTGATTTCACTTCATCAGCCTGAAACTGGATGTATGCCGCAGTGATAGTAGAACCTTGCGGAATCTCAATATTATTAAAACGCATGCCAACAGTTTGATAAGAACCATCATAAACCAACTCTAAATCGCTGCTCGCTATAGAGACATGACCATCTGCTTTTTCTTCAGCGTCATCATTACTGGCCTCAATACGACGACTTAAAACGTATTGACCATTTTGCAAGGCAACATTGATAGTAACCTCATCGTAACTTTGTAGCTCTCCATCACTGGCAGTCAGCCGCAATACGTAATTTCCTGCCACAGAAAATGAAACCGTCGTCTGCGGATCACTGTCGTTTTCGAAGGTAACTTCTCCTTCACCGCTGACTACAGACCAGTAACTAGTCAGTGTGCTGGTAGGAATACCATCGTCAGAAACCTCACCCGCAAGGGTGGTAGGGTTAGGTAAAGTGATTGACTGATCGGCTCCTGCTGAGACGATGGGTGCAGAATTACCCTGCGTAAGAGGTGGTATCTCCATGACATATATTTTACCGTCATTTTCATTCGGATCACTATCATTATCCCAACCACGAGCAGTCATGTAGACCATGATGGAATCCCCAAAATTGCTGGGAGGTATCATCGTTATTCCTGAAGGCTTTTTGGGACTAGCAATAGAAATATCTATCGTTCGAACCAGTTGCCCGTCTGGGGTGATCTGAATAACAAATTGACCGCTAGCATCAATCAGATAGAGCGTATCTGTAGTGGCGTCGTAGTAGATGCTTTCTGGATTAGTCACTCCCAAACTACTGAGATTAACGCTAGTGACTATATCGTCAACACCGTCGAATAGGCCATTAGTACCAGGGCCAACACGAAAAATAGTATCCAATACTCCGTCGACAACATACAAGAAACCCTGACCGAATGTGACATCTTCAGGGTCGTTAGAACCAAACGCTGAAGTAGAAAACGACGTGACAATATCATCAGGTGTCATACAAACTCCATCGGTACCAGGGTCAATTTCATAAATTGACTTGCTACCTGTATCATCAGAGATAAAGCAGTGATGGTTGTTTGGATTGACTGTTATACCCGTTGGCTCATCAGAAAACGAAATCGTCGAATAGCGACCATTCGCAACCACGCCGCCGGTTGTTGGGTCAATTTTGAAGGCGTTTATCTGGTCGGTAGGGAAAAGCCAGGACATTTCATTGATTTCACTATCTGTCATCAATAATTTCTTTTCTGATGGCAAGTAAACAATACCTGCTGGATCGGGACTTGGGTAATTTGAAGTATCAATGACTTGAATGAGGTTAGCCTGCACTTCATCTGCCATCGAATAAGAAGGGGAAAATATTGAAAACACAATGAAAACAGTGAATGCGTAGGCGGCGATAGTCGTATTTATGAAACTTGAATACACACTGGTTTTTTTTATTTTTATGTTACTGATAAACATAATATTAACCCTCTATTGCCATTGATTCTTCGTAGAAACTATAAAATACAACAGTGTTATATAGTGTCTATTATTCAATTATAATTCAGTAGTAAGCATAGAGAATCTAATGTCATGAATCTCGTTCTTATTTTTAAGAAAACAGGGGAAGTTTTTCTATTAAGACCGAGAATTTAATGATAACTAGTTATTTTCCCTAAAATAGTTCAACAGAGTCTTAGGATTTAAAAATGCTAAATAAGTTATGAGTGTTTAAGATATTCATTCAAAGAAATATATGTGATTTTTATCATAGCCTAGCCTTGCTTAAAGTACATATGTTTACTTTTATTAATAGAAACTAGGCATAGCAGTCTCTTGTCTTCAAAGTTTCCCGAATGGGGGAGCGAGTGATTTTCCGGGAGCCAGCATAGATGAAATCAAAGCAAATACTTCTTCTCGCCATAGTGTTACCAACATTTCTTGCAGGTTGCACCGTAGTACCAGGCTCGGACATTTCGCTAGGTGACAAGACCGTTATTGTGTCGGATAGCTCAAACAGTGAAGTATCAGAAAAAATCAATATCTATCGGTTAGATGCCTATTCTGTCGCGAGATTTCGAACGGTTACCAATGCGCGTTCGCAGCCAAACAGCACGTTGGATAAAAAAATTGCAAATTATGAATACATTATTGGTCCTGGTGATATTTTGAATGTAACGGTATGGGATCACCCGGAACTGACCATTCCTGCAGGCTCGTACCGTAGTGCTTCGGAAGCCGGGAATTGGGTTCATGCTGATGGTACTATCTTCTATCCCTACATCGGTACCATAAAGGTAAGCGGCAAGACTGTGACACAAATCCGGGCGGAAATTGCGCATAAACTTAATGCATACATAGAAAGGCCCCAAGTAGATGTCAATGTTGCGGCATTTCGATCCAAAAAAGCTTATGTCACTGGTGAAGTGTCTTCCCCCGGCCAACAGCCTATCACTAATGTGCCATTAACTCTGTTGGATGCGATTAATAATGCGGGAGGGTTAGCGCCAGATGCTGACTGGCGTAACGTCACATTGACTCGCAATGGAGAGGAGCAACTAGTTTCGCTATATGCGTTAATGCAGCGTGGTGATCTCACACAAAATCGGCTACTAAAAGCAGGCGACATTATTCACGTGCCGCGTAATGATTCACAGAAGGTATTTGTTATGGGGGATGTGAATGATCCGAAGTTACTGAAGATTGATCGATCTGGAATGAGTCTCACCGAAGCATTAAGTAGCGTGGGTGGTATTAATGAACTGTCGGCCGACGCAACAGGGGTATTCGTGATTCGCATCTCCAAAAACAAGAAAGAGCGTTTGGCAGATCTTTATCAACTTAACATAAAAGACGCGTCAGCATTGGTTATTGGTACTGAATTTGATTTACAGCCTTATGATGTTGTCTATGTGACAGCTGCACCAATCGCGCGTTGGAATCGCGTGATAAGTTTAATGTTGCCGACGATTACAGGTTTTAATGAATTGAGTGAAGGTACACTTAGAGTACGAAACTGGTAGTGTCATTAGGAAAGTGTTGGTGCTAAGTAGCAATTTCTTGAACACGCATTTGTTGATGGACCGTTTCCGAATGATACCATCCATTGTATCGAAGTCTTTATAATTTCATTAGTTTTTCTTTTGAAAAAACAAAGATGATTTTATCGAGAAAAAGAATGTCTCGATTGCATGCATAGATTAAAAAACTCACTATAATTAAGTTTGTTAGTAATTGCATTTTTTATTAGTAATTACATTTGCTTATTAATAATCATAATAATGGTGGTACTTAAAATGCCTGACAGGGAGAACAATAAAAATAACGTCGCTACTAAACAGTATGCGCATAAAAGGCTGTATCGATATCACCAAACACTGTCTGTTCACATTCAACTTTTTTTAAGTATGGCTTCTTCTTGCTTAGTTTTGATTGGAGTAGCCTATTGGCTCAATGAGTCGAATATTGAAACTTATAAAATCTTAGCCATCATTAACTGCATGACTATCTTCATCGTATTCCAAATGATTGGCGTTTATCATCAATCTAGCGGGATCTTACTTGGACGGCGAAGAACTTTATTATTCGGGCTTTGGGTTTTGAGTAAGGCTTGGTGCATTGTAATAGTAGTTATGGCGTTTTATATTTATCTGATAGACACTTTCAACGAGCTTAATTTAGAGGTGTTAATTATATGGTCTGTAGTTGGATTATTCATTCAAGCTGGTTGCTATAGCTTTATCTATCTCGTATCAAAAAGTTATCGATCTCGATCAACTAACTTTGTACCTTGTTTGATTGTTGGCACCAATGAACTTAGCAAAAATCTTCTCGCTAACCTCAACAGTAACATATGGCTTACTGAACGTGTGATTGGTGTTTTAAATACCTCAGGGCCATGGGATGATCCTTCTCCCATCCTAGGTGAGATTAGTGATATTCGCGAAGTTATTGAAAAGCATAAAATTAAAAGAGTCTATATCACTCTGATGTTAAAAGAGTTGGATAAAATAGAGGATATAGTAAATCTTCTAGATAATAAGTGTGTCGATATTATTTGGGTACCAGATATATTATCATTTCATACCATTGATAGAGGCATCAGAGAGTTATCCGGTCTACCATTACTTATTTTATCCGGAAGCCCAATGAAGAAAATGACAGCAGTGTTGATCAAATCTTTAATGGATAGGGTGCTTGCGTTTGTCATGTTGATTCTTCTGTCACCAGTTTTCATTATGACAGCTGTGGCGATAAAACTCACATCACCTGGCGCAGTGTTTTTCAAACAGAAACGGCACGGTTGGGATGGTAGTTATATTGAGATCTGGAAGTTTCGTTCTATGTATACGCCAAAGGTCAGCAGTGAATTTAAATTGGCGCAGCGCAATGACCCCCGTGTCACCACCGTAGGTAAGTTTATTCGTAAAACAAGTATTGACGAACTGCCACAGCTCTTTAATGTGTTACAAGGTAACATGTCACTTGTAGGACCTAGACCTCATGCGGTAGAAGTTAACCAATTCTACAGTCAATATATTCCAGATTTTATGCTGCGCCATCGCATCAAACCCGGTATTACGGGACTTGCTCAAATATGCGGATACAGAGGTGGTGATGATTGCACTATTGGAACTTTGGATATTATGAAGAAAAGAGCGACGTATGATATTGAATACATTAATAATTGGAGTTTGTTCCTTGATATGAAAATATTACTTCTGACACCGTTAAAAATATTTTCACACGACGCATACTAGTTATTCATCATGAAATTCTAATCATTAAGGATTTAGTCATGGAAAATAATAATAAGAGGAAAATAATTCAAGTTACAGAAAGCTTTGCTTATGGAACGGCTAAATCGATCAAGCAGTTATGTGCTCTTCTGAAGGAAGATTATGAAATAACGGTTTTTTACTGTCATCGTGATGAAACGCGCGCCGAAATTAAAGATATTGATTGTGATATCACTTGGATAGAGATGTCTTCCGAAGGGAAACTACGTCATTTTAAAAATGCACTTTTGATACGTAAGTTTATTAATAAAGACACTTTTGCTATTCATGGACACAGCAGTTTTGGTGGTTTATACGTACGTCTCGCTGCAATAGGAAAGAATATACCATTTGTTTTCTATTCTCCCAGAGGATATGCATTTCTTAGGCAAGATATGAATGTTGTCAGTAGATTCATATTTTTGCTTGTTGAAATGTTTTTATCTCTATTTGGACATACTGTAACCTGCGGTATGGGGGAATATGAAGTCGGGAAAAAATTCACTAGGAATATTTCTAATATCAATAATGCAGTAACAGTTAAAGAAATCCCAAAATTACAAGATGACCATATATTTAAAATAATATCAGTTGGGCGTATTTGTTACCAAAAAGGATTTGATATCTTTATACAAGTCGCTAGAGAGTTAAAAGACAGTGAATTCACTTGGGTTGGTTCATCTGACCCTGAATACCTTACTTCTATCATCAAAAAATACGGGGAATTACCTGATAACGTTAAAATAATAGATTTTACTGAACAATCTGAGTTATTTAATAAAATAAGTCAATCATCACTGTTGTTTCATCCTTCAAGGTGGGAAGGGCTTTCACGAGTTTTGATCGAATCACTGTCTTTAGCTATGCCCATAGTAACCTCAACTTGTCACCAAAATTTGGATTGCTTATATCCTAGACGTGATGACGTCGTCAATGGTGAGTATAGTAATGGATTTGCATGTAAGAGTGTCGAAGATTATATCTACGCGATACAAACATTAAAAAATAACCCTGAACGCATTTCAAATATGAGAAAGAGTTCGTTCGAACTTGCAAAAAATAATTTTAATACAAGCGATATGAAAATGAAATGGCTAAAGTTATATCAGGGAGAGTACTAGGATAGCATTGTTGAATCATGAGCTTAAAGGAAACATGATGTAAAATGAGCAGACATTACTTAACCAACACCTTCTCATCATTGATGACAATTGGCTTAGCTTTAGCTTGTATGCCCAGTCTGATGAGGATCGGTAATTCAAGTGTGAGTCTTACTTATGTATATATGTTGATATGCTTTGTCATGTTGTTGTTCATAATATTGAAAGACAAGACCATGTTGTCTTTCTACCATTACGAAGCACGGAAAAATCGCATGTTATTCATTTCAGTACTGATGCTATTTTTTCTACATGTCGTAAGTGTGGTGCTTTCTGATGACGGATTAGTGTCCAGGGCACTAATTTCGCTGATAATTTTTATTACCTGTTATCTTTATTTATCATTTATTTTTTATAATGATAGTACTTTTTTTGAACGGTTTTACTTCTTTATTACGGTGGGATTGATACTGAATGTTATTGCTGCTTTGATGCAGAAAGCAGGGTTTAACCTTGGAACTTCTTACTATGAAGGCCATGATCGTTTTACTGGTCTTTTTTCGAATCCAAATCAGTTATCCATTGTTGTAACAACGACATTTATCTTTTACGTGGATAAAATTGAAACGTATCAACGGCGAGTAAACAAGATTTTAGCTTTAGCTATGGTAGGTGTTTGTTTCATGTTGTTGCTATTGGCAGGATCTAAAACTGGAATTATTGTTTCGTTTCTAATTGTATTGTCTTTTTTTGTTGCCCGTAAGAGCCTTACTAAATTTATACTTGGGATTGTTTTTCTTTTTTTAGCGCTATTCTTAATCAAAGAGAGTGGGGTCTTACAGTCTGTTAATCCACGACTTTTCGACGTTCTCTCTACTCTATCTCCAGATACTGTGCTCGAATACCGTACTGTTTCCTCGAGAATAGAATTATGGGAATACTCGTGGAAGATAGGTACCAGTTACCCGTATCTTGGAGAAGGGTTAATCAGCACTTTACCTGAACCTATACGTCACAGCCATAACATAGTGATAGACTATTTGCGGATGTTTGGACCAGCTGGTCTGATAGCTATATTATTTTTTATTTATGCAATAGTTTCATACCGTATCTATATACCTGATAATTCGTCTGGAAACCAAAGAGCTAAAATCTGCAAGATTTCGATAATTGCTTATCTGCTGTCTAATATGATGAGTGATTCTATGGGACCTCAGACTGTGTTTTTCTTAGCTTTTTTTGCCTCTTATCTTACTGTCCATTCGTCTATGTCCGTTAGCTATACTAATATTAATAAAGCAAAGTTAGATAGTGATCTCGTGGCAAGGTAATCATATGAAGCACAACTTTTGATGACTTACTTTCGTTTCCGGTTAGATCTGCTCTTCTATTAGGTGAGTTTCAGGCGTTTTCCGTAGAACCAATAGCAGTAGAGCTGGAGTTAAAAAAGCTATACAAGATTTTGTGTGAAAGGGCAGAGTTATCGATTCTGTCAGAGATAACTATTAATCAGGAGTTACTGTCAGTAGAGCTGGTCAAATTGCAAAAGCAGACGATCTGATCATGTTAGCTAGGAGCTTGTTTAATCATGTTTAACAACATACCACAATTTGAGCAAGACACACCATGGAGCAAGGAAAATCAAGTTTCTCTCCGTGATTATTTTGCTGTGATCAAGAGAGTCTGGTGGAAAATACTGCTCATATCTGTAATTGCAACCTTGCTGGTTGCATTTGTAGTTTCACTCATCCCACCGGTCTATAAGGCGAATGCCACTCTCATTTTCGAACCTGAAATGCCAAGAATGCTCTCGATTGAACAAATCTATATTCCCGATAGCAGAAATAATGACGAGTTTTATAAGACGCAAACCGAGATCCTGAAGTCTCGTCCCATAGCAGAAGAAGTTATCAATAAATTAGGATTGGTTGATGTTCTTAGTAGTAATGACAGTAACAAATTCAGTGTGGGTTTTCTTGTTGAAAGTATTTCCGGTTATCTGAGTGATGCTAGGGAATGGGTAATGCGGTTTTTTGGCGTTGTTGCATCAACAGCAGAAGTGGAAATGCCCGTAGATCCGATGAATCGTGCGATCGAGAAGTATTTTGAAAATCTCGAAATTGCTCCGGTAAACAATACTCAGTTAGTAAAAATAAAGTTCAGTTCTACAGTTCCTAAGTTGGCCGCTGCTGTTGTCAACACTCATGCTGATGTGTATTTAGAGAGTGCTTTGGACGCAAAATTGTCTGTGACTAAGTCTACCGAGCAGTGGATGACGAATAGACTGTCAACCTTAAAAGGTACTCTTGAGCAGTCTGAGCAGGAGCTGCAAGCTTTTCGTGAGAAAGAAAAGCTGGTTGATTCAGATGGTTTACAACATTTACCTACGTTGACGTTGAATGAATTAACAACCAAGTTGGTCGAAACTCAACAGCAACTGTCTTTAACAAAAAATGCTTATTCACAGGTCGCGAGTTGGGGGGGGAACGCTTCCAAGACAGTTAACTCCATTCCATCCGTACCAGAAATACTCAATGATCCTTTGATACAACAACTCAAGAGCCAGCTGGGAATCGCTAAACAGAAAGTCAGAGAACTTAGCGTTCGCTATCGGTCACTTCATCCTGTGATGGTGGCCGCCCGAGAAAATGTAAAAACCATAGAGGATACTTTACTTAGTCAGGCAACAAGCGTCATTCAAGGAATCAAGACAAAATATGAAGCGACTGCTGCTAATGAGAAGTCTATTCAAGAAGCCATTGAAGCAACAAAAAATCGCTATCATGAATTGGGTAGAAAAGCCTCTGCACTGGATGCTTTGAAGCGAGAAGTGGACGCGAATCGTGAGCTTTATGCACTCTTTTTGAAAAGAATAAAAGAAACGACGGAAATGAGTTTTGCCGATTCGGTGAATGCGAGGGTAATCGTCCCAGCCATTGTACCTTATGAACCATTTAAGCCACAGAAAGCGTTAACCATTTCCATGACTTTCGCCGTCAGTTTATTTTTTGGCGTTTTTATCTCATTTGTCCGAGACTCAATGGATAACCGCCTGACTAATATCGGGGACGTTGAACTTAAGCTGGGATATCAGTTGTTGGGCGTTGTGCCTATGCTTGAAACTAAACAAACAAAACAACAACCCGCTTTGTTACTCAATAAGTTTAGCGAGGATGATGCCCCTGAGAGACGTTTTATTGAGGCAATGCATTCTTTGCGTGCCGGGATAATTCTTAGTGAAAAACCGAGTAAAACGATCATGGTCACATCGAGTTTAAGCAGCGAAGGTAAATCTAATCTTGCGATGAATCTGGCTTATGTTTGCAGCTTATTTGAACGAGTTGTGCTTGTTGAATGTGACTTGTGCCGCCCAGTCGTGGCTAAAGGGCTCAATATTGATTCTAGAACTCCGGGATTAGTAGAGTTAGTTGAAGGAAAAGCCTGTTTAGAAGACGGTTTGGTTGAGCATAAAAACTTTCATGTCATTCATGCAGGCAGCAGCCGTGCTCAAGATTCTAAGGTGGTCATTGGTTCTTCTGAATTTAAGCATTTGCTGGAATCGTTAGCATCAAAATATGACAGGGTTATTCTTGATTGCCCTCCTGTTTTGTTAGTCAGTGACCCCGAAATTATTTCTACTTATACTGACATGGTGGTTTATGTGGTGAGAACTGGCTCGACACAGATAACTCAGATTAAAAACGGTATAGAGAAACTGATGCGGATAAAAGATCAACCGATCAAAGTTGTCGCGAACGGGTTTGATGATCCTTTTACCTCAAACTACAAATATTACAGTGATTATTACGGTCACTCGAAGTAGTGATAACGTTTTGGTTTTGGGGAGAAGATTATTTTGATCGTCGAGTTAGTAGGGTGTACCAGCTCCGGGAAGTCGACGTTGCTGAGAAAAATAGTGGACAGGCATCAGGACGATTGCCCTGAAGTGATAGCTGCGCAGACGTTTGTTTTTCGAGTGATACACCTGTCCTGGTTAAAAAACGCAATGCTCAGGCGTATTGCTACTAACCTGATCGGCTTAGTCTATTGTTTACTTAATTGTCATAAAAACATACCTATACTTAATTTTTCTTTTGCTTACCTGAAACGACTTCCTTCTACAATCAGTTTACGCGAGCGGATAAAAATAGCCCGGATAGTGCTTCGAAATACCGGTATTTATGAGTTGATTCGTCGTTATGATAGCAAGGAGACGATCGTCGTTCTTGACGAAGGTTTCTTACAAATTGTTCACTATTTATTTGTCTATGAGTCGATGGCTCCTGATATAAAACAGGTAGATAAACTTCTATCACAGATACCTATTCCAGACGCTGTGATCCTCCTGTCTGCACCTAAACGGGTGCTTAAAGAGCGAACGCTGGCTCGCGGTCATGACCGAATCAAAGCTGGTTCTTCCGAAGCGGTTGAAGCCTTCATCAGTCATGCGTTAGAAGTATTTGAATGCCTTAAAGCATCTCCAGAAATCAGACAAAGGTTAGTCGCCGTCAATTCCTGTAGCAATGTCCAACCTTTTGTCACTAACGGGGATCAAAGTTCTGATGTAAATAGAATCATCGAAATTTTGATTAGTGGATGTATATATGGCAGAGCGTGAACAGGGGAATGGTCGTGCAGCGGTGATAGCATTAGTTGGACCTGAAGCGACAGGTAAGAGTACGATAGCTCGAGAGTTGGAAAGTTGGCTAGCCTCCATGTACAACGTTCGTTCCATACATGTTGGAAAACCCCCCGCAACCTGGTTAACATTTCCTGTACGTATATTATTGCCCTTGGCTAAAAGACTCTTTCCAAAAAGTAGGACATCTAGGTTAAAGGGGTACGTTACCTCGGCGCAAAATTCTGATATCAGCGATGTAGACGAACCCCAACGAAATACTATTTGCTTTTCAGCATTGGTCAATGCTGTCTGGAATGTTTGTATTGCCTGGGAGCGCTGTAATCTACTCGTGTCCAGCCATAAAGCTGCTAATAACCATACGTTTATTGTGTGTGACCGTTACCCTTCCTATCAGCCCGGAGCGATGGACAGTGCCAGGCTGACTTTGCATGTCGAGCAAAAAGGGCTTAAGGCGTCTTTATACAATCAATTAGCATTGATAGAACATCGAATATATCAGCAAATTCCAGCCCCAGATATTGTTTTGCAGCTCAGTGTTTCTCTTGAAACAGCAAAACAGCGTAACAGAGAGAGAGTCAAAGAAGACAAAGAAGGCGATCGATATATAGAAGCTCGTCGCCTGCATACGCAAAGCTGGCAGCGAATGGGGAATGAAGTCATCTACCACATTGATACTGAGCAGCCTTTCGCTGATACGGTTAACAGGGTCATCGATGTTATTAAGAAGACAGTAAATGGGAAATGACAAATCACATTCGTCTCGTGTGCTCGATGGTGCCGCGATAACTACAGTTGCAGCGGTGACTCAGGGTATAGGTCAAATATTACTGCTTGCAGTATTGGCTAGGCATATCAGTCAAGAAGGGTTTGGACTGGTCACGGCAACATTGGTGGTTATTGGTTTAGGGCGTCAGTTTACAGAGGCATTGATAAGACCCGTCATTATCCAGAGAGAGCATTTGTCTGTGCAAGATATCGGCACCGCATCACTGATTTCATGGTGTTTTGCATTTTGTGCCGTTATGTTGCTATTTTTCTTTGCACCCCAGATAGGGAACGTATTATCTGAACCGGATATCGTCCCCATAATTAAAGCGCTTTCATTTATTTTTGTCATTCAGGCACCGTCTCTGGTTGCTGAGGGGTTGCTGTACCGTGAACTCAAGTACTCATCAATCGCTTTTGCAGAAATGATGTCATTTTTGTTCGGCTATACACTGGTTGGCGTAGTTCTGGCTCTAGAAGGATTTGGTGTATGGGCTTTGGTTTGGGCCTATTTAGCTCAGGTAGGAGTCAAATGCATTTTCTTGATCTGGCAAAAGCCTAAAACGCTGATAATCGCTTTTCATTTTCGAACATTTCGTCACATTATATGGATGTCTGGCGGATTTAGTGTCGCTAAAGTATTAGGATACATCGCTACTCAGATCGACTATCTGGTTGTTGCTGCAACAATGAACTCCGCAGCTGTCGGTATATATGGCAGGGCTTATCAATTAGTTGGTATGCCATCGATGCTGATTGGACAGGTGTTAGAACGTATCATGTTCCCCATATATTCGCGGCTGCAAAATGATCGTCAAAAAGCAAAAGATTACTATGGTAACGCGGTAGCACTCAGCTCCACAATAATGGCGCCTATGTCGGTCCTGTTCGTCGTGCTTGGGCCGGAAATTGTGCATCTTATTCTAGGACCTGATTGGTCAGAGACTGTGCTCCCATTGCAGATATTGTCATGCACTATTATTTTTCGTATGGGCTATAAGGTGAATGACCCCTTAACTAAGGCAACTGGTTTGGTGTATCAAAGGGCATTTATACTGGCGATTTACGCCTGTGCTGTAGCCGCAGGTGCTTATATGGGTTCATGGTGGGGTTTGCCTGGCGTCTCAGTGGGTGTGTCATTAGCGATTGTGTTGAATTTTTTCTTGATGGCTCAGTTAACCCTGAATTGGTTGAAGGTTTCTTGGCGTTGGTTTTCCTTGAAACATATGCGTGCCGGCGTGTTAGTGTTGTTTTATTTCCCGTTATTACAGGGAACCTCCTCACTATTGCACTATTTTGAAGTTGGTTATTTTGGCGTTCTCTTTGGCGTTCTTACCATCTTATTTATTTCAGTTTTACTGCAAGTGATTATTTGGCCTTCACATGTTTTTAGTTCCGATGTGCGTTGGTTCTTTCGAATTCTTGCTTTGCGTGTTCAGCCACAACGAAAAAGCAAACCGTCTTTAGACAAAAGGAATGAAGGCGTTGTAGTAGAACTTGATGGTTTAACCAAAGGTGAGCGAACAAGTATTCCAAATATCATCGTCAACAAATTAAGTAATGAAGGTATCCCTTCATCAGAGGTTTTAAAGCCTTTAAAACAGTACAAGTCAATGGTTGTCTATTACCTACATTGTCTAAACTTGGTTTGCCACGCATTGAAGCGATCTCCGAGGGCGACACTCTATGAGGTGCTGATGATTATTGGCTCCGAAACGCACATACCACATAATCTAGTAACAAATCTCATCTCATCTATCGCTTATCGGGAGCTTGTATCCAGAGCACAGTTTAAACGAGGTATTCATTTATTAGTGCGTGAGCCTGAAAAACCATTTTCGAACTGCTTTGAGCCAGACATATATCTCAATATGTCAGAATCTGAAGAGGAGAGCGGGTTACGAGTACAGCGAATAGCAATGTTACTGAAGTCTAGCTGGCATACGCGTAACGTCGAAATCTAAACCGTGAGCGGCTTGTCGAACCATACTTACAAGATAGACGCGGAAGGGACATTGATATTACTGGAGTGCTGGAAAGAGGGTGTTGGCCGCCATGGGGTGGCGGCACTCTATTGTTAATTAGTTTTACTTGGTTGAACGTAAGCTTTCGTACCCCACAATGGCACTGTTGATAGACTGTGTTTGAAACTCCCTGATGTCTCTTTGGTTGAGTATGAAAGGTACATCAGTGTTTGATTTTCTGGATCAAAAATACGGCGAATCTTCATCGATTTAAAGAAGATACTCTTTGACTTCTTAAAAACGACCTCGCCAGATTTGCTCATATCAATATTGGCGAGCATTTCCGGTGTGATTTCACCCGTTTGGCGACAAGAGATAGAGCTGTCACTTGGGTCTGCCAGGCTGAAGTCGGCTTCAATACTGGCAACGTGACAAGTGACACCTGGCACCTCGGGATCGACAAGTGTATTGAGTTTGATGTCTTTTAGGGTGAACATGCCTAGCGACACATCGCCGACTTCATCACTGCCACACCCAGCAAGTAAGGTAACTAAGCCTAAAGCAAGTATGCGTTTTTTCATTATTTGAGCCTTCTTAAGAAAAGTTTGTGGATTTAATCTATCAGACGTTAGCAAGTAAAACAAAATTTGACGTTACCTCAGGACTTTAGCTAGGTTTGTTATAGGCTTCATGCTAAGGTACGATCACAAAACGAAGCTACGCGATACCTCTTTCAAGTGTAGAACGACCCCATACTGGTTTGTGGTTGTCGATACAAGACGCAATATGCTTTCGTTTTTGACTTGCTACTACTTTGTAGCCTGTGATTGTTAAGGTATGTAAATGAATGAAATACAGTTAGCCAGCATAGAGCGCAAGAACGCGTGGCTGCATGATCTGGTCGAAGTTGAATTTCCCACTCCTGAGAGCTTGAAAGGGCGAGAAATCTACTTTCAAATGCTAGAACAGCAACGATACCAAGTCGTTGATAAAAATGCGTTGTTAAGTGGAGAGACGGAGTGTACAACCGAAGAACTATTTTTGGTGGATTTCCATCGCCTGACCATCATGTTTTCAATTCTTCAATCGCAGCGATGGGATATACAATACGATCAAGAGATGGTCGTTGAATACCTGACCCAAATCATTTTAACACCTGATTTTGAACTGTATGTCGGCTTTAAAAACGGAAATCCGGTTGGTGCGGCAATCGTGAGTCAATTTCAAGGTTGCACGCTCATTTCAGACGTTGCGGTTTCTGACTCAATAGAGAAAACCCAATTCGAGTCTGATCTTGCTAAAAGATTAGATAAAGAAGAAAAGCTATATGAAACGTTAATTATCGAGCGTTAATACCTTCAATACCACTTGTAAAACGCAGCAATCGCCAATCTAATTATTCGTGATGCTGCGCCTGCTACTTCTTACCATTTCTTTGTTTCGTAAACTGACGGTTGCCTTTTGACGGGCATCTTATTGAAAAATTCACATTTTTAATGGTAATTATCTGTAAATCGGTGATCTTGATTTAAAAACAGATAATTGTTCGAACTCAATTTTGCGAAATGCAGTGTTCATCGTTTAAACAATCCTAAACTCAAATATTATTGCTCTACAAAAAAATTGCAGCGCTAATATTAATGCGTTTGGGGGAAGGTAATGGCAATTAACAAAGTTAAATGCGTGATTTTTGATTGTGATGGAACACTGGTCGATAGCGAGCGTTTGTGTTGTCAGGCCTTAGTCCATGTATTCAACCAGCATGGTGCTGAACTCACAATGGATGAGTGTGTGTCTCACTTCAAAGGTGGCAAACTCGTTGACATTCTTCTGGATGCAAAAGCATTAATGAACGTTAAAGTACCGATTGACGTACTAGAGCCTGAATATCGTCAAGAGCTACAAAAGCTTTTCGTGCGCCACTTACAACCAATGGATGGTGCAAAGCGGCTGCTCAACTTTTTTGATTCTCATAACATTGAATATTGTGTCGCATCCAATGGTCCGAAAGACAAAATAGAATATGCACTAGAGTTAACGGGGTTGTTGGATTGTTTTAAAGGAAAGGTGTTTTCCGCGTTTGACGCAAATAGCTGGAAACCCGAGCCAGATCTTCTCATGTATTCTGCAATGAATATGGGGTTCTTGCCCAGTGATTGTCTTTACATCGATGATACGCCAAAAGGGGTGGAGGCTGGAATAAACGCCGGCATCAAAACCGTTCATCTATTCAATGGTGAAGACATTAACCGTGTTGACGACGAGCGCGTGATCAAAATCCAGCATTTGGACGAACTAAAAGAGCAGTTGTTAGGCTGCTCTATATAGGACATACATCAAGCTCAAAACAGTTAGTGAAACATATGGCTTATACTGTGAATGTGCTTAACTTTAGCTTGTAAGTAGGGGGTTTGATGTAAACATTGGATTGACGAAAAGTTTTTGGTGTGAAAACCGCAAGCTGAACAAGTGAACTTTTCGCCGTCTGAAGAAATTAAATATTCATCGCATTGGCATAAGGGACAGTTAAGGTTTTCGTTATTGTTTGTATCTTTGTAATTATTCATGTTGTTTATCCAGCAGCAATTGGAACCGACAAGTTCAAGCATAGCGGAACGTAATCTTGTTGAACATTCTTTCATCAGATACAAATTGAACTTTCGATTCACTTCAAATATTTCAATTAAGTCTACAGTTTGTAATATTCTGGTTAATAAAATTGAGGTGAAATGAAATTAAGACAGATAAATACACTGGGCTCTGTTTTAGGAGCCCAGTCTGCGTTACTTAGTACGGTAGCGAAGCAGTATATCTCCCAATTCAACCGACGCTTTAGTTAAATTTGCCACCCCAATTGTTGACTGCTGGGCCACTTCTCTAATCGTACTGGATTGTGTACGAATGTCTGTGAGTTCCGAAGCAATATCGTTGGCAACAGCACTTTGCTCTTCTGCAGAAGTTGAGATTTGGATACTCATGTCCATTAACGAACGAGCTGAGTCAGCAATTGAAGCAATATCATGACCAATTTCGTCAATTAACTGGCTACTGGTTTGTGCCTGTTTTACGGTACGATCGGTGATAGACGCGATAGTTAGGCTTTCAGTTTGTAATTTCTCAATCATCGCCTGAATTTCAACCGTAGCTTGTTGCGTTCGGCTTGCTAATGTACGCACTTCATCCGCGACTACCGCAAAACCTCGGCCTTGTTCACCCGCACGAGCGGCTTCAATAGCAGCATTTAGAGCTAGTAGATTAGTTTGTTCAGAAATTGCATTAATGGTGGTTACTACGTCATTAATTTGCGTAGTGTTCTCGTTTAAATGCGTAACAGAGTTCGCCGCTTGCTCAATATAGCCAGACAAGGTTTCTATTTCACCAATGACATTTTGTACGCGTCCACGGCTTAGTTCAATTTTGTGCGAATCCTGGTCGGATTGTGTGGTCGCTTGTTGTGAGATGCTAGATACTTCCTTAGCTGAAGCTGTCATCTCTTCCATTGCTGTTGCGACAGAGTCGAGCGTTTGATACTGGTGAGCGATTTGAGTTTCGCTTAAGTGCATGTCTTTTTCGAAAGCCGAGGAGGTTTCACTCAACGTGTTGGCGTTATTTTTAACACTGTTGACCAGCTCGGTCAGGGTATCCATGGATTTATCGAGCGCGCAACCGATGGTGCCGAATTCATCGCGACCAGGGTGAAAGCCTAGGCGAGATGTCAGGTCACCTTCACCGATCTTTTGAGTCGTGCTGTACAACACCCAAAGAGCACCGCCAATGAAAGTGGCAACCCAGTAGCAAAACAGAGCGAAGGGCAGGACCCAAACCAAGCTAAGAAGCAGCGAGGTTAGGGCGTTGGACTTAACTTGTTGATACTCGGTAGTCAGGTTATCTACTAATTTAACCACTTCACCATGCTCCGTCCTCGAATAGACGGTGACGGTTCCATCTTTAAATAGACTCTGCTGTTGGCTATTCGTTTTTACTATTCCATTAACCTGGTAAATATCGGCTGGTTTTGCAGCAATAATCCCAGACAGCCTTGCCTGTGCTGAAACGATTGATTGATGTTCAAACTGGTTGATTTCGTTGTAGTAACGGCTCCCTGCAACCGAAGTTAGAGCCAGTAGAAACAGTAGGAATATAACCCAGACCTTGTCATTTATAGACATCTTAATAAATAGCCGGTCTATAGTTCTAAACTCAACTTCTCTCATTTAACACTCCGTTTGAGATGTAAGGTATTTGAACTCTTATATCGTCAGGGCTAAAGAAAACATGAGATTAAAGTCATTTAAATATGTAACAAATATAAATATAAAACATAAAAATGTGACGAAAGTCTCTTTATGGTGCTAGCGCAACGATTAGATTCAGACATCACGTTCTACTGACGTGAGGAACAACTTTAATGATTACCAGTGTGCAATCAGTTGCTTTTAGTGTTGTTCATAGGAATATAAATCTTTACTTTTCGCTGTCATGAATATGTCATATAAAGATTATAAAAAGGAGTCACTGATACTTAAGCGAAAAGATAACGTATCGGTACGAAGAGGCAAGTAAGCCTCAACATAAAACAAAGGAGGTCACCATGAGCGACCAATATCAAAACGATGAGAAGCTAGAGTTACTCGATGCGCTTGAAATCGGCATCATCTTGTCTGATTACATCGACTCAGAAAACGAATCTGAATAGGGTTTACTTATTCTCAACGCCTTACTTAAGCCGTTATACTAATTTCATGTCAAATCAAACCTAACGGCAAACATGGCGTCTAATGAATTTTCTTGCCCATTTACACATTGCAGATCACTGCAATAGCCATTTATTAGGGAATTTGCTTGGAGACTTCGTAAAAGGAGATCCAAGCAAACAGTACCAAACTGATATCTCTAATGGTATCAAACTCCATCGTTTCGTAGACCGTACCACTGACCATCATCCTATTGTTGAAGAGTGTAAGCCTCATTTTACGGGTGTTGCACGGCGTTTCGCCCCCATTGCTCTGGATATGTTTTGGGATCACTGTTTAGCGAAACATTGGCATACATTTCATCATAAATCGTTGGATCAATTTGTGCAGGACGCTCATCATCGGGTCGACAGAGAAGTGGGCGATAACCTGCCACAACGATTTTTACTACTGCATAGCAGAATGTGGAGTGGCGGATGGCTGCAGTCTTATCAGGATTTAGAAAACATCGAATTTGCTCTGCATCGAATGTCACAAAGAAGTCCTAGAATGTCAGATCTTACGACCACATTCGCCGTTCTAGATGAAGAATATGCAATCCTGGAGGCAAAATTTCCGACTCTTTATCGCGATGTACTTCAACAAGCGCTTGAGTTCCATCAGCAATTAATCAACGTATAGAGTGTAAAGGTAGTATGGTCTTCAGTGCTCTGGTAAACTCTGCGCTCCAAAAATTATGAGGTTTATCATGTCCGTTAATTTTGCTGACCTTGGCATTGAACAAACTCTGGTGGAAACGCTGAGCACGTTAAAATTCGTGACCCCGACCCCGGTGCAAGAAAAGTCGATTCCCCATGTATTGGAGGGAAAAAACCTGCTCGCTGCCGCGCAAACGGGTACTGGTAAGACGGCTGCGTTTGGCTTGCCGATTATTCAAAGCGTACAGCAAGAAAAACTCAACGGAACGCCAAAAGCTTTGGTTCTGGTGCCTACGCGCGAATTAGCGCAACAAGTCTTCGAAAGCCTGTCTCAGTACGCGTCGCAAACGGCACTAAGAATTGTCTGTGTTTATGGTGGTACCAGTATTGGTGTTCAGAAGAAAAAGCTGGAGGATGGCGCAGATATTCTGATTGCGACCCCGGGACGCCTGTTGGATCATTTGTTTAACGGCAATGTAAACATTTCAAAGACAAGTACACTTGTGCTCGATGAAGCCGACCGCATGTTGGACATGGGTTTTTGGCCTGATTTACAACGTATCCTACGTCGTATGCCGGACAAAAAACAGACCATGCTATTCTCTGCGACTTTTGAAAAGCGGATTAAAACCATTGCTTATAAACTAATGGATTCTCCGGTTGAGGTCGAAGTTACCCCGCCAAATACAACCGCAGAGACAGTTAAACAGATGGTTTATCCCGTCGATAAGAAGCGTAAGCGTGAGTTGCTCGCATACTTAATTGGTTCGAAAAACTGGCAACAAGTGCTGGTGTTTACCAAAACCAAACAAGGTAGTGATGAACTTGCGAAAGAGTTAAAGCTCGATGGCATTAAAGCTGTGTCAATTAATGGCGATAAATCGCAAGGCGCACGTCAACGAGCATTAGATGAATTCAAACAGGGAAAAGTGCGTGCCTTGATTGCTACAGATGTCGCGGCACGAGGGCTTGATATTCAGGAACTTGAGCAAGTTGTTAACTTTGATATGCCATTCAAAGCCGAAGACTACGTACACCGTATAGGGCGGACAGGGCGTGCGGGTAACTCTGGACTTGCTGTATCTTTAATGAGCAGAGACGAAGAGTATTTGCTGCATGCGATTGAGAACTTGCTGGATCAGCGCTTGCCTCAAGAATGGTTAGCGGGTTTTGAACCTAGTCTAATTGAAGAAGTTGAGCCTGAGCGCAACGGTGGTGGCCGCAAAAGCCGCTCGGCAGAAAAACGCAAGCTTAAAGCCAAGTTAGCCATCCACAAAAATCGCGGTAAAAACCGTCGTTAACTTAGGTTTATTTATTGGCTATATACTCAAGCTACTTCAAGATGCAGAAGCTAAACTGTTGCCACATAAAAATGTTTAGATGGATAAACGACACATTTCAATGAAAAGCTACCACTGCAGTACAGCGTACAGTTGCATGTATTTTCGAACCAGTTGCTGCTTGTTTGAACGGCGCAATGGGTGACCAAACTTTATATAGCATGGATTGATATCAAACCGGGAACTTAGGGACTGCGTAAGCTGCGACTCACTGGTGTATAAACGAATACCTTGCTCAATGTATTCGTTTATCGGATCTGGTAATTCTCCCATCCACCAATGCAAAAGCTCTCTGCTGGTTTTACTTCTGCTTATCCAATGATCACAAACAAGAAAAAGTAGATCGTTCGGTTGTAACGCGTAGCCATATTCACTTTGCCATTCGGTAATCGAAGAAAGCATCTTTTCCCGACAAGGCTTACCCGCACTGACTATGTGATAACTCAAAACCCATACCGTGCCAATTTCTGAAGTGATGCGATAATGGTGGGGAAGGTCGGGAGCATTGAGCACTTCGAGTGATTTAATCACACTACTGTGACCAAAGTGACGAAGTGTATGCTCCATCCGCCTTGAAAATGCGAGACCTAAATGATGTTCGCTCATCCCTTGGTTGTGAACCGCAGGGTAATGCTTTTCGCAGATCTTGAGACAGTCTTCCTGAAAGTCATTAACACTTTGTATTACTAAGTCGAGTAGCAAAGAAAATCCCTTAACGGTTATCAAAACGATGAGCAAAAATTAGCAGAACCTTTTTAGCATAGACTAAGTTGAATCGGCAACTTCTTGATCTAAACATCAAAATTAGCAATGCTACTCATCAATATCTTAGATAGTTCCAGTGATGGTTGGATAGAGTAGATTGTCGAGAGGTCGACAATTGAACGATGAAATTTAGAGAGCAGTAAATGATTAAATTAGACAGAGCACAGAAAGAAACACTCGCAACAGCGATTCAAGATTATATGGAAGACGAGTTGAGTATTGAAATAGGTCAGTTTGATTGCGAATTTCTCATTGATTTTATCACTGAAAAGCTTGGCGCGGTGTACTACAACAAAGGCATTGAAGATGCTAAAACCTTATTCGAGCGACGTATGCTAGAAGTTTCCGACGAACTTTATGAGATAGAACAAGAAGTCAAACTGTAGAATTCACGAATTGTTACATTTAACTTATTCAAAAATTTCGAACGGGTTGGTAGATGTGCTGTAATTGGCTAGATGTAAATATTGGTAAATAATCTGTTTCATATAAAGTAAATCGGTTAATGTGTTGTTTCTTGTTCAATGTCAACACAGCTAAACTCTTGGAAATTGAGATGGATACATCCGTAGAAAACTACAACATTATTACCCGCGTCATACACTGGCTATCAGCTTTATGTATTGTTGGCTTATTTGCGGTCGGGTTATGGATGGTTGATTTGAGTTACTACAGCGAGTGGTATCGTACCGCCCCTCATTATCATCGGTCTATTGGTATCTTGCTCGCGATTGTCACTTTATTCCGCATCGTATGGAAGTACATGAGTGCATCTCCTAAGCCAGAAGGGAAAGCTTTCGAAATAGTAACCGCTAAGCTCGCGCACAGTGCAATGTATTTATTACTCATCACCATATTTGCGACAGGTTATCTCATTTCAACCTCGGATGGACGCGGCATAGAAGTATTTGATTGGTTTACTGTACCAGGTGCAGGCGAGTTGTTCCCAAACCAATCTGATCTCGCGGGCGAAATTCACTTTTACGCAGCATGGGCAGTTATCCTCATTGCAGGTTTACATGCACTAGCAGCACTTAAACACCATTTTATCGATAAAGACAACACATTAAGAAAAATGTTAGGAGCTTCAAAATGAAAAAGTCACTATTTGCTACAGGATTAGCGATCGCTATAGCACTTCCATTTGGTGCGCAAGCTGCAGACTATGTTATCGATACGAAAGGAGCGCACGCATCTGTTAACTTTAAAGTCAGTCACTTAGGTTACAGCTTCATCAAAGGTCGCTTTAATACATTTTCTGGTGACTTTTCTTTTGATGAAAACAACATTGCCGACTCAAAAGTGAACGTTGTTGTTGATACAACAAGCCTAGATTCGAACCATGCAGAGCGTGATAAGCACATTCGTAGCGGTGATTTCATTGACGCAGGTAAGTTCGGTCAAGCGACGTTTACCAGTACAAAAGTCACCGATAAAGGTGAAGGCAAGCTGGACGTGACAGGTGATCTGACGCTACACGGTGTCACGAAACCTATCACCATTGAAGCGGAATTCGTTGGTGCAGGTAATGACCCATGGGGTGGTGAGCGCGCAGGTTTCGTTGGTAACACCCGACTAGAGCTTGCAGATTTTGATATCCCTGTGATGGGCGCCTCAAGCTATGTCGATATGGAACTTCATATCGAAGGCGTTAAGAAGTAATTTATTGCTTCTCGCATAATATAATGAAGCGCTCTTAAACCAAGAGCGCTTTTTTAGTGCCAACTAACTGAGTTAGTGTTTTATTGTTATGCCGTTTCTAATTCATCTTGTTTGACTAGATTCAAGCGTTCACCATAAACGGGGCGCAACGCGTTCAGTATTTCGGTGCGTGTTACTACGCCAACCAAAAGACCATTCTCCAATACCGGAAGCACTTGAGGCTTACTGACATTCATACTCTTGGCACGTTCCTCAAGTGAAAGAGACGTTAAGCGTGTTGCTATGCCCATATTGCTTGTTGGGAACAATTTTTCTTTATCAATGCACATGAATTCCACCACATCGACGAGTCGGTCACCAGCATCAATCGCAACAATGTCACGGCTCATTAAATCAACCACTTTCTGACCTTTAACAGGAATGTAATCCTCACACCAAAGATCGACCATGATATCGTGCGCTGAAAAGAAGCCTACTAAACGGTTGTGTAGGTCAACGACAGGGGCGCTTGTTAAATGATTATCCAGTAAGGTATCAAGTGCGGTGACGACAGGGGTTTCTGCACTGATAGTCACAGGGGCAGGATTCATTACGTCCTTAATAAAAGAGCTGTTTTTCATGTTGGATTCCTTAACTGACATGAGTGGTGTGGTTTTAGTGATAGTTTGAATGTTGGCGGCTTTTAGCTCAGGTCGACGGAAAATGCACCAGTTTGATAAGCCAACTAATATCGCACCACCAACAATATTTCCGAGTGTTACTGGAATTAAGTTGGCAGTGACAAAGTGAATTACATTTAGATCCGCATACTGGGATGCTGGAACGCCGAGAGAGATCCAGAATGACTCAGGAGCAAAATTTGCGATAACGATACCAAGCGGAACCATGAACATATTAGCGACACAGTGCTCAAAGCCACTACTGACAAACATCGCGACAGGTAAAATGGTCATTACCGCTTTTGTCATCGCATTAGCAGAGCTAAATGTTAGCCAAATTGCGAGACAGACCAAAAGGTTACACAAAATACCGAGTGCAAATGCCTGTATTAACGTGTGATGAAGTTTGTGCTGTGCAATGTTCAGTGCATTCAACCCCCACTGTCCGCCGTCCATCTGGTATAAACCGGCTGCCGTAACCAGCGCGAGCAATAGCATTGCTCCTATAAAGTTACCGACATAGACCTTGCCCCAAATAGAAAGCATTTTGCCAAACGTTATTTGCTTGTTCGCCCAGGATATGCTTGAGAGCACAGAGCTGGTAAACAGTTCACCGCCACAGATAACGATAAGAATCAACCCCATACTGAAAGCTAATCCACCTGCAAAACGACTCAATCCCCAACCTGCGCCTGCACTTCCCGTTGTCACTGTGATATAGAACAAGAACGCTAAACCGATGAATGCGCCAGCCATAGTGGCAAGACTGAGCGTCATCGAGCTCGTTTTTTGGGATTTACTCAGTGCAAACTTCTCTGCCTCAGCCATCATTTCTTTCGGAGAAAAATACTGGTGATTGTCAGAGTTGATCACCGCCATATAGACTCCTTAGTTCTTGATGCCATAGAAACTCCTTGATTTATAAACTCAAAACTATTGTTGTTGTATTTAGAACTGCGATATTCCTGAACCGCACAATCAGGCTAATAGGAAAAATCCCACAGGGAAAATTGATATTGTTTAGGGTTCACATCAATTCAATTGATAACTGTTCGAAGATGAGTAAAATGAATGCCGTTGCTTATGTTTTTAATCAGGTGAGGGTATGGGAATACTCGCTCGTAAAGGAGGACACATTGCGCTATTCATTGAAGCAGTTAGCGGTTTTTAATGCAGTTGCCGATTCAGGAAGTGTTAGCCAGGCTGCAGACAAGCTGGCTCTGACACAATCGGCGACAAGTATGTCGCTCTCACAATTAGAAAAAATGCTTGGTCGGCCATTATTTGAAAGGCAGGGCAAACAAATGGCGTTAACCCATTGGGGGATGTGGTTGAGGCCGAAAGCAAAACGTCTGTTGCAAGATGCTTTGCAGATTGAAATGGGCTTTTACGAGCAACACTTATTAAGCGGGGAAGTACGTCTTTGCGCGAGTCAAACGCCAGCAGAACACTTAGTTCCTGATCTTATCAGTATTATTGATAATGACTTCCCTGAGATGCGCATATCTTTGAATGTAAAAAGCACTAGAGGTGTCCTTGAGGGCGTATTGGATTACAAGTGCGACTTAGGCATCATTGAAGGCCGTTGTGACGACAATCGATTACACCAGGAAGTATGGTGCCGTGATCACCTGACTGTTGTCGCTGCTTCACATCATCCTTTCGCCAAAAATCCAACCGTCAGCTTAGCTCAGTTAGAACAAGCAAAATGGGTGTTGCGGGAAGATGGGTCCGGGACACGTAAAACCTTTGATAGTTCGATTAATAAATTTATAGAGGATCTCGATGTTTGGCGTGAATACGAACACGTACCTGTACTCCGTAGCCTTGTTGCCAATGGGCAGTATTTAACCTGTTTACCTTATCTGGATGTTGAACGTTATATCCAAGCCGGCCTACTGGTTGCTTTAGATGTTCCAGAGCTAAAAATGGAACGTACGCTTTCCTTTATCTGGCGAGCCGATATGGCAGAAAACCCATTAGTAGAGTGCATCAAGCGTGAAGGCTTACGCATGATGAAAGGGAAGCCGACAGTTCTATAGCACTTGCTAATATTACATAAATGACAGCGTTAGGTTATTTACTAAATCTGTTGATTTATCGTTTACGTCAAATTATACGTGTAATAAATGAAACGACACTGTTATTTTTGTGATCATTGTCACCGATAAGCTAGGGGAATACTTCTAGTATCGGTGCTTGATTTCAATGTTTGAAGCCAGTTATCAAACCAGAATGGTCTGATACTAGCTAAGCAGGTACGAATACCATGACGACACTATTAGCGATTTCTATTACTACTGGGATTTTGTCTGGCGTTTGGGGATGGATAGCTATCTCTTTAGGCCTTCTATCTTGGGCAGGTTTTTTAGGCTGTACGAGTTACTTTGCCTCTCCAACAAGTGGCCTGAAAGGATTAGCCACAAGCCTACTCACTAATTTAACTGGTGTGTTTTGGGCTATGGTTATCATTTATGGTTCAACTTACGCAGGGTTAGAAATTCTAGGCTACGTCATAACGGCTATCGTAGCTTTCTTTATGTGTATTCAAGCTAAACAAGTTTGGTTATCTTATATTCCTGGTACGTTTATTGGCTCATGTGCAACCTTTGCAGCCGATGGTCACTGGCAACTTGTTGTACCATCGCTTTTATTAGGTGGTGTATTTGGTTACCTAATGAAAGCCACCGGCCTCTGGTTACACTCGAAATCAAATGCTACTTCTACCTCTTCGCTCGCTGAGCAAACGCAGTAGCGACCCCCGATCTAATTGGTATCATCCACTGAGTATTGAAGAATAATTACCATCAATACTATTTATCAAGATTATTGATATTTGATACAAGCACACTGTCATAGTGTGCTTTTTTTTCATTTTCTGTCCTAGGTATTCCCACTTGCCATGGTTACGATGCGTTTTAGCGTCCAACGCAAGAGTACCGGTATGCATTCCATGCCATTCTCTTCACAATACGAAACAATCGCTAAAGCTAAATCTGGTTTAGCATGTTTTTTTAGGACTCGGTTTACCACTTTTTTGGCAGGGATTTGATGATCGTGAGGAATCTTTATCATGTCCTTAAAGAAAATTTCAAATCCATGATTGTATAGGAAATGTTCAATGTCTTGATCGGGTAACTCAGTTAAGCGGTGACGCTCTTGGTCATGTTCTAATTGTGAACGAACCGTATGCGCGTATTTTTTACCGGCCGCATCGCCATCTGTCACTACGTGCCAGTCAATGCCAAACTCTTTTGCGACTTTAATAATTGAGCGCAAGCCAGATTGGGCAAACTCTACTATCTGAACGCCTTCTGCCGCTAAATCATAACCACATTGACGCGCTAACTCGTTAAAAAGCCAGACTTCGGTTTCACCTTCAACCAGCAACCAGCAACGAGCAAAAAGTGCACCTGCTCGGTGAAAACGAATGTGGAAACCGATACGCCTTAGTTCATCTCGCCCGAATTTAGACGAGTTGAGGCTTTTCGCAATAGTGCGATCAGAGAGGCGATACAAGCGCCGGATTGAATAAAGCGGAACGGAGCCGAGTAAACTCCCACTGTTAGTAGTCAGAATTTTCTGCATCGGCAATAGCTGAAGAAGGGACCACGCTCTTGCTAAGTGCGTAGGGTGCAAGCGACCTTCGGGATCTTCAATTATTAAGATTGGTCGTGCACAACGTCTTAGCTCTGTTGGGCCTTTCGCTTGCAGATAAGTGTTGAGTAAGCCCATTAGAAGTAAGCGACTTTGTTTATCCTTGGTTTCCCTCAAGTATTGGCTCAGGCCTTTATCAGAAGGGTGGCTGTTATAAAACAGACCATCTCTTGGCTTCCTTGGATTCCCTCTGCTGGTACTGCGGAATGCAAAATAGTGGTCAACCAGAGTCTGCATAGAGGAAAGGCTACTGCGAATTTCCCCCTTATTGACTTGACCAGGCATAGCTAATAGTCGCCGACATGTATTGTCAATACGCTTTTCAATTCGGGCGTTTTTACCATCTCCATTCACATGAGATGAATGAGGGAAGCGACGAGAGTCCCTTAAGCGAATAACAGGGTGCAGTGTCATCAACTCGACTGCGAGCTTTTCAGCATGATGTATCTGTTTAGTTTTTCCCTCACGGTCTAGGAATCCGTAGCTAGTCGTAATGTTATGTTCATCTCGAGAGCCACTGATACGATAGTAGATGACGTGTCCACCGTTTTCTTTGGTACACCAAACAGGCTTGAGACGGCGGTAACGACCTGCTTTTATCTCTTGTTTGTCTTGTGCTCGAAAGCAAAGAATGATCTCAATATGTTGTGTTTGTGGGTGAGCGATAGCGTAGTCAACATGAAAATCTTTCAGTTCAAACTCATATAGATTTCCGTCTGTTGGTAGTGCAATGGATAGGGCATCAAGTAATGAAGACTTACCCCATGTATTTTCACCAATGAGCGTGGTGAGTTCATCAAAAGAGAGTGAAAGGCGTTTGATGCCTCTAAATCCGGAGATTTCGATGCGTTCTAGTCTCATCTCAATCCTCCTCGCAATTATTTGAATTATAGAGAATTATCTTGCTATCTCTAAGCATATATGAATTCTAAGATGTTGCTATAAGCTCAGTTCACAAATTTACGAGAGCCTGTGTAGGAGGTGGACCTTTACGTTAATGGAATTGGGTATTCACCTATGTAGGATCACCTAAACATGAAATGGAAATTCGCTGTTTCATAAAATTCATGATTCTGTCATGATCCACTCCTTATTATTATAAGGAATGAAAAGAGAGAAGATGAAAATGAATAAAAATCATAAGCCAGTAAGAATCAAACTGGCACACATCAATGACACTCATTCCTACTTTGAGCCAACGTCATTACAGCTAAAATTACAAATCAATAAAGACGTTACGCTAGAGCCATACGTAAGTGCCGGAGGCTTTTCGCGCATTGCAACACGAGTTGAACAACTTCGCGATGATGCGAAACGCCAAGGACACGGAATGTTGTTTTTACATGCTGGAGACTGCTTCCAAGGCACTCTGTACTTTTCTTTGTTTAAAGGCAAAGCGAATGCAGATCTTCTAAACGCGTTACAGATTGACGCGATGGCACTAGGCAACCATGAACTAGACATGGGGAATGAACCTGTGGCTCAGTTCTGTCAGCGTACCAACTTTCCCTTGCTTGCTGGTAACTGGGATTTATCTAACGAATTAGTATCAAAATCCCACCGAGTGAGTGATTGTGGCAATGTATTAAGTTATCAGCATCAAACTCAAAGCGCTCAATACATGGTGAAAGAGTTTGATGGTGCACCGGTCGCCATTTTTGGCCTTTCGATCGATAAAATGAGTGATATTGCAAATCCCGATATAGATACTCCATTCGTGGCTGCAATTGATACAGCGAAAGCGACGGTCGAGCAAATCCACGCGGCTGGGATAAAAAATATTATTTTGCTTAGCCATCTGGGTTACGAAGGTGACTTAGAGTTAGCGGAACAGGTAGAGGGGATTGGTATCATCGTTGGTGGTCACAGTCATCGACTGCAAGGTGATTTTTCTTCGATAGGCTTAGGTAAAGACGACCAATACGGTGTGAAAATTAACGGCACTTATGTGGTACAGGCTGGTTTTCATGCACTGACTATTGGGCATTGTGTACTGGAGTTTGATGAGCAGGGAAGTGCATCGATGCTAAGCGGTCAAAATGAGCTGTTGCTTGGCCGTCGTATATTCTGGGATTCCTCACTAAACCAACAACTGGACCAAGGCGTATTTGAGACAGCGTGTGACTTTATTCATGGCCAGCCAAATGTCGTTGTGTGTAAAAAGCACCCTGAGACGCAGGCTATTTTAACGGATAAATACATACCACGCGTGCGTGCACTTCAATCGCAAGTGATCGCGAATGTCGACAATAAAAAGCGCCATGTACGTATCCCAGATGAATTTGGGGGCAGTGAGCTTGCTTCTGCGGTTGCACATTCATTCCTGCACAGCTTAAATCAGCGTGGACATGACATTCAGTTTGCTATTCATAACGCTGGTGGCGTCAGAACGTCACTAAATCCGGGTAAGCTTACCGTTGCCGACGTTGCCGGACGTTTATTGCCATTTGCCGTCCCTATTGGTTTTTATAACGTACAGGGAAGTGTGATTCGCCGAGCTTTGGAAGGAGCGATTAATAACGCCTTGAACAATGGTGTAGAAGGCACTGGCTCAGGCAGTTACCCTTACACATACAACCTCAACTTTGAGTACGAAGCTCATCTTCCTAAAGGGAAACGTATTACCGTACTAGAAATCTTCAATGAGAATCGTTGGGTGAAGGTACAGGATGACGCTTGGTACCGTGGCACGTCATCGGCATATACAATGAAAGGTAAAGAAGGTTACGAAGCCTTATTGGATATGGAAGGTGAGGGAAGTGTCAGTAACCTATCGATGGCAGATTGTTTCATCGAACTGCTTACTGATGATCCTAATTGTTTGAATCTAAATCACAAATTCTACACTCAGCAGCATAGTTAGCCATTTTTGGTGCTCATCTTGCTTATTTTTTCCATGTGAAATGTGGTGAAGGTAAAAAAGGATGTGGAATAAAGACTGGAGTGATGTTGCAGTAGTTGTGGCATGGGTTGTTACATGGTCAACGCTCGTACATATTGTACCTGTGATCGTCTCTTAACCAGAGCAAACAACTAGCAAGAAGAGAGCACAGCCTCTAGGGTTAATATTACTAATCAAAAATATTGATGTATTTGATATTAAGATTATAGGTTGAATATTTCATGGTTAATAAAATGTTATCAAAATCTATAGCTCTTACCGAGTAAGTGGAAGTTATTCAAGCGTTCTTAAGTTATCTTGAATAGTTATGCGTCAGGTGGGTATTAGTATCTTTAATGTTTGTAATGGGTTTGTTTCATTAATAAAAGTAATCCGAATGGGTAGTTTTTGTCACTTTTTAAACTGAAATGATGTGACTATGATACACCCAACAACACAGATTACTGCTTTAAAGAGAGGCAATCATGGCACAAGCAATGCAAATGACAACTGTAGCTTTACCAACCTCTATGGATAAGAAAACCTATACGGTAAATTTCAAAGGATTGCTAACTCACTTACTCGACATTCTTTTTGTAGATAACTCAGTACCTCGTGGTTACTATGCAGAAGATTTGTCAGCTCATATTCAGAAAGATATCGGTATGTATCGTTAATCTGAAGACAGTAAATGAACAAAGCCAGCTTACTTAATAGCTGGCTTTTTTGTAATTATTTGATGGTCACTACGATGTGATATCACTATCCGTAGAGGACGTCGCCTGAAACAAAAACAGGGTTCCGACTGGAACCCTGTTTTTACGATAAAAGTAACGTCTATTACTTCTTACGGCAGTACTCTGCGATCACATACATAGATTGACCACCGTTTGCCTTTCCTGAAACCAATTTTGGATCATCGCCAAGGCTGATACCACGGATAACCGTGCCTTGTTTGATCACTTGGTTGGTGCCTTTAACGGGTAGGTCTTTGATTACTGTTACATCGTCACCTTTTTTAAGTTCAGTGCCGTTACAGTCAAGAGTTTTGTCATCTGCAGACATCCCCTTCATTGCCCAGTTCATTTGCTCTTCTTCCATGTACATCATGTCAAGAGCATCTTGAGCCCAGCTTTCAGTGTTTAGGCGAGTCAGTTGGCGCCATGCAGTTACTTGTACTGCTGGCACTTGGCTCCACATGCTGTCATTTAGGCAACGCCAGTGGTTAATGTCTTTTGGTTCTTCGATCTCGCTTAGACATTTGTCACAAACCATAATCGCGGTATCAACAGTGACGTTACCGTGTGGTGGAACCGCATAAGCAGTTAACGGAGATTCAGATGAACATAGTTCACATTTTGACTCGCAGCGTGCAAGCAAAGTAGATTCGATAGACATAAGGACTCACCTTAGTAATGTTATTTTGTGGCGGTATTATCCACTTTATCCTGATAAATAAAAGGGTGTTAGGAAATTTAGGTTTGGTTTTTACAATATTGCAACCTGATTAGTGTAAATATGTAAAACATTTGGTAATAAAATTGACGTGGGGATATAAAAATTGTTCGTAACTACCGAGGGCAATGAATCTTTCAGTGGTTAAATCACGAAATGCCCCCAATAATTGCAACTCAACTATTGAGGGCATGACGATAAGACTTGCGTTCAGTCTAAGGTTTTCTATCTGATGTTTATTTCAGAACTGACGTGTTAGAGACACCCGATAAAACATTATCCATTAGGAAGTCGGTGTTCTCTGTTTGCATTTCGATGTGGTGGTCGAGATCAGCCAAGGTACCACTTGGTGAAGCAAACGTACTGTGTGTTGCAGTTGAGTTGAACTGAACGAAGCTTGCAGTCGGTGACACAGTTGTGTTTGAACTGTTTACTGTCGTTAAGCCAAGTTTCTCTGCCAGTGGTTCAGTGCCTGCGAATGGTGCGTTAGCCACACTATTTGGTACCACTGAATCACCTTCCGTTTCTGTCATAAAGAATGGCGTCGATAGCGTACCCGAAGCCATCAAATCACTTGTATTAGTGAATGGGTCTACAGTATCAAGCGTTGTCTGTGCCGCGTAGATAAACTGAGAGAAACCATCGCTTAGCTCGGCAAGTTGCTCTGCAGTGGCTAGCCCTTCAAAGGTTTCATAACAGGCTTTGGCTTCTAATTCAGTACATTGTGCATCAGAAAATGACATGTAATCCGTTGAAGCAGCATAAGCTAGGTTGTGTTTAATCTGCGGACCGAATCTCTCAGAACCCAGTAATAAGTTGCCAATTTGACCACCTGAGTTTTGGATAGAAGCGGCACTAAATGAATAGAGCGCATCTGCCGTCGGGCTGCCTAATGAATTGTTTGCTGCTGCGACGGCTGATGTACCAACGATACCGCCAAGAGAGTGACCGAGCATTTTAACCTGTGAACCTGACATTGGATTGAAGCCCTGAAGAGGTCCACTTGCTAAAATGCCACCTTGTGCGGATACCACTAAGCTTGCACGAAGACCTAAAACATCCAGCACACTTTGACGTAAGTTGTCACGCGCTACCGCTAAGTTTGACAGGTTCAAATAAGCAAGCACGTTTGCGTTCGCAGAACGTTGTTCATCTAAACTTCGGGTGCCATGGATAGGCAAGTCGATAGCAATAACGGCAACGCCGGCTTTCACCATGTTGTAGGCAAACGCATAGGCCGTTTCTTTTGATGACGTGATGCCGTGTTGATAAACCACAACGTCTGTTGCCACGCCTGATTGAGGTGTGAAAAGAAGAAACTCAACATCTTCAAGAGACTTGACCGCAGGTACAGGAGAGTAACGCGTTATAATACGTTCACTGTCTAACTGGCTGCCATCGTTTAGATACAAGGTCGAGCCAACCAGTTTCAACTGTTCAGTAGGATCACTCGCCAGCTTAGTCACGTCCACTGGATTCTCTGCAAATACACCAGTAGAAAGCTGCTGAACCATATTCGCTTGCTCGTTCGGATCGGCTAGCGCGGCACTAAGTTTTGCAAGGCTTGGCATTGCAGATACCATTGGTTGCATGTTCCAGTCTGCGCCTTTCTCAAGGTAGTAAGGCAGTTTTACCGATCCTTGAGTTACAACTACACTAGCGCCAGAAGCATTGTATAAGCCTTTAATTGCTGTCTTAGCCGCGTCTAGATCACTCACGTATTGATTGAAGTTTTGGTCATTATCCAAAGCCGTTACAAAGTCCTGCGTCGTATCAAACGTCATGGTATAAACGGCAGCGAGATCAACTGAATTGTCATTTGAATCCGCTTTGTACACGTCATTGAGCGTGTTTACGCCAGTAGAGAAGCCCGTTGCCGTCACCCCTTTAACGGCGGCGAGCGTATCGCCGACAGATTGCGTGCTAAACCAAGATGAATAAACAATGTCATCAGGGTTAACACTTGCTAAGCCAAAAATACCTTCGACTGCAGTGGTCACCGCTTGGACAGAAGCCAGGTCGCCAGTTTCGTACACGACCTCCTTACTTTTCGCGGTAGCGTAGCTCGAGGAGGTACCGATTGGGTCACCATTAACATCGGTGATGTCTTGTGTTACAGCAAAAATATATTCACTCGATTCGTCCAACGCATCCATAAACTGGATGTAAAGCGAGTTGCCATTGGTTTGCACAATATAATCCGTGCCGAGTACAAGAACTTCTTCGATCGGGTTGCTGGTGCCGTCCCAATCGGTTAAGCGCGTATTAATTTTGATGACCTTTACACCCGACGTCACCATGCCTGAAGAAAAGCCAACACCGTCGAAATTCAATACGATAGGCATTGAAGTTGACCAACCATCCATAGTGTTCATGGAGGCTTTCGGATTGGTCAGCGCGTTATCGCCTTCTGTCGGTATCCCTAAAGTGCCATCTGTCGAATCCATCAGTAGATAAGATGGGGCAGGAACCGCAGCATTAGCGCCTTGAAGGGTAAACTGTATCGATGTTTGACGCTCGAGCAATGCCTGAACTGCTGGTTCAAAGCCTACTTGTGCCGATGTGCCTTGACTACCGGATTCGTCACCACAGCCAGCAAGCAGGATCGCAGAACAAAGCAAAGATAATTTAAAAGTATGTTTCATTGGTTTACTCCGTGGAACCTACTAATTGAAGGTGTAATTCATTTGTACTGAACTGATATACGCAGCGCCATCCGCTTCAAACGTAAGTTCTTGACCAGATGCGTTAGTTTCGGTGAACGAGTTGTCGTCAAATTGCACTAAAGCAAAACCGGCATCAAAACTCAGGTTGTCGCTCCACGCATAAGTTAAACCAGCGCTATACCAGTAGCGGTCTGTATCTGGGATACTCAATGTTGGTTTACCCGCTTGTTCGTCGTAAGCAACACCCGCTCGGAATGTCCAGTTAGGATTGAGCGTGTAAGTTGCACCTACCGAATAGCGGTTATTGTCATCATATTTTTCTTGTTTAGAGAAACACACGCCGTCATTACATTGATCACTGGTTGCGCGTAGTTCCGTAAATTTGCTCCAGTTGGTTAACATCCAACTGTAATGAAACGCCCATTGGTCATTGACTTGGTGAAAACCTGATAGCTCAAAAATGGAAGGCAGCTTGATCTTTATACGTCCGTCCACTTTTGAGGCTGTTGCGATGCCAGAGTCGTAACTACTGAATTCACCATCATCAATATCTAGATCGACTTTAGAACGGTAACCGAAACCAAAGCGGTTATTCTCATTAATTTCATAGAGAGCACCTAGGTTCCAACCCCAAGAAAATGTCTCACCTTCCATGCCAATCAGTTTGTCAGATGTTTGGCTTCCTGGTCCAAACAACGGAGCTAAAGCCCCTTTATGGCGTGTTAACTCTGCTTCTGCATAGATAAGGCTAACACCACCAGCGATACTAAATGCATCATTAATACGGTATGCGAGGTTCGGGTTTACGTTAACCGACATCAATGAGGTGTAACCAGCCAGATCGCCAGCAGAAATGTCATCTGGGTAGTCCGTCGCAACACCATAGGTTGTAAACATGCCGATGCCCCAAGCGAACTTGTCGTTGATTGGGCTCACATAGTAACCAGCTGGTACCGCGGCCATTGGTGCGACATCTTCAGAGTGTTCGTCATGAAAAGTGTCATAAATATCCACTTCAGGGTCAACGACGCTTATCGCGCCTGAAAACTGAGCTCGTTTAAAACGCGTCATGGCTGCCGGGTTTCGTGCCAAGACACTGGCATTGTCTGCAACAGCGGCTTCGCCTGAAAACGCTCGACCAAGACCAGATGCTGAATGTTCAACAACCTGAAAGCCCGCTGATTGGGCATTACACGCAAACAATATCGATATTGTAAGCAGAGAGCAGCGCTTCTTATTCATCCTTGACCCTCCTAGGGTATCTTTAAGCTAGACCGTAGTCCTTTTAATTTTTGTGTAGTAAAAAGATTATTGTTTTGTTATCAAAGGTGCGTATTATGTAAATGCAATGTTAAACGCATGTTTAATTAATTGTCAAAGATTGAGGTGGATTTGTTTTTAAAATTTGATGTATAGGTCAAATGATGGGAGGTAATATCTTGTATTACCGTTGCATTTTCTTAATGAATGGTTAGACCAGAATTATTTCGTAACACTAATGGGTAAATTGTGTCCAAATGGCTAACATTCAGGCTTTACCCAAGCCATATAACCTCTGTTAAACTTGGTATTTTGAATTTTAAGGTCATTGGGCTAGAGCACGTTGGAATTACTACATATTGAATTTTTAGGTCGACCACTCAGGTTGGAAGGATCAATGGCGGGATGGCAGCAGTTGTATTGGGACAACACATTAGTCTCTCAAATTGATGCCAATGAAAGTAAGTCTGAGGAAAGTAAACATCTATTTAAACTCATGGCAGGTGATGAGGTTTTGCAGTGTGAGTTCGATTGTACAGTACAGTGGCAGCCTTTCAGTTTGTCTTATCAGGTCACAATGAATGACAAATTAGTAACAAGTGGCTCTCGTAATGAAAAAGACATCGAGCGCCAGACACCACAAGTTACACCTCCAAGTGAAAAACGCTTTAGCTTAATTGGTATCGTCTCTTTAGGTATGAAAGCCTTAAAAAGTGCAAAAGTCATTAAAGTGGTATTAGCTTCCGCTAGCCTGGCCGCGTACTCTTGGTTGTTCTCTATACAATTTGCTCTCGCGCTGATTGCTTGTCTGATGTTCCACGAGTGGGGACACATTAAAGCGATGAAGTACTTTGGTATGAAGACGAAAGGCATCTATTTGATCCCATTTCTGGGTGGGCTTGCGTTAAGTGATGAAAAAATTAACACTCGCTGGCAGGACGTAGTTATTTCCATTATGGGGCCGTTTTTCGGCTTAGTGTTGAGTATTGTCTTTACCGTTCTTTATTGGATGACTGGTGAGATGACGTTTGCTGGTTTGGCGGTTTTTAATGCGTTGTTAAACCTGTTTAATTTATTACCCATTTTACCTTTAGACGGTGGCCATGTACTTAAAAGTATAACGTTCTCAATGAACACCTGGGTTGGGTTAGCGGGCAGTATAGTAACAGCGATACTTGGTATTGTACTGAGTTATTCACTGGGCTTAACACTACTTGGCTTTTTGTTGATCATGGGGATGTTGGAAGTAGTGATGGAATGGCGGACACGTCACCACAGCCATTTATTACCATTAACCCGTTACGGTCAGTTGTTCTCTTTTGCGTGGTATATCGCATCCGTTGGTGGCTTTGTGGCTATTATTTGGTATTTCGCCAGCCTCGGAGACAGTTTACTCAGTTTACCTATGCAGATTTTAGGGACTTAACCCCCTAACTCCGAATGTTAAAAAGCTCCACAAATGGAGCTTTTTAACATTTTTCAACGACTTGCTTTCTTAATGACGGTTAGCCACACTTCGGCGCTTTAACGTTGTAATTAGGCAGCTTTCTTATTGTTGCTTGTAACTCTTTAATACGCGTGCTGTGCGAAGGGTGAGTCGAGAAGAATTCAGGCGGTTGAGCACCACCCGATGCTGCACTCATGTTTTTCCACAGAGCAATACTCTGGTTTGGAGCGAATCCGGCTTTTGCCATGTAATCGAGACCAACCACATCCGCTTCGGATTCCTGAGTTCGTCCGTATGGCAAAATTACTCCGTATTGCACACCAGCACCTAATGCCGCCATCGTCATTTCTTGATATTGTTTGTATTCTGAAGCACCGATAGCCATATTCGCGAGCGACAGGCCTGCATTAGCTAATTGGCTTTGAGATAGGCGTTCATTACTGTGGTCTGCAAGAACGTGCGCGACTTCGTGACCAATAACGGTCGCCAACTGATCTTGGTTTTTAGCGACACCAAGAAGACCAGTATAGACACCTATTTTTCCGCCAGGCAGAGCAAAGGCGTTGACCTGTTTACTGTCAAACACGACCACTTCCCAATTTTGGAACCCTGGTTGTGGGGGAATGACATCAGTCACGTGTTTAGCAACGCACTGAACGTAAGTATTCACCTTTTTATCTTTACTGATTGGAATATCTTTCTTCATTTGGTCGAAAGATCTCGCCCCGAGAGAGGACATCTCTTGATCAGAAAACATTAAAAGTTGGTTACGACCAGTAGGCGATGCACTACAAGCTGTTAAACCTGCGATGGCTAAAAGAGCAGAAGCTTTAATCCATACCTTCATATTTGGTTCCACGTATTAATTTCTATTTCGTTCAACAGTATATACGTAATTATCGCTGATAAAAGTGCATCTGGCACTTGGAGAATATCTTGAAGTTTAGGCTCGATACCGACTATGCTACCTCATCCCTAATCCATAATTAGCAACATTTAAATATAAGAGCAAAAAATGAGCATTTGGAAAAAGCCAATCAGTGTAGAGATACTTAATGCAACGTCAAAAAACACCATGATGGAGCATCTACAAATTGAATATACCGATTTCACAGAGAATTCCATTAGCGCAACCATGCCGGTGAGTAGCATTACCCATCAACCACTCGGGTTGTTGCATGGCGGTGCCTCTGTAGTACTTGCGGAAACGCTCGGGTCTGTCGCTGCAAACTTCTGTGTGAGCGAAGGGAGCTACTGCGTTGGTTTGGATATCAACGCTAACCATGTCAGAGCGATGCGCAGTGGTTACGTTATCGGTACCGCTACGCCGTTGCACTTGGGCGTATCAACTCAGGTTTGGCAGATCAATATTACCGATGAGCGTAATCGTTTAGTCTGTACCAGCCGTTTAACTATCGCTGTGAAGCAGCAAAAATCGAAGTGAGTATAAGCCAAGATGGTCATTGAATTTTCACTGGGTAAAGTTATCGCAACGCAGCGTGAAGTGGTCATTAAATTAACTGGCGCTTCGATGGTCACGTTACAGGCTCAGACCGATGCAGTTCAACTTCTCGGCAGAGGTGCAAACGTGGTGTTGTGTCATGGTGCGGAATGTAAGTGGTCGATAAAACTTGATAACGAGGAACAACTCATTCTGATTTCAAAAGAAATTGGTGTAGATATTCAATAAATTACCCATCAAAATTTGCACTTTTTCATAAAAATGAGGAAACTTGGTTTATTGATATCTAAACAAGATTTTCCTCTTTATGAGTAGTCCGCGACTACGTGTTCAGTTTGAAACACTATTTGAAAAATTTTCTGGAAACGATACGGAAGTTCAGCTTGAAGATATTACCGAAACGCTGTTTTGTACGCGTCGTAATGCCCGAATTGTTCTCAATAAACTAGAAGAAGAGGGTTGGATTGAGTGGCATCCTGCTGCTGGTCGAGGAAAACTCTCAAAACTGATGTTTAAGCGCAGTCGTAGTGATGTAAGTGAGAATCTAGCAAGACGCTACTTAGACGAAGGCAAGATTGGCCAAGCGCTGGAAGCATTAGATAACGACGCGACCAAACTCACTCAGGTAATTCAAGGCTATTTGGGGCTTCAGCACAGCCAAGGTGAGCAAGTCATCCGTTTGCCTTATTACCGTCCGCTGGCGATGCTTAATCCTCAAAAGCCAATGCGACGCTCAGAACAACATATCGCGAGACAAGTTTTTAGTGGTCTGACTCGTCTCGATGAAAATGAACAGCTTAAACCCGATTTGGCACATACTTGGGAGTCGTTAAGTGAGACGCACTGGCGTTTTTATTTGCGCCGAGGGGTACGATTCCATAACGGTGAACTTCTCACGACGGATTGTGTGCTGGAAAGTGTTTGTGCGCTAAGTGAATTAAATCTGTTCGCGCATATCTCGAGAGTTTCATCACCTCTACCTTGGACCGTCGATATTGAGCTCGTGCGTCCTGACCGTTATCTACCCCTTGCGTTAAGTGAATCTCAAGCCAAAATCCTATTACCTAAGACGCAGCGTTCAGAGGAGTTTGATAGAAAACCGATAGGAACAGGTCCTTTTCAGGTTAAAGTGAACGATGATAAGCGTCTTATTCTGACCGCGTTCGACGGCTATTTCGGCTTACGGCCTTTATTGGATCAAGTTGAGGTATGGGTGATAGATGAAGCTTACTCATCAATGGTTTACCCGAGCCTTTCTAAGCCTCAGATGGACAAGCATGCTTCAACCGATGAGGTGGAGTTAGACCCTGGTTGTACATTTCTGTTGCTAAACAAAAATACCGGTATTGCAAAAGACCCAAGATGGGCCGAGTTTTTCAGCCAGGTGTTAAACAGTCATCAGATATACACACATGTCCCACAAGATAAAGTGATAGAGCTTGGTGTGTTACAAGCCTTTGGTATAAAGCCGGGTTGGATTGATTTGAGGCCAACACAAGCCGGTGCTGCACCTCAGCAGGGGAAAGTTGTCTCAGTTGCGTATCAAAAGAAACACCCGATGTTTCCTGTTATTGCTAAAGCGATCAAGAGCCTCTTAAAACCTTATGGCGTCGAAGTTGAGTTCATTCGATATGATAACCAGCCGCCAGAGACAAGCGCTGTAGACATTTGGATTAAGGCGATGGGGATTGCTACGAATAGAGATGACGCGCTCGCTGGTTGGCTGCTCGATTATAGTGATATCGAGACATTTAGCTCCAGTTACGACTTTGCCGATTGGGCAGCACTCGTTGATCAATGGCGAGCAGGCGTATATCCGGAGTTTCCTGCTCGTGAACTTGGTAAACAGTTGGTCAAAAGTCATCAGGTGGTACCGATGTTCCATTGCTGGCTGGGTGTAAATAAAGACCATAGCGGTGCACTACAGAATGCGAAATGTAACGCTTTGGGTTGGTTTGATTTTAGTCACGTATGGGTAAAACCGGATATCCCCCAAAACACTACAGATAACGATGGCAAAACCAAATAAGAAACAACCGACGAAAACCGTCGAGATTTATTGTGCAAAGTGCAAAGCTCAACTGTTTAAATACCGTAAAGGTGGGAAAGGCGCGTTGGTGAAATGTTTTAAAGAGCGTATCGTAGAAGACTTTACACAAACGCCTTGTATTTGCCCGGGGTGCCAACAAGAGTTTGCAAGAGACACATTGGTAAGAGGTACACCAGCATATAAAATGATTGGTGGTAAAGTGACAATGAAATAGGGAGTAAGTAATGTCCGTAGAGCATGATTACTGTATCGTATTAAGTACCACAGCTAACGAACAGAACCGGGATCAAATCATTAAAGGTCTGTTAGAAGCAGAGTTGGCTGCGTGTATTCAAACGATGCCGATCGAAAGTCATTATGTATGGAAAGGCGAAATTTGTAACGATACTGAATGGCTGCTAGTGATTAAAACTCGGCGTGAATTATACGAACTCGTTGAGGAAAAAATTGAGAACTTGCACGAATATGAAGTTGCCCAGATCGTACAAGTTCCTATTGTTGACGGTTTTAATCCGTATTTAGAGTGGCTTCGAGAGTCGACGCTGAGCCGACATTAATATTAAGGCGATGAGCGCACCTACAGTGTCACATAGGATGTCTTTCTGGGCATCCCATACATCGCCTTGTGAGCCCAGAAATGCGATTCCCTTATTACCACCAGCAATAGCGGCATACCACCATTCAATGATTTCGTAACCTGCCGCTAAAGACATTATGGCAAATAGTGCAAACCAACAAGAGAACTTAATATTGATCTTCTTTTTGTAGATCAAATATTCTGCGATCGGGTAGGCGTACAATCCGATAGAGAAGTGAGCGACACGATCAAAATTGTTTCTCTCTGATCCAATCAAGTTGTTAAACCAATCGAAAGGGACTTCTGCAAACGTATATTTTGCGCCAACTGTATGGAGACACAACCAGACGAACATCAAGACATAAGCCGTGTTACTAAATTGGTATCGAATTGATATGACCCATATTGCTATCAAGATACCAATCGCCGGAAAAATTTCAGCAAACCAAACTGCCCGTGAGTTAGGCTCTAATGCTGAAAACAAAAACACGACGGCATAGATAATCGTTAGTCCCAACAATGTAGAAGTACTTTTCATAAGTTTATTCGATCCTTCACTTGGTTTTTTACGACAAGTCGAACGAAGTGAGTTTTGCTCAATCCGCGAGTCAATAATTACATTTAATTGAACGGTGTGCAATTGTTTGTTTTCGCCTATATTTAATAACGATAACTGTTGGATAGCATACAGAGCGCTCAACAATGAATCTAATGAGCATGCGCATTTCATTAAAGTTTGATTTGCAGCATATCCGTACATAGAATTCTCGACTCAATCTAATAAGAAAAGAAGTAAAGTCATGAAACTGGAAACTGTCGATTATCTTGCTGATGATGCCGCTCAGCAATTTGTTGCATCGTTGCGCGAAACTGGGTTTGGTGTGCTAAAGAACCATCCTATCCCTCAAGAATTGGTGGAATCAATTTATAATAACTGGCAAGCATTTTTTAGCTCTGAACAAAAAAATGACTTTCACTTTAACCTTGATACACAAGATGGCTATTTCCCACCTTCTGTTTCTGAAGTAGCGAAAGGGCACTCAGTAAAGGATATTAAAGAGTATTTTCATGTTTACCCTTGGGGCCAGATTCCTGAGCAGCTGAAAGCCGAGATTCTTGAGTATTACCAGCGTGCAGATACATTTGCCCAAGAACTTTTGGGTTGGGTTGAACTGTATGCACCGAAAGAGGTTCAGGAGCGGTTTTCAATTGCGCTGTCAGAAATGATCAATAACAGCGAAAAAACATTGCTTCGAGTATTGCATTACCCACCGATGACTGGGGAAGAAGAGCCTGGCGCGATTCGTGCTGCCGCACATGAAGATATTAACTTACTGACTGTATTGCCCGCAGCGAACGAGCCGGGCTTGCAAGTAAAGAGCAGAGAAGGTGATTGGATCGACGTTCCTTGCGACTTCGGTAACTTGATCATCAATATTGGTGACATGCTTCAAGAAGCATCGGGAGGATACTTCCCATCAACCACGCATCGCGTTATCAACCCGACTGGTGGACGTCAAGATAAGTCGCGCATTTCATTGCCGCTGTTCTTACACCCGAAACCAGATGTGGTACTTTCAGAACGTTACACCGCGCATAGCTACCTGATGGAACGCTTACGCGAACTTGGCGTAATTTAAAACCAATCGCTGAGTACTAAGGCTGGTGGCTGCATGCTATCGGCCTTTTTGTTCGGTATTTTTGAGGAAGGAAATATGGCATTGCAAAGCGAGAAGCGCCAATATTCTGAAATGGAGAATCCGTTGTTGTGGCCAATACTCGATCTCCTTAGAGAACACCCTTTAGGCTGGAAAGTACACACATTAGCCAGTCAGTTGAGTGCGAGAGGGTGTCTTCACCAGCTTGACTCATCTCAAGATAAGGATTTGTTTAAAAAGAACTTCCTTATCATGAACGCGTTATATCAACTGCAAGAAATACTGTATCCAGAGCAATGGCTAAATGTCCAGGCGATGAATATTGAGCTTACCTGTACAGCCAAGGCAACACAGACCTCAATGGATCAGATTGATCCGTTACTCAACTATTATCTGAACTGGGAGCATTACGAAGCAAGTGAGGACGAGGTCCGCGGCCTACTCAACGAGTTCTGGCAGTCCTATCAAAGATATATTGGAGGAAACTGTGTCACTGATATGGATAGAACTAAGGCACTCTCTTTATTTGAGTTAGATAGCTCTGCCACTCGTGCAGATATTAGAAAACAGTGGCGTAAATTGGCTTTTCGTTGGCATCCTGATCGTGAGAGTGGTAACGCTGAACGTTTTAAAGCGTTATGTGAGGCGTGGAACGTACTTAGATCGGAATAACTGAGGCAACGAAACAGCCGCTGCCTCTACTCCTAAACTATTACTACTGGTTAGCGTGATGGCTTAAATTGCGATTTGCGCATACGGTTCAAAGCTGCCATCACATCTAATGTGCGAGGTTTCGCTAAATCACCTTGTTTTGGTAATGATGTATGCCAGTTCTCTGACAACATTTCTTCGATTTCTTTAGCTGGATTGTCACACCAGCCAGGAAGCTGTGCTAATTGGAACCACAACCAGCCTATCGTGTTTACTTCGTCAGCGGATTCCAACTGTTCCAAAGCACTTAGATCGGTAAACTCTTTACCGAAGCGAAGTGAATCTTTGCCTTTGGCATTGATACGGAACTTACCATCGGTCAGTATGTTCATTAACGCTACACGATTTAACGCCCGTGGACGGAACGTTTTCAAAGCTTCTTCCGATTCGTTGTGGCGCTGGGTAGGATGCTGAGCGATAACCTGTTTCGCTTTTTCAGTTACGTCGACCGCTTGATAGTCATGCATCTGAATGACGGTATCAGCCACATCTAAATAGTCACCAGAGCCACCCATAACGATAATCGTGGAAATATCGAGCTCATCTCTAAGTTGTCCAATACGATCGACAAGTGGTGTAATTGGCTCATCGCCTTTTGCCACTAACGCCTGCATGCGTTCATCGCGAATCATAAAGTTTGTAGCCGATGTATCTTCATCAATAAGTAGAGAGGTTGCACCCGCTTCGATGGACTCTTGCAGCCATGCAGCCTGAGACGTTGAACCTGACGCATCTTGGGTAGCAAAATCTGCAGTATCTTTTCCCATTGGTAGATGATTAATATAGTTCGATAGATTTAAATGATGAACACAGCGTCCATCCTCAGCTCGAATCTTCATTGACTTATTATCAGTGACAACGTACTCACGACCATCTTCTGGAATGTGGTCATAAATAGAGCGTTCAATCGCATTCAACAAGGTTGATTTACCATGAAAACCACCACCTACAATCAGAGAGATGCCCTTAGGAATGCCTAAGCCCGTAACATAACCTTTATTTGGCGCATGTAACGTGACTTGCAGTGATTCTGGCGCTTTAAATTCAATAGCATCTTTCATTGGCAAATCACAGTTTCCTGCCACACGCGGAAGAATGCTGCCGTTAGCAACAAACGCGACTAGATTATGCGCTTCTAATTGCTCTCTAAGCGCTTCTTGATCTTCCACTACCTGGCAGTGCTTCATCAGAGCATCTTTATCCAACTCGCGCTCGAGCGTTGCACGTCGAATAAATTTAGGTAAATGGAAAGTAAGAACGTTATTGGCCTTTTTACCTAGTACTGAGCGGCCTTCAGCAGGAAGATTAACGCGAAAACGCAGCTCAATCCCTTCTTCAGTAAATAGAACGGCGGTATTGTCGAGCACCGTTTGGCCGTTCAAAGCGATGGAAACCGAGTTTTCTTGTTTTGCAAAAAGATCAAAGCTGCGTGCAATAAAATCTCTTGCCGCTCGTTGGAAAGCCACTGATTCATTTCTCAGCCACTCAAGGCCTGTCAAAGACCACTCACGAGTTGCGCGCACACGAGACGCCGAAGCATAAGGGTCGCCCTGAACATGGTCGATAAACAAAGTGAAATCAGCAAAGTCATATTGACCTTTGATTTGCTGGTAAGCACGGTAGTTCTGCTTTTCAATTTTCTTAAGTGTGGCAGTCAACTGATCCATGAAAATATTGGCCTTTTTATTAGAAGCGGGCGGCGATTATAGGAACCACAGGCAATAGAGTAAAGCAGTATACCGCGCTGACAGCAATATACAGGTAACAGTGGTTCGTATTTTATTTAGGGGCAAACTCGGAGGAACAGGAAGGCCGCTCATCGAATGGATGTTGACTGAGTAAGCCTTGCTCAAATTCATTGCAAGGCATCGGCTTGCCGTAGAGAAAACCCTGTACGATGTCACAGCCTTCCTCAATCAGAAATTTCTCTTGGTTTGTTGACTCAACGCCTTCAACTACCACTTGAAGATCTAACTTTTTTGCGATGTGGATAATGGAGCGAATAATGGCCCGATCGTTGTCCGACTTCTCCATTTGCTGCACAAAGCTCTTATCAATTTTTATGGTATCAAACGGGTATTTCTTCAAATAACTAAAGGAGGCAAATCCGGTACCAAAGTCATCGAGTGACAATGTCACACCCAACTGATGTAATTTGTTGAGTGTTGTAACCGCAATCGTTTCATCTGCGATCAGAGCACTTTCAGTGACTTCCAGCTCGACAAACTGGGCTGGCAGATGAAATGCTTCAAGTAGGTGCTCAATCTGATCGGCAAAATTAACGTTTTGTAACTGTATAGGAGAGACATTTACTGCAATTTTAAAGTCATCCGTCAATTCTGACCATTGTTTGGCTTTTGCGACTGCCGTGCGGAGAACAAATAATCCGACTTCAAATATTAAGCCGTTCTGCTCTGCCATTCGGATCAAGGCTTCATTGGATACATCACCTAACACTGGATGACGCCAGCGCAATAAAGCTTCGGCTCCAATCCATTCGTGAGTGTTTGGGTTAACCTTTGGTTGAAAATAAAGCATCAGGTCATCACTACGCACGGCTTGTAACAAGTAGCTTTCCAATTGGCTATGGTTGTTAAGGTCGTTTGAGTGACTTTCGCTAAAGTATCTGTACGCTTCTCCAGACTCTTTGCATAACAGCATCGCGTAGCTGGCATTTTGTAGTAGCTGCTTGGCATTGCTATTTTTTTGCGCCCTTACGACACCGATGTAGGTATGTAAATGCACTTCGGTCTCATTATTATAGAAATTGCCTACGCTTACATTGGAAATTTCTTCCAGCAATTGATTGAGTTTTGTCTCGACATAATCTCCGGAAATTAACAGTACCAAATCATTTGAACTCGGTCTTCCTGAAACAAAACTGGATTCACGCTTGGTTAGCCGGGAGTGAAATTCTTTAAGTATTTCATCAAAGGCTTCGAATCCATATCGTGTTTGTATACTTCTCGCGTTACTAAACCCAATATTAATGATAACGAGAGATTGTTCATCGTCTTCAAGCGCTTGAAGAAATTTGGCAACTGCTTTCTCTAACGCAGAGCGGTTTAATAGCCCTGTTCCTTGGTCATGTGTTTTTTGATAGCTCACTTGTTTCTCAGCCGCTTTACGCCGATCGATCTCTTTGGTCAGTGAATAACTAAGTTGAGCAAGGTCTGTGGTCCTGTTCTCTACACGATTCTGTAGTTCATGGTTTAGCCGTAATAACTTGTGCTGTTGAAATACAACGGCGAGCTGAGCCTCAATGGAGTCTTTGAAGGTGCTCATTAGCTGAAGATATGTTTCACTGAAGTGATTAACTTTGGAGTCAAGCATACAGAGCGTGCCAAATACTTCGCCGTTAGGCCAGAGCAAGGGCAGACCAGAGTAGGATATCATCCCAAGGTCTATATCGGGGTTGTTGCACCACTCTTCGTCTTCAGGGGCATTGGAGACAATAAGGGCTTGCTGGTTATTAATCACATATTCGCAATATAGCCCGCTACCATATGATTCTTTGTCTCCGGGCTTATAGGGATTTCCTGGCGTATGACTAGAGGTGTTTACTTCAAGGTAATCTTGGTGGGCACGCATTATGAGTGTGGTTGGCACTTCGCCAATTTGAGCCAACAGGTTCACTATTTCCTGCCAACTTTTCTGCATGGAATCTGGTATAGTGTAGCTTAATGTTTGAATTCTCCTCATATTGTTGTCCTTTACCTTCGAATCACACCCTGTGAATTGAACCCTATTGTGGCTTGCGTTGTTATATCACTGCTTATACTCATTAAGTATAGAGGTGGGTCACTGCGAAATATAAAAAAGTCCTGAAAATGGCTCAGGACTCTTAATAGTTGTTAACTGTCTCAAATGTGATACGTGTGAGGCGGGCTTTAAGGTTTAAGTGACGCTAACTCTTGGCTCGATATGTCTTGGGAATAATCGATGTCTTCAAAGTTGAAACCATTCAGTTTCATGAATTCATCTTTAAAACCTTGATAGTCACCAATTTGCATGAAGTTGTCACCGTTCATCTGTTCAACAAGTTGTTTTACTTCTTGTTGTACTTGCGGGTCTAATTCAAAATCGTCGATTCTGATCAATCTTTCGCCATCTACAGGGACGGGGGTGTGACTAAATAGCTTGGTGGTGAACAAGCGTTGCATCTGCTCAATGCACCTCTCGTGCGTGCCTTTTTCTTTCATCACACGATAAAGTGCGAGCAGATAAGGCGACATTGCCGGTATGAAAACACTCGCTTTTGTTACCAATGCTTTGCAGACGGAAGCATAAGCACCGCCACCAAAGTTAGCCAGCTTAAGGTTTAATGCATGACTGGTCTGGTGCAGATCGACTTTCGCACGACCTAATGTCCCATCTAAATAAATAGGATGTGTCAGTTCTGGCCCCACGTAGGAGAAAGCAATAGTCTGGCAGCCCTCAGCAAGGGATTCTGCATTGATTAACGCGTCAATCCAGCTTTCCCAGTCTTCGCCCCCCATCACCTTGATGGTTGCTTCTGCTTCTTGCTCTGTTGCTGGTTGCAGAGTGGTCTCAACCCACTGATCATTCTCCAGCATGATGGAAGCGCCGGTGACTGGAACACCAATCGGCTTAATGACACTACGCCAGAGCTCGTCACTGTTTGGATTTGGACGAACGCCAGTCGCCAAACTGTAAATCACCAAGTCTACTTCGCCTTCGAAATAGGTTTCTATAGCTTCAATGACTTCGTTGCGTACAGAGTCTGAAAATGCATCGCCTATAATATTGATCGCCGTGCGGCCAGCATCGTTTGCCTCTTGTTTGAAAAAGACATTGTTATACCAACCTGCGCTACCTACGCCTTTCTCTGATGGACCGTGTTCAAACGAGACGCCAATGGTATCGGCTTCTGCACCACCAAAAGTAAGGGCAATGCGAGCGGCAAGCCCGAAACCAGAAGAGGCACCAATAATCAAAACCCGTTTAGGTCCGTTTTTAATTTGCGGTGCTTGTTTTACGTAATCTATTTGCTCTTTTATTGATGCATGGCACCCGTATGGATGTGCAGAACGAGCAACAACACCTTGAATTAAAGGTTCTATTCGCATGTTGTTATCTAACCTCGATGAATGAAATCTTGTTCAGCATAACCTAAAGTTAAATAACACTTATTGAGCTAGACCATTAAAAGTAGAGATGTTTAATCAATTCTTGAGCAACGAAATCAGCGATCCATGGCTGAGCTTCCGGTTTGGGATGCAAGCCATCGTCCATCATCCAATCTGGCTTTGTAATGACGTGCTCCAGAAAGAACGGCATTAATTGTACTTGCTGATGTTCTGCCAATTTTGGATAAATATCGTAAAACATGTCACTGTAACGTTTACCGTAGTTAGGCGGTACACGGATTTGCATCATGATGACTTCCGCTCCAAAATCTTTGATCATAGTAATCATTTTGGAAAGATTTGACGTAATAAGATTAGGAGGAAAGCCGCGAAGGCCATCATTGGCACCCAATTCGATTAATACAATGGAGGGTGAATGTTGTTCCAGAAGCTGCGGAAGGCGGGCCAGGCCGTTACCTGTGGTATCGCCAGAGATGCTGCCATTAACGACTGTTACATTTTGGCCATGTTCTAACAAAACGTTAGGGAGTAAGCTAGGCCAACTTTTCTCAATCGGCATATTGTAACCAGCACTTAGGCTGTCACCCAAAACAAGCAGTTTTTCGTTCGCGATGGCCGTAACGGAAAAACAGAAAAAGAGAACTAAGGAAAGTAATCGAATCATGCAAACACCTGTACTTAAAGCACCTATTGTTCAAGCGAATTTAGTTTCCAAACAAGTCTCTACTAATAACGAACGATTAACAATCCTTAAAAATGTAAATATTGACATCAGAAAAGGGGAAAAAATAGCGATCGTCGGAACCTCAGGTGCAGGTAAATCAACGTTAATGACATTATTAGCTGGCCTAGATACGCCAACGTCTGGAGAAATCATCTTATTGGGTAATGAACTTTCCAAGTTAGATGATGAAGCGCGAGCAAAAATTCGAGCAGATTCACTAGGCTTTGTTTTTCAAAGCTTCTTATTGATTCCAAGCCTGACCGCGTTACACAATGTGACTCTGCCATGTTTACTTCGTGGGGACGCGGAAGACGAATCTAGAGCGTCAGAACTACTAAAAGCGGTTGGGTTAGAAAAACGTCTTGATCATTTACCAAGCCAGCTTTCTGGCGGGGAACAGCAACGAGTTGCGCTTGCACGTGCATTTATGACGCAGCCGGAACTCCTATTTGCAGATGAACCTACCGGCAATCTCGATCACCAGACGGCAGACAAAGTGATTGAGCTTTTGTTTGATCTCAACGAACAGCATGGCACGACACTCATTTTGGTTACGCACGATAGTCATTTAGCCGATCGATGTGATCGTATTTATCGCATGGAGGCGGGTGAGCTTAAGGAGGCAGTGTAATGTCTGCAGTATCTTCAAGTGACCAGAACTCGACAGAGCAGGGCGTAACACAGAAACACTCTTCAACCAAAAGCTTAATTCGTTGGAGTTTAGGGGAAATAAAACAAGGTAGCCTTTGGCCAATAAGCGTGGCTCTTGTTCTCGTTATAGCCAGTATCTTTGCTCTCTCTGCTTTAGCTTCAAGAATGGAGCAGGTTATTGTAAAACAGGGAAAAGACGCGTTAACCGCAGATGCCGTATTTGTGTCTGCTAATCCTCTCACTGAATCGATTCTAAGCTCGACTGAAACTCTCGAAACGTCACAAATGACGCGATTTCCAACCATGGCTTTTAGTGATAAAGGCATGCAATTGATCTCCGTACGTGCAGTCGATGAGCAATACCCATTAATGGGTGACTTAGTTCTAGATAACAATCCTTCTGGCCGTTTAAAAGCGGGAGAGCTCTGGCTTGATGAACGTATCATGGCACAGTTGGATGTCAGTAAAGGTGACAATGTCACTATTGGCGATGCGGACTTTACGGTTTCAGGTGCTGTTTTGATGGAACCTGGTTTAAGTTTTAATCCGTTTCAGCAAATGCCTTCCGCATATATACATCAAAGTGATGTCGCAAAAACGGGCGCGATACAAGTCGGTAGTCGAGTGCAATATCGTCTGTTTATCAAAGCGGACGACAACACACTCCAGAAACTACAAGATACCACTGAATTATCACCGAGTGATCGATGGCGAACTCAGGACAGTTCAAGTCGGAGTAACGAAATCTTCGAAAGAACAACGCAGTATTTATCACTCACTGTCGCGATTGTGATCATCATGGCATCCACTACATTGGTTCTGACCTGCCAGAATTATGTGAATAGCCGAACTCAAACTATCGCTATGTTAAAGAGCCTAGGTGCTAGTCGACGTTGGATCGAAAAATGGCTATTTATTCAAGTCGCGATTTTATTAGTTAGCGCTAGTCTTGTCGGTTTGTTGTTGGGAAGTGGACTGGAGTACCTGTTACGTATTCCATTGAAAGATTTGTTACCTGATCCATTACCTGGTTACGGTGTCACACCATTTTTGGTTGCGGTCATATCAGCAGTATTGATCACTGTACCGGCACTGGGGATTCCGCTGCTAGGGCTAATTAGAACGCCCGCTTTAGAGGTACTTCAGCAAGGTAAAGCGCAGCGTTCCTGGAAAACAATGTTGTTAGTTTTAGTGCCCATTGTCCCGTTATTAGCGTTATACGCAAACAACACACTCGTGTGGATTGTTCTCATTGGAATTGCCGCGCTGTTTGTTGTTCTGGCATTAGTCAGTGTCTCGCTGACTAAGTTGGTTGCAAGATTTTCGACACAACCAGCAATGAAACTAGCGCTGAGCCGAATCAACCGAACCCCCGTTACCAGTGGATTACAATTTGGTGCTCTGGCTTTGTCGCTGATGCTTTTATCCATTATCTGGCTTGTTCGTAGCGATATATTGGCGGATTGGGAAAGGACACTACCAGCCGATGCACCAAATGTATTTGCTTTAAATATTGCTGAATATGAACTTCCTGCCTATCTGGAAACACTGGATAGTAATGGCGTTACGCGGTCACAGGCTTTTCCTATTATTCGAGGACGTTTAGCCGAAATTAATGGCCAAAACGTCAAGGAAATTGAGTATGAGGAGGAAGAGTCTGATGCGATCAGGCGTGAACTGAATCTTACTTGGGGAGACAGCCTGCCAGAATACAATGAAGTACTTTCTGGGAAATGGACGAATAAGGCGAGCGTGTCAGTAGAAGCTGACGTAGCAAATGAGCTTGGCCTTGAATTAGGTGACAAATTACGCTTTGTTATCAACAGTCAAAATTTTGATGTAACCGTTGATACGATACGACATGTCGAATGGAGAGATATGAAGCCTAACTTTTATTTCATATTCTCTTCTGATGTGATGGAAAGCTTGCCAGGCTCATACCTCATCAGCTATCGAATTACAGAAGAAAACCAAGCGCTATTAACGTCGATGTCTCGTTCACATCCGACGGTTTCTGTTTTGGATATCCGTACGATGGGGGAAAAAATTCAAGCATTGATTCAGCAAATCGTATCTGCGATTACGATTCTCGCCTTACTGGGCGTCGTAGCGGGTTTACTACTTATTTTTACGTTGTTGCGTTTAAGTTTATCACAGCGTCAGCAGGAAATTCGTTTGTATCGAACGTTAGGCTCGAGCAAAAAACGCATCAGTACGACTTTGTGGGCTGAGTATGGGATCATGGCGCTAATCGCGAGTAGTGTGGCTGTCTTTGCAGCGGAACTTTGTGTTGCTGCAGTGATGACGTATGGGCTTGAACTTAATGCCCAGATACACCCCGAGCTGTGGATAGCTTTGCCGCTGGCAACCTTCGTGACGTTAGCATTGGTAGTCATGAGTTTATTGAAAAGATTGCTAACACCAATAAACACTTAATTGGTCAAGCACTAATACAGTGATAACTCATCCATGACACTTTTATTGTAGTTATCCACAAAAACAGTGGATAACTTTTGGGATAACTGAGGAGTGCAAAACGTAAGGTATTTCGACAGGCTTTACGCCGTGGGTGTTGTGGTAAATATCTTATTCACACCTAGCTAAAAATTGCTGTTACAAAGAACGCAGTCAAGCACTTTTTCGCACTTTTTTCTTTTTAAAAATGGGTTTTGAGGTTTATGCAAACCCATGAACTTTTTGTGATTTTAATCATGCTTAAAGACGAGTAGAATTAACCACAAGTAAAGAATTTCCCTTATAAAATATTCAGTGAAGCAATGAAGTCTGAGTTTCCAAGTTATAAAGAAAAACACATTGTTGTTGTTGGTGGTGGAGTCGCCGGAGCTACAGCCGCCATTCATTTTGCAGAGCTAGGGTTCAAAGTATCTGTGATTGAAAAGGGTGCGTCTTTAGTCAATGGGCCACCAATCTGTCATTTGCACGCAGGTGGGAACTTGTATCGAGAGATTTCTGAGCAACAGTGTTTAGACTTGCTTTCTCAATCGATTGATACGGTTCGGCTGTATCCGCTATCACTGAATATTCGCCCAACCATTATTGCAGTACCACATTCTGATGGTGGTGACCCTTCGACACTGATCCCACGTCTTGAAGTGATCAAAAATGCATACCACACATTAGTCGATATAGATGAGCGCAATAAGGTACTTGGCGAGCCAGACGAATACTACAAATTGTATTCGAAAGAAGAGTTAATTGAAATTTCTAAGCGCACTCAACCAGCTAAGCCTGTTAGCTTCGATGACTGGGCTATCCCATTTGCTCAACACGCCGATTTAGACGCATTAAAATACCCGGTTGTCTCTGTCCAAGAATATGGCTGGAGTGTTTTCCGACTTGCTGCAATTGCATCCCTAACGTTACAAGAGCTACCGAATGCTAATGTTATCACTCAAGCTGAGCTTAAACGTGCAAAGTGGGTGGGAGAGCATTGGCAATTGAACTATGAGCATAATGACTCGAACTATGAGTTATGTTGTGACTATCTGGTGAATGCGTGTGGTTTTGAAACGGGTTCAGTCGACAACGCTGTCGGTGCGAAACGTGATCGATTAGTTGAGTTTAAAGCCGCATACATTACTCAATGGCAAGCATGTCATCAGCAATGGCCTGAAGTTATTTTTCATGGACCGCGCGGTACTGATAAAGGAATGGCGCAGTTGACGCCATATGGCGATGGTTATTTCCAACTGCACGGGATGACAAAAGGGATTACGTTGTTTGATGATGGTTTAGTTGCAAGCACAAGTACTTCTGCTCAACCTGAACTTCCAAATCTTCTCCTATCTAAAATTCGTCAGGGCTGGCAAGAAAAGACGTTAGAGGCGAGAACCAACAACGCCATTCAACATATGGCGCAGTTTATTCCTGCGTACCACACGGCGGTTAAAGGCGGTAGAGCGTTATTTGGTGCTCAGCAGATACCGGGAACGGACCCGGTATTAAGAGCGGCGGACGTGACGTTTGAGCAAAATAACTACGCGCGCGTTGAAATCGTAAAAGCGTCTTCTACCTTGTTAGCGGCACAAAAGATACTGCATCACTGGTTTGATATTGAACCGCAACAAGATGTCGAACTACAACACCCAGTCGCGATACATTGGAGTGAACAAGAGGTCGAGCAGTACGCAATACAGCTGACGCAAGAGCGAGATTATCCTAAGTCGTTGGCTGAACGTTACGGCATGTAACTTTTTTTGTTTCGTGCTTGTCATTGAGTCTAGGGCTTAGTACCCGAAAAACTGAGCCCATTGGCACCACAAGTCCTGCAATTTCAATCTATCACCTTTTACAAAACTGACCTTTTGACCTGGCTTTGCTTGCGCGAGCCTAGGTAGGTCTATTCTTGCGACACATCCTAGTTTGGGGTAGCCACCGATTGTTTGATGATCGTTGAGCAGGACAATCGGGTTGCCATCATTTGGAACCTGTATTGAGCCAAGGGCGATGCCTTCAGAGAGTATTCCATCGAAAGGTGGTTCAATCGTATTACCCTGAAGCCGGTAACCCATGCGATTAGAGTCTGGTGAGATCGTAAACTCACTTGAGTAAAACGTATTTAAAGCCTCGTTATCGAAGTCATCGTTTTGGTAGCTTTCTATCACACGTAACTTAACGGGTAAGTTGTAATCGGGCTTAAAGCGGAAGGTCATTTGTTTCGGTTTATGTTTGGGTAATCGATGTGAGGTAAAGGGTAATACATCTCCTGCTTTTAAAGCACTACCTTTAGCATCCAGTCCGCCAAGTGATTCTCTACTCACGGTTGATGAGCTACCAAGATGCTCACCAATATTGAACCCGTCTTTTACCGCCAGATAAGCACGCAATCCATTTTTGGGCATACCGAAATGCAGTTTTTGTCCCGTCTTTAGTATAAAGTCAGACCAATTCGAAATGGGGACGCCGTCAACTTTCGCGTTTAAGTCGCCACCACAGATAGCGAGATGGCAGTTATGTAACGCAACAAATGTCGCATTTCCTAATGTTATTTCGACTGCAGAACAATTCACCGGGTTTCCGAGTAGGTAGTTTGCCCAACTATATGCGTAATCATCGACAGGACCACCTTGGGTAATGCCGATATGCGCTAAACCAAAACGACCAAAGTCTTGAATCAATGACAGAGGTCCAGGTTTTTCTACCAACAATCCAGCGTCACTCATAAAATCCCTCCTAACTCGATAAATTCTTGTTTAGTAATGGAAGTAAACGTCACCCTGTCACCAACATCAAACGGAATAAAAGGGGGAGTATCAGAAAACAAAACAATCGGGCTTCGGCCAACAATATTCCATCCGCCCGGACTATCCGCTGGATAAACGGCTGTTTTACTGTCTGCAATGCCTACGCTACCGGCAGGAACGTGAGTTCTTGGGGTGGTAAGTCTTGGCATGATGAGCTTGTCACAAACATCCGAAAGAAAGGCAAAGCCTGGTGCAAATCCGATAGCTGAAACACTGTAATCCGTTTGAGTATGCAAATCGATTACGTCTTGCAAAGATAACCCACAATCGTTAAATCGAGCTAAATCCAAGGCGGTTTCTTCTGAGTAATAAACAGGGATCGAAATATCGTTTGGCTGCCGACGGTCATACACTTCAGGATCGAACTGACGAATAACTTGGTTTACTTTGTCGAACAGTGTGCTTTCACTGGCTCTAAAGGGCAGGTAGTCAATTAAGATGGTTCGATAGGAAGGAACAACATTCATGATAACACTCGCCAGTTGTTCCCTTATTTGGCGTGCGAGTTCTCCAACGTAACCCTCAAGAATAGTCTCCTCGAATCTGATCAGGATACTGCACTCTGAGACAGCCGAAATACTAAATGTTTGCTGTTGCATTAACTCCCTCCAGCATACAGGCTCTGACGAATTTTCTTTATCAAAGCAATGGATTCTTCGTTATCCCCGTGTACACAAATGGTATCTGCTTCGAGAAGAATGTAATTACCCGATGCGGTTTTTACACGGCCAGACTCTCCGAGCATACGAACTTGTTCCAAAATTGCGTGTTCAGTTTTTAATACCGCATTTGGCTGAGTTCTTGGCGTGAGCATACCATCATCTTGATACAGTCTATCTGCAAATGCTTCGAACAGCAGAGGAACATCAAAATCATCGGCAATTTCTAAATATTTTTCATTCTCTTGTGAAGCGAGAATCATCAACGGGACTTTGAAAAGGGTGGCAGCTTTCACCACGGCTCTAAAGATCCCATCGTTTTTCATCATGTCGTTATACAACGCGCCATGGGGTTTGATATAACCAATATCAGTATGCTGTGCTCGGCAAAGTGCTTGCAACGCTCCAACCTGATAAACAACCATATTAGTGATCTCATCGCCAGTCATACTCAGTGAACGTCGGCCAAACCCCTGTATATCCGGATAGCCAGGATGGGCACCAATTTCTACATCATTCATATTGGCGAGAGTGATCGTTTCATGCATCACGTTTGGATCGGATGCGTGAAATCCACAAGCGATATTGGCCATATCAACATGAGGCATCACCTCTTCGTCAGCCCCCATTTTCCAAGAACCAAAGCTCTCGCCCATATCGCAATTCAATGTGAGTTGTTGTTTATTCAATGTCATAGGTTCAATTTTATCCAAGCAATCAACTGACGATTCAGGAAGATAAGCCTGGCTTCAGTGATTTCGTTCATGATTTAACATTTAAACGAGGCTAGGCTCGTTACAGCAATAACTGTGCAGATTATTTGCATCGTTTCGAATATTAACGTAATTCATTCAATTTCAATCCATTTTTTACTCGTTGTCGATGACTTTATTCACAGCCTTACATTCAATTAAAGATGTGCTTAGGGTAAACGACAAGTAGAAAATCGAATCAAAAAAGTGCAGATACCGCGATGTACCAAGCTAAAAAAGCTGAAAAAGGGCGAGTAATATTAATGGGATATGAGTTGTAAGAGACAGTTTAAATTGTAGCGTTAAAGTTTTAGACTATGTTTATTCGCGTCAGAAGGAACATAAAATGAAAGTACTTGTTACAGGCGGTATGGGCTATATCGGTAGTCATACTTGTATTCAGATGATTGAAGCTGGTATGACACCAGTGATTTTAGACAACCTATACAACAGTAATCCTGCCGTATTACACCGTATCGAAAAAGTTTGTGGTGTAAGCCCAAAGTTCATTAGGGCTGATATTCGCAATAAAGCAGCGCTAGTTGATGCACTTAAAACCAATAACATAGAAGCGGTTATTCATTTCGCTGGCTTAAAAGCTGTGGGAGAGTCTGTCGCTAAACCGTTAGAATACTATGACAATAACGTAAACGGCACATTGGTGTTGGTTGATGCAATGCGAGAAGCCGGAGTTAAGTCATTAGTATTTAGTTCTTCAGCGACGGTTTATGGTGATCCTGCTTCAGTGCCAATTACCGAAGACTTTCCAACAAGTGCTACCAACCCATACGGACGCAGTAAATTGATGGTCGAAGAGTGTCTGACAGACTTCCAACAAGCGAACCCTGATTGGAGCATCACTCTATTACGCTATTTCAATCCGGTTGGCTCTCACCCGACAGGAGAGCTTGGCGAAGATCCTCAGGGAATTCCAAACAACCTAATGCCATTTATCTCACAAGTTGCTGTTGGTCGTCGAGACTTCCTATCGGTATTTGGAAACGACTATCCAACTCCGGATGGCACCGGTGTTCGCGACTATATTCACGTCATGGACTTATCTGATGGACATGTAGCTGCGTTAGATAAAGTAGGCCACAAACCAGGATTGCATATATACAATTTGGGGACAGGCAAAGGGTATAGCGTTCTAGAAATGGTTAAGGCTTTCCAAGCAGCAAGCGGTAAAGAAGTACCATACAAATTGGTTGAACGTCGCCCTGGTGATATTGCTGAGTGTTGGGCAGATCCTTGTAAAGCGGCCACAGAATTAGGCTGGAAAGCATCCCGCACGCTTGAAGAAATGACGAGTGATACTTGGAGATGGCAATCAAACAACCCACAAGGTTACCCTGATTCGAACTAGTCGAATTAACAAATTAACAACAAAAAAGGCGCGTTCTTGCGCCTTTTTTGATCTTAATCGTAAAAATCGTAAATTTGAGGTTAAAAGGTAGCAACGAACCTTAGACGTGTTAAACTATGCGCGATTTTAAGTTTTGTCCTTTTATTTCTCATAATCACTAGGGTAGTAGTTCATGGAACTCGGTCTAATCATCGCTTTCATCGTAGCAGCAGCTGTAATGGTGAAAAAAGAGATGGCACAACAGTAAGTTTTCTTTTCCCAAACTTTTCTTTACCTTTTAGAACTGAAAACTGTGTAAAAAGCCAGCTTTAAGCTGGCTTTGTTGTATCTAGTACTAAAATAGTCATTTTCTGCTCAAGAAAAAGGGAACAAACGAATCCCACGCATTTGTTTTCTTTGTCCCTCATGTAATCGTGCTATATACGCCAAAATTGCGGTTGCACGCTGAGATCCGTATTACAAAACAAGCTTATCTCGTCTTTATTAGTCAATATGCTATATTGTTGTTTCTTGATTCCTTAACTGTCTGTTTAGGCACCATTAATGTGATGATTTCATGTAAGGGAAGGTAACGTGCACAGTCCGATTACTTTAGAAGCACTCCATATCCTGGATGCAATAGACCGACGAGGCAGTTTTGCTGCAGCAGCGAATGAATTAGACAGAGCACCTTCGTCACTTAGCTACCAAATTCAAAAACTTGAGCAAGACTTAGATATCATTATTTTCGACCGTTCTGGTCACAAGGCTCACTTTACCGAAGCCGGGAAGCTTATCCTTGAACGTGGGCGCGATATTTTAAAAGCCAGTGAGAAACTAGTAAACGATGCGACGGTCTTAGCCAATGGATGGGAATTAGATATCACTGTCGCATTCGATGGGATTATTCCCGTTTCTAATTTTTTCCCGATGGTAGATGCACTCTCTGAAGTCAGTTCGACCCGAGTCAGACTGCAAGAAGAAATTCTGGCAGGAAGTTGGGAATCACTCAACACTGGACGATCCGATCTACTCATTTGCCCATCACTGGACACACTACCGCAAGAAGTAAAATCAGAAAAAATCGGTAAGATGACCATGCTCTGGGTTGCCGCGGCGAGTCACTATGTGCATAAACGCAGTGGTGGTGATTTTGATGAAGAAGCAAGAGAAAAGTACCGCATTATTGCGATCGCAGACACTGCGCGCGAACAACCAGCACTATCGATGAATATTATACAAAAGCAACCAAGACTAACGGTCACCAATTTTACAGCGAAGGTTGATGCACTCATAGCTGGGTTAGGAATCGGAACACTACCAAGCCAAATCGCTCTGCCACTGATTGATAGTGGCGAACTCAAGCTAATCAAGGGTACGGAGCCATTACCAATGGACATCATTCTCGCGTGGCGCCGAAACACAATGGGAGAGGCTAAGTCCTGGTGTATCCAATATTTGAAGAAAAATTGGGCGTTAAAGTGACGCTGTCACTCTGAAGGCCGATTTTACATTACCCAAGCGAATAAAGCCCAGCAGGTATCGGCTCTACTTAACATAGAGGCCGTACACTACTGGGCTTTCTTACTAGTTTAAAGGCAAGACCATATCCGCAATGCCATCCTCAAACTGAACATCAATATCAAACCCGAGGCTTTGAGCCAACATCAACATTCCTCGATTAGTTGGCATCGTCATTCCTGATATTTGCTTGGTACCTTTGACTTGGCAATAGCTAATTATCTTTTGCATCAGCACCTTACCGAGCCCTTTTCCTTTTAGATCAGAGCGAATCAAAATCGCAAACTCAGCATCGCTATTATCGGGTGTGATTAGGGCGCGTGCGACGCCGATAATTGATGGGCCACTTTTATCGAATGTAACAGCAACAAATGCCATTTCTCTGTCGTAATCAATTTGAGTAAAGTTGGCCAACGCCTCGTGGTTGAACTCACCAACTTCGGAGAAAAATCGCTTATAGAGGTCTTCTCTGGAGACACTATTGATGAACTGAGCATGTAGCGGTTCATCTTCGGGTAAGATTGGGCGAAGTAAGACAGGTTGACCATCTCGTAGAGTGACAGTTTCAACAAACTCTGCAGGGAAAGGACGGATAGCAAGACGCGTTTGCGCATCGCCTTCGTATTTTGTCAGGGTTAAATCGGCATCAATGATAGTCAGATCGTTTCCAGACACCAAGACTGGATGGATATCCAGTCTATGGACTTGAGGTAACTCAACCGCCATCTGAGAGATACGGACTAAGAATTTCGACAATTCAGTAATGTCCAACGCGTCTTTATGCTTTTGTAAGCGGATCTTACCTGATTTCAAAGCGACAACGACGAGATAACGCGCCAGGGTCATGTTCAATGGAGGCAGCGCTGCCACGGCATCTTGAGCAATATTCCATTCAGATCCGCCCTGACCAAGTAAAATCACCGGCCCAAACACTTTGTCCACAGCAATACTGATTCGTATTTCTTCAGCACTACCGAGTTTAGCCATCCCTTGTACCAGAAGACCGTGAACGTTAGCGGATGGGTAGCTGAGTTTAACTGCATCTAAGATAGAATTTGACGCACTCGCGACTTCATTGCTGTTTCTTAGGTTAAGTGCAACACCATGAACGTCTGATTTGTGTGGGATATCTGGAGAACGAAGTTTCACCGCGACCGGATAACCGATATTTTCCGCCATATGTACCGCTTCTATCGCATCAGATGCGATCCAGGTCGGCAGCACATTGAAGCCAAACAGTTTAAAAAGTGGACTAGTTTGGTGTGTGTCCAGTGTTACTGTGTTTTTATCCAGTAGTCGTTCGTTTACCCATTCCGTTGCAGAATTGATGCTTCCCGAGTGCAACGGTTCTGCCGTTGTTGGCGTTTCCATCAATTGTTTTTGGTTTCTTCTGTATTCCACAAGGTGCATGTACGCGACGACTGCACTTTCAGGTGTTCGATAAGTCGGAATTCCTGCCTGAGTAAACGCCAGACGCGCCTCACGAGACGTTTGTTCTCCCGACCAGTTAGTCAGGATATTAAAATGCTTATGTCTTGGGTGAGACTTGATCGCTTCAATGACATCATACGCAGTATCGAGTGGGTCAGATACCGCAGACGGACTGTGCATGATCAATATTGCGTCTGCACAATCGTTATTCATAAGTGCATTGACCGTATCGACATAGCGTTTTTTTGTCGAATCACCAGAAAGGTCAATCGGATTCGCTTGGCGCCAGTTTGGTGGTAGAACGGCGCTCAACTGCTCGGTCGAGGTTTCATCAAGAGTCGCCAAATTTCCACCACGTTCGAAGAGCGTATCCACCGCCATCACAGCAGGTCCACCACCATTTGTGATTATCGCTAACCGTTCTCCGCGAAGGGGAACAGAGTGTGTTAGGGTTTCTACAGCAGCAAATAACTCATGAGTATTACTCACCCTCAACATACCGGTTCTACGGATTGCGGAATCGTAAATGATGTCTAAGGTGTCACCATCTTGCTGCTCAAGCGTATTCATCTCTTTCGAGCGTCCTGCTTTTAGCACCAGAATTCGGCGATTTCGCGAGGCTGCCCGAGCCGCAGACAAGAATCGGCGAGCATCTTGTATGGAATCGACATAGAGCAAGATAGCTTCGGTATGACCGTCCATGCTTAAGTGATCAAGCAGATCAGCGAAGTCAATATCTTGACCTCGACCAATGGAAATAAATGAAGAAAAGCCGATATTTTTGTCGTTCGCCCAATCTAACACAGTAGTGCAAACGGCAGCGGACTGAGAAATAAAAGCAATTTTACCAGGCTTGGCTGCAACGGGAGAAAACGTACAGTTAAAGTTGTGCCAAGGAAGAATAATTCCTAGGCTGTTGGAGCCCAGCACCCGAATATTCAGTGAAGACACATCGATGATTTGGGCGTCATCGGAGATCACGATGGCAAACTGAGTACCACGTTTGTCCAGTTCCTTTAGTAGACTTTCGTTGCGAGAAGCATTAGTACAAAGAATCGCAATATCAGGGGTTAAGGGCAGGGAGGTGATGTTTGGGTATGCAATAACGCCCAATACAGTTTTGTGCTTTGGTGTTACTGGCATAATTGCACCACCAAAGCCACTTTGAAGGAGGTTACGCATGACCACATGTCCAGCGCGTAACTCTCTCGGTGATGCGCCAATTACCGCAACCGAATCAGGTTTAAAAAGCTTATGTAGTTTATTCATGCAGATTCCTTGCCTTTAACACAATAATTGTTGAGAGCCTTACTGTATGGATATCAACAATCATAAACGAATACGTCTTAGAGAAAACATGTCAGCGATAAACAACGGAGAAAAACTGTACAAAGCTTGTAGAGTTTGTGTCACTCATCACACCAAATAGACAGATTATTGTATTTGATGCTTGATAATCGAGCCTCCTATCGGCATGATTTATCGTAATATTTATTCAGAGCGTTTGTTATTCATGAAAAAGACCGCAATCATCGGCTTAACCCTTCTGCTTTCCGCTTGTGCATCTGAAACTTACACTACCGATGTTACCTCAGAGAGTTTTCAAGAGGATTATTCTTCAGATGTCATATCAAAACCCATTATGGCGTCTAAAAATTCAGTCGTTGAGAAAGACGTAACACCAACCGTGGTTAAGACGGCATCGAAGCCAGCAGAGAAGAAGGTCGTAAAACTGACTCCAAACGATCAGGTAAAACCAGTTAAGATTATCCCACCAAGTAATGAGCAATCAGCCATTCAACGTTTCGGATACACCATTCAAGTTGTCGCCGTTGGCAGTGAAGATAAAGTAACTCAGTTTGCCAACAAATTGCCGCAAAGTGAGCAGCCGATTTGGGCCAACTACAAAGTCGTTAATGGTACAAAATGGTACTCAATTTTGTACGGAGATTACGCAACGAGTGCCGAAGCAAAACATGCGATCTCATCACTTCCAGCTCAATTTCGCCATCTAAAACCTTTTGTTAAAAGCATTGACGCGATTAAAAATTCGGCATATCCAACGCTTAAAAAGCTAAACTGACCAAACCAACGAGGGGGCTTATTGCTCCCTTTTTATTTTGTTCAAATCGTACCCGAACGATACGCCTCACAGTAAAATAACTGTACCTCAATACTCAAAGAGTTATCATAACAACAAGTATCTTTTGTAGGTCACGGAAAGATTGATTCATGATTAAAAATATTCTTCTATTATGCGGTGGTGGCTCTTCAGAGCACGAGATATCATTGCTGTCTGCTAATTTTGTCGAACAACAGCTGAATCTCATTGAGAACATCAAGGTAACGCGCGTAGAAATCAAAAATGAAGGTTGGTTGACCGACCAAGGCGAATTGGTTTACTTGGATCTCAATACCAAAAGCTTATGCTCTAACGAGTCTAATCTGGTAATCGACTTTATCGTACCTTGCATTCATGGTTTTCCTGGTGAAACGGGTGACATTCAATCACTGTTTGAAATTTCAGGTATTCCTTATCTCGGCTGTGGACCAGAAGCGAGCAGCAACAGCTTCAACAAAATCACATCAAAGCTTTGGTACGACGCGCTCGGTATACCAAATACACCATACTTATTCCTAACCAAAAATAATGAACAGGCTCATTTTCAAGCGCAACAAGCGTTTAATAAATGGGGAAAAGTGTTCGTCAAAGCCGCAAGGCAAGGTTCTTCAGTAGGATGTTACAGTGTCATGGAAAAAGAAGCTCTTTCTGATGCGGTTAACGCTGCTTTTGGCTTCTCTGACCAAGTGCTAGTCGAAAAGTCAGTTAAGCCTAGAGAACTGGAAGTTGCTGCATATGAAATGAACGGCGAGCTCTATGTTAGTAAACCAGGAGAGGTGATCGCACCTGACGGTACTTTCTATTCTTACGATGAGAAATACAGCAGCGCCAGCCATTCATTGACAGAAGTTGAAGCGAAGGGCCTTACTCCAGAGCAGATAGAGACGATCAAGCGAGAGTCAGAAACCGTATTTAAACAGATGAATCTTCGTCATTTGTCTCGCATTGATTTCTTCTTGACCGAAGATGGTGAGATTTACCTAAATGAAGTGAACACGTTCCCAGGTATGACACCAATCTCCATGTTCCCGAAAATGCTTCAAAACAATGGCCACAAATTCCACGAGTTTCTTGAAGGCTGTATCAATAGTGCAGTGTAATTAACGTTACTTAACAACAGATTATGTTAGAAGTACTTATGCAGAGCATCTGATGCTAAGGATGCTCATTAAACATTCTGAGTCCACTGAAATTGATACAAAAATGGGGCATTGGTATGGCAGTTGCGACGTATAGAGGCTTTAACTTAAAATCCAGTTTGGATGGGAGCCTTTGGAAAGTAAAGATCAAAAGCCACGTTTTGCAAGGTAATCTAACCTCAGTCAAAAAGAGTATTGATTGGTGGTGCGATACCGCCTCAATCATCGATCCGAAAGAGTTTGCATCTCTCGCACAGACGAGGCCTAGCACAGCGGGAAGACAGTCAGTTGATTTTAACGGCTATACTTTAAAGAATGACTCTGGCGAGCCAAATACGTGGTATTGCATGTTTAATGGTAAGCTACTTAAAGGCAGTAAAACGGCTATTCAGCGTCATATCGAAGCTTATTTAGTCGCGAAGAAAAAAGCGTTGCAAACCCAACAACACAAGAAATAACAGTATGACCTTAGTATATTCAACGGAAACCGGCCGAATAAAACCGGAAGAAGAGAAAATTGCTCGTCCTAAGGGTGACGGCATCGTGCGTGTTCAACGCCAAACTAAAGGCCGTAAAGGCAAAGGCGTTTGTATCGTCACTGGATTAGATCTCGAAGACGCACCACTAAAACTGCTTGCAGCAGAACTCAAGAAAGTTTGTGGCTGCGGCGGTTCAGTGAAAGACGGCAACATAGAAATTCAAGGTGATGCTCGAGATAAGATAAAAGCACACCTGGAGAACAAAGGCTTGACCGTTAAGCTGGCTGGCGGATAAGCAAACAGAACGAATAAAAGCGTCGATACAGACGCTTTTTTTATCTCTATTTTACAACCGTCGTACTGTAATCAGGTTTTTACTATCAGCTAATTGAAGATTGAGCAATCGCAGATTGATAGATCGATATTAGCTATTTTATGGTAAATGAAATATTGTTAAATGCACATTACTTATGAACTTAACAAAAACTCATAACTGTTAACTTATGAAGTTATCTGAAACCCATCACTATGAATAAGCAAGTGGTCAAAGTCGAAGGTAAGTAGTTGATTTAGGCATAGTTATGAACTTAGCTTAAAACCCAACATATTTAACATAACACATATAATGCGCACAAAGGGTGTAAGCACAAAGCGAAAATGTCCTAATATTACCAAGTGAATTTGTCCTATATTCGCTTGGAGGTTTTAAGGATGCTAATAGCCATGAATGATCGCGAACTACAACGATTTTCTGTCATCCAAAATGTCTTGCACTGTAATCTTTCTCGTCAAGATGCGTCGCGAATTCTTGGTATTAGTTATCGGCAACTTTCCCGGCTGATAAAATCTTTTGTCAGGTTCGGTGCGGCTTCTTTGGCACACGGTAACCGAGGCAAACCTTCATCCAATCGAATCGATGACAAAGTAAAAGCCCAGGCGTTGAACATCCTTTCTGAGCGGTATCCAGACTTTGGTCCCACGTTCGCGCATGAAAAGTTAACAGAACAACATCACATCAATGTATCGCTTGAAACCCTCCGTCAATGGATGATTGCTGATGGTCTCTGGGTGCCACATTCACAGCGTAAGCCCCGTGTGTATCAGCCTCGTTATCGCCGTGACTGCCTGGGCGAACTCATCCAAATTGATGGCTCTCATCATGACTGGTTTGAAGGACGCAGCGACAAGTGCTGCCTGCTGGTTTTTATCTATGATGCGACCGGTCGGCTGATGAACCTGCGTTTTAGCGAGACCGAATCCGCCTTCGACTATATGATTGCAACGCGAGAATACCTCAATGAGCATGGGAAACCGGTGGCGTTCTATAGTGATAAGCACTCGATATTTCGGGTCAACCAAGAAAAACACAAGCAAGTTGGCCAGACTCAGTATGGGCGTATATTACGCGAACTGGGTATAGAGCTGATTTGTGCCAACAGCTCGCAGGCCAAAGGCCGTGTCGAGCGAGCCAATCAAACGTTACAGGATCGCTTAGTGAAAGAAATGCGTCTGCAAGGTATTGATAATATGGAACAAGCCAATGTCTGGCTTCCCTACTTCATCGCTGATTTTAACCGACGCTTCGCCAAACCGGCGCACTATCCAAAAGACATGCACCGCAAAGTTCGGGAAACCCCCGAAGAACTCAACGATATCTTTAGTTGGCAGGAAACTCGTAAGCTCTCCAACGCGTTGACCTTTCAGTACGATAAAGTGGTTTACTTAATTGAAAATACGGAAGAAAACGCCCGACTGGTGCATGAGAACGTCAAAGTATTGGACTACCCAAACGGCGACATCGCCATTCTTTACGGCCACCGCAAGCTACGTTTCAAAACCTTTGATAAGCTTGAGCACGTTCAACAGACTCAAATCGTCGACAACAAACGGTTAGGACAAGTTTTAAAATTTGCCCAACAGCAACAAGAAGAATTCGAGCAACAACAGAAACGTACACGCAGCAAAAGTGCCCCAAAACGACGGGCTCAACAACGGGCGATCCAGGAGCAGTTGCGAATCATCAACCCGGTATTAATCAACCCTGAGACCTTCAAAGCCAGTACCAATAAACGTTGACTCTCCTACTTGCTCAACTTATCTAACCGGACATTTCTACTTTGCTGACAATAGGACATTTTAAAGTGGGAATAACAAAGGGTGTAAGCACAAAGCGAAAATGTCCTAAGGTGTAAGAGCTATTTAGAATTGTACGGTATGAGCTATTTTAAAATGTCCTCTTATACTTATGGAAACCAATTCGTTTGAGGACATCAACCGATGTTATCCAAGCCAATTTAAGGCGACAGTCCTAGAGATCATTCGATAAAACCACAGTTATTTTTCTCCTACAAAGTCTCGTGTTTATCAACCCGTTAAAGACTACAAAATCTGGCCGGATAAGCATTAGCAAGGACGATCTGAGAAATAGTCCAAATGAGTGTTTCGGTTTTTGGAACCATCATCAATTGAACTTATCACTCTGAAGTACTACCTTTACTCTATTCCCCTATAAATAATAAGGATTAGTACTATGGATAAGCTACTTGAATCTGCATTACAAATAAAACAGAGAACAATGGTAACTGGATTTTTCGCGAGAAACGGATTTAAGATTGCGATGACCGATTTTGATGATGTGACATTTGAACGAGAAGGCGTTCAAGTCAACGTACATTTTGATATGGAGTCGAATGCGGAATCGGCTGATGTTTTGAACCATATACCAAGTCTTTCTCGTTAGCTCCCTCTACTAGTCTAAAGATAAAACCAAAAAAGCCGCTCTCCACGAGTTCGGCTTTTTGGATCCTAGTCGTCATAAAGGTACAAAACCAATAAATCGGCTTCTACTCCTTTGTCAGTTTCTTGTTTATTGCGTCATGCAAAGTTCGACAATTTGTAACAATTAATGTCTATCCTAAGATCCGACACGAGCGATAGCTTGGTTTATGTCACATAAAATGCCATATACTATTAAGCTATTAATAAATAAAGGGTCGTTTTAAGACGCTCGAAGATACTTGAAGAGTATGCGCTCGAAACCGGTTTGTCATAGAAATTTATTAAATTGCTTTCATATTAAATAAGAGCTATGTTTGTTGGATTCCCCCACAACTCATAAGGAGAATTACCATGGATGAACTATTAGTGTCAGCTCTACAAATAAAACAACGGACCATGGTTACAGGCCTTTTTGCTAGAAACGGATTTAAGATCGCGATGACCGATTTTGATGATGTGACATTTGAACGAGAAGGCGTTCAAGTCAACGTACATTTTGATATGGAGTCAAATGCGGAATCGGCTGATATCTTAACTAAAAAGACCAGAATTAAACCAAGTATTTCTCGCTAGCTCCGCCATAGCGAAAGCAATTATAATACGAGTACTTAAGAGCCGAGCTTACCTAGCTCGGCGTTTATGACTTTGTTATTGGTCATGAAGGTACACAACCAATAAATCGGCTTCTACTGCATTGGCGAGTTTTGGCACTGAGGAAAAAAAACGACTCAATAAGTTGTGATGATGACCGCAAACAACTAAATCAATGCCCTCCTGTTTGACTATACCTTTCAGTTTAATGTGAAGATCACCAATGACAACCATCGTATCAGAAACAGGATACTTACATTCCGATGCAAGCGCTTTTATCTTTCTGTTGTATTCCTGTTCTTCTTTCGGTTCTAATACAACTCTATCGACATCTACGTACACAAAAGAGAGCTTGCAGCTGGGATCTGTTGCCTGACTAATCGCTTTATCGATAACCATTTTGCTAGAATCAGATAAATCAACCGCGACTAATATATGCTTATAGCTCATTACTTTTCTCCCGATTAGTTTTCATAGACTTAGATTAAGTCTAGTTCAATCAAGCCAATTCAAAGTAGTCATTACTCCAAAATATCGAAATCTTCATTAATCTTTTCAACTTGAACGTCCCCCTCATTGAAAGCTAGGCACACTAAAAAGAGCAAGTGCTTACTGTTAACAAACCTTTTGTAGTTACGCTCATTCAATCTGACAAAAATAATGTGACAACGTAGCAAAATAATTATTTTAGCATAAATGACTATTCGGTTATCGTCGCTTTCTTCTTGGTGTAAGTTAATTACATCAAGATCAGAAAATTTGATCACGAAAGATAAATCATCTAACATAACTCATTGTAAATAAACATTATATTTTATATTTACTGGCTAGTCATTGGCTTATTTACTTCCTAGACATCCTTATTAAAATTAGATTGGTAAAATTTTACCTGACATTTATAGCTTTGGGTTTTATGTTATCTGCTCATTTGTGGTTTATTCTGAGTGACAATGTCACGAATCTTTCGCGCCCTAGCGTCTTGCTAATACGCCAGGCACAAAAAAAGCAGAGCATTTCAGTGCCCTGCTTCTTGGTTTCTCTTTTACTTGATTGTTAGCTTTGTTGCTGTTTCTCTGCGTATTCAGCGCGGATCTGCTCAGCAACAATTTTTATTGCTTCAGCCGTACTTGTGCCGTGGGACATTAACTCTTGAATCTTTTCTACGGCTTGCTGTTGTGCTTCATGGGATAGAGGGGGTAGATCATCAAACATAAAAAAAGCTCCTCATTTTGAGGAGCTGACTATAACCATTCGCTTAATAGGTCGCAAGGAAATTAATTGACGCTCCCATTGCGTTTTCATTGGTATAACGAGCAGCGACATCGAGTTCAAATAAGTTTAGTGGCGACAGCCCTACTCCCGCTGTGATCGTTCCGTCGTCATTACTTCGAGCTAAGTTCTTCATATACCCCGCTCTAAGCGCCATTTGCCGTAAAATATCAAATTCAACCCCTGCGCGAATCATTTGCGTGTTGTCATCAAATGCTGAAAAGCGTTTTTCTTCATTTAAGTCGTAGTCGACACTCATAGTAAAATAATCTGCAACGATGCCTGCACCAATGGTGTAAATCGGTCTCATGCTATATTCATAAGACTGGATAGGATCACCGTCATACTGGAACGATTTAGTATCTACATCTCTTCCGATTAAGTTTTTTGCCGCAATGCCTAAACGGTACGGTCCAAAAAACCAAAGTCCGCCCGCATCCAAGTTGAACATGGTTTCCGCTGTTTCATTTTCACGTAATTCAGCTGCATCAAAGTTGTTAAAGCTCGTCGCGTATGAATAGGTATAAATACGTTGTAGTTTCGGTGTGATACCTACAGAAAGGTGTTGCCCCATGTAGTTGGTGTATTTGGCTAATGAAACACCAGCTTCTGCGACGCCAATACTTACACCTTGCACATAACTTTTATCTAGCGGCTCTGCTCCAGACGTATCGATATGTGGTTGGACGAAAGATTCTGTGTATAATTTTCCGTAAACCGTTGCTGATAGAAATTTGTTGGGGATACCAACAGCAACGACACCGCCAAGATCGAAGTTTAATTTTTGATTATCAACGGCAAGAGCGTCCAACGCATTTTCAATTTCAGTACTATCATTGAGCTTACTGATTCGGTCAATTTCATCAATCAGCTCGTATTGATCATCAAAGCTAAACCCAAAGCTAGGCACAATTATACCCGCATCATCATTGCGGCGATAAATTGCAGCTAAAGCTGGGTTAAAAAATGGCGCGGTAAGGTAACTGGCAGATACGGTGCCAACACCGCCCATCGCATCACTACGAGCTTCAATAGCGTAAGTGGCAGCAGAAGCTACATTGGAAAACAGAGATGCGGTAATAACGGTTGATAATATTCTGGATTGAGTTTTCATACTACACTTGTGATTTTGTTCTTCCTGAACTTATATCGGCACAAATGTAATTTCTTTAGTTATTCTTCTTGCGACAGGTCATAAGTACGACTTATTGTTTGAGCTTGCTCAACAATGATGTCACCTTGCCAACGGCGACTGTTGATACTGACTGCGAGAACGTAACGATCATTTGGTACACCAGCGAGTTCTAGTGACTCAGGATAATTCGACTCATAGGTTTTTTTCCACATTTGTTCATACTGACCTTCGATGTAGTCATAAAGCCCTACTTCAAGCTGAGGCAATGGACAATGCGGATTTCTCAGTGCGCTCTTTTCAACTTTCCAATTTTCTTTAGAAGTCCAGCGAACGTACTGACTTGAGTTGGAGTCTCCCAAGATAACCCAAGTCCGATATGTAGATTTATCTTTGGCGACTACCGTTAAATGATATAATCCAGATTCCAGCTGACCAGTTAAGTTATAGCGTTTGAGAAAACTACGCTCATTCGCGATTTCAGCTCCCTGCGATGTTTCTTCTATCGCAAATGAACTGTCTGCCGAAATCGAGCTATCTACCCAACGTTTGAATGTGATCTGTTCCACTTCAGTGGTTGCTCTTACCTTAACAACTAAACGGAACGTATCCCGCCCAGGACTTTGAATTGTTTGGCGTATGACGTTAACACCACTTATCCAGGCTGGCAAAGTGACGGTCGTCAGCGACTTTCCGCAATCCTTAGTCAGAGACTGACCAAGCAGATCGTTTAAGTGTGAGGTTAAATCACGGCTGGGTTCTGTCTGCCATAGTTCAACTAATGTATTGAACATCCCTGAAAGATCATCTTCAAGCAGGTGTTGATGAGCCTGAGTCAGAGGCGTATTAGTTCGAAACCAGTCCATCGCTTGGACTGGTTTCACTAACACTAATGACAAAACTACAGGGAGTAGTATTTTCATTATTCTTAGGCTTTCATTTTGTAACCGACACCACGAAGTGTCTCTATTTCTAAACCAGGTAGTTTCTGGCGTAGCTGAAGTACGTGAGTGTCGACAGTTCGTGTCGTTGGGAAGTGATTGTAACCCCAAACATGATCAAGTAACTCATCTCGAGTAAATACGCGACCTAGATTAGATGCTAAGAACAGTAGTAGATCGAACTCTGTTCGCGTTAGAGTAATCAACTCGTCTTTGAACAGGACTTCACGAGTCGCGCGGTCAATTTCCAAATCCTTGGTGATTACTTTGTCTGAACTTGCACCATCTTGTTCTGCGGAATCTGGAGCACGCAATTGTGCACGAATACGCGCAAACAACTCTGCCTCTGCAAAAGGTTTAGTCAAGTAGTCGTTTGCACCTGAATCCAATCCCGCCACTTTGTCTTTTACTGTCACAAGGGCCGTCAGCAGAATTACTGGAACATCCTTGATATTTTTCCATTCAGGAAGATGTTGTACAGAGTCACCGTCAGGTAACTGGCGATCGAGAATCACTAAATCGGCTTTCTTCCATTGCGATTCAACGTCCGCAATACGCTCCACATGTAAACACTCATATCCTGCTTGTTCCAGGCTTACTAACAGGCCATCAGCCAAGTTTTTATCGTCCTCAACGAGAAGCAGTGTCTGTTTCACAAGGTATCTCCAATATAAAGGTTGTAGGTGGTCCTATAAGGGACATTTTTCCGCCCATGCGGCCTACCATAGATTCAACGATTGTTAGTCCAAGCCCTAAACCGCTCTTACTTACGAACGGTTTCTTCAAATTTGTCCAGTCTTTTGCGGTTAAGTCACCGGCATCACGGACTTGGAAAACGATTTTATCTTCACTCGTTTGAACGTTCAGCTCAACCGGTGGAACGCCATACTTAAGTGCATTACGAAGCAAGTTATCAATACAAGTTCCAAGCCAATACACGTTAACTTTAGCAGCCACATCTTCGTTTATGTTGAGAAGTACAGCGTTATCAAATTCTTCTTCAATCTTAAATTCTAGCCATTCAACAACAGATGGAACCCAGTCTGTTGCAAGCATTTGGTTATCAGACTGCAAATAATCCTTACTTGCCTCCGCCAACTGACGTAATCTTCGTGTATCTTCGCACAGCCTACGGAATTCGTCATATACACTTTCTGGTAAGTGCTCAAACTCTCGACGAAACCCTTCAACGGTCATGGACAGGGACGCTATTGGCGTTCTCAATTCATGAGTCAAAATTTGCAGTACCAGCATACGGCTACGTAATTCTTCACGTTTACTGTTCCAACGATACACCGCCCAGCCGATAACAAGAAGTATGTTCGCGATGACCAGAACAATCATGCTGATACGAAGAATTTGTGAATGATCTTCTACATCCCAGCAAATATTGCCTCGTTTTACGAAACAGCTTTTATTTTCTGACGCCAATGAATAGGACAAACCGGCATTCGCGACGTTTTCTTGCCATAATTCTTTTTCAAACACAAAATAGCGATCCCCTCGGCGTAACCAAAGTTCACTCCCTTCAATGAACATACTCGCTCCGGCGATCAGCGCATTTATGGCGTCGTCGTTCATATTTTGTAAGCTTTCGAGTAACTCATCGCCCTCTTCGTTGCCACGCTCTTTAATATGCATGTATTGAGCGAGCTTCGGTCTAAGTTCTGGATGCTTATCTACATATCGAGCAGCGTAGGTCCCCCCTCCTGGATGGATGAGCCCACTACGAGAAAACCATCGCGGTGTAAGCTCAGTGCCCTTACAAATAGCCCGAGTGAATACGAGTGGCTCAGTAATCAAAGGGCTGAGAGGCAATTTACCACGACAAGTCTTATCTAAATTATAAAGTTGTTGTATGTCTTTTAGCGGGTAGTCTGACGTTTGCGGAAGTAATGAGTCAGGCGCAAGTAACTTGGTTGGATAGTTTGATTGCAGAATACGAATATCATACGACTTAAGAGCTACTTCATAGTTAAACAGCTCTGTAAACGTATCTATTCTCTCTGGTAATGAATCGGCTGCTGCCGTTGCCGAAAAAACCGGCAGGATAGTAGCTAAACCGAGCAAAATCTTGTTAATCAAACTGTTACCGTTACTTATTAAATTACGCCAAACTATACAACAATCTAGAATCAATTGACATTAGGTAACTTCAGGATTTGCATTACTATAACATTGAACCAGAACAAAAAAGGGCCAGCAATTGCTGACCCTGAGTAACTTTAAAGCAGTTTGTGATTACAACGCTTTAAAAATGTTCTCCACGCTTTCTTTAGCATCGCCAAATAGCATTGACGTGTTTTCTTTAAAGAACAATGGGTTTTGTACACCAGCGTAACCGGTATTCATTGAACGCTTAAATACAACTACGTTTTTAGCGTTCCAAACTTCCAGTACAGGCATACCTGCAATTGGACTATTCGGATCTTCTAGAGCTGCTGGGTTAACCGTATCGTTAGCACCAATAACAAGTACCGTATCGGTTTCAGCAAAGTCATCATTAATTTCGTCCATTTCAAGAACGATATCATAAGGAACTTTTGCTTCGGCCAGCAACACGTTCATATGACCAGGAAGTCGACCCGCGACAGGGTGAATGCCAAAACGGACTTCAATGCCTTGTGAGCGAAGTGCATCTGTGATTTCATGAACAGGGTATTGAGCTTGCGCTACCGCCATACCGTATCCCGGAGTGATAATGACTGATTTTGAGTTTTTCAGCATTTCAGCCACTTCTTCCGCATTAGTTTCACGGTGCTCGCCCTGTTCTGCATCACTAGAAATAACGATCTCCTGACCAAATCCACCAGCAATTACACTGATGAAAGAGCGGTTCATCGCTTTACACATGATGTAAGACAGAATAGCACCTGAAGAACCAACCAACGCACCAGTTACAATCAATAGGTCGTTTGCTAGCATGAAACCTGCTGCTGCTGCTGCCCAACCAGAGTAGGAGTTCAACATTGAAACAACGACTGGCATATCCGCACCACCGATTGATGCTACCAAATGGTAACCAAATGCGAATGCAATCAGCGTCATTACGATAAGCGCGAACATACTGCCGTCTGCTTTTACGAAGTAGAGCATAAGAAGCGTAGACACAACAATCGCAGCCAGGTTCATTTTATGCTTATGAGGAAGGTTAAGCGGCGAAGAAGAAATCACACCACGTAACTTACCAAATGCAACGATAGAACCAGTAAACGTCACTGCACCGATAAACACACCAAGGAATACTTCCACAAGGTGAATAACGTGTTCAGCGTGCGTTGCCGCTTCAGGTGCGTCCAGGTAGCTGTTATAACCAACCAAAACCGCAGCCAGACCTACGAAGCTATGAAGAATCGCAACCAGTTCTGGCATTTCGGTCATTTCTACTTTCTTAGCGTAGAAAATACCGATCGCACCACCGATCGCCATCGCGATAATGATCCAGCCAAAACCTTGAGCATCCGGGCTAAAGATCGTTGCGATCAGCGCGATCGTCATACCTGCGATGCCGTAGTAGTTACCATTTCGCGCAGACTCTTGCTTAGAAAGCCCCGCTAAACTCATGATGAAAAATAATGCAGCAACAATGTAAGCTGCTTGTACTAATCCTGCAGACATTGTAACCCCTTATTTATCTTTACGGAACATTTCAAGCATACGCTTGGTGACGGTGAAACCACCGAATATGTTGATACTTGCGATCAACACGGCGATGAACGAAAGGAAGGATACAACGCCATTACCTTGTCCAATTTGCAGTAACGCACCCACAACAATAATGCCCGAGATAGCGTTAGTTACCGACATCAGCGGCGTGTGCAGCGCATGCGTCACGTTCCAAACAACGTAGTAACCTACAACACACGCTAAAACGAATACCGTAAAGTGCGAAAGGAACGCAGCAGGCGCAACCGACGCAATCCATGCAAAAGCACCAACACCAACGGCTAAACCCACCAGCTTTTTCGTAGGAGAAGTTGGCTCTTCAACTTTTGGTTCTTTTTTAGCCACAGGCTCTTGCTTAACCTGAGGTTGAGCAGAGACTTGAATAGGTGGCGCAGGCCAAGTGATTTCGCCTTCTTTAACAACAGTTACACCGCGAAGTACCACGTCTTCAAAATCGATATCAATGTTGCCGTCTTTCTCTTTGCAAAGAAGTTTAAGAAGGTTCACAAGGTTTGTTGCGTAAAGCTGAGAAGATTGCGTTGGCAAACGACCTACCATGTCAGTGTAACCAACAATTTTTACGCCGTTGCTTGTGGTAATCACTTGGTCTTTTACTGTGTATTCGCAGTTACCGCCGTTTGCTGCCGCTAAATCAACAATTACGCTACCCGCTTTCATGCTGTCGACCATTTCTTTGGTGATCAGCTTCGGTGCTGGTTTGCCAGGAATCAATGCCGTGGTGATAATGATATCAACGTCTTTTGCTTGCTCAGCATATAGCTCAGCCGCCTTCTTGTTGAATTCATCTGACATTTCTTTTGCGTAGCCGTCGCCTGAGCCTGAATTCTCTTGATAGTCGACTGTCAAGAATTCAGCGCCCATCGATTCAACTTGCTCTTTTACTTCAGGACGAACGTCAAATGAACGTACAATCGCCCCAAGACTACCCGCTGCACCAATCGCGGCCAAACCCGCAACACCAGCACCAGCAACGAGAACTTTAGCAGGTGGAACTTTACCTGCTGCTGTAATTTGACCTGTGAAGAAACGGCCAAACTCGTGAGCAGCCTCAACCACTGCACGGTAGCCCGCAATATTAGCCATTGAAGAAAGTGCATCTAATGCTTGAGCACGAGAAATACGAGGAACGGAATCCATCGCTAGAACGTTAATGTTCTTACTTGAAAGCTGCTCCATTAGCTCTGCATTTTGCGCAGGCCAAATAAAGCTAATCAGAGTTGCACCATCTTGTAGTAATGCAATTTCGTCGATGCCTTTTTCCTCATCTACGAGTGGCGCATTTACTTTCAGAATAAGACCTGATGTCCAAACTTCGTCACTAGAAACGATTTTCGCCCCTGCAGCTTCATAAGCGGCATCATCGAAACTCGCTAGCACCCCCGCCTGAGATTCGATTGCGACATCGAACCCCAACTTAATTAACTGCTCAACCGACTTTGGTGATGCAGCTACTCGCGATTCACCCGCGAGTATCTCTCTAGGTACACCGATTTGCAAAACGCATACTCCTTGTATACATATCTATTAACTAGTCCCAATTAAGAGCCGTGCTCTACTCTAATTCTTTTTTATTTCTTTCTGTTTAACTACACAAGATAAATGCAAATAAAACACCGATGTCTGGGCCCACCGATTTGCACTGTCATACCCTGATCAACAGCCCTGTTATATTCTTTTTGTATCTAAGGAGTGCCGTGACTGCAAGTGTTTTGTTATATAAACACAAAATTTCATTACATATAACCTTAAGTAATCAAATTTCCTCTATTTGAACTCGATAAGCTCGGAAAACATTGCCCCAAGACAGGAGGTCCAACCAGAGCCTCACTAACTCCTTAATTAACAGTTGTTTATGCCTTAAAAAAAGAAAGAGCCATCAGCATATATACTAATGGCTCTTATTAAGATGATTCGCATCAAATTACAGTGATTTGTTAATCGAAGATCTTGTCACCCATTTGATCAATGAACAGTTGCGATTTTTTCAGCATCAGCTCGTTAGCATCTTCTTCTGAACCCAATAAGTCTGAACGAATGAAACGATGCGTCTTTAGCTCGCCATCAAACTCTTTTTCTATTCGACCTGCAATTCGAAATTGGCCACCCTCTGCAATGCTTTCCTTGTATATCTGGAAGCCTTTGTATTCGACTGGCTCTACGGTTTTCACTTCGACAGATTTCTCACTGCCACCAAATAAACGAGAAAAGAATCCCACAATACCTCCTTGGGCCAACACAACCTCTATACGCAAACAGATACAGTGTTGAACATTCATGATCGATGTTACTTAAGAATTGGTTTTTCGTACCAATCCAGCGCTTTATGTTCATCATAACGGGTATGTGAAAAAATAACAGGCACATTGTTGTTGTGATTGTTGCTTCTATTGCCGTTGTTGTGCTGCTACGTAGGTAGTTAACCACTTAGATGACAGCAGGGGTGTATTTATTGTGGAAATAGATAAGGTACCGAAAGCATATAGTCTACAATGATAATATCATCTTGTGTGTATTGTGATGTATTTGTGTATTCAACTAATTTTGTAGGCAATTTTCCAAATGTCCTATTCCTTAACGACATCATCAGGCTTCAAGTTCGTGTTCCCAATAGTTCTATTGGGTTTAGCGATATCAGGCATGAATAGCATTATTCAGCTGACTAAGTCAAACTGGGGAATTGCCGCAAATTTGCCCTATATACTGCTGGGTTGCGCACTTTTGTTTTGCTACTCATTTAAGCAGGGACGAGAGTCTATGGTATGCCTCTCGATGCTACTTGCTTACTTTATTATCCAACATCGTCTTCAGGTGCCTGTTAATAGCGATACGGTGCAGGTCGAATTAACGATGCTTGCAACACTGCTGCCGATTTCTTTTTTGGCCGTGTATCTATTCAGAAAAGATGGCGCAAACTCAAAAGCCATGTTTGTCTATGTTTTTATGTTGGCGACATTTTTTCTGTGGTCATACATTACCCTGAAGTTTCAGATTAATGGTCAAGTCGAAAACTGGACAAACGGTATTTTGTTCATCGTACCAAGTATCTCCAAACTTCCCTTCATCCTCGTCTTATACTGTATTGGCATTGTTGGAATCTTAGGCATTTTGGTCTTAGTAACGAACAAAATCATCCATGCGATGACATACTCTGCGATGGCTCTAACCTCCATTACGTTTATTTTTTTCGAAGTTCAATACATATCAAGCACCATGTTTACTTTGGCAGGTTTACTTATGATTGTGTATTCAACAATGGCTAGCCATCATCTTGCTTTTACAGACAGTTTAACTCAGATTCCTAGCCGTAGATCGCTTGATCTTGATTTTAAAGATCTAGATGGTAAATACACCGTCGTCATGTTAGACGTGGATCGTTTTAAAAACTTTAACGACACCTACGGACATGATACAGGTGACGATGTACTTAAACTCGTCGCAGCATTGTTAATGAAAACGCGTGGTGGTGCGAAAGTTTATCGTTTTGGTGGTGAAGAGTTCACTATTTTATTTAAAGGTAAATACTCTGAAGATTGTTTAAAACACGTCGAAGAAGTCCATAAATTGATTGCAAATTATAAAATGGTCTTACGTGATTCAGCATCTCGCCTAGACGATCATCAACAAGGACAAATGAAGCGCGGAAATGAAAAGGTGGAAAGAAACTCAGTATCAGTAACGGTGAGTATCGGTGTTGCAGACAGCCGAAATGCGTTGGATCCGGAAGACGTCCTCTCATTTGCGGATGAGGCTTTATATCAAGCAAAAAGTTCTGGCCGAAATTGTATTAAGTGTTCCAACGGTGGATTCAGGTCACGTCTTTCCTGATAATAAACGACACCATTTACTCTTATATTTAAATACATTTCCATCGTCAGCTTTACTACATACAATACAACCTCTAAAAACACGACTTGGTATTTAGTGACGCCGTCACCAATATCGCGGAGATTGGTTAAGAATCAATTTCTATTTACCAATGTATGAGTATCACGACCTTGTGATTTCGATGTGTAGAGCGCTCTATCGACCATCGCATACAAATCGGCTTTATTTTCTTTTCCGGTAGCTTGAAAGGCAAGTACGCCCTGTGACACTGTAACTCTATTTGTAATACTCGAATACTCATGAGGATAGTTAAGGAAAGCAATCGCCTCTTGAATACGAGCGGCCTCTCTTTCTGCCATTTGTTCATCGGTGCCACTAAGCAATACGACAAACTCTTCTCCACCATAACGCCCAACGTACTCACCCGAGCGGCAAAAAGTCGCTTTGAGTTGACTTGCAATCGCCTGCAAGCACCTATCCCCTTCTATGTGACCATAGTTATCGTTAAACGCCTTAAAAAAGTCGACATCTAACAAAATCATTGCCATCGGCATGCAACGGCGGCCGTGCCACGCAACCATTGATTCAAGCTTCTGATCAATGTATCTGCGGTTATAAAGCTTTGTTAATCCATCCTCATTCGCCTGCTGGGTTAAAAGCCGATTTACTTTTTCGAGTTGTGCTGTCGCTTGTTTTAACTCGCACCTCATGCGAGCAATACGCTGCATAGCGATGAGTTTGGAATTGAGGACGAGTTTATCTACAGGTTTGATAAGGTAATCATCACCGCCCACTTCTATCGCTTTAGCGATGATCTCTGGCTCTTCATGACTACTAAGGAAAATGATAGGAATCCACTCGGTACAAGCTTCTCTGATGGATAATGAAAGCTCAAAGCCATCCATTTCAGGCATAGTGATATCGAGCAAAACCAGCTCGGGATCGAAACTCTCATAAATGTTTAGCGCTTCAGCACCGCTGCCTACTGTTTTGACGATATGCCCCAGTTGTTTAAGACGAATAGCCAATTGCATTCTGTCTAATTGAACATCATCAACCAGTAGAATCCGCATTGATGTCCCTTTAGGTCGCATAAAGTGTTCCATTATCTTTTTATGTCTTAATTAACCATATATCATATTCAACGACTTGGTACATCTCACTATAATTTAACCGCTATATTTTTGTTTAATTGACCCGTAATCAAAGGACTATAATGGTAGATATTTGAACCATTTGATATTACTATTCCCGCCTTTTTGTAATGAGAGACACAGCATGTCAGAAGCAACTAACACCGAAAGCAAAAAAATCGATCTAGAAACCATTTCTCCAGAGCTACGTAAAGTTATTGAATTCGACGAAGTTCCAGAGGAAATGTTCGAAATGGTTACCTCTATCCATGAAGTGTCAGAAGAAGCTGTTCGCGCGTCTTGGGACGAAATGCCAGCAAGCGCACAAAACATTCTGGATAACTTTGAACAGTTCCATGCTCTAGTTTCGGTAGGCCAAGCATTTGCTGGCATTAACGTGATGGAAGAATTTCCAACCCTTAACCTGCCAGAAAACATGACCGATGAAGATAAAGAAGAGTACCGAGCTCAGTTGCTAGACAATGTCCTTCACAACTGCGTGAAAGACATGGTTAAGCAAATGAAAAAAGCTCGCCGTGATCCTCTGCTAAAACGTGAATTCAAAGAAGTGTTTGCTAAGTAACCTGAACTCGGGTTCATTTACACTCAGTGGTAAAGTGAAGAAAGGGCTGCATGCGCGGCCCTTTGTTGTATTGGTAGGAATGTAACTCACAAGTATCTGTGTAGCTGTATAGATCATCAGTGATAAGAATGTGGTGAAAACGCAATGTCACGTTGAGTCACACTCACCCCCTTCACTTGCGCATAGACGGAGTCACCTGGCTTTAAATTGAGGTCATCAAGTGCCCAAGGAGTAATTTTTGCCCACAAACAGCACCCCTCATCCAACTGCAAAGACACCGTTATGCTCTGCTTATCGTCTCCGACATTCACTTGCTCTATAGACTGTACCGTCGCAGGCAAAACGTTTCGAATCGATGTGCCAACGGGACGCTCGAGTGCGATAGAGACATCGCTAGCTCGCACCTGAAGTCGAATCGATGTACCCGGTTCACCCTCAATCTTTTGTACCCAAAGTGATGCACTCTGACCAAGCTTTACAGAAGTTAGCGCATAGTGACTGTGATGAGTCGCGATCTTTCCTTCAAACAAGCTACTGTGTTCAGAAAACGACTGCCATGGCCTCATTGCGTGAGAAGCCCAGACATCTTCCAGCTTCCCTGAGGTCACAATTTGACCGTGTTCGATAATAGCCAAGTTCTGAGCCAGTCTGATGATTTCTTGTAGGCTATGTGTCACATAAACGATGGGAATATTGACTTTTTCAGACAGTTCTTCGAGAAAAGGCATCACTTCTCGCTTTCTGGGCATATCTAAGGATGCTAATGGCTCATCCATTAACAATAAGTTTGGTTTAGACAACAATGCGCGCGCGATGGCCACTCGTTGTCTTTCGCCACCAGAAAGCGACGCTGGGAAACGCTTCAGTAGCGGCTTTATCGAGAGCAGCTCTGTCACCGCATCAAAGTAAGCGCTGTCTTTCTCTTTTACGCCATACATCAAGTTCCCTTTTACTGAATAGTGTGGGAATAAACGAGAGTCCTGAAAAACATAGCCAATCTTCCGCTTGTGAGTCGGTAAGTTTATCGACCTATCACTATCATACAAAACGTGTTCACCAATGGTGACTTTACCTTGTGTCGGCGTAACCAATCCACTGATAACATTGATCAACGTTGTTTTACCTGCGCCAGAACGACCAAACAGCGCACTTATTCCGTTACAGGGTAACTCAAGGTTGACATCAAAGTCAGTTTCACCAAGTGACTGTTTAAATTGTACTTTAATGCTCATCATTTGGCTCCCAACCGGCTTGAAGCTCTTCGATTCAGCCATTCAGATGCCATTAATGTGGATAACGCCAGTGCGATTGAAATAATACAAAGGCGCGCCGCTTCCATCTCTGCCCCGGGCGTTTCGATAAAGTTGTACATAGCAAGAGGTATCGTTTGTGTCTCTCCCGGAATATTAGACACAAAACTAATTGTAGCGCCAAATTCGCCCAGGCTACGCGCGAAGGACAGCATGGTTCCAGTAATAATGCCAGGGATAGTCAACGGCAGTGTAATCGTCATAAACACTTTTAACCGAGAAGCACCGAGTGTTGAGGCTGCATGTTCAAGTTTAGGGTCGACACTTTCTAAACTTAAACGGACCGAACGAACCATAAGTGGCAGTGCGACGACAATACAAGCGACAACCGCTCCTTTCCAATTAAAGCTAAATACCACACCAAAATGTTCATATAGCCAACTGCCGAGGAACCCTTGCCGTCCAAGAAAAACCAACAGCAAATAACCGATAACGACAGGAGGTAATACCAACGGCAGGTGAATGAGGCTATCAAGGACTGATTTACCAAAGAACTTTTTACGGGAAAGTAACCAAGCTAATAAAACCCCTAAAGGGATAAGCCAAAGTACCGCGTATGTACCGACTTTCAGGCTTAAGATTAAAGCTTGGTATTCAAGTTCTGTCACTCTTGATCCTTATTACTGAAACCATATTTGACAAAGACATCTTTGGCATCTTCTGTACTCAGGTAGCGGAAAAACTGCTCCGATTCCGTTGAGTCATTAACAATCGCTGCCGGATAAACGATTGCTGAGTGTGTATCACTTGCGAATTCCGATACGATTTTAACTTTATCCGTCAATAACGCGTCCGTTTTATACACAACACCTAATGGTGCTTCGCCGCGCTCTACCAGAGCTAACGCAAGGCGAACATTTTTTGTTGGTGCGACTTTATATTTGATATCTTTCCATACACCCAGTGTAGTCAGTGATTCTTTGGCGTACATACCCACAGGTACCGATGTCGGATTACCGAGTGCAAGACGTCCGTCATTTAGCGCGGCTTGCCACGCTTTACTGTCGTTAAAATTAAAGGCGCTGGAGTTCGATGCTTTCGGAGCGATTAAAACTAAGCTATTGCCAACTAAGCTTGTGACATTGTCACTGGAAATTACGCCTTCATCGACCAAATAATCCATCCATTTGGTATTCGCCGAGATAAAAACATCAGCGGGCGCGCCGTTTAGTATTTGACGAGCGATAGACGAGGAGCCACCGTAAACAGGCGTAACCGCAACGTCGAACTTGTCTTCAAAATTTTGTACGATTTCATCAATCGCATTGGTCATTGAAGACGCTGCGTAAACTTTGATAGCTGTTTCTGCATTTGCTGAAAATGCAACGCTTAACATTGCCGATAGGCAGGCATGTGTTTTCCACGCTCTCATTAATAGATTCCTTTACCAGACAGGCTAAAAAATGATCTTCAGTTCATAGCGTTAACGTACTATTTAAACAAAAAATCTAAGTTCACGTGTTGTTCTATCGCATCGGCAATACGATTAATACCAAGCTCTTTAAGCTCTTCGAAATTTTGCTGCTTTATTTGAGAGCCATTTACCCATTCAGCAATAAGATTGAGAACCTCTACCTCGTCAAAGAAACCGTGTAAATAGGTTCCCATAATCTGACCGCATTGACTTAGCGCACCGTCCAAAGCTCCATTGGCGAGTTCAAGTGGTTGCTCCCCGGACACTTCGCTTCGGCCAACATGAATCTCGTAGCCTTTTGCCCTAGCTGTTTTCCCATTAAGACTCACCATGGCTTGTGTCTTTGTCAGTTGCTTACTGCCAGTCAGCACTGTATGTACGTCGAGCAGCCCTAAGCCTTCACTCATTCCTGACGCACTCTCCACGCCATCTGGATCATTAATTGTTTTACCAAGCATCTGATAACCGCCACAGATGCCCATTACTTTTCCACCCAGACGAATATGGCGCAATATATCTTTGTCCCAGCCCTGGCTTCTTAAGTACGCTAAATCGTCTCTGACAGATTTTGTACCGGGTAGAATAACCAAATCAGCCTTGTCGATTTTTTCACCTTTACCCACATAACGTAAGTTAATGTCTGGATTGAGGCGTAACGCATCAAAATCGGTATGGTTACTGATGCGAGTTAACACGGGCACCACAACATTGAGCTTTACTTCAGAGTTTAATTCTTGCTGGTCAGTAATCGCGTCTTCTGCTTCAAGGTTGAAGCCATGAAGGTACGGCAATACGCCTAAAACTGGCTTACCTGTTGTTTCTTCAAGCCAGTCCAAGCCTGATTGCAACAAACGAATATCGCCCCGGAACCGATTAATGACAAAGCCTTTCACACGAGCTTGTTCTGATTCTGAAAGTAATGCTAAGGTGCCATATAGATGAGCAAAAACACCACCTCGGTCGATATCTGCGACAATAATGACTGGAACGTCAGCGGCTTCTGCAAAGCCCATATTGGCAATATCCCCTTCTCGAAGGTTTATTTCTGCCGGACTACCTGCGCCTTCAATCATGATTGATTCAAACTCTTGAGTAAGACGAGAAAAGGAGTCCAGTACGGTATTCATCGCGATTTTTTTGTAATCATGGAAACCCGCAGCATCCATATCAGACAATGCTTTGCCTTGCAGAATGATCTGTGCACCTGTATCGCTGTTCGGCTTGATAAGTACCGGGTTCATATGAACAGTGGATTCTATATTGCAGGCTTGAGCCTGAACTTCCTGAGCTCGTCCAATCTCGCCACCATCTTTGGTTACCGCGCTATTGAGCGCCATATTTTGTGGCTTAAATGGGGCAACTTTAATCCCTCTTCGAGCTAACACACGGCATAAACCTGCCACCAGTACACTTTTTCCGGCATCCGATGTGGTGCCTTGAACCATTAAAGAAGGAATCGCTGATTTCATGAGCATTCGTTAGAGACAAAATAGATGAGCAATCATAACGTTATCGTTGCACGTTACTCAAGCAAATGAACTGAATATCAAAGTGAATCGTCACAATTGTGCCACTTTGCCTATTAGGCCATCAGGCTCTAAGTCTTCATTAACGGGTTAGAAGAAGCGACATTTGTAAAAAATGACACCATTGTCATTTGTGGCCTGATTTTTGCTATTGTCCTGTAAATTTTAATGATCTTGTCTGGAGACACCATGATAGGTAAAGCGCTAAAGGTTACAGCCTTTGGTTTGTGCGCGATACTGCCACTTTCCTCTTATGCCAATAATTTTAACTACAATACGTTGGAAGTCCGTATGGGTACCAGTCCAGCAACATTTGGTGGCGAGATTACAAGCTACTTTACTGAGAACACCCACGTTATTGGTCGGGCTGATAGTGAATTTAGTGGTGATTGGGATGTGGCCGGTGGTATCGGCTTTAATGGCCCTGCGGGGCAATTCGCTGATATTTATGGCCAGATGTTGCTGCATAATATTAAGCAAAACAGTAGCGATAAGGTAGGTGATGAGTGGCACGCAGAAGTCAATCTTGGTACTCGTATCTGGTTTACGCAAAATGTAGAGCTTCATGCTCGTTTAGGCCAGTTGATGAACAGTGACGATTCCCACACTGTTTACAACTTCGGGGCGCGATTTCATTCTACTCAGCAGTTGTCACTTGGCGCTGATTTAAAAAACAACGGTGTTTACGGACAGCAGCTCGTAATGTCTGCCCGATTTGGGTTCTGAATGACCAAAAAGTTTAAATAAAAAATGGCTTCCAATTATGGAGGCCATTTCAGTTTTGAACGTGTTGCTACTTTTTACTCGGTTTATCTTGGATGTATTTTTTCGATACGTCCACGACAGCAATATCTCTGAAGAAGCTACGTCCCAATAACATTGGGAACTTCATATGGCCTCTTTCAGCCAAGGTAAACTCCGTCTTTTCTTTGTAATCACCGACTTGAATGTAGGCCATCACAACAGCACGTTTATTTACCTCATCTGATGATGACTGTTTTACCTTGGCCCAACGCTCTACGGGCAGTTTAAATTCTTTGCTCGCCTTGTCACCGAGGTCAATTTTAAACTGTACCCAATCTTTGCCATCACGTTCAAACGGCACGATATCGAGCGCACTGATTGACGATGTCGTTGCACCTGTATCTACACGCGCTTTAAACGTTTCATCAATGCCCGGTACGTAAACCCACTCTTCTGAGCCAAGAATAAGCATTCCGTCAGGCGTTTTTTGTACCTTAACTGGCTTTTCTGGTTTAGGTTCAGGTTTCTTTTCTGGCTCTGGTTGCGGTTTAGGTTTTACTTCTGGCTTAGGCTCAACCTCTGGTTTAACTTCTGGCTCTACCACAACAGGTTGTTCTACTTTTGGCGTTTCTGGCTCAACAGGCTCTGTCGTCGTTTGCGTTGACGTACAAGCAATTAAACTACCACTCATCATAAGCGGTAGAATCAGTTTCCAGTTTTTCATCCACACTCCGAATTAAAGTTGAGATACTTTATTGATCGCGTCAGCTACGTAAGGAATATGTGTTTCGGTTAGGCCTGCGATATTAATTCGACCATCACCGACACCATAAATGCCATAATCTTCACGCAGGTGCGCCATTTGCTTTTCAGTAAAGCCTAGCACAGTAAACATACCTTTGTGACTCTCAATGAAGTCGAATTGATCTGTATTGTGGTTATTTCTCAATTCGTTACACAAGTTTTGACGAAGACTTACTAAACGCTGCTGCATTTCGCTCAGTTCTTGTTTCCAAACAGATGTCAGATTTGTGTCTTGAAGGATCGTTTTGACCAATGCAGCGCCATGATCTGGCGGCATCGTGTAAGTAGAACGAGCCAAGGTTAATAGCTTACCTTTTGCGTTAGTGACGTCTTGCGTATTTTTACCGACGACGATCGCAGCACCAGTACGCTCACGATAAAGGCCAAAATTCTTCGAGCAAGATGTTGTGATGAGCATCTCCTCGACGTTATCAGCCATAAAGCGAAGGCCTTTCGCGTCTGCTTCCAGACCGTCACCAAAACCTTGATAGGCGATATCAACAAAAGGTGTGAAACCATTCTTCTGAGATAGCTCTGTAATCGCTTGCCAAGCAGCGAAGTCGATGTCAGCACCCGTTGGGTTGTGGCAACAACCGTGAAGTAGCACGACATCAGAAGGACCGGCTTTTGACAAATCGTCGATCATTTTCGCCGAATCAACTTGTTTGGTTTCTGGAGAGAAGTAATGGTAGAACCTTACTTTCAGACCCGCGGCTTCCATCACCGGCTTGTGGTTCACATAACTTGGATTAGAAATCCATACGGTGGTATCCGGTTGCGCGACTTTCATTAAGTCACCCAACATGCGCAAGGCACCACTCGCCCCTGGGGTTTGAATTGCCGCAACACGATCCATTGCGGAAGTTCCTGATAATAAGAGATCAACCATGCTTTGGTTAAACTCTTCGCAACCTGCAAGGCCGACGTAAGCTTTGGTTTTTTGAGTTTTAACAACAACATCTTGCGCCATCTGAATGGCTTTCATGATTGGCGTTTCGCCTGCGCTGTTTTTATAAACGCCAATGCCAAGATCAACCTTGTTAGGACGCGCATCGTTACGGTATGCAACGGATAAAGATAAAATAGGATCTAATACGGGAGTTGGTAGATTAGAAAACATGAAAGTCACAACCCTTTGAAATTCAAGTACAGACTTCACGTTAACACTATCATTTAAAATGACGAAATGATTTTTCACGAATTTCGCCAATTATAGGACAAAATTCTGCATGCAATGACGCTTTGTGAACCTCGTTGGTTACAAAGAAAACAAATCACTACTCGATATCGATCTAAAGGCCTAAAGGCGGCCATTTTGTCTGAACATTCTAGGTGTCATACCAGACCAAGAGCGAAACCGGGTACTGAAGTTTGCACTGGTTGGATAACCAACAATTTCACCTATGTGCTGAATTGGCCATTCGGTGGAGCGTAACAATCTTGCTGCGTATTCCATTCTCATACGCGTTAAATGTGCCATTGGGCTTTGTCCAAACTGCTGCTGACTCAGTCGAAACAAATGAGCTTCTGAACAAGGATATAGCGCAGCTAACTGTTCCACAGTCCACTCTTTATGTAACTGCCTTTGAACAAGATCAAATACGCGACGCAGCTTTAACTGATGACGGGAAATGGATTCTGATTGAGGCATGTTGAGCATCAATTCAAGTTGAGCAACACTGTGTTCACCCACGGCCCCGCCATAGTTTACCGGTAGATTTATACTACGCAGAAGGGTTTGAATACAGGAATACATCACTTCTGGTGTGGAGGATACTTGGTAACTGATCCCCTCTTTTATTATTGACCACTCTGTGCTTGGTGAAAGAAATACCCATGCTATCTGCCACGTTTCATCTCCCATACCAAATCCATTTTCAATACCTGCGGGAACAATGATTAAAGACCCCGGCTCCAATTCATAGCGAGTCGAATGACTTTCCAGCCAACCCTTTCCTCTCACGGTATACAGCAGCATGTGCTTTTTTTGGTTTTTCCGGTACACCGAAAAAAAGTCTCTGCAGGTTGCAATTCCGCATTGAACGATCCCCCGCTCTTCCAAAGCCATAACACGGGTGTGGTCGATCATTTCCTGATAGGTTTTTTCGGAAATGGAGTAACACTCCTGTTTTTCTTCCATATTTCGATGTCCCACACTGTCTTTACCGCGTCTTGGCAACATTAGATTTAACGGCTCATATCAATTGAGAGTTCTGCAAAAGAACTGGATGCTTTTGAAAAATACAACGCGGAATCATGAGGATAAACTACTCGCATGGTTCTTACTGGAGAAATGCGATGCTGTTAACAAATGAATACATAGACAAAGCATTTTGGAATAAGCTGATCGTTATTGCGCTACCTGTTTCGCTGCAATACACATTGTTTGCTTTGTTGGGTGTTGTCGATATTTTTATGGTGAGTCAATTAGGTGAAACAGCTACTGCAGCCGTTGGTGTTGGTAACCGCATCACTTTCTTTAACCTAGCGGTGATAATGGGTCTATGTGGTGCGGTAACAATTTTAGCCTCTCAGTATAATGGTTCAGGCAACATTAACGGAATACGCCGAACGTTAGCACAATCGTGGGGGTTCTCTATTCTCGTTACGGTGCCATTTATCGTCATTTATCTGATATTTGACCAAGAAATTGTTTCGTTTATGGCTAAAGACCCTGAGTATGTTAACTACGCTCGCGACTACCTTGTGGTTAATGGATTAAGCCTGATAGCCACCGCTGTTGTTGTCCCTATAGAATCCGTACTTCGCTCGGTTGGAAAAGCAAAGCTCGCGACAAATGTCAGCATATTAGCCATCATCGTCAATATTGCGCTCAATACCGTATTAATTTTTGGTTTGTGGGGATTCCCTCAATGGGGCGTATTTGGTGCTGCTGTGGGAACGTTTATTTCCCGGTTTGTTCAGACCGCTGTTTTGGTTTACTTTTTTCGCAAACGTTATGCTCACTTCCTTCCGACTAAGTTCGATTTGGCTCAAGGCGTACTTAAACAGCATCGTAAAAAGTATTTCCAAATATCAATGCCTACGCTCCTCCATGATGGACTTTGGACTGGTGGTCTAATTATCTATAGCATGCTGTATGGTAAACTAGGGGTGTCTGAGCTGGCGATTATTTCATTCCTATCACCTATTGAGGGAGTACTACTATCCACGTTTATGGGGTTCGCGGTCGCTGCCTCGGTGCTTCTTGGTAACGACATTGGTGCAAAACAGTACGACAGAGTAGAGAAAACCGCTTGGTGGTATGTAATAACCAGTTCAGTGTTAGCGTTAGTATTGTTCGTGTTAATCTGGAGCTGTTCACCATGGATATACAGACTGTTGGAGTTCACGCCACTTGCAGATAGAGAAATGGCGTTTAACGTTTGTCTAGTGATGGCACTAGGACTGATTTTGCGCGTATTTAATATGGTTGGAATTGGTGGCGTTTTGAAAAGCGGCGCTGATATTCGCTACAGTATTTTTATCGACACCTTTGGGCAGTGGGCGATTGGCATCCCTCTGACCTATTACACGGGCATGGTTTTAGGGTTACCCTTACATTACGTGCTGATGTCACTGATTATCGAAGAACTGGTGAAAGGGTTACTGACGACTCATCGTATTCAGTCGAAGCGCTGGATAAACAACATGGTTGATGACGAGGGGGTAGTGACAGCGTAACTTTAAACTAAATCATACAACATAGAACTCACCCCAAAAGGCACATTTTCGACTCATGAATGTGCCTTTTTATATCCGGTCAGTTAAACATGATGAAAGCGATGTATCACTTGGTTGGAGCTACCACGCCATTCCAAATTCAGGTCTTTCTTACCTTGCTCAAACTTACCATCGATAAGCACATCGATGTATTTTGTTATTTCTCTTTGGGCGTCGTCAAGTTCAGCCAAGGTGTAACCTGTCCAAACCCAAATATCTTTACCTGAACACTCTTCTCTTACGCGCTTAACCAATTTGAGGATATGCGGCACGTTTGCCGGATGAAGCGGATCTCCCCCCGACAACGATAATCCTCGACGCTTAATTCGCATGTCATTAAGATCAGCAATGATCTTATCTTCTAAGTCTTGCGTAAATACATGTCCAGAATCAACACGCCAAGTCGATTGGTTATAACAACCCCGGCACTGGTGAACACAACCTGAAACAAACAGCGTACAACGCGTACCGGGTCCGTTTACAACATCGATTGGATAGTATTGGTGATAGTTCATCGTCGTGTCTCATTGTGTTTGCGAGAAAAGAAAATCAACCCGTTATAGGTTGATTTTCAAAATCCCAATTTGAGTATTGATCAGAGGTGTTTCACTCGGCGTTTCACTTCTTCCTGTTTACCGAAGTTAAACGGACGTGCATCAGGGCTGCCAAGGTAACCACAAACACGGCGGGTTACCGATACTTTGGTTGAATCGTGGTTACCACAGCTTGGGCAGGTGAAACCTTTGCTGGCACATTCAAACTCCCCCGTGTAACCACACTCGTAACACTCATCAATTGGCGTATTAGTACCGTAGTACGGAACTCGGGTGTAACTGTAGTCCCACACGTTTTCTAACGCTTCAACGTTACGCTGCATGTTCGGGAATTCACCGTAACAGATAAAGCCGCCGCTTGAGATTTCTGGGTACGGCATTTCAAAGTCAATCTTATCGTACGGGTTTACCTTTTTCTCTACATCTAAGTGGAAGCTGTTGGTGTAGTAACCTTTATCCGTCACTCCTTCGATCACACCGAATTCTGTAGTATCGATACGGCAGAAACGGCTGCATAAGTTTTCACTTGGTGTCGCATACAAACTGAAACCATAACCTGTTTCCTCTGCCCACTGGTTTACTGTGTCTTTTAGGTGTTTGATCACCTCAACCGCTTTTTCACGTAAAACCGCATCGTCATACACATGCGCTTCATTGCCAAACAATGCGTTGATCGTTTCATGAACACCGATGTAACCCAGTGAAATCGACGCACGACCATTTTTGAAGATCTCGGCTATAGAGTCGTCGGCTTTCAGACGAACACCACACGCTCCTTCCATATAAAGAATTGGTGCTACTCGTGCTTTGACATTTTCCAGGCGGGTAATACGAGTTTCTAACGCTCTGCGCGCCAAACGAAGGCGATCATCAAGTAGCTCATAGAATTTCTTCTCGCTCCCTTTGGCACGAATCGCGATACGAGGTAGGTTTAAGCTCACAACACCAAGGTTATTACGACCTTCATGGATAAGCTCGCCTTCTTCTTCGTAAGTACCTAAGAAGCTTCTGCATCCCATCGGTGTTTTGAATGAGCCCGTTACTTCAACCACTTTGTCGTAGTTGAGAATGTCTGGATACATACGTTTAGACGCACACTCAAGCGCAAGTTGTTTAATGTCGTAGTTTGGATCTTCAGACTTGTGGTTCAGGCCATCTTTAATGCCGAATACCAGTTTTGGAAACACGGCAGTTTTACGATTTTTACCAAGCCCCGCAATACGGTTTTTGAGAATCGACTTCTGGATCAGACGAGATGCCCAGCTTGTGCCTAAGCCGAAGCCAAAAGTCACAAATGGGGTTTGTCCGTTTGCAGTATGCAGGGTGTTTACTTCGTACTCAAGCGATTGGAACGCGTCATAACACTCTTTCTCTGTACGCGCTTCTGCAAACTCTTCAGGCTCAGCGATGTCCCACTCTTTGGCAATTTTCAGATGTTTCTCGTAACTTGTCATTACGTACGGCGCGAGTACTTCATCAATACGGTTAATCGTTGTGCCACCGTAAATATGGCTTGCGACTTGTGCAATGATCTGCGCTGTGACTGCGGTTGCTGTCGAAATCGATTTTGGTGTGTCAATTTCCGCATTACCCATTTTAAAACCGTGTGTCAGCATGCCCTTTAGGTCGATCAGCATACAGTTAAACATCGGGAAGAATGGCGCGTAATCTAAGTCGTGGTAATGAATGTCACCCACTTCGTGCGCTTGAACGATATCGCGGGGAAGAATGTGAGTTTTCGCGTAGTGCTTCGCTACGATCCCAGCAAGTAAGTCGCGTTGCGTTGGGATAACTTTGCCATCTTTGTTCGCGTTTTCATTAATCAGGTCTAGATTGCTTTCTTCAATCAGACCTTCTATTTCACGCGTTAGAAAGCTTTGTTTCTCACGGGCGATATCGCGATCATGGCGGTACTCGATGTAAGAGCGCGCCAGAGATTTGTAAGGACCTTGCATAAGCTCGTTTTCAACTAAGTCCTGAATCTCATGAATGTGAACTTCATCGTGATCTTTTAGCTGTAACTCGACAGCAAGAGCGACATTGAGAGCATGAATGGCGACATCTTTATCTTTCTTTTCCGCCGCGGCTTCAACTGCTGCTTGAATACGATCCCTGTTGAACGGAGCTCTTGAGCCGTCACGCTTGATTACGATTGGTTTCACTTTCTTCTCCTTACCCCAGCATACCCACAGAGTTATCCACAAACACACTATATGGAGTTATTTTTTATTCTTTAGACACAATATATTGTGACGTATTTAACGAGAAGCACCACTCGAAAACATTGATTTTGATCAACAAAAACTGGGTAGCGGATAAGAACAAATCGATCTTAATGCTGAGGCACTTAATTGCAAAGCAATCGATGAAAATATCAAAATTTGGACGTAATCTACTTGCTTTTTTTAGAGGTCTTATAGGATAAAGGTTACAAAGGAACACTTACTCAAATAGGAGTGAAACAAGCCAACATGCGATCACTTTTTGCTACAGCTTTGTTAGTTTTTTGTTCTTCCTTGCATGCTCAAAATTCAACCAACCTAACCAGTTGGAATATTGAATGGTTAGCAATAGACGGAAGAAAAGTATCGAGAACGGATGACGATTTTATCAAACTCAATCACTATCTGGATAACTTGCAACCAGATGTATTAGCATTTCAAGAAGTTGACAGTGAAGCCTCGATTAGAAAAGTTGTCGGTGACGGCTACAACATCTATTTGTCTGACAGAGCTAAGTTCAGTAATAAACACTTGCAGTTCTCAGACACAAACCAATACACAGGCTTTGCTGTACGTGAAGGCACCTCAGTATCAGATCCACTAGATTTTTCGATTACTCAAGGCAATAACAAGTTACGCTTGGCGAGCTATATCGTCGTATACCCAAATTCGAATGATGAAATTCACCTGCTTTCTGTTCATTTGAAAGCAGGATGCAGTGGCGCTTATAAAAATAGTCGTGAATGTAATACTCTCAAACAGCAAGGTAAAGCTCTGTCAAAGTGGATAGTTGCGCGTGAAAAGAACCAAGAGAAATATGCCATTTTAGGAGACTTTAACCACAACCTGGCCTATCAAGGTGACTGGTTATGGTCGACAATGGCATCAAGCACCAACGCTGAATTAGTCACAAAAGACACTCAAGCAGAGTGTAAAGTTCGTTCGAATCGTAACCCAAACAAAACACATCAGTTCCGATCCGTTATCGACCACATCATTGTGAGTGGTAATCTAACAGCGCAACCAGCAAAACAAACGGTATTTAAATCTCAAGATGTGTTGGATTACCAGTTGAGTGATCATTGCCCTGTGAGTACTGTGGTAAAACTTTCTACAAATTAGTCGGTTTGAAAAAACGCCCAGCTAAATACTGGGCGTTTGAGTTGTAACAAAAACTACAGCTGTCTCGGATTGAGTATCACGACATCGCCCTGCTTCAACCCCGTCCTTACTCGATCCAACTCCCCCAATTGAATTAATCGCGTCTCTACTTCACCACCTTCTTGCAACACCTTCACATAGTCCAGTTGCCCGACCTGATATACGGCGTCTTTCGGGAGGCGTAACACCACATCGTCTGTTAGAGTTAACGCTACCTTTGCAAAGGTTCCTGGATACACGGAGGTTAGAGACTCAAATTGCAATTTGACCGTATAACTCCGCGAATTAGCGTCAGCAGAAGGGGTGACTTCTCTGATCGTCGCTGTAGCGCTCACATCATAAGAAGGAAATGCCACGTTCACCTGCTTATCGTAGTTTACGTAAGGCATGACTGATTCAGCGAAATTCACCTCTATTTCGAGTGATTCCGGGTTGTACATTGAGAGCAAAAGTGACCCGGGCGTTGCGGTATCTCCTTTGTTGATCGGTTTCTGGGTGATTAAACCGTCGAATGGCGCGGTGATAATGCTGTAACCAAAGGTGGTCTCGGCTTCAGAGACCGCCGCTTGAGAGCGATTGAAGTTAGCTTGCGCCGTTTGCAGAGTACTCTCAGCTTGATCGTACTGCGATTGGGGTATCAGTTTTCGGTTCAACAGTGTCCTAACGCGTGCGAACTCTTTCCGAGCGGCGTTAAGTTGCGCTTGTGCAGACGACAACGCCTGCTCGCTCTGACGGACTCGCGCATCCAAATCATCACTTTCTAATCGCGCTAATACGTCTCCTTGCTTAACGTTATCACCCACTTTAACCAAAACCTCAACGACAGAGGCCGTCAGTCGCGCGGCAATATCAGCTTGCTGATCGGCAACCACAACGCCAGGAAACTCCCGGACAACTGGTTCACTGGTCAACATCATCTCATGGGTTTGTACTGAGTTGACATCAATCACGTTGGTTTTCGCGGAATGCTCAGTGGGTAACTTTTCGGAGAAAAAACCAGCCATATAGAGAAAAAGAAGCGCGAGCACGATTATTAAAATGATGCCCAGCAATTTGTTATCTAATTTCATTGTTCTTCCTCCATCTGAGGCAATCCATGTCCTTCTGTATTCTGGTATGCGAGGTTATACACTACTGGAACGACGAGAAGAGTAAATACCGTTGAAGCAGCAATACCAAATATGATAGCCCACGCGAGCCCATTAAAAATCGGATCGAGGGTAATAATGATGTTTCCTAACAGAGTAGTTCCTGCGGTGAGTAATATCGGCCTCATACGAACCACACCAGATTCAATTAATGCATCATGTAAGCTACGACCCGCTTGCAGTGATTGTTGAATAAACTCGATAAGCACCAGTGAGTTACGTACAACGATACCCGCTAGTGCGATCATCCCGATCATCGCGGTTGCAGTAAACAATGCAGGATTCGGGTAGTTGCCAATGTCGTTGCTTAAGACATTCAATATCCAGAAGCCTGGCATGATACCGATAACCGTCAAAGGAATGGCCAACATGATGATCCCAGATACAGCAGGCAAACCCGTCTGAATCAACATAACCACGAATACGCCTAATAACGCAGCACCATAAGCAATACCAAGGTCGCGGAATACATCCACCGTAATCTTCCATTCACCTTCACCACTCCAGACAACAGTAATATTCTCCGGAACACTCCAAGCAACGCCAGCACCATTGTTTAAGTAAGTGCGATCCTGCCAGTGAACATTTGCATCACTTATATGATCAGTATCTTGATCCGCTATGACGTCAGCGATGATCTCACCAGGCACGCGCCCTACTACCTCTGCATACACATAAACGACCGGATTAAGGTTTTTATGGAATATCGGTTTATCTGCCGCGCGCTTAACAAATTGACCAATTTCTGAGAGCTGAACAATGGGTTGAGGGGCATCCACAACGGCACCGCCCATTTCCATTTTTGCAATGCCCGGTCTGCCGCGAACATACAGTTGTTCTAATCGGTTTAAATCGTCTCGGTCTTCACGACGCAGTTGAACTTCAATCGGTAGCGGGTTCAACTCCCTGCGATCAGCAATATAGCCAAGGGTTTTGGCATTCGCTGCGGTGATCAACGTGTTATTCACCTCCGCTACTGAGACCCCGGACAGTGCGGCTTTTTCCTGATCAACCACAAATTGCCATGTTTCTAAATCGCCTTGTACACTCGTATCAACCTCAGATACCAATTGCTCCTTGCGCAAGCGATCCGCTACTTTGTCTGCCTGAAGCATCAACTCCTCATAAGAGGTGGTTTCGTCGCCGTAAACTTCAGCCGTAATGGTCGAGATAACCGGAGGACCTGGCGGTACCTCTACTAATTGAATGTTTGCGTTAAAGCGTTTTGCTATCTGTTCTAAATCACTTCGTAACCTAGTGACAATTTCATGAGATTGCATTGAACGATGTTTTTTCGCTGCCAATACAATGCGTAATTCACCTTGGTATGGCTCACTGCGCAAAAAGTAGTGGCGCACCATACCGTTAAAATCCATTGGTGAAGCGGTCCCTGCAAAACCAGACACACTGGTTACTTCCGGAACTGTCATCAGGTAGTCAGCAAAACTGGATAACGCATTGGAACTATCTACAAAGCTTGACGTCTCTGGCAGGTTTAACACTAGCTGGAATTCATTTTTGTTGTCGTATGGCAGCAGTTTGAGTGGCACCAAACGTAATGCAGGCAACAACGCGGCGAGTGCAAACAAAATTGCGACTAACCCGAGGAAAGCCCAGGCTTTTTTACGACTTTCCAATAACGGGATCAGCACTCCACGGTACAAACGATACATGGTTGACGATTGGATATCATAATGACCGCTGTCCTGAGCGCCAGTAAGTATTTTCTTCGCCAACCAAGGCGTGATCATAAAGGCGACAACGGTACTGAACATCACACTAATTGGCACGTTGAACGCGAGCGGTGCCATGTAGGGACCCATCATGCCGGTGATAAAAAACATTGGTGTAAACACAATGACAATCGCCACTGTAGACATCAATAACGCGCTACGAATTTCTGCCATCGCCAGCACAATCGCTTTAGTACGGCCTAAATCTTTACGTTTCAAGTAACGTTCGATGTTGTCGATACTGGCGATTGGATCGTCAACGATCAAACCAAGCGCTAAGATCAACGCGAACAACGTCACGCGGTTTATGGAGTAACCAAAAAGCAAGTCCATCCCCAGTGCTGCGCCGTAACTGATTGGAATCGCAATGCCGACAACTAATGCACTTCGCCAGTCAAGGAACAGGCCGACAAAAACCACAACGGTCAGAATGGAAACGCCGAGACTGGAAACCAAGTTATTCACTTTGGCATTCGCGGTTTCGCCGTAGTCACGAATGATCGCGACCTTAACTTGGGGTGGGAACTGATCAGATTCAAGCTGAGCTAATTTGTCATTCACCGCTTGTGCTACATGAACCGCATTGGAACCTTTTTGCTTGGCGACCGAAATAAAGACGGCAGGGAGGGCTTGATCGCTATGTTTGTCTCTGTACCAAGTATCTGACGTTGCCTCACCTGCTCCATCGTAGATTCTTGCCACATCTTTTAGATACACTGGCTTACCATTGAGCACCGCGATCACGAGATCACCAACGTCCTTCGCACTGGTGAGGAACTGCCCGGATTCTAAAGTGAAATTACGTCCGCTAACCTGGATATTTTTACCCTGGGTTTTCGCATTACTGTATTGGATTGCCTGTTCAAGATCGTCGATAGTGACTTTAAAGTTCGCCATCGCGACAGTATCAAGTTCAATCTGAACTTTTCTTGGTTCTCCGCCAATGACTTCGACTTTGTTGGTCGCATCAAGTGATTTAATGCCCAAAGTCGCTTGATCTGCGATTCTTCTTAATTGATGACGATCGAGCGTCGAAGGGTCCGTCGAATAAAGCGCTGCAACGACGATAGGCACGTCATCGATTTCGACTGGCTTGACTAACCAACTGGCTACAGACGATGGGACTTTATCTTGATTGGAGTAAAGTTTGTTGTAGAGCTTAACTAACGCGTCTTCGCGATTTTCACCCACATAAAAACGAACTATGACTTGCGCGGCCCCTTCCATCGACGAGGAATAAACGTATTCCACACCATCGATCTGGCTGACAAGCTTCTCTAACGGTTCGGTGATTTGATTTTCGACTTGTGAAGCACTCAACCCCGGCGCGGATACCAAAACGTCGGCCATGGGTACCACAATCTGAGGATCTTCTTCCTTTGGCGTGAGCCACAACGCCGCCGCGCCGACCATAAAGGCCAGTAGGATCATGATCGGAGGGAAAAAGCTGTTCATTACAGACTGAACAAAGCTTCGCTTTTTATTTCCGGGCATCCTTTTCCCTCCAATTTAGATTACATAATTTATGCTTTGGCTGTTTTCATCTTCTCTTCGCGAGCATTGATGACCAATTTCGCAAACATTGAGCCTGCCAGCATCGCAACAAAGAACAAAATAATACTGACGTTACCTAATGCCAAACTCGCCACGGCAGGACCCGGACAAATGCCAGCCAATCCCCAGCCTAAGCCAAAAATCGCGGCACCAGATAATAATCGAGCATCGATCTTTGTGTTTGTCGGTGTACACATTTCTGCACCACTAACTGATTGTTTTCTCGGCTTGATAAGTAAAAAATAGCTTGGCATAAACACTGCCAGTGCGCCGCCCATCACAAAAGCCAAACTTGGGTCCCAATTTCCAGAAATATTCAAAAATCCAATAACTTTCGCGGGATCAATCATGCCAGAAATGGCCATACCCATACCAAATAAAACACCGCTCACAAGCGCAGTAAGTCGAAAAATAGTCTTGTTCATGGAATCTCTCTTAAACTAGGTGAAGGCGAACAAAAACGGTCAATCCGGCAACGACCATAAATACACAGGTTGCAACGATAGAGCGCTTAGACAAACGCCCCATGCCACAAATGCCATGGCCACTGGTACATCCGTTACCTAGTCTGGTTCCAATACCAACAAGTAAGCCTGCCGCTAATACCAAACCTATCGAAAGGTTTGCTGTGTTAGGCACGGCTACGCCGAGTAATAAAACACTCACAAAGCCACCGACGATCATGCCGACTGCAAACAGAAGTCGCCATGAATAATCCCCTTTTTTCGGTGACATAATGCCATTCATAATTCCACTGATACCGGCAATTTTACCGTTAACTAACAACAAAACCGTGGCAGAAATTCCCAATAACATGCCACCAAACAACGATTCCCATGGAATGACGTCTAACATTATTTACCTCTATAGATATTAAAAAACATTTTGATTTATAGACAGTTAATCACTGCACGGCGGTTAGATTTCTTGATTACAAAATACACCATGCAGTGCTTTAATTAATGACTCAACTCTCGGTTCAGACAACGAGTAAAATACCTGTTGTGACGACTTCCGAGCACTGATTAAATTGTGTTTACGCAACACCGTTAAATGTTGCGAGAAGGCGGACTGACTGAGGAATGATTGTTTTTGCAACTCCCCAACACCAACCTCACCTTGGGTTAACTGGCACAAGACCATCAATCTTTCCGGATGCGCCATCACTTTAAGTAGATCTGCGGCTTCATTTGCGCTGCCTTTCATCGCCGCTACGTCCATTGCTGTATAGCTCATGACTCACCTCTACATTAACAACTAAATTAGATATTACTAAACAACAGTGTTTAGTCAACACTAAATTAGATTTAATGAATTTAGTCAAATTAACATTAGACATTTCTAATTTAGGTAATTATAGTGACATTATTAAAGGACGACTGTTTCAGTTGAACAGTTTTAAGGAGAAGAGTTATGACGTTAGAAAATGCTGTAAGAGTATTTGCTGGTACTATGATTTTAGTTTCCGTATTGCTCACCGTATTCGTCCACAGTAACTTCATTTGGTTCACTGTGTTTATTGGCGCTAACCTAATTCAGAGTGCGTATACCGGAATTTGTCCTGCCGCTTATTTTTTAAAAAAATTAGGTTTTAGATAACCTAGATGATTCGAGCTGGCACTACAATGTATGTCAGCTCATCCTAAAACTTGGAGTTAATAATGACTAAGATTTTAATCGTCGGTGGTGTCGCTGGTGGCGCATCTGCAGCAGCGCGAGCTCGTCGTCTAAGTGAAGACGCAGAGATTATCATGTTTGAGCGTGGTCCATTCGTTTCATTTGCGAACTGTGGCCTGCCCTACCACATTGGTGGCGATATCGAAGAACGCAGCAAACTCTTACTACAAACGCCAGATAGTTTCTTAGCACGCTTTAATGTTGATGTTCGCGTCATGAATGAAGTGGTCTCGGTAAACCGCCAGGACAAGACGGTTATCGTAAAGAATCTTCTTGATGGCTCAGAGTACGCAGAGTCTTACGACTTCTTACTGCTTAGCCCGGGCGCAGGACCAATCGTTCCGCCAATTCCTGGACTCGATAACCCTCTTACTCATTCTCTACGCAATATCCCAGACATGGATCGAATCATTGAGACGATCCAAATGAACAAACCTGAACATGCGACCGTTGTAGGTGGTGGCTTCATTGGTTTAGAGATGATGGAAGCATTCCACCAGTTAGGCATCAAAACCACGCTTATCGAGATGGCTGATCAGGTCATGACGCCTGTCGACCGCGAAATGGCAGGATTTGCTCACGCGGAGATCCGCAGTAAAGGCATCGACCTTAAACTTGGCGTTGCACTTGAGTCCGTCCAGTTCGTACCTAACGAACATGTTGCCAGCTTTGACTCCGGTGAAAGTGAAAAGCACCAACACTTAGAAGGTGAACTGGAGCTAACACTTAATAATGGTGAGAAGTTAACGACTGACATTCTCATCATGGCGATTGGTGTTCGTCCTGAAACCAAGCTTGCCCAAGAAGCTGGCTTAGAAATCGGTGCCCTAGGTGGTATCTCTACCAATGAATACATGCAAACCAGCGATCCGTCGATTTATGCAGTTGGTGATGCAGTAGAAGAAAAAGATTTTGTCACTGGCGAGCCAACATTGGTGCCGCTAGCTGGCCCTGCAAACCGTCAAGGCCGCATGGCTGCAGATAACATGTTAGGTCGCAGTGAGACTTACCAAGGTACACAGGGGACGGCAATTTGTAAGATCTTCGATCTGGCAGTTGCTTCAACAGGTAAAAATGAGAAACAGCTAAATCGTGCTGGTATTGACTATGAAAAAGTCTACGTCCATACAGCAAGCCACGCGAGTTACTACCCTGGTGCAGAAGTCGTTTCATTTAAAATGTTGTTTGATCCAACATCGGGCAAGATTTTAGGTGCTCAAGCAGTCGGTAAAGACGGTATTGATAAACGTATCGACGTTATGGCCGTGGCTCAACGAGCTGGCATGACGGTCGAACAACTGCAACATCTGGAGTTGACTTACGCGCCTCCTTACGGAAGTGCAAAAGACGTCATCAACCAGGCTGCGTTTGTCGCCAACAACATCATTAAAGGTGATGCTACAGCAATTCACTATGATGAAATGGATTCACTGACTGATGACCAAGTGTTACTCGATGTACGTAACCCAGGTGAACTTGAGTCGGTAGGATATCTTGAAGGTGCAATCAACATCCCTGTCGATCAATTACGTCACCGAATGGACGAGCTACCAAAAGACAAAGAGATTGTGATTTACTGTCAAGTTGGGTTACGTGGTAACGTTGCTTATCGTCAGTTAGTTAACAATGGCTACAAAGCTCGCAATCTTATAGGCGGTTATCGTACCTATCTTCATGCCAATATGTAATTACTATTAACAAAATTGATAGCCAGCAATAGCATTGCTGGCTATTGTGTAGCGATGATCAGGTTACCTGTATACATCAACAACACCAACGTTGGCCATCTAACCAAGCCTAACGATGGTCTTCCTGATCATGTCATAGATTCAGTTAGCTAGCTCGTTTCGTTACAGAACCTATAAGCTATACACCTAACGGAATAGTTGTATTTGTCATTTTAGCTATTAGCCCACCAACTCGTTTGCGCATCTCACGCCTATCCACAATCATGTCTATCGCGCCATGCTCTAAGAGAAACTCACTCCGCTGAAAGTCCTCGGGTAATTTCTCTCGAACGGTTTGTTCAATAACGCGACGTCCAGCAAAGCCGATAATTGCCCTCGGCTCGCCAATGTTAATATCCCCTAACATGGCAAGACTCGCCGAGACGCCACCCAATGTTTGGTCTGTTAGTACAGAAATATAAGGCAAGCCTCGACTGGATAAACGATTTAACGCAGCGCTCGTTTTTGACATTTGCATTAACGACATCAGAGATTCTTGCATACGAGCGCCACCACTGGCAGAAAAGCAAACTAATCCACAATTTGCATCAATAGCAGCTTCAACTGCCTGAACGAAACGAGCACCTACAACTGACCCCATCGAACCTGCCATAAAAGAAAACTCGAATGCACAGCCAAACAACAGAGCTTGGCCAAAAAATTGAAGCCAAAATTCATCACAACAACAAAATGATAAAATGTGTTGGTTCTGGGAATGGTCTAATGTCTGCGTTGCTAAAAGGGTTAATGGAACAATATGGTTTGCAGGTGAATATCGTTGACTATCACGAGCATACACTCGGTTCACGAACCCAAAGCAAAGCGGCCTGTTATGTGCAGCTACAGTCTACGATTTCTAACCCGAGCTTTTTTGGTGTCGCAATTGAAGAAGATGCAACAAAAGCGTCTCTTCAAGCACTGTTGAATGCCTACTCTAATTTACTACAGACTAACTTAGCGCTTTAATCGTGTTCTAATGGATTAACCATCGGACAATATTCCCTCGGAGACAGCCCTGTTCGACTTTTAAACATCGCGCTAAATGCACTAGGGCTGTCATATCCAATCGCCAATGCAGTATCTAACACACTACACCCGCTGGCTAAAAGTTCAGACGCATGTAGTAATCGCTTCTGACGTAGCCATTCTGTGAACGTAAGACCTAGCTCTTGCTGAAACCGACGAGAAACAGTTCTTTCACTTTGGCCCAAATACTTGGCAGCATCTGAAGCTGTCCATGGGTGTGAAAGACGCTCTGATACGTTTGTGCAGAGCATGACCAATGCCTCTGTTCTTGGATTGGGGAGGTAAAAACCAATGGGGTTTAGCAAACGTAATTCATCAAGTAACAGTTCAAATATTCGTTCTTCTCGCGTCCCTGCTATCCGAATATCAGGTAGAGATACGGCCTCAACAATTAAACTGGTCAGCAACGACGAAACTTTCGATAATACACAGGTATTGGGAAGGTCTGCTCTGGCCATAGGATCAACAAAAAGCGTACGAACTCGAACGTCCCCCGTAATTCTAAGGCTATGTGAGGTGCCAGCAGGTATCCAGAGTCCTTGATTGGTTGTCACAACCCATGACTCTGATTGCGTATCCACTCGAATAACACCGTTTAAAGCATGTAGAAACTGAGCGCACTGATGAGTATGAGGGGGTTCTACATCCCCATGAGAATAGTTGTGTGCATATGCCAGTATTGGAGGGGCCAACGTTTCGTCGCAAAACTTCATAAATACTCGAGTAAATCCTTATACCGAATGAAAAAATAATGTAACGAACTTATCCAGAATTCTCCAGAAGAAAGATAATCTCTGTTTCTCTACAGAAGAAAGATAATCTCTGTTTCTCTACAGAATAGTCATTTCAAGTTGCATCAGGGTGTGCTGAAATTCCCATGGACAAAAGTTTGACAGCGTTTGTACTCAATCAGAAAATTTTGGATAGCTTCAGGTATAGAAAGCCGCTTAACTTGGTGTTCATTAGGATGGCGCGTTTCAGTTGCAAACATAGCCTGTTACTTGGACATTTTTCTCTCGAGTGAAGGTGGTATCAATCACTACGTTTTCGAACCTGTCATTGCCCGAATAAGAAGAATTAAGGCAATACCTGACTTTTGCCAAATTCCTTGAATTTCAAACCTGCAGCTTGTTTCTATGGTTTCTTCCTAAAGCTGAATCCAATCATTGGACTTACTGATTAATCAAAGGGTTTCCCCTCAAACGCTCGACCGCCAAATTAATAAATGCTCGGACCTTGGCGTTGGCCTGTCGCCCTTCTAGATGAAGAATACTTACTGGAAGTGGCTCTGATTCATACTCGCGTAAGACTCGCTTCAAAGTTCCAGCTTGAAGTTCCTCACCAACTTGGTAAGACATTAAACGTGTAATGCCGAACCCCTGCTTAGCTGCCTCAATAGCTACTCCGTTTTGGTTGCAATGCAGACGAGGGAAAACCTTCACAGATAGTTTCTCTTTGGATGATTCAAACTGCCAAGTTGTTGAAGGCTCAACTGTGGATGCAAGTATTATTTCGTGGTTTAGAAGGTCTGCGGGGCTTTCCGGCGTACCATGTTTGTCCAAGTATTCAGGCGACCCACAGACAATCCGCTGGATACTCCCGACCTGAACGGCAAACATGCTCGAGTCTTTGAGATGCCCAATTCGGATTGCTACATCCAAGTCTTCGTCTAGTAGATTTCCAACACGATCATAGAACGTAGCCCGTACCTCTACTTCAGGGTTGTGCTGGAGATATTCAGTCAGAATTGGAGCTATGTATTTTTGGCCAAACAAAACAGGCGCTGTGACAGACAATACACCTTTGGGAGTAACATAACTTCCTGATGCGGCAGCTTCAGCTTGTTCCAGATCTTCCAGGATACGTTTGGCATCGACGAAAAAGCGCATACCAGAATCAGTGAGTCGAACGTGCCGGGTAGTTCGATAGAACAGGCGAACACCTAAAGTGTGTTCGAGCTGGGCGATCGAGCGCGTAACAGTTGGTGGCGACAGATCCAGATTCCGGCTAGCCGCAACGAAGCTTTGGCATTCCGCTGCTTCGACAAAAACTCGCATTGTCTCCAGTTTATCCATTACACATTACCGAGAAATCAAAACCTCATTATTTCATTATTTGTAATAAACAATTATCAAATTGTCCAATTATTCCAGTCTTGGTTAATTGTATATTGAATAACGAAACAACATAAAAGCCTCAACATAACTTAGGAGAATAACATGTCTCGAATTCCTACTCCGGCATCAATCGACGCAGCGCCGGAAGCGTCAAAAGCTTATCTTCAAGCGGTTAACAATATGTTGGGAGCAGTACCCAACATGTTTCGACTAATTAGCAACAGTCCACAAACCCTTGAAGGCTATCTGAGCCTTAACGGTGCACTTGGAAACGGTTCTGTAGACGCTCCAACTCGCGAGCGCATTGCCTTGGCCGTTGCTGAAATCAATGGTTGTGGATATTGTCTGGCAGCACACAACTATCTTGGTACCAATTTAGCCAAATTGAGTGCTGAAGAAGTTGAAGCTAATCGACGCGGTTCATCAAGCGATCCCAAAGCTGCAGCTGCAGTAGATTTCGCAGTAAAAATAACTAAAAACCGTGGTCAAGTTTCAGACACTGACGTTCACACTATCCGTGACGCCGGATATTCAGATGCCGAAATCCTTGAGATTGTTGGTCACGTTGCGCTGAATACCCTGACGAATTACATCAATGAAGTTTTGGGTACAGAGATTGACTTCCCGACTGTCAAAGCACTGTAGCACGATTTCTCAATAAGGCGGCGGTCTCCGTCGCCTATTGTTCTTTATGAATATTTGGTTACCATCCTAGACAGCTTGTGGCTGATAGCTCCTACCGCGACTACTTTAAAAGCAGTACGCAAAGTAAGGAGACTATCATGCGTAAGGTTGTACTTGGATCAATCTTGGCAACCAGTGTCATATTGGCTTCGCCGTATACCTTTGCCAGAGATCAGATAAGCATCGTCGGCTCATCTACTGTCTATCCTTTTGCTACCGTTGTCGCGGAACGATTTGGTAAATCAACCAGCTTCTCTGTGCCTAAAATCGAATCTACTGGGTCTGGTGGTGGTTTAAAATTGTTTTGTGCTGGAGTTGGTGAAAACTCGCCGGATATCACCAATGCGTCACGCAAAATCAAGGCATCCGAAATTGACCTTTGCAAGCAAAATGGTGTCAGCGAAATTGTAGAAATCAAAATTGGTTACGATGGCATCGCTTTTGCGAACTCTATTAATTCTCCGCAAATGGATGTATCTATCCAAGAACTCTACATGGCGTTAGCGAAGGTACTTCCGAATGAAAACGGCAACTTGTCCTAGAACACTTCGCCTCCCTTATGCCAATATCAGACACGGGCACAACCTTTTCAACTATCAAACCCAAGTTAGGCGTGATTGTTCTGTTACGGGCTTGTTCATGCGCATCATAAGCAATACCTCCGTTAAAAAATCGGCGAGGTTCTAAGCCTCGCCGTTTTTCACACTGACTATCACTACGAAAGTTTAAACGTTGCCACCTTGTCCGTTAGTTCTTGCGCTTGTAGTTTCAGCTTGGTTGACTCTTGCGAGCTTTCTTGAGTACTGATGACAAGCTCATCGGCCACATCTTTAATAGAGGTGATGTTTTGCGTGATCTCACCTGTTACGTGTGTCTGCTCTTCCGCTGCTGTCGCAATCTGTGTTGCCATATCACTGATCAACGAAACCGCTTCATGAATTTCACTCAACGCATTCGTTGCTTGGTCTGCGTCTGATACCGACGTGTTTGCCAAGTTAGAGCTACTATCCATTAAACTCACCGCTCGTGTTGTAGTATGCTGAAGAATATCAATCGTCGCTTTGATCTCTTCTGTGGACGCATGAGTACGCTGTGACAGTACTCGAACTTCATCCGCTACCACGGCAAAACCGCGACCTTGCTCACCAGCGCGTGCTGCTTCGATTGCCGCGTTAAGGGCTAGTAGGTTTGTTTGCTCTGCAATACCTTGAATGGTCGAAAGGACGGTAGAAATCTCTTGCGCGTGGCGATCCAACTCACTGATAACGGAGCTTGCTTCGGCAAGCTCCGTCGCAAGACTGTTGATAGAACCCTTAGTGCGTTGAACCAAAGACTGACCGTTGTTCGTACTCGCGGTTGAATCCTGAGCCGCGTTGGCGGTTTGTTCAGCATGAGAGGCGATTTCACGGGTAGCACTCGCTAACTCTGTTACCGCTGTTGCGACCATTGTGATCTCTTGCTGCTGCTGATGGATCTCAGAAACGGCGTTGTTCGACCGCTGCGTGTTGTTGTCTGACTGCTCATTGATGAGGTGTGCTTGCTCACGAATATGACCAATCAATTTTTGCAGACTACCCACAAAGGTATTGAAGTTGTTTGCCAGGCGGCCTACTTCATCGCCACTCTCCAGTTCAATACGCTGAGTAAGATCACCACTACCATTGGCGATCTGCTCCAGCGCTTGAGAAACGTTGTTTAACGGTCTAAACAGGATGCTACATAGCAGGTTGAACAGCAGAGTACAAATGACAACCACGATTGCTGTTGCTAACACTTGACCCCATACCGCATCAAATAAAGGCGCAACCAAAGAACCGTAGTTGATAATGGTTACTGTTGTTAGTGCTGTTCCATCAATTTTTTGAGCGTACAGAACATACTCTTCACCTGCGATTGAAATAGACTCATCATTGCCACTGCGTGAAGCGCTTTGGATGGTCTTGAATTCCAACCCTAGCTGACTAACGGGTTGGTTGAGAAGCTTAGTCTCTTTATGGGTAAAAATATTGCCCTTCTCATTGGCAATGAACATGTAGCCGTCACCTGGAAGGATCACTTTGTCCATGCTGTTAAGAATATCGGTGATCTCAACATCCGCACCCAGTACCACTTGCTGACCATGTAGATTGAGCGCCTTACCCAGTGAAACAACGTTTGCGCCAGTAGCAGCGGCAACTGTTGGGTTATCCATAAAGACTTTGTTTGGGTCTGCGACAGCATTGATGTACCAACCCCACTTACGCGGATCATCATTCCCTGGCGGTAGTATAACGCCATTCGCATTTTCTTGACTACCGTCTGGATAAGCCAAGAATACGTTGTCGAAAGCAGCCGAGTGACTAATTTGTTTTAGGTGCGTAACGATTGCGGCTTTATCTACCTCTTGAGACAGCGAAGTCAACGCACGCTCTTTTGATAGTAACCAGTCAGCCACGTATTGATTGTAAGATGCTGTTGTACTCTCAAGGCGCTGTTCAACCTCTGCATCCATGCGACTTAGCGAAGCGTTAAATGAAACTGCTTCTACCAGCAGTCCCCCGACTATAATGGCAGTACTCGCTGAAATCGCGAGTTTGTTTTTAAGTGACAGTTTCTTAAACATTGGAAACCTTTTTATAGTGTCATGTTCAGTTCCAAATGGAACAAGCGAAAAGTACCGTAAATATAATTTCAAAGCGTGAATTAAATAATGACCGAAGTCTAGTTTTTTAAAGTTGTAACGCTCAGATATTCATGAAACTGTAATCCAATTCCCAATATTTATGTCGTTGCACAATCATATAAACCTACCAATGCTCTGGCTTATTGAACCCTGTAGCACATTTAGATTGAGCATTAATTTTACCCAACGGTTCGACAGTTAAAGATTGCGTTAGCCAGCCAATAGGCATACTGACTCGCTGTGGTGGTGGGTGATAAGAGCTTTGGTGTGACGTATGGAATAAGTACCATAGTAGTCCGCATTCAACCCAAGTTTTACAGCCCAGATCCTGAGTCGTGCGATGCAATTGCAAAGCACTAGGGGCTACTGGTCAAAAAACGGGGAGTTAAATTGTTAATTGTTAATTGTTAATTGTTAGAACATTAGCTGATACTGTATAACGTTGCTTGTGTTTACTTGACCGTAGGAACCCCTATTTCTGATGAAAATAAACAGCCAACATATTGATGAAATTGCGGCACTGCTAGCCGTTGCTGCTAACGGAACTTTTGCCGCAGCCGGAAAAGCAATTGGACGACATCCTACCATTATTTCTAAACGTATCGCTTCATTGGAGGCCCGCCTTGGTGTTCGTCTGGTTGAACGCACGACACGTCAAGTTCAACTAACGGATACAGGCAAACGTCTCGCTGATAAATATAGGGTAGCGACTGACCTTATAGAGGAAGCGCAAGAAGAAGCGACTGAAAAAGCGAGTAATCTGAGTGGGAGACTAAAACTAGCATTTCCAGCCACGATGGGCCGTTTGTGGTTAGCACCGAGAATTCCTGAATTTATGGCGAAATATCCAAAGCTAGAACTGGATATTAACTATAGCGATGATTATGTCGATCTTATTGAAGGTGGATTTGATGCTGCTATTCGAATTGGGCATCTAACCGACAGTCGTCTCGTTGCACGTAAGCTGACCAGTCATAAACGAATTCTCGTTGCGTCACCTAATTATTTGCAACAGCATGGAACGCCTCTAGAGCCAGACCAACTACTTGAGCACAACTGTATCGGTAACCCAAGTCTTCACTCCTACCCAATATGGCGCCTTTCCGATAGACAGCAACTAGCTATGGTTCGTACCAACGGAACCTTAGTCACTAACGATAGTATCGCCATGCTAGAAGCGGCACGGGCTGGCATTGGAATACTTGGCGCCGGAGAGTGGCTTGTTGCTCAAGACATACATACAGGGACCTTAGTGCAACTAATGCCGCAATGGCATTTTGATAGTGATGGAGGAATTTATCTGGTTCGAGCGTCGCGTCACTATGTATCAGCTCGCACAGACGCATTTGGTGAATGGATTTCACAGCTATTTCAGCCAGCACCATGGAAATAGTTAGTGCTACTTTAAAGTATGATTCATGCAAATAATGCATGAGTATTGTGCAAATTTAAGATATTGCCTCCCACAGTGCATGTTGACACAATCATCCCCAGAAGATAATCAAAGGAGATCTCAATATGCCACACCTTTCCCCAGCAATAAAATCAGGCTCATTACTGTTCTTATCCGGCCAGCTTGCGTTCGATAGCAACGGCAAAATCCAAGGTGATGTTGAAGAGCAGACAGCTTTAATTCTTGCTCATCAGTTTAAGGTCCTAGCTGAATATAATTTGGGGCCAGAAAACGTCGTAAAAGCCGGTGTATGGATTACCGAGCGAAATAATTTTCAGAAATTTGATGCCGCATTTGCCCGCGCATTTGGCGACCATTTGCCAACTCGTTCTACCGTTATCTCTCAACTGGCTCTTGAAGATGCTTTGGTTGAAATAGACTTAGTGGCTTCCTTTGAACCACTTACCCGTTGATATATTGGCATATCTTTGTAATTCCCTAATTTCGGAGAAAAATATTATGAATATTCAGCGCATTGCTGCATTCTCAAACGGTTCAGAAGGGGGAAATCCCGCCGGCGTTGTTCTATGTGAATTGATGCCTGACACCAAAACCATGCAAACATTGGCCGCAGAGATTGGTTATTCGGAAACTGTATTTGCAGCTCCTAACGATACAGGTTGGCGAGTTCGGTATTTTTCACCAGAAGTTGAAGTAGACTTTTGCGGCCATGCAACCATTGCGCTCGGCTCCGCTCTTGCGCGAGAATTTGGGCCTGGAACCTTTCACTTAACACTCAATCACGCGCAAATCAGTGTCGAAGGCTACTTCTCTGAGCAGGACTGGGGGGCTTCATTTATCTCTCCACCTACTCATAGCCGCCCAATTGGTAAGGAATTACTCGCTGAAGCCCTCGCTTTATTTGGACTCAGTGAGGCAAACCTTGATCTACGAATTCCACCTGCGATAGCTCATGGCGGTGGAGATCACTTGATCCTTGCCTTAAAAGACAGACAAACATTGCAAGCGATGCAGTATAACCAAGAAGATGGTCGTCAATTATCTCTTCGAGAAAAGCTGGTGACATTCAACCTGATTTACGCTGAGCAGAATCAAGTATTCCACTCACGAAATCCGTTTCCTGTAGGAGGAGTATTTGAAGACCCTGCAACTGGAGCGGCGGCAGCAGCACTTTCTGGATATCTCAGAGATATCACTTGGCCTCATCGGGGATCTATCGTGATTTATCAAGGGGAAGATATGGGTATGCCTTCATGCTTAACCGCTGAGATTTCATCTCAAATTGGCTCTGGGATCAAAGTGTCAGGCAGCGCACGATTGCTTAGCTGATCAAATAACATTCACTAATGATTGAGAAGATTGGTATGCCAATATCACCAGAGAAAACACTTGAATCACTTAATATTATTTTACCCTCAGCTCCTAAACCGGCAGGTCAATATCAACCCGCTCGTTTAGTTGGAAATATGCTTTATTTATCTGGGCAAGGACCAAGAAGTGAAGATGGGCAATTTATAGCAGGAACTTTGGGTAACGATCTTACCGTTCAGGAAGGTTATTTAGCTGGGCGCAATGTGGGGTTACAAATACTGGCCGTTGCTAAAGATGTATTAGGTGATTTATCACGTATTGATTCGGTCGTTAAATTATTTGGTATGGTCAATGCCAGCGATAGCTTCGTTGACCATGCCAAAGTTGTGAACGGTTGCTCTGATTTACTGGTCGAAGTTTTAGGCGAAAGGGGCTATCACACCCGCTCTGTTATGGGTGCGAATTCACTGCCTTTTAGCATGATTCTCCAGGTAGATGCTATTTTCGCCATCAAATAAACACATCTTTAATAAACCCCTACTTTTAACGCTAAAGGTATCTTTCAGGAATCCAGCATGTCATTCATTGAAATTATTCTGTCTTCAGGTCGGTTCTCTGTTGATATCGCGCTCTATACGCTTCTCCCTGTCATGATAGTCATGCTGTGTATCATGAAAGTACTGGAAACAAAGGGGATAATGGATATCATTGTTAAGAAGCTGACTCCAATTTTTAAGCCATTTGGCTTAACCGGAATGAGCACCTTCGCCTTACTTCAGATGAACTTTATCAGTTTCGCGGCTCCACTTGCTACGTTGTCTATTATGCAAAGTCGAGGTGTATCAGACCGACACTTAGCCGCAACCTTGGCGATGCTATTAGCAATGGCGCAAGGCAATATTCTCTATCCAATGATCCCTTTAGGCCTCAACTGGACGGCGGCAATTGTCATTTCTATCATCGGTGGATTATGTGCATCTTCATTGACTTGGTATCTTTCAGGACGAAATTTATCAGATAAAGACAGCCATTCTTCAGACCAAGAATCAAATGACAGTTCGCCCCAAAGTAGTTTAATAAAGGTGATTAATGATGCCGGCATTGACGCAATTCGATTAGCTGTAGGTGCTATTCCAATGCTAACTTTGTCAATTACTATTGTCGGCATCCTCAAAGCCGCTGGAGCCGTTACAGTTCTAGAGCAAACATTATTGCCTCTGTTGAACGCCGTCGATATATCTTCCATGTTTGTTATGCCCACTCTGGCAAAATACCTAGGTGGAGGGACTGCTTATTTAGGTGTTGCGACCGATTTGATTCAACAAGGCAATATGTCCGCTACGCAGATAAATACCTCCGCCGGATTTCTGGTTAATACATTCGACTTACCGGGTGTAGGTATATTCTTAGGTTTAAGCTATCGTTTTGTACGACTATTTAAATATGCAATACCAGGAATATTATTAGGAATTTTGGTGAGAGCGTTGCTTCACTTGTTAATTTTAAGTTAATCAAAAAGGAAAACACACTCAATCAACGAGGAGAAAATTAAGAACAAATTAAATCAATAAAAAATATAATAAAATTAAAACTACATATTATTTAGAACGAGAGCATGAGTAGATAAAATTATTAATATATCAAGGATATACTGATGCAAATACTAGAATCCTTTTTTGGATTAATCGGAGATCTCACATGGGGTTGGTCACTTATTCCATTCCTTATAATATTCGGTCTCTTCTTCACAATCGCAACTGACTTTGTTCAGTTCAGGTTCTTCAAACGCATGTTCCGTGTGTTACTAACTAAAAACCAAACTTCGGATCAGAATGCGATCTCTGGTCGAGAAGCTCTTTTATTGTCGATAGGCGGTCGTGTTGGTGGCGGAAACATTGCAGGTGTTGCCGTTGCTATCACATTAGGTGGACCTGGTGCGGTATTTTGGATGTGGGCTGTTGCGCTGATCGGAATGGCGACGAGCTTAGTAGAGTGCTCACTCGCTCAGCTTTATAAGCGAGTAGACGGTGATGTTTTCCGTGGCGGTCCTGCAAGGACGATTATTCATGGTCTTGGAAAAGATTACAAATGGCTAGCTTATGTCTACTCTATATGTTTGATTGCATCTTTTGCCATCGGCTTCAGCGCATTTCAGGGTAATACAGTTGCAGGAGCAGTTGCAGATAGTCTAGGTATCGATCGTATCTATACCGGAGTATTTCTTGCGATTATAGTGAGCTTTATTATATACGGTGGTATCCATCGTATCGCCAAAACGACAGACGTCATTGTTCCAATAATGGCAATTGCATATATTGGTATTGCTTTACTCATAATCATTATGAATATTTCTGATCTTCCGGCGGTAATTGCAACAATCGTTAAAAACGCTTTTGGTATTGAGGAAGTAGTAAGTGGTGGGATGGGAGCAGCGGTTGCGAACGGTCTCCGACGAGGACTATTCTCTAATGAGGCAGGCCTTGGCTCTGCACCAAATGTTGCCGCAACAGCGGATGTAACGCACCCGATTAGCCAAGGAATAACTCAGTCTCTGTCTGTGTTCATTGATACCATCATTGTATGCAGTTGCACGGCTTTCGTAATTTTACTTGGTGATGTATATGTGCCGGGTGAGACAGTTGCTGATGGTGCAATCCTTACACAACAATCATTGGTGTCTCATCTAGGTGAGTGGGCTCAGTACTATCTGACGGGGACGATTCTTTTATTCTCATTCAGTTCCATTATCTACAATTACTACTTGGGAGAAAATGCACTGACCTTTATATCGAAAAGCAAGCTGGCGTTACATATCCTACGAATTTCAGTTATTGCTATCGTATTCATTGGGGCAGTAGCTCCAACAGCAACGTCAGTATTTTTCTTTTCAGATCCAATGATGGGTATGCTAGCTATTGTGAACTTACTCGTCCTGATAATGCTGTTCCCTACAGCAATGCGTCTGTTGAGAGATTACCGAAAAAAACTGAAAAGTGGCATAGAACATCCCCAATTCAACCCGGATGAATTCCGCGATTTGGATATTGACCGTAATGCGTGGCGATCTAAAACGTATTCTCAATAACCTAACACCTAGAAGCAAGCCCTATTAATAAAATAGGGTTTGCTTCTATAAAACACCAATTTTCTACTTGTTCTGCAGACGCTTTCAAGTTAAATAAACTTAGTCAAAAAGGTTTACAGTTACCCCATTTATGTTCCGCTAGGCATCCTAGACAAGTTACAAAGTGACTTGTATCTGAATTCCTGATTCTCGGGAAAAATCATGATGATCTGCCTTTTCACGGTTTCTCTGAGCTTGCATTTCCAACTTTTTTCTCTGCTTATCAACGCTTGCTAGTTTTCGCTCTACTGCTTGTAACTCGGCACTTTTCTGTTCGGAGTAAACATCATGCTTGCGCATCAAGATGGTTAGATGGTTCATCAAGGATGAGCGCTTACCTCAATTTAGACAGAACGCCTCAGTCAATACACATTCTGAACAGGTCACGTTATGTTGATAAATGTGACCGCCTTACACCAAGTAGTATTTTTCAAAAACTTATGCTTCTTTCCTATGACAGCTCATACCCAACTGGTTTTATATTGAGTCGAGTTTTTAGCATATAATAGAAGTAATTTATAAATTGGGAAGTGGTATATGGACATTTCAGAACGACACCCTCTTATGCACATAGATAGCACAACAAGACTAGCTCAGTTACTAGCAGATGGAGATCTTGATGGGGTGCACCTTTTTTGTAGTTTTAATTATGAGGTACTAAACCCTAGGGTAATAATGACTTTGCGCGACAGCAGTTTGCAGTCTATAAGCTTTAATGACGCTCAAACCATATACCCTAAACTTTCAAGGTCACATGAAAACTTTTGAGCCGTATGATTTTTGGATATCTTGGACAATTGTACAACATCTTCAAGTATTGCTTCGCCATATTCCATTGTTTCCTCGATAGTTACAATTTAACATTTAAACGGTAGTTACGTTTTCCAAAGCAACACAGAACAGGACTATGCTCAATACTCAGAGGTAATAGGTCGGAAGAAGCTAGAGATTAATGTCTTTTATTTTGTATAAGCAGTAGCAAATTTAGATCACGACCTGTAAATTCGCTAAAGTATAATCGCAATCATTGTAAACCAACCAACAACTGCTCGTCAGATAAATAAACACAACGACTGATAGTGATTATCAGCCGTTTTTCTTACCCCGAATGTTATAGCACTATGTTCATTAACTATTCTGTTTCAATAAGTGCGATCTCATCAGATGTAGATTTCTCCAACTTAATCGCAATGAACTTAGAGGTTGGCGTAAAGGTTCTGTCACCATAGCTGTCCAGTGGTACCAATGGGTTTGTTTCTGGATAGTAAGCGGCAGCCTGACCAGCAGGAACATCATACGCAACCAACGTAAATCCGCTTACTCGACGCTCCACACCATCTTCCCATAAGGAAACCATATCCACTTTGTCGCCCGGTTCAAATCCAAGCTTTTTGATGTCAGCTTCGTTGATAAATAAAACTTCTCGCATACCAAATACACCACGATAGCGGTCATTTAAACCATAGAGTGTTGTATTGTATTGGTCATGTGAGCGCATAGTTTGCAAGATGAGATCAGGCTTCTGGCCTTTTTCTAACAGTGCTTCACTGATCAACTGTTTAGGCAGTTCACTGTTGCTAAATTGTGCCTTTCCGCTTGGTGTAACCCATCTACGCTCAGCTGCTGGGTTCACCAAATGGAAACCGCCCGGATTTTTAAGCTTTTGGTTAAAATCCGTAAAACCAGGGATAGTGTCTGCAATTAGATCGCGAATACGATCGTAATCCTCTACCGACCAGTTCCAATCTATCGGATGCGCCCCTAACGTCGCATTCGCGATCCCAGCAATGATTGCAGGCTCTGAGCGTAGAGCTTTAGAGCGAGGCTTCAACTGACCATAAGAAATGTGCACCATGCTGAAGGTATCTTCAACCGTCACACCTTGTGGTCCATTTGCTTGAGTGTCGATTTCAGTTCTACCCAAACAAGGCAAAATCAATGCATCTCTACCTGTGACTAAATGCGAACGATTGAGTTTGGTAGAGATGTGAACCGTTAGATTACAGTTTCGCATAGCATGGTGAGTGCGCTCAGTATCCGGGGTCGCTTGTACGAAGTTTCCACCTAAACCAATAAATACTTTTGCTTGCCCCTCTTCCATCGCTTTGATCGCTTGGATAGTATTGTGACCAACACCACGAGGCACTTCAAAGTTGAATCGACGTTCAATGCTATCGAGCAGTTGGTCAGATGGTTTTTCATCAATGCCCATCGTACGGTCACCCTGAACATTACTATGCCCGCGTACTGGAGATAGCCCTGCGCCCGCCTTACCAACGTTACCTCGTAACATTTGCACATTGGCCACTTCTTTAATCGTTGGCACAGAGTGACGATGCTGGGTCAAGCCCATCGCCCAGCACATGATCACACGTTCAGCGCGTAAATACATGCGAGCGACCGTTTCTATTTCACTCAGGTCTAATCCAGATTGCTCAGCAATGTGCTCCCATGATGTGGCATCAACTTCTGCTAAGTATTCATCGATACCTGTGGTGTGCTGTTCGATGAACTCACGATCGAACACGGCTTTACCATCGGTTTTTAATGCTTCACGCTCCCATTGCAATAGGAACTTGGCAATACCACGGAACACCGCCATGTCTCCACCAAGAGCAGGACGTAAATACGCCGTATTCGTTGGCTCTGAGCCATTACTGAGCATTTCGATTGGCATCTGTGGGTTTTGGAAACGTTCCAAACCACGCTCTTTTAATGGGTTGAAACAGATAACTTGCGCGCCACGCTTCACTGCTTCGCGCAATGGCTCTAGCATACGTGGGTGGTTGGTTCCTGGGTTCTGTCCAATAACGAAAATAGCGTCCGCTTCTTCAAAATCATCAAAAATAACCGTGCCTTTACCTACACCAATTGTGTCTTTCATTCCCAATGCACTGGCTTCGTGACACATGTTTGAGCAATCAGGAAAGTTATTGGTGCCGAATGCGCGTACAAACAATTGATACAAAAACGCGGCTTCATTGCTGGCACGGCCGGAAGTGTAAAACTCCGCTTGATGTGGTGAGTCCAGGTCATTGAGGTGTTTTGCAACCAGCTGAAATGCTTCGTCCCAAGAGACTGGGACGTAGTGATCTGACTCTGCATCGTATCGCATGGGATGCGTGATACGCCCTTGATATTCGAGCCAATAATCAGTTTGAGTAGAAAGAGAGGAAACACTGTGGTTAGCAAAAAATTCCGGATCAACTAAGCGATTGGTCGCTTCCCAGTTAACGGCCTTTGCGCCATTTTCGCAAAAGTTCACTTTCCCGCTTTCTGGTGATTCACCCCAAGCACATCCAGGGCAATCAAAGCCGCCATTCTGGTTAGTTTTCATCATGGTGCGGATGTTTTTCACCGCGTTTTCGCTTCCCCACCAGCTTCTGGTCACCGCTTTCAGTGCGCCCCAGCCGCCAGCTGGACCTTTGTATTGTTTTATTCTTTCTTTTTGGCTCACGACTTTACTCCTCGTATATAGGAACAACAGCAAACGGGCTGCCCTGGAAAACAAGCGCGTAAAATTGCGGGAGTCATGGAGGGGCGTTTTTCAATCTGGACAAGTAAAGGCTCTATGTGTGTAAGACTTTACTTGTCCAGATGGTATGAATTCTAATGGCCGTCTACTGCTTCAAGATTTTCAGACACAATCTTCATTGCTGTGTTTTGATCTGAATCAAAGGTTAAGTCGTTATTCAATATGCGTCCAATTGATATCCCTGACCGAGTGATAAATAAAATCTATCATGGTTCAAAGACAAGACACTCATCACATTTTTAATCAATCGAATTTATCAGATGAAGTGCTTTATAACGTAATTAAACTGAGATCTAGCGCTCGACTCAGTAATTTCGTGACGAGACATGATAGACATCATCTATTACTCTATAGATACTTTAAATTTGACCCTAGTCCGTTTCGGGAATAGCCTTGATTTAGATCAATTTTGAACGTGCTTTTGCTCTTGACTTCATGTCATTGATTAAGATCAGTCAGTACAAAGCATCATGGTCTTCACAGGCCATATACGTTGCCCTATGCAAAACGTGTTGCCCGTTACAGTGACTCATAAAGCAAGGTTAGATTAGCCAGTATGGATATCAAACAGCTTAAATACCTGATTGCTCTTGAGCAAACGAAACATTTTGGTCAGGCAGCGGCGTTGTGTCACATCACTCAGCCGACACTCTCGATGAGATTGAGAAGCTTAGAAGAAGAGCTGGATTTAGAATTAATCCAAAGAAGTCAACGTTTTGAAGGCTTTACGGAAGCTGGAGAGCGTATTTTGGCTTGGGCAAAAACGGTATTGGCCGCGCATGATGGTTTACAAGCAGAAGCAGCCAATTGCAGAGGACAACTGGTCGGCTCGCTTAGGCTGGGGATGGTGCCTTTAGCCAGTCAAAACCCAATGCAGCTGATCAAACCGCTTGCGGAAGCGTTTCCTGAATTGCAATTTCAGATCCTGTCGATGACGACAGAACAGATCATAGACCAGCTCAATCGCAACCAACTGGATTTAGGAATGTGCTACGTCGACCAAGTCAACACGACCTATTTTGACGTTATTGAACTGGACTCAACAAAATTAGGCGTGTTATTTGACGAACGTTATTTTGACTTTGCCGAATCGGAAGTGATGTGGGAGTCACTGAATAGCATCCCGCTTGGCTTGCTATCGAAAGGGATGCACTACCGTCACTCCATTGATATCAGCTTTATTAGTAAAGGTCTGGTACCTCAAACGGTCATTGAAAGTAACTCCACGTTTCACCTTGTCCAAGCGGTAACCAGTGGCCTTTGTTGCGCCATCATGCCGAGAAATTGTGGCCTAGAAGAGCTCAACGATACGCTCAAAATCGTCCCGATTGAAGAAGCGGCCGTTCATGCTCCTTTGGGCTTATTAAAACGTAAACAAGAGCCTTTTTCTGCCTTGACGGATCAGTGCTTTTCCATCGCAAAAACCATATTTAATTAATAGCTAGCGCGCACAAGTTAAACGAGCGTGGCGTATGAGGTGATTTCATGAGATGTACCACTCAATCTTATTTTGAACTGTCGGATTTCAATCAGGCTCCGCCTCAGCCAAACGCGTTTAACTATCGTGAAATGAAAGACGGTCGCCCTTTGCAGCAAACTTCGCTTGCCAGTGAGTCGGCGCTAGCGATTAGCTACAACGGGATCAGCCAAGCAGTAATGATGGTGACTCCGGGTCACTTAGAAGATTTTGTGAAAGGGTTCAGTCTTAGCACCGGAATCATCAACGACTTTAAAGAAATTAAAGATATTGAAATTGGTGGTGACAGCGAGTCACATTACGCGGAAGTTGAAATCAGTAATCGTGCATTCTGGTCCTTAAAAACTCAACGCAGAAACCTAGCAGGCACGACTGGATGCGGAATTTGTGGTGTTGAAGCGTTGGAGCAAGCCTTACCAGATCTAGAGCCTCTTTCCCCTTCTCTTCCCCCTCGCCCAGATGCTTTTGAAGGGTTGAGAGAGAAAGTCAGTTTACATCAAAATGCCGCGCGTGAATCCGGTGCTCTACATGCTGCGCTGTTTGCTGATTTTCAGGGAAATATCTTGGCCTGCCGTGAAGATATTGGTCGGCACAATGCACTCGACAAGCTCATCGGTGCTTTGGCTAATAATCAGATCGAACCACAAAGTGGCTTCGCCATCATGACGAGCCGTTGTAGTTTAGAATTAATTCATAAAGCGGTACGCGCTCGCATCCCTACTCTGGTTTGCCTATCAGCGCCAACCGCATTAACGGTGGAATGGGCAAGAAAAAATCACCTTAACCTAATTCATTTGCCAAAACACGGAGCACCGAGACTTTACAGCCCTGCGTCATAACCAAGGTTTGGTGAGGTTGATACGGTTGCCATGCACATCAACATAGCAAACCTATCGCTTATAAACGCGGATTATCCGTGGTATTTGTTGCAAAACGTATAATCAACGTTGTAATCAAGGCTGTAATCACTACAATCTCTGGTTCGATTTTTCAGTGAACGTTTGTATGCCGAAGTTAAACCTAGATAGTACCGCCCAAAACTCCGCTCTTTCTGATATTGAGACCAGTAGTAAAATCCAACTCGCTCTCGAACCAAAATTCCACAGGTCAGAAAAACGTCTCTGCTTAAGCCCAAGATTGTCACAACAGCACTTGTCACGTCGCTGGGCTGTACTGGAAAATATTACTGACAAAGATCTTCTTCTCGATCATTTTACTCAAGATCATTGCGAATCGTATTCAAACAATATCGAGCATTTCATTGGCACGGTGAATGTGCCTGTTGGTATAGCTGGCCCCCTACGGGTAAATGGCTTATATGCAAACGATGATTACTTAGTGCCACTCGCAACAACCGAAGCGGCTCTGGTGGCGTCTTACAACCGAGGCGCTAACTTAATCACGGCTGCTGGTGGTGCCAGTGCATTGTTACTCAGTGAAGGCGTCAGTCGTACGCCTGTGTTTAGCTTTAATAGCCTGGCTGAAGCGGGACAGTTTGTCAGCTGGGTGACGACCCAGTTCGACACCTTTTGTCAAATTGCAGAATCGACAACATCTCACGGAAAGCTCAAAGATATTAATGTCAATATCGAAGGCAATCACGTTTATCTGGTTTTTGAGTACGTCACTGGCGATGCCTCTGGCCAGAACATGGTGACCATAGCAACCAACCAAGTGTTCCATCATATTTTAGCGGTCAGTCCGGTAAAGCCAGTTCAAGCTTTTCTGGATGGCAACCTCTCTGGTGATAAAAAACCAAACGCGCATACGCTACGCTCTGTGCGTGGTAAAAAAGTGTCAGCTGAAGTCACGATTTCGGCAGAATTAGTCAAGAAATACTTACATACAACACCAGAATCAATGGCTCAGTTTGCCCATATGAGTACCGTGGGTGGTTTATTGAGTGGCACGATCGGTGTCAATGCTCATTATGCAAATGCACTCGCCGCGCTATATATTGCATGTGGTCAGGATGCTGCTTGTGTCGCTGAATCTGCGGTAGGCATTAGCCGAATGGAAGTCGATGCAAAAGGCAATCTATACGCTAGCGTCACTCTGCCGAATATTATGGTGGGCACCATTGGTGGTGGTACAGGATTGCCAACGCAAAAAGCCTGTTTAGATATTCTCGGCTTGTATGGAAGTGGCAAAGCTAAAGCACTTGCCGAAGTCACTGCTGCATTATGCCTCGCGGGAGAACTTTCTATTGTTGGCGCATTTTGTGCGGACCATTTTTCCCGTGCCCACCACAAATTAGCACGCAAATGACACCAAGCAGACAAAGAAGGCAGATCTACTTTCCCTGATGCTTACTATTCCACAACAGAAAATTACCCCGCCTTATTTCACTCAGGTACTCGTTAGTCTTTCCCAAGCAACGAGTACCCATTACATATTCATCCTCAATTACCTAAAATAGTACTAATTTCATCCAGAACACTTTTTATAGGCGAATTACGACCTCTATACTCGCTCACTAAGTTAATTAATTTACACTCTTTCTTAGGTAAGCGAGTCAGTGATGATACGTCAGAAAAAGAATGGAATTTCTTATTGGTTATTGGGGTTGCTTGTGACTCTCATTGGTTCGATACAACCTGTTTATTCAGACAGTGACATATCGGACGATATTGCTCGTATTCTTTATCAAACGACTTTTGGCCCAACACCAACACTCATCGCAACAGTCGAAAAACAGGGTATCGAAAGCTGGGTCAAGCAGCAGATGCTTCTTCCTCCTACTTATCATCAAGCTCTGTATAACACGCCGTTCTCGAAAGGCGCACAAGCTAATCGTGAAAACGCCTGGTACCAGATCGTCATCACTTCTGATGACCAACTCAGACAACGAATGGCCTTTGCACTCAGTCAGATTTTGGTGGTTTCTCGTTATGGTGGCGTTCTTTCAGGCAAACCCGCGGGCTTAGTCAACTATTACGACGTGCTGATAAAGCATGCATTTGGTAATTATCGGGATCTGCTATACGAAATCGCCACACATCCCGTGATGGGCAACTACCTGTCAATGATGGGAAGTGCCAAGGAAAACCCTTCTACCGGTGCGCTGCCAGATGAAAACTTTGCCAGAGAGCTCATGCAACTATTCACAATCGGTCTTTACCAACTTAATCCTGATGGAACCGCTGTCGTTGACAACAGTACGGGTAAACCTGTTCCGACCTACACACAAAACGACGTGCAAGAGCTGGCACGCGCATTCACTGGGTGGAAAAGTAGCGATGTTGAATTTGTGAAGCCTATGCGAGTCGTAAACAGTCTGCATGACTCTAGTGAAAAAACGTTCCTAGATACGACCATTCCTGCAGGACTTACTGGTCAGGAGGAACTGTCCCGAGTCATCGATATTTTAATGTCCCACCCCAATATCGCCCCGTTTATATCAAAACGATTAATCCAGCGCTTTGTCACTTCCAATCCTAGTCCTGAATATATAGCCCGTATTTCAGCCGTTTTTAATGATAATGGTAAAGGGGTTAAAGGGGACCTGAGCGCTGTAATTACAGCGATACTATTCGATAAAGAAGCGAGGTTAAGGTCAGAGCGTCAAGCCGAGAAAGTGAAAGAACCTATTTTGGTTTTGACCAATTTTCATCGGGCGGCGGGCTTTACATTAAAAGGAGCACGATATGATGGCGCAACAACCGTAATGAATATCGCAAACCAAGGACCACTGCGCGCACCTTCTGTATTTAACTTCTACTCCCCAGATTACCAGCCATCGAATGAATTTATGCAGTCCTCGATGGTGTCACCAGAATACCAGTTGCTTAATTGGTCAGCTTATACCGATATCGTGAACTTTATGCTCCACGATATTCGAAGTGGCGGGGATAGCACTTACGCCCTTAACCTCGATGGGCTGTATGCCCTGCTTGATGATCACCCAGCACTTGTCGAACAGATAAATAAACGTTTCTTTGCTGGCACAGCCTCTTCCGACCTAACAAAACTCATGCTTAATGTGCTCGACGACTATCAATCCGAGTATGTGTCAAAAGCAAAGCTTTCAATCGTTATCTTCACCGCTATCTCAGGCGAAGAGTTTTATCTTCAGTACTAGGAGTGAACGATGGATCATTCACGACGTCATTTTATAAAAGGGGCAGCCTCACTTGGCGCTGTCGCATCGTTGGGACTACCAGCTTATTCACTCGCTTCGCCACCCAATGACTTCCGTGCTCTTATTTGTGTCTATTTAATGGGCGGAAATGATGCCATTAATACGGTGTTGCCGTTGTCAGACTTTCACTATAAGCAGTATTCGGGGGTAAGAGGCGCTCTCAGCGTTCCTAAAGATGCCATAGTCCCTACCGGACTAAGCGTATTAGACAAAGATGGTAGAAAGGTTCCTCTAGGTTTGCACCCTCAGCTTAGTGCGCTTTCTTCACTTTTTGAACGTGGCGACGCCAACATCGCGGTCAATACCGGTATTCTCGAGCAACCTCTAACCAAACAAACTATTGAATCTGGCGAGTTACCATTGCCTGAGCAGCTTTTCTCTCACAACTCTCAAACGGAGTCTTGGTTACGCGGGGGAATGGAGGCATCACGCAATTTGGGCTGGGCTGGGCGAATACTGGATGTATTAAATTCAAACGCTGACATCACTCCCCTGTATAGTGTCCATGGGGAATCGCTCTGGTTGAGGGCAATGGAACATCGGCAGACTGTATTAAAAAAGGATCGCGCCATAAAACTTTCTGCGTTAGACAATCTTGTCTATAAAGGCATTTACGACCGATTGCTGTCTGAAAGTACAAATAACCCCTTCAGTACTCACTTTCATTTAATGATTGACGAATCGATGAAAATGAGTCGGGTACTCACTGACCAATTAAACCAAATAGAGGACTCTCCACTATTCACATCATCAGAACTTGGCAAACAGATGCAAACGGTATTTAAGCTGATTGCCAGTCAGAATGGCCTGAACCAAAAGCGTCAAATATTCTTTGTAAACCACAATGGATATGACCTTCACGACTCTCAACTGGCAAGACATCCAGTCCTGTTAGAAGATTTGGCTGCCAACTTATTCGCAATGTATCAGTCAGTTGATAAGTTAGGGATGAGCAACAATGTCACCTCTTTTACGATGTCGGACTTTGGCCGTCGGATGACGAGCAATGGCAATGGCACGGACCATGGCTGGGGTGGGCACCAATTACTGTTTGGTGGTGCCATCAACAGTAACCAGTCTATCGGCACGTGGCCCGATTTGGTACTGGGTGGCCAAGACGACTATTCAAGAGGCAGGCTCATTCCAACGATAGCGGCGGATCAAGTGAGCGCAACACTCGCTCAATGGATGGGCGTCAGCGACAACACCGCACTGGAATACGTCTTCCCTAATATCCGTAACTTTGCCGAGTCCAATCTTGGTTTCATGTCCTAATCAAAGCATATAACAAATGGACAAGAAAAGGGAGCCGCTTTGCTCCCTGGTTCAATCATTCCCTTGATCAATGATAACAATCGGTTACGCTTCGTTACGGCGACGCTCGTTACAAAGTCTGATTGCACGCTCGAGTAATTCTAGTGCAGGTTTTTCACATTTCGGTAGAGCCGCATCACTTTCGGCAATTGGCGTTACACGGTCACCCCATTTTAGGACTGCGGCTCCCCAGGTTAAACCCGCGCCGAAAGCAGCTAGAAGCAGGTTATCACCAGGCTTGACTCGGCCTTGTTCTAACGCTTCACACAATGCGATTGGCACGGTAGCTGCTGACGTGTTGCCATATTTATGAATATTCACAAACGCTTTTTCTTGTGGAATACCTGAAAGGTCACACAAGGTCTGAATAATTCGAATGTTAGCTTGATGTGGGATCACAACATCAATTTGTTCTGTTGTGAGCTTGGATTCTTTAAGCACATTTTTCGCCGCTAAGCCCATGCCCTTCACTGCACGTTTAAAGATCTCTTGCCCTACAAAGTTAAAATCCCAGAAACCGTTATCTTCTGCAAAGCGATCCATGCAAGAACCAAACTTAGGCACAGCAAGTATGTCGCGTCCTTTTGCATCACAACCGATTTTAGATTGCAGTAGACCCGTTTCTTTCTCAGTTCGAGATAAAACAACCGCGCCTGCACCATCACCAAACAAGACGGCCGTATCACGCATTGCCCAATCGATGAAAAAAGACAGTCTTTCAGCACCAATGATAATGGCGTGACGGTAATTTCCGGACTGAATCAAACGCGTACCAGTTTCCAGGCCATAAACAAAACCAGTACAAGCCGCATTTAGATCAAAAGCAGCCGCAGAACGAATATCGAGGTTTTGCTGAATCTTCGATGCGATATTGGGGATTAGGGAATCAGGGGAACACGTCGCGACAATAATCAGATCAACCTCGCTCGCTTCGACACCAGCACGAGCTAAAGCGTGCTTTGCGGCTACTGTTGCCATATCCGAGGTGTTTACGTGACTAATGCGGCGGTTTTCAATGCCAGTACGCGAGCGAATCCACTCGTCAGAGGTATCAAGGAAAGTACTAAGATCATCGTTAGAAAGTACAGTTGGTGGTACACATTTCCCCCAACCTGTAATTTCAGCGTAGTAATTTGACATCACAGACCTATTTATTGTTGTAATTTAATTAAGTTTCTTAGAACCTAGATAGGCTCAAATAAGAACTTGCCAGTTAACTGCAAGTCCAAAGTCAAGAAGAAATTATACGCTCTAAGGAGCTGACTGGTAAGTCAAGTTTTCACAAAGTTGTCATAAAGGAAGAAGCCATGTCATCGTTTAAAACTCGCTGTCCGTCATGTGGCGGTTTAAATCGTGTACCTAACGAACGCGTTGCAGACAATGCTACGTGTGGTAAATGTAAAAGCCCTCTGTTAGATGGTGCACCGATAGAAGGCACCGTTGATAACTTTTCCGCGCTATTACAAAGCACTACGCCTGTAGTCGTCGATTTTTGGGCACCTTGGTGTAACCCATGTGTCGGTTTTGCACCTGTTTTCTCGGATGTGGCGCAGGAGCAAGCGGGAACAGTTCGTTTTGTTAAGATTGACACCGAAGCGCAACAACAACTTGCGGCTCAATTTGGCATTCGTAGTATCCCAACCATAATGGTTTTCAAAAATGGACAGCGTGTTGATATGATCAACGGAGCGCTGCCTAAATCTCAGTTCGAACAGTGGCTAAATCAAGCTGTTACTAAGTAACCTATCAAGCCAGCCACCTCTTTTAGCTGGCTTTTTATTCCGCAAAATTCCCCTTTTTTTTGATAAATAAAATTTATCGATACGACTTAAATTTATCGTTTTACTTGAAAAATAATTAGCTTCATATTCGCGCCCATAACCACCCGTAAAACATAAACTAATAGGCGCAAAACAGTGGAAAACCAAGCTTTCCTTCCAACATCACCACGTATCACTGTTCCTGTCATCGCATTGTCTCTGTATGCGGTGGCTTCTGGCTATTTAATGAGTTTGATACCTTTAATGCTCGCTGAGTACAACATTTCGACCGACTACGCGAGTTGGTTGGCAAGCGTGTTTTATGGCGGTTTATTAACTGGTGCTATCTTTTTTGAACGTATCGTACGTTCAGTTGGACACAGAAATGCATTTATTGCTTGCTTGATGGCTTTCTCGCTAACGATTGTTGCGCTGCCTGTATTTGCAAATGGCTTAGTGTGGCTAATTGCGCGTTTTATTGCGGGCATTACCGTAGCCGGCGTATTTGTGATCGTTGAGTCATGGCTAATGTCTGGTGATGAATCATCACGCGCAAAGCGTCTTAGCTTGTACATGCTATCACTTTACGGTGGTTCAGCGCTGGGGCAATTCGGTATTGGCATACTTGGTGTGAGCGGCGGTGTTCCGTTTATCGCAATCTCGACGTTAATCTTAATGGCAATACTGGTACTTAAATTCATTGATTGTGAGCAACCAAATAGCCATGAATCAACAGCGTTGTCATTCAAGCAGATTACAAAACTCAATCATGCAGCCATCATCGGATGCATTGTGTCAGGACTAACGCTTGGTGCGATATACGGCCTGATGCCTCTTGAGCTTGTTAATCGTGATGTCAGCCATCAGCAAGTAGGCACCTTGATGGCATTAGTAATTTTAGGTGGTATGGCAATACAACCACTGGTAACGATGTTGAACAAGTACATGAGCCGTATCATGTTAATGGCATTTTTCTGCCTGATTGGGACGTTCTCGATCGGTCTAACATTTATTTCTTCATCAACTGAAGTGTTGGCAGCGTCGCTTTTTCTGCTAGGAGCCGCAACTTTCGCGCTCTACCCAATTGCGATTAACCTTGGCTGCGAAGGGCTTGAAGACCGATTTATTGTTTCCGCAACTCAAGTGATGCTGTTTAGCTACAGTGTTGGTTCAGTTGCAGGCCCTGTTGCCGCGGACAGTTTTATGGGTCAGGTACATGGATTGTTAGGTTACTTGTTTGCCGCTTTGGTCGCGACATGCCTATACATGTTGCTAGCTGCGAGTAAAACAAAACACCAAATGGCAACAGGTCTTTGATCATAAATTGCCGAAATCTGAATACAAAAAACGAGAGCAAAACGCTCTCGTTTTTTATTTACTCCGTCGTTTGTAACGATTCGATGCATTTGCATCAGGTTTATCTGGAACGTCTCGCTTTTCGTGAAGCAAATGTCTTATCGCTAAAACAGGGTGTTTCAGCAGCATCCTTGGGCCCGAATAGCGCATTATCAGACGCATTTGCTCTTTCGGCTCTGGTTTGTAGCAGTGGATTGGGCATTTGTTGCAGGTCGGCTTATGCTCTCCATAAGGGCAACGATCAAGACGCATTTCTGCGTAATCCAGCAACTCACGGCATTCAAGGCATTCAAGGCATTCAAGGCAAAGAACACCTTTAGAACCATGATGAGCCTGACAATACACCTCTACCATCGCTTTGACGGTTTTAAATTCGGTGGCAAGTTTGCCGAGTAAAATATCGCTCATTGTATTAACCAAATTAAACGTTTAGATATTAGAATCTATTTACACTCAATACACTTAGTGGCGGTCGTTCAGTGGTCAGGTTTTTAATCAGAAACCCATTAAAGTTGTAACTTAGTGGAAAAATCACTATCCTGCCTCGCTAAATTAAAGGACCAGCACCATGAACCGCAAGAAGAAAATCAATCAAATCTTAAAGTCAAAGCAGAAAAAACAAAACGCTAAGCTGCACAAGAGTAATAAGCCTCGCTACATTTCAAAAGCAGAGCGTGCCAAAATGGAAGCTGAAGAACAAAACCAAGTGACCGAATCAGCTGAACAGAGCGCAAACACACAAGTAAGTGACGAAGCATAAAAGAAGCCGCGTGTAGCGGCTTTCTTATAAAATAGAAAATATACTAGTTCTCAATTAGCTCAGTTGATCATCATCACTTTTTACCGCAATAAGCTTTTTGTTTTCGGCCAGACTAGGGCAGTTCTCGCAAAGCTTTCGACCTTCACATTTATATGTAAATCCACGCACACTCGATAAGATTATGTGCCTGCAAAACCTTTTTAGGCATACTCAGTTACGAAAAATTAGGTTAAATCACAACAATTATTTAAAGCACGTCGCATTTTTACGCACTAGACAACCAAATAGTAAACACAGTAAAAACACATCGATAAACGAACATTAACAGATGACGCCTGTAGCGTGAGTTGATACTCGTTCTTAAACATTGCTAACTGTCATATGAAGTAATGTGAACAACATACAGTACTTTTCCTGCAAATACAGAAACAATGGAAACGATTGTTTTGCATAAGGAAATACACTCATGTTGTATCTAGAGTTTCTATTTTTGCTCGTGATGCTATATATCGGCTCACGCTACGGCGGTATCGGACTCGGAGTCGTTTCTGGCATCGGTCTGGTGATCGAAGTATTCATCTTTAATATGCCGCCAACCTCTCCTCCCGTCACGGTGATGTTAATCATTTTAGCGGTGGTAACCTGTGCATCGATCCTTGAAGCTGCAGGTGGTTTGAAGTATATGCTGCAAGTCGCCGAGCGCTTGCTGCGTAAAAACCCAAAACGGGTGACCTTGATTGCGCCCTTTGTCACTTACACGATGACCTTTTTGCTAGGTACTGGCCATGCCGTGTATTCGATCATGCCTATCATTGGTGACGTCGCACTGAAAAATGGTATTCGTCCCGAACGCCCAATGGCAGCCGCTTCTGTTGCTTCTCAAATCGCGATTACGGCTTCTCCAATTTCTGCTGCAGTGGTTTACTACTTAGCACAGTTATCGGATATCCAGCATGAAATTACCCTGCTTTCAATTCTGCTTGTGACGGTGCCAGCTACCTTATTTGGTACATTGCTTATGTCACTTTACAGCTTAAAACGTGGTAAAGAGCTAGAAGACGATGAAGAATACCAAAATCGCCTGAAAGATCCGGTATGGCGTGAAAAGATCTTAACCACAACCGCGACATCTTTAGACGAAGTGCTACCGACTAGTGCTCGTAATTCGGTACTTATGTTCATTTCGGCAATCTTGGTGATTGTTGTTATCGCAATGTGGCCTGAAGTACGTACGATTGTCGATGGTGAGAAACCAATCAGCATGGCTGTCGTCATCCAAATGATGATGCTCTGCTTTGGCGGTATTATTCTTCTGGCAACGAAGACCGACCCTCGTAAAGTGCCTGATGGTGTCGTTTTTAAATCAGGTATGGTGGCTGCCATCGCCATCTTTGGTATCGCCTGGATGTCTGATACCTATTTCCAATACGCGATGCCTCAGTTTAAGTCCGGTATCGTTGAAATGGTGACCGACTATCCGTGGACGTTCGCACTCGCGCTATTCATCGTGTCTGTAGTGGTGAACTCGCAAGCCGCAACTGCACGTATGATGCTGCCGGTTGGCTTAGGTTTGGGTCTCGACCCTGCCTTGCTGATTGGTCTGATGCCTGCGGTATACGGTTACTTCTTTATCCCTAATTACCCATCGGATATTGCAACCGTTAACTTTGATACGTCTGGTACGACGAAGATTGGTAAATGGTATTTCAACCACTCATTTATGGCAGTGGGTCTGATTGGTGTGATTGGTGCGTGCTGCTTAGGTTACGTTTTAGGACAAATCATCATCCCATCATAGTTATGCCTATTTGGATCAAGGCGAGTCATTGTACACAAACGTACGCCTGAAATGACTCGCCTTTTTTCATAGCTGGATTTTGATACCGACTCCAGCGATAATTTCTTCTTTCTTAGTGTTTAAAGCAGAAAATTCTCGTCTATTTCGACAAAAGCATCTGCACAGTCAATTAACGTTTGTGATGTCAACTTCGGCACACCGTAAACCGTCACTTTCTTGTTGTAACGTTGCTGAATGCGCTCCACCAGCAAACTAAAGTCACCATCGCCAGAAACAAGAATAACTTCATCAACCTCGGGGGCAATCTCGATTGCATCTAGCGTAATACCGACGTCCCAATCCCCCTTTGCACTACCATCACGTCTTTGGAGAAAAGGCTTCAACATTACCTCAAAACCCACACCTCTAAGGATATGGTGAAACTGTCGTTGCTTAGGGTCATTACTCGCAATCGCATAAGCCTTCGCGCTGACAACCTCTTTGCCTTGTGTAGCTACATACCAAAACTGGTTGTAATCGAAGTTACTGCGGTAGGCTTCTCGACAGGTGTAATACACATTCTGTACATCAACCAGAATCGCGATCTTTTGTTTACTTTCCAAAGTCATTTCTTTCTATAGATAGTTAGTTTGCTGCCTACCCTAAGCCAGTTTGTAAAAAAGCACAATGAGCCATTTCCACTAAACTTAGCGTATAAGCGAGAGAGTTAGCATGGAAAGGATCTGTCATGAGTAAAGCAATCATCTTGATACTACTCTTAGGATTAGTATCACCGAGCGCCTTTAGCTATCCTTCTTACGCTCAGTACTGGCCACATCGCAGCTTACTCTTCTTTGCGCCAGAGAACGATGCTCGCGTTAAACAGTTCCTATTAGAAACATTAATGAACGAGTGTGAACTAGAGGAACGTGACGTCGTCACTTTAGTCATTACCGAAGATGGCTTTACGTTTCCCAAGGGGATAAAAGAGGAACTGGATTTATCCGGCCTTTCTGAGAAATACGATGTAAAAAAAGGTGAATACACCGCTATTTTACTTGGTAAAGATGGTCTAGAGAAGTATCGCTGGGGTGCAGAGACCGATTGGCAATTCATCAACGAATTAATTGATGAAATGCCAATGCGTAAGCAAGAAATGCAAAGCCAAAGCAGTCCTTGCAAAATTTAAGCGTTTATCGCTTCACGAAACCACGCTAACTTGCGATGAAGCTGCGTTACACTGCCAACGACAATCAGAGCCGGACTTTCAGCCTGTTCGGCCATACTGGATAACTCTTTCAATTTACCTAGTAGTACGCGTTGCTCTGGTCGGGTACCATTTTCAATAATTGCACATGACATTTCTGGCTCGATACCATGCGTAATGAGCTTATCCATGATATATCCACTCTGTTTTAACCCCATGTAAAACACCAGTGTATTGTTAGACTGCGCTAATGAATGCCATTCAATCTCACGGCCATCTTTCTGAACGTGACCGGTAATGAATTGAACACTTTGAGCGTGATCGCGATGCGTTAATGGAATTCCAGCGTATGCGGTTGCTCCGGCCGCAGCAGTGATACCCGGTACCACTTCATATCTGATTCCGAATTCAGCCAGTTCTTCTAACTCTTCACCACCACGGCCAAAAATAAACGAATCGCCACCTTTTAAACGAACAACTCGTTTACCTTGCTGCGCTTTCTGCACTAATATCTGGTTAATTTGCTCTTGTGGTACACAGTGAAAATCTAACTTCTTGCCTACATAGATCATTTCTGCGCTTGGGTTTGCCAACGCCAATATGTCTTTAGATACCAGTCGGTCATAAACCACCACCTCTGCAGATTGAATCGCTTTCCAACCCTTTACGGTGAGTAGATCCGGATCGCCTGGTCCTGCGCCAACAAGTGAAACAAAACCGCTTTTTAACGAGGCGTTAATGGGATTCATAAAATGGCCTATTGAGAAATTTAGAGATAAAGAGTAACACTCTCACTATGCACTTAGAGCTAAAACCACTCTAAGGAGTTATTACTTTTTATCGCTAAACATATAAAATAGTTAGCGAAAGTTAAGATTAAAGAACGGTCCCACCCGTCCAGAAGTGGGACCATAACAAGCGAATTATTTCGCCAGTGCAGGTTGTGCTTTTACTTCTTCATCCGCGGTTAGAGAAGGTGCAGTTTTTGCGTGAGTTAGGTACAGTGGAAGGCAAGTCATTACCAAGCCACCAACGATGTTACCTAGAATGGTAGGGATTAGGTTGAAGTTCAACCAAGTTGCGATACCAAAGTCGGCACCTAGGATCATACCTAGTGGGAACAGGAACATGTTCACCACGGTGTGTTCGAATACTAATGCGAAGAAGATGAAAATAGGGAACCACATCATCGCAACACGGCCAGATACAGAACGCGCCGTCATGTTACCGATTACACCCAAACATACCATCAGGTTACAGAAGATGCCGCGTACGAAACAGGTGATCCATCCGTCCATGCCCATGTTTTCAAAGCCAAGACTACGTGCTGTGGATGCTGCTACAAACTTCTGCGCGACTGCGTTTAGTTCTAAAGAGAAGTTGCCCGTAAGAGAAATCGCAACCAGAAAAGCCACAATGAGAGAGCCAATCAGGTTACCCAAACCAACAAGCCCCCAACAACGCAAAACGCGTCCCCATGTGATACCCGGACGGTTAGCAAACTTAGCCAGCGGAGCAAGGCCAAATACACCAGTTACCAGGTCGTAACCCATTACGCTTAAGATGACAAAACCAACCGGGAAAACCAAAGCGCCAACCACACCGATACCAGTTTGTACAATCGCCGTGATGGCAACAACAACCGCTAAAGAAAGTATGATGCCTGCCATCGTACCGCGTAACAGCAAGTCTCGTGTGCTGGTATTGGTTTTCGCTTCACCAACGTTAATCATGGTTTGCACGAATTCAGCTGGTTTAAAGTCTGTAGACATGAACGTGTCCTTATTCAAAAATGAAAGTTAAAAGTTAGAGATTGAATAGAGAAAGGCTTCCCAATTACGACTCGCGGTTGTCGTGGTCATTTGCTCGGTGTCCTCCCAGAAATGACCTTTGGAAAACCTTTGTCTATTAAATCTGAGTACTTAGGGGCTGTTAACCTCAGTAAATTCCCTCCTCCGTAAAGGAGGGAGTAACAGCTATGCGTGGATCTCAACCTCACCATTGGTGACACGGGTTTTGTACGCTTTCACACTAAAACCTTCGTCTTCCATGCATACACCAGTGGTTAGATTAAAGCGCTGCTTTTTAAGTGGGCTTGCCACCCAAAGCTCGCCTTGGTGCTGACAAATCAAGCCGCGAGATAACACGTTAGATTGGAAAAACGGATCGGTATTACTGATTGCCAACACTTCTTCAGCTTGACTCGGACGAAATACCGCAACTTGCTGACCATTAAACAGTGCACAAACACCTGTGCCCGGTACGATATCGTTGATGTGACAGATTTTTTCAAATGACATAATCCACCTTCCCTTAAGCTTCAGTCATGGCTACGTGTAGGATGTCGCCTTTCGCTTCAGGGTGTTTTTCCGTGAAGGTCGCCGGGCGGTGTTGTTCGCGCTCAGGTACAAACACAACGTTTTCATCGCGTTTATCTGAGTTAATAAAGTGTGCAAAGCGAGTCAGTTGTGATTCGTCTTTGATGGTTGCTGTCCATTCACACTCGTACTCATCAACAAGTTTCGAAACGTCTGCTTCTAGTTGAGCATTGATACCAAGTTTGTCGTTCACAATCACTTCACGCAGGTAGTCGACCCCGCCTTCCATGTTTTCCATCCAAACTGAGGTACGCTGTAGTGGCGCAGCCGTACGGATGTAGAACATCATGAAACGGTCGATGTACTTAATTAGCGTTTCCTTATCCAGATCGCTTGCTAACAGATCGGCATGACGAGGCTTCATACCGCCGTTACCACACACGTACATGTTCCAACCAGCATCTGTTGCGATGATGCCAAGGTCTTTACCTTGCGCTTCGGCACACTCACGAGTACAGCCAGACACACCGAACTTCATCTTGTGTGGAGTACGGATGCCTTTGTAGCGGTTTTCGATGAATGAACCCAAACCAACCGAATCTTGAACACCGTAACGACACCAGGTAGAACCCACACACGTCTTAGCCATACGAAGGGCTTTTGCATACGCTTGACCCGTTTCAAAACCAGCGTCGATTAGCTTGCGCCAGATCTCCGGAAGATCGTCTTTTTGCGCGCCAAACAAACCAATACGTTGAGCGCCTGTCACTTTGGTGTATAAGTTGTACTCTTCTGCGACTGCTGCTAGTGAGCCTAAAGCTTGAGGAGTCACTTCACCGCCCGCCATACGCGGGATAACAGAGTAAGTACCGTCTTTTTGGATGTTTCCCAGGAAGTTATCGTTGGTATCGTGCAGCTTAACCAGTTGTGGTTTAAGAATGTGCTCACCCCAGCAAGACGCCAGAATAGAACCAACCAATGGCTTACATACTTCACAGCCGTAGCCTTTACCGTATTTCTCTAGTAGCTCGTCGAACGTTTTAATTTCTTCAATGCGAATAAGATGGAACAGCTCCTGGCGAGAGTACGCAAAGTGTTCACATACGTCGTTCTTCACTTCAATACCAGACTTAGCAAGCTCCGCGTTGAGTACTGAAGTCACAAGAGGAATACAACCACCACAACCAGTACCTGCACCAGTGACGGCTTTAATGTCACTCAATGTGTGGTGACCATCCGCTACCGCTTGTGCAATTTTGCCTTTTGTCACGTCGAAACATGAACAGATCACTGCACTTTCAGGCAACGCATCAGCACCCAGTGCCGGTTTTTCAGCACCAGCATGAGCAGGCAGGATAAGCGCATCCGGGTGATCTGGCAGGTCGATTTCGTTCAGCATGAGTTGAAGTAGATCGCCGTAATCAGACGTGTCTCCCACTAATACCGCACCGAGTAGCTTCTTGTTGTCTTCAGAGACGATTAGGCGTTTGTAAACTTCTTGCTCTTCGTTTTGGTAAACATAGCTCTTACAACCTTCCGTACGCCCGTTTGCGTCGCCGATTGAACCTACTTTGACGCCAAGCAATTTCAGTTTCGCCGACATATCTGCGCCCTGGAATTTACTTTCTGTGTTACCCAGTAGATGATCAACAGCAACCGTCGCCATCTTGTAACCAGGCGCGACAAGGCCGTAGAACATGCCATTCCAAGAGGCACACTCACCGATCGCGTAAATGTTTTCATCAGACGTTTGGCAGTGATCATTGACTTCAATACCGCCACGCGCGCCCACTTCCAGCTCCATTTGACGAGCAAGTTTGTCTTGGGGGCGGATACCCGCAGAGAAAACAATGAAGTCAGTTTCTAACTCTGTGCCGTCAGCAAAGCGCATTACGTTACGCGCGTCAGTGCCTTCCGGAGCAATCTCCAGCGTGTTTTTGCTGGTGTGAACATTCACACCCATACGCTCGATCTTTTGACGCAGTTGATTACCACCCGCAAGATCAAGTTGTTCTGCCATCAGTTTTGGAGCGAATTCGACAACGTGAGTTTCCACGCCTAATGCTTTTAGCGCGCCCGCCGCTTCAAGACCTAGCAGACCGCCACCGATGACCACACCAGATTTGCTGTTCTTCGCACATGCTTCAATCGCTTTGAGATCTTCAATAGTACGGTAAACGAAGCAATCTTTACTTTCATGCCCTTTGATAGGCGGAACAAAAGGAAATGAGCCAGTCGCTAGAATCAGTTTGTCGTATTGAACTTCACGCCCGGTACTTGAATAAACGATGCGATTTTCACGGTTAATGTTGATCGCACGTTCGCCGATCAACATGTTGATGCCATGTTTCTGGTAAAAACCTTCTTTTACCAGTGAAAGTTCATCGGCAGTGTGATGTGAAAAGTAAGAGGAAAGGTGCACACGATCGTAGGCTACTCGTGGTTCTTCGCAGAAAACGGTGATATCCAGCTCCGTAACATCCGCTTTCTCAACCAAGTCTTCAATGTAACGATGCCCTACCATACCGTTACCGATGACTACTAGCTTCAACTTGCTCATTATAATTCCTAAGGGTTAGGTTTTTATCACTGAGCGCATTGTCATTTGTGTAAGAAAATTAATACATGATGTAAATCAATTACAATTTCAAACTACCCTAAAGGGGTAGATCCCTTTACTTACGTGTAATTTCAATAGTATATGGTAATTTAGCAACATATAAATGAGCACTTACAATCATTAATAAGTTCAATTTATATCATTAATTTTCACACATCCTCACACTGGGAAACCCATTGATTTATTTATAAAAATCAATCCTATCAATAAAAATTTTTTACTGGCTAATAGGGACTATAGAGACTAGACTTACCACTCATTCATGTGGTTAATTCATGTGAAATACACCCTATTAGACATATTAAAGCCGTCCCATATTTATGAGGCGGCCTTTTGTTTTTGGAGTTAGAAAATGTCAGAAAGCAATCCTATCTATATATCAAACATAGATATAAATAGAATCACAGCTATGCTGGATAAGATGCCAAGTGTCGCTGCAGAGTTAGTCAAACTGGAAGAAGAACTTGATAGAGCGATCGTTCTGGAGCCAGAAGAAATGCCAGACAACGTAGTTCGTATGAACTCTACGGTCGAATTTAAGTTCTCTGGTGACGAGAAAATATTAACCAGAACACTTGTTTACCCGCAAGATCTGAAAAGCAGTGACGATATTTCGATTTTCGCTCCAGTAGGTAGCGCGTTAATCGGCCTTTCTATTGGACAAAAACTCGACTGGCCAATGCCAAACCAGCAAACGAAAACCATCGAGATAGTCAATGTTACCTTCCAATCTGAGCAAAGTGGTGCCCTAGCCCGCTAGCCTCAGTAGTCCCGGTGCAAAGGAAAATCTACAACTTTGCACCAGGAGCGCCTTTCTTCAACTCTCGATTGACTGCATATTTAAAACCATTCTCAGATATTTTCTACTTGAGCTCTTAGTGCATAGAAAACTTTCTCTATGTTCCGTATATTGAATGCATCGATAACCGTCATAGCTGGAACATGGAAGCGTATTTAAAGCGAATAGAGCAATTAGAAAAAGAGAACGAACAACTCAAACGTAAAAATGCTCGCCTGCAAGAAAAACTTAATGCGGCACTCGACAGCAATGGACTTTGTCTGTGGGAGCAACATATCCCCTCCGGCACACTGACGATTTTCAATATGCAATGGGGAAAGATGCTGGGCTATCAGCCTAACGAACTGACCGCAACTGTCGAAACCTGGAAAAACAACCTCCACCCAGAAGATTATGATCTCGCTGTTGGTGCATTTGAGGATCATCTGGCAGGAAAGACCGATCTTTATCAAGTGATACACCGCATGCTCCATAAAGACGGCAGTGATAGCTGGGTGTCGGACAGAGGCCGGATTGTAGAGTATGCTGCTGATGGTTCACCACTTCGCATGATGGGCACCCACATCGATATCACTCAAGAAAAACGCTATGAGCAGCAACTGGCTAAACTCGCCAATAGTGATTCGCTTACTGGGTTACTTAACCGTAGTGCCATGGAAAAGTGTTTTAGTGATAATCCAGAGCTTCACCAATCGAACAAGCAATCCCTCATCTTTTTCGACGTGGATAATTTTAAAACCGTCAACGATGAACTGGGTCACCACGCCGGTGATAATTTATTAATTAGCATTGCAAACCGTCTCAAAGAACTGGCTCCTGCTGATGCCCAAATTGCACGAATCGGTGGTGATGAGTTCGTTATCTTGTGTAACGAATCCACTAGAGAAGAGCTGACTAAAATCTGTGACCGACTTTTAACCTGTGTCCCTGTCGTCATGCAGACCGTCATGAATATACGCAGTGAAAGACGACTGAAAGTTGGATTGAGTATTGGGGTATGTATTTTCCAAAGCAATATTGGTAGCTTCGAAGCAATCTATCAAAAAGCAGATGCTGCCATGTATAAGATAAAGAAGAATGGCAAGAATGGCGTCGCGTTTGTCGAACTAGTCGAACTAACTGACTTGGAATAATCACTTAGTAACCAGCAGATACTAAAAAACCAGTCGTAAAGACTGGTTTAAAGAATTTTGGAGGCGCCTCCCGGAGTCGAACCGAGGTCCACGGATTTGCAATCCGCTGCATAGCCACTCTGCCAAGGCGCCTTTCTGAATTATTGTTCTCTAAAAGAGATTGATGGTGCCCCGGGCCGGACTTGAACCGGCACAGCGCGAACGCCGAGGGATTTTAAATCCCTTGTGTCTACCAATTCCACCACCAGGGCAACGCAATCATGCGATGGGTAAAACACCATCTTTCTCAACGACCTTTGTCGTGAGAACGAGGCGTACTTTAACCTATTGAAATTAACCGTCAACTAAAAAGTTATCTTTTTTATTCAAGTGGTTAAAAACCATTCCAGAACGTATGTTTCGCACACAACACCCGACCAATAATCAATATTGACGTCCATCGTACTGATACTCACGACTTTACAATCTTTCTCAGTATCTCTAGTTAGTGAGACCCTTTCTTTTATTAGAGACATCATGTTGGGGAAGATAGCCAATTTAAAGTGACACTTGTACTTACCTCTCAGGATGTTTCATAAACATCGATGAACCATACCCTCCAGAATGAATATGGTAAATAAACATCATGCTGTGCTAATGTAGCGACTTATTATTGACCGTTTCCAGACCAAGATTACTTCAATAGACATGACGAAACTGCAAACACGGACATTCTTACCCGCTAAGTCCTTGATGCGCACAATAACTTGGCTTTTATGTGTCATGGTGATTTCTGTGTTCGGTTGTCTTGTGTTTTTTTTAAATTCATTAGATGAACTTGCAGCCGATGAATTGGCGCATAGAGTGCATTTAGCGATAAAGCTTGAGAAGCGATACGCAAGAGACTCCCTCGAAGAATATTCGTTCTGGGACCAGGCCTACCAAAAAATAGAGATCGAAAGGGACTTAGAGTGGGTCAAAATGAATTCTGGTGACTACCTAATGGGTAAGCACGATTTTGATTTCAGCGTAGCAGTGACTCAGCAGGACCAAGAAGTTTACCTAATAAAAAGTATCGATGCTCAAACCATCAGCTATAAAGACTTAAAAGGGCCACTTCTTGAGTTGATGAGTGTATCCAAACAACTTAATAGCGCAAAGAAACTCACAAACGGCTTTTACCGCATTGGCCAAGATGTATATCACATTGTTGGTGGTCCCTTTATCAGTGAAAAGGATAATAAACCCCACGACGGAACGTACCTAGCGTTAGGAAATCGGATTGATGCTGATTACCTCCGCACTCTTGAAAACGACTATCAGCTATTCGGCCTCAATCTACTTGACAGCCCCATTGGGTTGACGAGTTTTATGACGCTCTACTCCCCTTCCGGTAATATCGTTGGCTACCTGTCTTGGCAACCTCACGTTCCAAGCAAAGCGATCATCCCCGCCATCACTCTCATCACTATCTTGTTTGCCTTCATTATTACTGCGGTGACGATGTATATTTTAAAAAAAGAACAAGTTAGCCGTGAAGAATATGAGGGGCAACTGTTTGAGGAAGCGACGACAGACCCTTTAACAAAAGTGAAGAACCGGCGCTATTTTATGATGATGGGTGCCACCGAATTTAATACCTGTCGCCTACTAACAGAAAAACAACTTTCCGTTTTGGTTTTGGATATCGATTATTTTAAAACTATTAATGACCAGTTTGGACATAGCGTCGGTGATAAAGCATTGACACACTTCACTCAAGTGTGCCGTACGGGACTGAGGAAGTCCGATACCTTTGGCCGAATAGGCGGCGAAGAGTTCGCCGTTATTTTGCCTTTGACCGAAGCAAAAAAAGCACAAGAAATTGCGAATAGAATTCGAATATTGATCGAAAAGAGCCCCTGCGTTTCTCATGGCAATCTGATCAACTTAACTGTTAGCATTGGTGTAGCAGCGTTCAATCAGCAAGACGACTTTGAAGCGCTGCTTGAAGAGGCGGACAAAGCGTTGTACCACGCTAAACACCATGGCCGGAACCAAGTCATCATTTATCATGACTATACGCAAAAGTTCGGCTAAAGCACGTGGACGCTTTAAGAAGCATCCATTATGACTCGTCAATATCCCTAGCCTCGAAGAATTGCGTATTTAGGTATACCATTTAACTATCTAAAGCGTCTGGGTATGGGAGTTTCTGACAATGTATAAAAAGCCACCGTCTCGTTTACCGTTGTATTTTGATTCAGACCTTCACTTTATACTTGCTAACTTTCTTATCAGCGAATTTGACTATGCTAAGTCCCTAGAGGAAGGACTAATCCTAGCTCAAGATCCTGAGTTTAACCATCAATACCGTGTCTCGCTGAGGCGTATTCGCTCGCTGTGCCTTTTATTAAAAGATCTCTTACCACCATTTGAGCAAAAACTCCTCAAACCAAACTTAAAGTTAATGATGAAAAAGACGAATTTGTTACGCGATCTCGATGTGTTCGTCAATGACAAACCGCGTTACCTAGCGATGCTTCCTGAGCATAAGACATCACTAGAGCATATTTTTTCTATCATAGACGATCATCAACTTGAAGCGCAGCGGAACGTGGCTGATTGGTTAAGAAGTAGTACCTACCTCAGCACATCAATATTGATTGAAAATAGCCTCTACCGCGCTCAACACAACGAACATCATAGCGAAACGGTGGATCCCTTAAGTTTTGCAAACAATAAAATTTTGACGCAATTTAAGCAAGTGAGTAAAGCGATCAACAAGATTTCCGATACAAGTCAGGACAAGGTCATCCACGCATTGAGAATAAAATGCAAGTCACTTCGCTATCTTCTTGAATGCTTTTCGACACTCTATTCTAAAGATCAGCACAAAGATAATGTTAAACACCTCAAGTCGCTACAAGATAAGCTCGGCGATTTTAACGATACTGCCACACAAATCACTTTCTTCTCTCATCTGAGAAAAACGTCGGCCAAACAAAAACAAGATAAAAAGGCATTGAAAGCGTTAATTAACGAGCTTAAAAGCCAACACCAACAAACTCGCCAGACAATCATAAGTGATATAAAACAGTTCCAGCAATTCCTTCAACAATCATCCGCTTTGGATCTGTATCGCATATAAGCAAGCATCATTAAATAGAATTCATTCCTCTATTACATGGTTTTTCACGTATTCTTCATAATCTCGCTCTACAGTGTCGTACTGGGCAAGACTAGATAAGATAACGTGAAACCATTAAAACGATACCAATACGAACGTTACGCCGTGTTATGCAATCTGGCTTATCCGCGGGTTTTTAAACAAACTCGTTACGGATTCGATCCCAACGGTCAGAGAGTCATTAAAAACCAACACGGCAAAATCATGATTCGTGTACTCTGGAGTAAAGAGCGAGAGGAGGTTGTCGTCGTCATCAAAGGCTCTCATAGCCTTTCTGATTGGTTACTTAACTTTGCTATGTGGACCAGAAGCTGTCATCGATTAGGCCTTAAATATCGTATTCACGCCGGCTTTTATCATCTGTTATTCCAAGAAAGTATGCCAAGTAGAAATGAGGATCGTTTAGGCTTGAGTGTCATCGAACGGTTAGAAGACACCATCGTTCCCCTTATCCTGCAAGGCAAACGTATTACAATCACAGGGCACTCCTCTGGTGGCGCTATTGGCAGTGTTTTTGCCGATTATATAGAGCGCAAGCACCCAAAAAGTATTAAGCGCGTAGTCACATTTGGACAACCAGCTATCGGTGACTGGACGTTTAAAAAACGCTATCAGTTGGGGCACAAAACCTATCGTATATGTTGTGATATCGATATTGTGACATTTATGCCTCCAATCCCCTTTCTTTACTGGCACGTCGGCAAAATGTTATGGCTATATAACGGTAGAATTTACGAGAATACACCGACAATGATTCGATTAGGGCGTTCATTAATCAGTTGGTTGCTGCGACCGTTCTCTTATCATTTGATGAGCAAGTATATTCGCAATAAAGACTTTTTTGATGAAAGATAAATAATATGCACATTCGACAAACACGAGCTTAAGATAGTATCCAACAGCTTATTTGGTTTTATGCGATATCGAAGGAGTGAGACCTGCTTTAGCGCCAGTTATCAGAGGCTGAACCAAAAGATTGAACAACATACCGGAGATAAACAGGGTAATCACGATGCTCGCACCGCTCGGTAAATCGTAATAAGCAGATATCGCAATCCCCGATAAAATCCCTACGATACCAATGCCAATACTCGCAATGAAGAATCGAGCCCCCTTTAGCGCAGCCGCGCACAAAGCTGGGATCACTAACAAAGCAAACTCCAAGTAAATCCCCGTCAGCTTCACCGTGATAGGCATTAAGAGAGCAAATATAGGGTAGAAACCATTACCCAGCATGAAATCAGGTTTAAACCAGATCAAAATGATCATCAAAGCGGTTATCAACGCTAAGGGCCAAACGTCATTCCACGTTGACCAAAGTAACTGCCCGTTAAGGATAGCTTTTATAAAATCGGCACCATGTGGGTCTTTACTCACCAGCAAAATGGCAAGCGATGCCGACACCACGAACAAGCTACCAATCATTGGCTCTAAATGTTCTCGGTAACGATTTTCCATTAATGCAATCAGGCCACATAGCAACAGTGACATCAACCAAGGCCCAAGCATTTCTCCAAAGAATGAATCAGAGAACAAAGTGTATTGGTTTAACCAATAGTGACTCAAAACCGCGCCTAATGCGGCTACTTGTGCTACGGCTAAATCGATGAAAATGATCTGACGTTTTAGCACTTGTTGGCCAAGCACCACGTTACCAACCAACGCAATCAAGCCACATAAAACGGCTGGTAGTAGCCATGCATAATCAGGCATTTTTTAACTCTTCTCAGGAACAGGGGCAACTAACACATCGAGCAAATTATCAATCACTTGGTCATACATTCCATCCAGACTCTGGGTATCTATTACCGTCAATGGCAGTGTAATAACAGGCTTACCCGTATGTTGTTGTAGCCAATCGACCGGACGTTGGTCTTGATGAGACGAGTAAACAATCGCATCGAAGGTATCTGCATCCAATTTGCTTAACGATTGTAGGTGTGATGTGGTCGGTGAAATCCCCGGTTTCGGCTCAAGGTCTGCAATTTGCTCTATCCCTAACCAAGCGTAAAGATAACGGTAAGTTTCGTGATAGCCCACGACTCGCTTACCCTGCAAAGGTGCGGCTTTTTCATTCCATTCATTGAGTTTTTGACGCCAATGAGCACGAAATTTAATGCCGTTGAACTGGTAACTCTGAGCATTGTCTGGATCTATGATCGTCAAGCGCTCTGTAATCGCATGCGAAAGTGGGATCATATCATTAGCTGCAAACTGCACATGCGGGTTTCCGTGTGCATGAATATCACCCATGCTTCGGTCGACATGATCATGAGTGTCTAGCATGCGCACGAAATCTGTCGCATAAATCATGCTCGGCGCACCATGTTGAACCGCACCGTTACTACTGCGAGTTTGCAACATTGGTAACCAGCCCACTTCCAATTCAGCCCCAGAACACATTGCCATATCCGCTTGACGCATCTTTGCAATCAAAGAAGGTCTCGCTTGCACGTAATGCGGATCTTGTTTCGCTGTGGTCGCGGAATATATCGTCGCATCTGGTGCATGACTTGCGAGGAACGCTTTCCACTCTGGCTCGCAAACAAAAATGTTCAGTGCCTTCGCTGGTGAAGCAATGACAGCAGCACCCGCCGCCACCATCGCTAAACTACACTGAGCAGACATCAGTTTAAAACGCATGTGCACCGTGCGCTCCGAATGTCATAACATATTGCACAGTGAATACATTGTCTTTTTCACTGTCTTGGTTCTCAACTCGGGAATATTGAGCTCGGACAGTGCCGAAATGAGAAGAGTCCCACGCTATCATGGCATCGAATTCTTTATCTTCAAGCGCGGTGAAATGCATGTGATCACCATGAGCATGACCATCATAGCTTTCAGCTTCCCCATAGCGCACGCCTGCCGACCAACTCGGATTAAAGCGGTAAACACCCGATACATAATAAGCACTTAGGTCGTCTGGTGATTCTGCATCATGTTTGAATTTACTGTCTACTACGCCGTCAAGCAACATATATTCAGCAGATAACGTAAAGTTACGGTACTTGTAGTTCCCATCTGGTGCCCACTTCCATACAAAGTCAGCGCCGTAGAGATTAGAACCCGTTACGACTGCACCGTGGCTATGATCGTGGTCGTGATCGTGTTCTTCTTCATGGACGTGATCATAGTCTGCAAATTCTTTTACTTCGCCGTTTTCATTACGTAAGTAGCTCAAGCCAAGCTGCCAGCTTGATGATTCAGAAAAGTCATCACCTAGCTTTAACGTTGTGGTATAGACACCCACTTCTGAACCATCTTCAACGGAAGACATTTTATCGCCGCTCAATGCTTCCACAGCAAGTTTTACATAGAGATCGATTGGTAACACGATGTTGGCACGCACGCCATCATCGTAGTAATGCGAACCCAAGAAAGTGCGGTAAGCAATTGGTCGCTCAACGAAGCTGTCAGTATGCATGTGTTGGTTGTTTAGGTAACCGAAATCTGACAGGAATCGACCAGCACGGACATTCAAGCCGTATGGCAAGGCCAGAGTTTCAATGAACGCTTCTTCAAGCACTAGCTCAGTTTCATCGCTATGACTTTCAAGAACTGCCGTTAGTGCACCATGAAACTTGTCATCAATGTTTGCCGACAGATTTAGCTCTGTATGTCCGAGACCAAAACCTTCCTCTCGCTCAGAATGGTTACGCTCACCGTCTTGATAATATCCATCCAGGACCACGCCAATCTGAGGGTTAGAAAGCGTATCGGCAAAAACTGGGGAGATGCACAAACTACCAACCGCCAAAGAGACCAACTTCTTATTCACTGCATTATTCCTTTTGTTATGTTATAACATTTTAAAAGAAAACAAATGTTATATTATAACAATATAAAATAAAAGGCTGATATGTAACAAATTGTAAAGTGTGTTTGTTATTATTATCAATAAGTTAGTTAAGTAAATATAGCGATATAATCTGAAAAGACGATTTTCGATGGCTCAAATTATCAGTTATGCGGCACAATAAACACACGCTATATCGGTAATCTGATACTAGTGCGCTGAGAATATATAACGACTTTTGGCAGTAAAATGCTCGGATAGAAGATCCTGAATCACGCTCCCGAAGGGCGAATGAGGAATAAGAATGGAAAAATTTTTCTGAGGATTCAAAAACGAAGAAAGCCAGTCCTAAAACTGGCTTTCGAAAATATGGAGGCGCCTCCCGGAGTCGAACCGAGGTCCACGGATTTGCAATCCGCTGCATAGCCACTCTGCCAAGGCGCCTTTTTGAATTGTTGTTCTCTAAAAGAGATTGATGATACCCCGAGCCGTGCTTGATGGTCCAATACTCGGCCGGTCAGCTCGACGGCGGGATTTTATATCCGCACATCTTTTTTGATGGTGCCCCGGGCCGGACTTGAACCGGCACAGCGCGAACGCCGAGGGATTTTAAATCCCTTGTGTCTACCAATTCCACCACCAGGGCAACGCAATCATGCGATGGGTAAGACACCATCTTTCTCAACGAGCTTCGCCGTGAGAACGAGGCGTACTTTAACGGATTAATTTATCTGGTCAACAATAAATTTTATCTTTTTGATTTGAATGATTAAAAAGCGAGCCGGACAGTATAAACTGCAGGCAACCTGAACATAATTCAATCTTAAAGGTCATCTCTATTCGCTTGCTAAGCATTTACAGTCAAAAATAATTTATCACCGAATCGGTTTGATACTGCGACTTCAAATCTTGATTCTTCTTATAAATCCGTTTGTGTTTGAAAATCACCACAATTGATGATAGAGATACGCCTTACAAAAACATAACAAACAGCTTATTTGGTTAACCCCTTTTCTTGCTGGCTAGGTATTTCTATGACAGAAAATCAACAACGTCTCCACACCCCGTCGAGTACACTGCATGAGTTTACTCGTTTAGATGTATGGGGCGGGTTTACACAACTATTACCTCTTTCCATGTTCGTGGTGATATTTGGTCTCGCGTTCGGTGTCGCTGCAGTACAAACTGGCTTAGACGCTTTTCCGACATTGCTAATGAGTGGGCTCGTATTTGCGGGCGCTTCTCAATTTGCGGCGTTGGAAATGTGGGGAACTGAAGTCCCATTGATTCCGGTACTGATCACCGTATTCGCCATTAACGCTCGTCACCTGCTCATGGGAGCAACACTTTATCCTTGGTTACGTCAGTTGCCACCAGCTAAACGTTACGGTGTCATGCTGGTTGCATCGGACGCAAACTGGGCAATGGCAATGAACGCATTTGCGAAGAAAGAACCCGGGCTGGGCTTGCTCGTTGGCGGTGGCTTAGCACTGTGGGGCTTCTGGATTGTCGGTACTTGGTTAGGCATCTACTTTGGAGGCGCGATAAAAGATCCAGTAAGCCTTGGTCTGGATATGGTGATGGGTTGCTTCTTACTGTCTATGGTTGTCGTTGGGCCTAAAAACTTGCGCATATTTGCCATTTGGGGCGTTGCCGCTGGCTCTTCGTTACTCGCTTATTGGTACTTACCTGAGAACAGCCACGTGGTAGTAGGTGCTTTCGCGGGTGGAATACTTGGGGCGTGTTGGAAGGAGAAAAAAGAATGAATATAGAAACCAGTTTTGGTGGCACGCTTCTTATCATCTTTGCCATGGGAATTGTGACCCTAATGGCGCGCTGGGGAGGTGTATTTGTAATGTCCTTTGTTCCGATCAGCGAACGAGTGCAACGTTTTATCACGGCCATGTCGGGTTCGGTATTAGTGGCGCTATTAGCCCCTCTTGCCGTTGAAGGTGACAATGGTGCCCGCATGGCACTCCTGTCTACAGCCGTTGTGATGTTTATCGTTAAAAAGCCACTACCCGCTATCGCTGCGGGCATTATCGCCGCTGCAGCAGTACGTGCGATATAGCCTATATCGACTATCATTTTTCGAACGTCTGAAACAAAAAGCCCCTCCACGATAAAGTGTGGAAGGGCTTAACCTTTTTATATTGACTCGTTTAAGACCTGTAATGGACTAGGCGCAACAGTTACAGTTGCGCTTATATTTATCCATCTTACCAATACCTGGGTTGAACGTGTTGGTTGGATCTAACTGATGATAAAACGTCTGCAAGGAGTTCTCAGCTTCATACAAATGTCCGACATTATGTTCTGCTGGGTATTTCGCACCGCGGCTATTGAGGTGCTCTAGCATCAGCTTCTTCATCAATTTAGTATCCGTGCCCTTTTTAAACACATAATCCTGATGGAAGACGTAACACATAAAGTGGCCATAGTAGAGCGACTGAACCAAGTTCTTACTTACCTCTTCAGGCAAGGTTTCCAACCATTCTTCGTCATTGCGACGCAGAGCAATATCTAATGCGACAATATCCTCGACTTCTTGACGATGGATCGTTTCATAACGAATCGCTGCACCAGCTGCCGCAAAACGGTGTAAGAACGCTTTTTTTCCTTCATCTGGCGTACATTCGAAGAAATCACAATCGCTTTCAACAGCCCAGACTTCTTTCAAGTACTGCTGTGCTTCTGCAATACCTCCGTCGCTCATTTTCAGTATTAGGTGGTGCTCGTATTTATCGCGGTAATCCAGCATGCGTTCAGGTAGGTGTTGCGGAAACAGCTTACTTGCATAATACAAAATGGAATCTGGAAGATATTTGCTAACAAGCGGTACACGTTCTAAAAAGTTTTCTACTTTCGCTTTTAGCGCGAACATTTTAGGTAACCTGTCCGTCCCCAGTTTGTCTATGGAAAGAAACACGTCCTTACCGTATTTTTCTGCCATATTGAAGATATCACGATGCAGATATTCCCCCATCTCAGGCAGGTTTTCAAAATTGGATAAGAAGTCTTTGCGTAACTTAGTCAACTTAGCAGGATCATTGGTACCAAGGTAAAAAACCTGCTCCTTGTCTGGTACAGGGTAACTGTCTACGCGAACGGCAAACACACCGAGTTTACCTGCGCAGCCACTGGCTTCGAATAGGCGGCGCTCATCAGCATTGAATCGTGATGGAATATCTGAGGTAACATCGCGAACACGTTCATCATATTCTTTATCTGAAGCCATGCGGTCATCGTGAATGGCTTTAGCTGGATCGAAATTACCTTCCTGCAGGTTTGTCAGGATTTCTTCCGGAGTGTCACCCAAGCCTTCAATACCAAGGTGGTTAACAAGGTGCAGTTTGCCCTGCTTGTCTACCTGAGCATAAATCGCGAGTTCCGTGTAGGCTGGTCCACGCTTAACTAACGCGCCGCCAGAATTATTGGCAATACCACCGACGACTGTTGCACCCAGCGAGGAAGAACCGATGATCGAGTGCGGTGCACGGTTAACGGCTTTTAAACACTTTTCGAGTGAGTGTAAGCTTGCGCCAGGTAGACAAACTGCCTGTTTGCCACCATCCAGCAAGTGAATGTTCTTAATCTTGGTAATATTAATAACAACAACATCACGGTCATAATCGTTGCCGCTTGGAGCTGAACCTTCTGTAAGACCTGTCTTCGCTGCTTGCATGATAATGATGCAGTTAGCCTCGACACACTGTTTGATGATCTTCCACTGTTCTAATAAGGTGTTGGGAAACACGACAGCAAGCGCAGTACCACTACCAGAGCGAAAACCTGAGCGGTAATACTTACTTTTAACGTGATCGGTCAGGACGTTTTCTTCACCGACTATCGTTTTAAATGCTTCTATCAGCTGCTTTTGTTTCATATCCGTATCTCTAATTATTTTACTTAACTCTTGTAACCCTTGGAGGCGAGGAAGATTGAGCTTGGCTAACTATAAGCAGTCCTTTTTCCTGAGTCTATTGATGTAATTCGTACAACCTACTCTCGCTGACAAGCGAACGCTATTAAATTATTATTTTTCATACACTTAATAACAGAAACCATCAATTTTAACGAGAGAAACAGATTGTTTCCATAAAGAAACAATAACAAAACCAATCATTAACATATGTGCGCGATATCTTGTTATTAGATTAGTTGAAAGATTGCGTAGCTCGTTTAAGTATCGAAATAAGAAGTCGTTTTGGAATGATTAAAGCGCACATAGACACACTATTTAGCTAACCGTAGATAATGTATTTATGTTAAAAGTGTGGGTCTAAAAACGGTGAACCTGGCTCTGAAAACAAGCGTATAAGTGATCAATAAAGAGCTTAACCTTCTCTGGCTGCTGCCGGGTATAAGGGTACACCGCATAAATGCCAAGACACTTCGCAGTCTCTTCTCTGAACAGTTGGATCAATCGGCCTTGTTCTAAGTCTTCATAAACCAAAACGCGGGGAACATAGATGATACCCTGCCCTAAAAGCGCCACATTTCTCAGCACGGACGAGTTATTGATACAAAGGTTGCCATCTACCGTCACTTGATAGACCCCTTCACCATCTTTAAAAGCCCATTCCCGTGCTCCGGTCTCTTGGTAGGAGTAGGCAAGACAGTTATGTTTGTCTAACTCCGTTGGCTGCTTCGGAATACCGTGCCTGGCCAGATATTGAGGTGAAGCACACACTATCCAATTCGCATCGACAAGTTTTCTGGCGATCAGGCTGGAGTCTGGCAACACGCCCGTTCGAATTGCGAGATCAAATCGCTCATTGACAATATCGACGAAACGATTGTCCAATTCCATATCAATCTTGATCTCGGGGTATTTGTTATTAAATTCTGAGATAACTCGAGGCAGAATCAACTCACCTGAAATGGTAGGAACGGTAATTTTGATGTTACCGGATAGATTCCTACCTAAGCCGACAATTGACTCTTCTGCTGCAGCGACGGCTTGATAAACCGCTTTTGCGTGTTCAAAAAAATATTGCCCAGCTTCACTCAGAGTTATGGTTCGTGTTGTACGATAAAGCAGTTGAACACCGAGCTCCAGCTCGAGTTTAGCAATACGTTTACTGACCACAGACTTGGTCAGTTCCATTTGCTTGGCCGCACCACTGAACGAGCCTTGTTCAACCAAATGATAAAAGATGATGTAATCGTCGGTGTTTCTCATGCTGCTTCATTAAGTCCTTTAGAAGAGCGTATTGTAGGCGGATTAAGCTTGAGGTGCTGAAAGTAGAGTCACACTAATCGCACCACCTAAACGGCAGATACAAAAAAACCAGCTTTCGCTGGCTTAATGTTGATGCTTTGAACATCGAGATATCACTAATACTAATTTCGAAAAGTATAGAGCCATATCTGAATAATTTGTTATGGAGGCGCCTCCCGGAGTCGAACCGAGGTCCACGGATTTGCAATCCGCTGCATAGCCACTCTGCCAAGGCGCCTTATTATTTTTATTATCGCTTAAGAGGTCTCCCCCGTTGCGTTGAGGGCTACTTTACGGATTCGGAAAAGATAGTCAAACATAAATCCATCTTTTGCTGTTTGTTTGCTTTTTTTTAAGTCACTTAGATGAAGATTCGGTCAAAACTAACTGTTACTGACTCTTTTAAGCAGGCGACCAACAACATTAGGATGATAAGACCACACATGGTCAAACATCGACATTAACGCCGGGTTACCATATTTGGACAAACTGATCGCATGAAAACGGTTTTTCTTCGCTTTAAGCGCATTCACTTTTTCAAGCAGCTCATCTTGCTGCTTTGGTGCAATAAAATCAGAAATCACCACCATATCGGCGTTTTTGTACTTGTCGCCACTCATCAGATCGATCGATTTGATCAACGTCGGTTCCAAATCTGTACCGCCATGAAAGCTATAGGTCAGGAAATCAGCCGCTTCGCGTAAGCCATCTTGTTTAGTCAGCTCGTAGGTAATGTGCTCGGTGGAAAATATAATCACGTAACAATCACGCTGTTCCGCCAATGCAATTTGCATTAGCGCGTACGCCATCGCTTTAGCGCATTGTTCCGGAAATCCACTCATCGAACCGGAAGCGTCGACACAAACAATAAATGGACCTTTTTCGATATCTACTGCTTTGTTATCAGGGCGATGGGCTTTCACCTTGCGTAGCGTACGAGATTTGCCCTGAGTACGATAGTTCATTAAACGCTTGTCGACCAAGTGCTTATAGAACACGACTTCAAGTTCCGGATACGCCAAAAACATGGTTTCATTCGGGAGGAGTTTATTTAAGTCGTCACTTTCGTGAATACCCACAATGTCGTCGGTCGCTTCGTCACTCTTTTCCTCAACCATTTGCAACTCTTCAGCGGGTGCTCGGTTGAGATCAGGGTCATTCACCTGACCCGCCATTCGACCAAGTTGCTCAGCGATTTCCTGCAAGCCTTTATGCTTTTTCAAGAATTCGGCATGACGCTTCATCACCGAAAGGTCTGTCTTACTTAGCTTGGCAGACGCCATATCCCATAAACGGCCGACACTTTCCGTATCACCAGACTCGGTCACTTTGTCCATATTACGCATGGTTTCCATACGCTGATAAAGGTCGTTGAGCACTTTTTCTTTGTTGGCTTCCAGCTCGCTCAACTGAGCCTGCTTAATTGCATCCGCCAAGCTCTGGTACCACTGGTCGCAAAAGTAGTGAGGGAACATCGGGTTGTTGACCCCTTTATTCTTCTCCATCATGCGGCGGGCTTGCATATAAAATGCAGAGTGCCACTCTAGCTTTTTGATTACGCCTTCAATGCGGTCAAAAAATTCATCTTCGCTCCAGTGAATGACTTCTTGGTACAAGGCAAGTTCTTGCTGAAATCGTTCCGTTTCACACACCTTAGTAATGCGCTTCTTAACGTTGCCACGCCACTTCAATAGATGGCTTTTTACTGAAGATTTTACGCCGCGGTTTTCTGCCATCATCATGACTTGAGAACGTGCCATTAGGTCATTTACTGCACTATCGATGATACCCGAGTCTGCTATCATCAATGCTAAGTTGAGTCCGTCTGCACCTAACATGAAGCCTCCTTACGAGAAAAACTGTTGTAAGTTCTTAAAGCGTTGAACAATTTTCTCGCTTTCAGCTTGGATAGATTCAAGTCTTTGGCTTACCTGCTGTAAACTCGATTCCATTAAACGCGGCAATTCCGGATCCACAAAGCTGTGTGGTAGTGCATCATGAAAGTTAGCTTTCACTTTACGCATGTGGTGTTCTGCGTCACTTAGCTGGCTTATCGCTTTTTCGCTTTGAGTAAGCCAGTTTTGGTATCGCTCCATATCTAAGCCTTCTTGGGTTACTAAGCCGACTAGAATGCCTCGGTTAGCAATATCACGAATCACCAAGTTACTTTCTGCATCGACATCAAAGCGCAAGCGGCACATATTGGTGTTTTGGTTCACATAGCCGTACACGTCACCGTGACCCTCTTTGATGACTCTGTCTAATTCATCTTTCGGAACATACACCCAACGGCTATCGCCTTTCTCAGATTCAGACACTGACATGTTGCTCTGTAAAATCACCAGCTTTACTAAGTTCACAGCCGCACCGACTTTGTAGCTTTTCGCTTTAGACGTATCAAAGCGCATAGTTTCTTTACGCAAAATACCCGTTGCAGCTTCTGATGTCAGAGTCATCCGGTAAGAATCTTCGAGCTCATGTTGAACATCGATGAGTGACTCACGGCAGTATTCGATTTCTTGTTCTGCGTCTTGCTGATCAAAAGCGTGCTTGAGCGCAAACTCCTGCACGACATTACGAACCACATCACGAGATTCAGGGCTATTCCACAGGCAATCTTGCAGAAGCAAAAGATCGAGCGGGTTTATCTCGTCCCGGCCATTAAAGAACGCACTGGCTTTGAGTAGCTTCACTGCCTTTTTCCAGCGTCGGTCAGAAACATACATGTCTGTATTTGCGATATCGCCAAACTCGGCTTCAACCTTGCTTTCTAGCATGGTTTTGAGCTGGAACAGCTTTTCGAAGGCATTGTCAGTCAGCGACAACTTATCAAATTGTTGTTGCCACTGATGGTATTCTTCATCGGTAATTGCCAAACCGTCCGGTATTTTCGCTTCCTGAGACGTCCCTACGGTCAGCATTGACTTAAAATTCTGTTTGTTCTGAATACGGTTAACAAATACACGTACCAACATACGGTCATACAATGCATCTAAGCCACTGTCTTCGTCTGGTAGTTCGTTCGATGCCGATACTAATAGACGCATTGGTACTCGCTCTATATCGCTGCCGTTCTTAAACGTTTTCTCATTCACGACGGTAAGCAATGTATTCAGAATTGCTGGACCAGCTTTCCAAATTTCATCTAAGAAAACAACTTGTGCAGTCGGCAGGTAGCCTTTGGTCAAGCGGACATAACGGCCATTGTCTTTCAACTCTTGGATACTCAGTGGGCCGAACACCTCTTCCGGTGTCGAGAATCGCGTCATCAGGTATTCAAAATAGCTGCTGTTATCAAACGCCTGAATCAAGCGCTTAGCAATTAAACTTTTCGCAATACCCGGAGGGCCGAGAAGAAAAACGCTTTCACCAGCGAGAGCAGCTAGAAGGCAAAGTTTTATGGTATGTTCACGTTCGTAAACACCATCAGTCAACGCTTTCGCCAACTTATTGATACGCTCGGAAAGGAGTGCTTTATCGGCATTAGATGCAAAAGAGGGTTGTATCATGAGTGCTCCGGCTGCTGAACTGATGCGGTATATTTATTTTTATACATTTGTTATCACTTTGTTACAAGTGTAATTTATTCTCCCCCTCTTATAGCAGATGCTTACTCACCACACCGCCAAGCAATCAAAGTTTCCATTTATGAGATGCAATTCACTTAAAATATGTACACTATTGTCGTATCAGAATGAATTTCAGATACACATCGCATATTGTTCTCACTGACACAAGCCCAAAGAAACAAAGCAGAAAAATTGCATACTCTTTTCAAGTTAATGGGGTGTAAACATACTTTCTCTTTTGTTTGTAGACGATTGCCGTTAATGTTGATGCAGCCTTAATAGTTTGGACTATCACTTCATGACTAAAACGATTCATAAATGGAAGCAAATCTCGCTGGTAGAAGAAGATGTTACGCTACCAACGGGTCAGGTAATTACTCACACCACCATTAATCACCCCGGCGCGGCAGTTATCTTGCCTATTACTGAGAACAACGACATTGTCCTTGTTAATCAGTTTCGTCCTTCTCTTAATAAATGGTTACTTGAACTTCCAGCTGGAACGCGTGAAGGTGCTGAAGATCCATTATCATGTGCGAAGAGAGAATTGGAAGAAGAGACAGGGTTTAGCGCGGAAAGATTTACCTCTCTCGGTCAGGTTACGCCATTAGCGGGCTTCTGTGACGAGATCCAATATCTGTTTGTCGCAGAGCACTTAAGTGAAACCAACCGTTATCAATGCGATGAAGATGAAGTGATTGAAGTAGTGACATTGTCACTCAAACAACTAGAAGAAAAAATTATCGATGGCACAATTACCGATGCCAAAACTATCGCTTGCTTAAGCAAAGCTCGTCTTTGCGGGTATATTTAAACCAAGGAGATATTCATGGACTTTCGTTCAGACACCGTCACTCAACCAACTCAAGCCATGCGTGAAGCCATGTTTGCGGCACCAGTTGGAGACGATGTGTACGGTGATGATCCAACCGTTAATGAGTTGGAGCAATACGCTGCAGAATTAGCAGGCTTTGAAGCCGCGCTTTTTACCACATCCGGCACTCAAGCTAACTTACTAGGCTTAATGGCGCACTGTGATCGCGGAGATGAATACCTTTGTGGCCAACAAGCGCATAACTACAAATACGAAGCTGGTGGCGCAGCGGTACTAGGTTCAATTCAACCTCAACCTGTCGAGAATAATCCCGATGGTACTTTATCCTTTGATAAGCTCGCAGCGGCAATCAAGCCAGACGATATGCACTTCGCTCGTACGCGCCTTTTGAGCCTTGAGAACACCATTAATGGTAAAGTTCTCCCACTGACCTACCTTGCCGAAGCTCGCGAATTTGTGAATAAACACAACCTCAAGTTACATCTTGACGGTGCGCGCGTGTTTAACGCGGCAGTGGCGCTCGATGTACCAGTTAAACAAATAGCGCAGCATTTTGATTCAATGACCATTTGTCTTTCAAAAGGTCTCAGCGCACCTGTTGGTTCTCTCCTTCTCGGTAACAAAGACTATATTGCGAAAGCGCGACGTTTAAGAAAGATGGTTGGTGGCGGTATGCGCCAAGCAGGTATATTAGCCGCTGCGGGTAAACTCGCGATTACCGAGCAAGTTCTCCAATTAAAGCAAGATCATATTAATGCAAAGACATTAGCTCAAGGATTGACAGAGCTCCCGGGATTCTCAGTCAATCCGGATTTAGTCCAGACCAACATTGTGTTCGCTAAGTTAGCGCCACAGGTGGATATCGCAAATATTGCGGAGAAACTAAAACAGCAAGACATCATTATTACGCCGGGAAATCCGATCCGCTTTGTGACCCACAAAGACATTTCAGAGCAAGATATCGATAGATTTTTATCTACCCTGAAGTCACTTCTTTAACTTGGTCTTAAGCATAGTGAGTAAAAATCAATACAGATGTATTTGGAGTAAAACGCTTTAATGGCAACACTATTTTCCGATGACGTGATTCAGGGACATCACGTAATACATGCTCTAGATGTCGAAGACCTCCCATTTGGTGAGCATAAGTTCTGGTTTCGGATTGCAACCAACGCGCTTTCGCAATGGCAACACCTGCCTGTATTGGTATTTAAAGGTCAGAGTCGAGGTAAAAAAGTAATGATTACCGCAGGCGTTCACGGCGATGAATACAGTGGTGTGTTGGCGGCGCAGAAAACGGCAAGGGAACTGATCGGTGCCGAACTTGCTGGTGCAGTAACCATCATACCGGGAATCAATTTAAGCGGCATGTTGAATAAAAGCCGAGATTTTTGTTCTCCTGACCCGGATGCTGCACGCACGAACCTAAACCGTTTCTTCCCAGGCAACGAGTTTGGTAACGAAGCGAACCGCTACTTGCACACACTATGGAATAACTTATTAAAGCCAAATGCGGACTTAGCGATAGACTTACACACCCAAACCAGCGGTGCAGCCTACCCACTTTATGTCTTCGCAGATTTCCGTATTGGAGATGCTTTAAAAATGGCGCGTCATATCAATCCAGATGTCATTCTGGACGATCCAGGTGAAAGTGGCGTATTAGAAACGGCATGGAACAACGTCGGTGTACCGTCTATCACCGTAGAAGTTGGAGCGGGACGTTATACCGATCAGGCGCTTATCGATCGCACGGTCACAGGTATCTTCAATATTCTTAAACAGTTCGCATTGCTCTCCGGGGCTTCGATACCGGTAAAGTCTTGTATTGAAGGTCGTGAAATCGTAAACGTTCGAGCGGAATTGGGTGGTTTTGTTCTACCTCAAGTCAACATTTTGGAGACTGTGGATCAAGGCCAACTGGTGGCAATCCAATATGATGGCTTTGGTGACGAGATACTACGCTACACAGCGCCCTCTACAGGTACCGTGATCAGCCATAATGTTGAATCTATCCGATCTGCGGGATCATTACTTGTTCGTCTGATTAAATAGTATTAAAAATGCCTAATCATATCCCCCAATTAAGGGGGATTATCCATTTCGTCTATGGGCTATTGAGTCTGATTAACAAGAATTAGCTCATCTACATCAAACCCTTTTTCTCGGGCAGTTCGTTTGAACCTCTCTAGCATCGCTGAATCCACTTCCGGCTTGCGTGATAGCAACCAAAGGTAGTCACGATTGTAGCCAGATATAAATGCGTAGTCATATTTCTCACCAAGGTCAAAGATGATGTATGACGAATAAAACGGACCAAAGAAAGAAACTTTCAGATGGCCAGTAGACGAGCCATCAACAAAATACGCTTTACCTTCCGCTTGCCTCCAGCTTTGATCCTGTTTTGAATAACCGCGATTTATTACTGTTACGCCACCATCTTCGCGTAATTCATATTCTGCTGTTACGTTGGACAATCCACGTTCGAACGAGTGATCCAATCTGGCAATCTCATACCATTTTCCCAAATAAGGTTTTAGTTCAAAGTTCTGTACAGGCTCGATACCTACTGGTTTCGAGGTACATCCAAATAAGGCAACAACAAACAGTAGCAACAGGGACTTTAATGATTTCATTATACGTTCCACGTTTATATTAGTGACTGATTTTACTCTATAAGACTCCAATACGATCACAAGTTCTTGTTCGTTTATTAAGAAAGTCGTTTATCCTTCTTCATAGTGCTGCGTTTTGCTACAAAAAGTACCGTTCCTACAAACATTCCTACAAAATCAGTCAGTTATTTAGAAAATTTACGCTCAACCTATCTAAAGTTTGCACAATATAGACATTTCTGTTCACTGAGAGCTTTTATAATACGCCCCGATATAAATTGAGGTTATTGTTATGAAATTTAAGACAATGTCAGCTTGTGCATTTTTGGTATTGCTTGTTGGTTGCCAACAAAACAGTCCCGAAGACACGACCGGAATAACAGCCTCGGCAGACGTATGCAATACTCAGGGAAATATGCCAGGTGGGTGGAAGAGGTTCGAATCAACGCCCGACGTTCAAAAGGCAATGGCTTTTGTTCTGACAGAAATGGATACCCTTTCATCATTTAAACAAATTCTTAATGTGCAAGCACAAATCGTCAGCGGCGTGAACTACGCGATTGAGTTTGAAATGGAAGATGGCGCGGTTTGGAACACGATTGTTTATCGCAACTTGGATGGTGACTACTCGATGACACAATCACCACACAAAGGGAAATTCTGCGAGCAGTGATTTCGAATCATGATAAAGCCCCTACCCTGGGGCTTTTAAGGTCTTTAATACCACAGCGATTTACTTTTTAATTGCAAATAAGCTCCATTTTGAGTTCTGGCTTGGCATTTAATGAGCTAGCACCATTTGAGACTTAACCGAAACAGTTGAACCAATACGAGAGGGCTCAACATCAATGCGTTGCGCCATCTGCTCTTTAAGCTCCGATACGTGAGAAATCACACCAATCATGCGGCCCGTTTGCTGCAGATCGACTAAGGTTTGAATCGCAAGATCCAAAGACTCAGGGTCTAAGCTACCAAAACCTTCATCAATGAACAGAGTATCTAAGCGAATACCACCGCTGTATGACTGCACCACGTCAGACAGACCAAGCGCTAAAGCCAGTGCAGCCATGAAAGACTCACCACCCGAAAGCGTAGCAACATCGCGCATTTTACCGGTGTAGCCATCTTCAACCACGAGATCAAGTCCTCGGCCAGCCGCGCCCTTAAACCCTTCCGTTTTGCGTGCCAGAATGTATCTGCCCTTGCTCATCAAGCTTAATCTCTGCGAGGATTGGATCAAAACATCGTCTAAAAGCACACCAAGTACGAAACGATGTAAGCTGATACGACTGCCTGTTTTACCACTCGCCACGTCATAAAGCGTGCCAAATACCTTATACTCTGCTTCGAGCTTGCTGTTCTTATCATGTAAAGCGGCAATATCATTGCGCACCTTATCAAGACGCTCAAAGGTAGAACGCACAGAATCGAGCTTGTTTCGAGAATCGACGTAGTGTTGCTGCTGAGTGTTTAACCTAGCACTAATCATTTCAAGATCTGGTTTTTCTTGATCTTTTAACACTTGATTGAGGTCATGTAACGTTTGCTCTAGCTTGATTTTAGCCTGCTTGAACTCGTCTATTTCTTTCTGCCAAGCTTGTAGCTCTTGTTCCGTCAACTTGCTCTGAAGGTAACTGGCTTCGTCTTCAAAACGGCTTTCATTCAACGCTTTTTGCCAGTTCGTTTGTGCTTCGTTGAGCTTCTGCTTAGACTCCGCTAACCATTGCTTGTTGGTGGTTAGCTGGCTTTCAATATCCGATTTGGCTAACGTGGCTTGCTGAAATTGCGTTTGTGCAGCTTCCAAACTCTCATCAAGGTGCTTAATCTGCGCCTTGGTTTGAGTAATTTCCTGAGCGAGTACTTCTACTGTGCTGTATTTCGGATCAAGATTTTCCAGTAATTTACTGAGCTGACCTTGATTCGCCTTAATCGTAGATTCATTACCAGCCATCTGATTTTTCAGTTCGTTGATCTTGGTTTCACCAACAATGCAGCGCTGATTAAGCTGTTCGACATTTTTCTCTAACTGAGCGATATCAATGGCAGTCAAACGCTGTAACTTTTCGTTAGCGGACTGAAGTTCTGCCTGAATTTTTACTGCTTCATCGGTAGCGTGTTCACCTAACTCGTTTGAGAGCTCATCCACTTGTTTCTGATACTGTCGAGCGACAACATGGTGCTGATCCAGTTGATTACTAAGCTGGTTATATGAAGCTTGTGCCTCTCGCTCCTGAGCGCGAGCCGTTTGAACTTGCTCTTTGGTCACCTCTTCTTCGCTAAACTGTGCCGGATGAGGATGTTCACAACTGCCACAAACTGGACACGCCTCCCCGGTTTGCAGCCTTTGAGCTAAAACCGCCGCTTGTGCGTTGTGCCATTTTAGCTCTAGTCGATCAGCAGACAATTGCGCTTTTACATACGTTTGATTTGCTAGTTCAACCTTTTGTTGCTTGTCAGCGGTTAACGCATCATGCTTTGCATACTCTTGTTTCAAACTCGCCAGTTTCTGGACATCTTGCAGAAGGCGTTGCTTTTGCTTGATTTCGGCCTCAATGCTACTAATTAAAGCAACATCAACTCGGGCCTGATCCAGATTCTTCTGCCCTTGCTGCGCATCTAGGGTCAGTTTGTCTTTTAAAGTGACGTATTGCTGCAGTTTTGTTTCGAATTGCAGTTTCTCTTGTAATCCGTTGGCGATCTTTGTTTCCAAGTCCGACTTTTCGATCAGTTTCTCTTTCATTGCTTCGAGATTAAACTGCAACTGCGTCAGCTGAGGAACTTGCTCTGCATTTTGTTTTGCTGTTTTCAGCTCTGCTTCCTTTCCCGTCACCACGTTGGTGGCTTCGGTTAAGTTTTGGCTGAGTGTGGTAATCTTTTGAGCTAACTGCTGTGATTGCGCCTTGGCGTTCTGTAAAGCAACATACTGCAACTCAATGTTACTGGCGCTCTTCGCTCGGTCTAATTGCTCCTGACGCACAGCTATCGCTTCAGTGTTCTCTAAGTGTGATGTTAGCGCTGCCTCGGCTTGATCTCGACGAGTAAACTCAGTAACAAGTGCTTGTGCCTTTTGTAGCTCTGACTTAATGCTGTTGAGCACTTCTAGACAAGCTTGTTCGCTCTTTTTCTCTTCTTCAAGTTGCGCTGAAATGTTCTCTCGTTGCGCAACTAGCTCTTCTTCTGAACTCACTCCCGCTACTTGCAACGCGCCGCGAATCTGGTTATCAAACTCATTCTTCGCTTTACTGATCGCGCTCGCTTTATCTTTCAGTGCGTACTCAATTTTTTTGTAGATATCGGTCTGGAATAACTGGCCGAAAATCTCTTCACGCTCTTTGGAACTCGCCAGTAACAACTCGCGAAACTTCCCCTGAGGAAGTACCATCACTTGACGAAACTGTGTTTCTGTTAAGCCGATAATATTGGTAATTTCGGTCTTAACTTGCGTGGTTTTACTGGTGATGAGTTTCTCGCTGTCCCCCAGTTCATACAGTGATGCCGTGTGCTTTTTCACGGTCATACCATCACCACGAGCCTTCGGCGCTTCTTGCTCCGGGGCACGAGTAACTCGGTAAACCTTTCCGTGTAGTGAAAACTCCAACACAACTTCGGTAGGTAAATCGACAGCAGCCAGATCACACCGCATCTGAATCCCCTGACGTTCGTTACCTGTCGTTTCACCATAAAGCGCGAAACAGATCGCGTCGAGAATTGACGTTTTACCCGAACCCGTTGGGCCATTAATCAAAAATAAAGGATTACTACCAAGCTTTTCGAAATCGATGGTTTCCGTTTTTGCAAAGGGACCAAAAGCTTGCATGGTAAGTTTAATTGGCTTCATCTTTGATCCTTACTGCTGTGACAATTGCTTGATAATATCGTTAACGGCTTGCTCTTGTTCTTGTGATAACTGACTGTCCTGCGCTTCACTAAAGAAGTCACGGAACATATCGATTTCACTGCGAGCAAGTTTGGCTTGTGCCATCTCCTGTTCAACCCCGATCAACATGCCCGGTTTCTCTAGGTGCAAAACATTTGGGTAGACCGCGCGCAGTTTTTCCATCGGATTTAAAATGGCATGTTTGTCCATCAGACGAACGAGTAGATAGTCCTCGCTCTTTGGGTCCGTTTTTCCTTTTTCGATGACCTGCTCTAAATCACCTTCGATAATTCTCATCTCATGTGGGGCGACAAGCTCGATATGCTCAGCAGAAGCAAATCCACTCTGATTGATTTCCACTAGTGTGAAACCTTTCTTTTGGTTCTGCTCACCAAAACTGTATTTCATCAAAGAGCCCGAGTAACGAATGTACTCTTCACCTTTCTTCTGCGGCTGATGTAAATGACCAAGTGCGACATAGTCGAATTCCAGAAAGTGCTCATGACTTACTCGGTCAGAACCACCAATAGAAAGCGGTCGCTCTGAATCAGACTCAATTGCCCCATCCACGAAACAGTGACTGATCAGTACTCTTTTTTGTTGCGGCTGAAACTGCTCCGTGATTTTTTCCACCAACAGTTTATGCGCTTCATCATGAGTAGAAACGGCTTCTTTATAAGCAAACCTTACCTGTTCAGGATCGTTATAAGGCATACCGTAAAGTGCCACCTCACCAGCCGCTTTGGTCGTAATCACAACAGGCGACAGCATATCTTCAAAGTTACTGATGATATGCAAACCCGAGTTTTTCATCTGCTCAGAACCAAAGCCCAAACGCTCCGCTCCATCATGATTACCAGAAATCAAAATCATCGGTGTTTTAAGCTCAGTGCAAATTCGCTTTACCACACGATTTAGTAATTCGATGGCTACCGTTGGCGGCACAGAGCGGTCATACACATCTCCAGCCACTACGACCGCATCGACAGGGTTGTCTTCAATGTATGAGATCAATTGTTCGAGAACCGCTTGCTGATCATCGAGTAAGGAAACATTGTGGAACTGTCGGCCTAGGTGCCAATCTGAGGTATGGATAAACTTCATTCGAATTCACTTTTTGCCATAACTTTCTAGTATGCCTTTGGGGGCTGTCGGAACCTGAGCACAGGCTACTTTATTGTCCCGCTAGGATATCGTGACTTCGTAAGCTTTTCATGTAGTTTGTGCCGTTAACGCGACAAGTGGCTAACCATTGCTCCAAGCAAAAACTATCGAATATAAAAAAGCCAGTCACGTTGAATGACTGGCCTTCAGGAATTGACTTTGCTACTTTCTAAGATCGTTAAATTTTAACCAGCATCTTACCTTTGTTTTTACCTTCGAATAGACCGATGAATGCATCAGCTGCATTTTCTAGACCTTCGTATACCGTCTCTTCAGACTTCACTTTACCTTCTTTGATCCACTGACCCATTTGCTCAACGAACTCACCAGTGTGATCCCAGTAATCCATTACAATGAAGCCTTGCATCGTCAATTTCTTAGTATTGATTTGCAGTAGGTTACTTGGACCGGGTTGAGGCTTATCTGCATTGTAGTCTGCAATCATGCCACATACAGGAATACGGCCATATGGGTTGATGACTTCTAGCGCGGCTTCCAGGTGCGCACCACCGACGTTTTCAAAATACACATCGATACCTTCTGGCGCCGCTTCGCGTAGCGCTTCCGTTAAATCGTCGACTTTCTTGTAGTTGATAACCGCATCCGCGCCCATTGCCTTCACCATTTCCGCTTTCTCATCTGAGCCTACGGAGCCAATGACTTTACAGCCATATAATTTAGCAATCTGACAGACAACGCTGCCTACTGCACCCGATGCTGCAGAAACAAATACCGTATCTGTCGGCTTAAGTTGAGCGACTTTAAACAGCCCAACCCAACCCGTTAAGCCAGGCATACCGATAACACCCAGGAAGTGCTGATCTGGCAGGCCAACCGCTGGTAGCAAGGTCAAATCAGTACCATCACTGATAAAAGTGGTACGCCAGCCACTAATGCTACTCACTTTAGAGCCTACTGGGAAGTTGTCATTTTTTGATTCGATAACTTCACCAACAGCACCACCTTCCAGTACCTGGTCAATTTCAAATGGGGGAATGTAGGACTCTCTATCATACATACGACCGCGCATGTATGGGTCAACAGACATCCACGAGTTCTTAACTAACACCTGACCTTCTAGAATTGCTGGTAACTCAACTTCAACAGATTTGAAGTTTTCTTTTGTTGGCATACCGACCGGGCGTGATGCTAAATGGATTTGTTGGCTGATCATAGTACTCTCTCTTACTTTTGCTTCAATGTGCGCTTAGCTGCTGATAATTAACAGCTCTCGCCTCTTAATGACTCTCATTGATTGGCAGACAAATAGTTTGTACACAAACAATTTGCAAATAAGTTAACTTGAGAGTGAAAGGAATGCAACTACTTTGCACTAAAATAATTTGCGCGCAATGCATTTTAAATTACATAGAATTTGTTAATATTATCTCCTTGCTTAAAACTGGACTCATTCATGGCCGAGAAATTATCAGATAACGTATGTTTTGCTTTGTACACGGCAACCAACTCATTGGTGCGTGCATTTCGACCTCTGCTTGACGAATACGACCTCACCTACCCTCAATACATTGTAATGCACTCACTTTGGTGCAAAAGCGGCGTTAGCCTGAAAGAGCTATCCCAGGATACCCATTTGGATTCTGGGACGCTGACTCCAATCGTAAAACGTTTGGAATTAAAAGGGTTGTTGACTCGAAAAGTCTCTGATTTGGATGAACGTAAAAAAGTCATCTCACTAACTGCGAAAGGCAGCCAACTACAGGAAGATGCCCAACAGTTAACCGCGAAGCTTGAATCGAGATCCAGCATGTCGGCAGAAAGTATTGAAGCGTTGCGAGTATTATGTCTTGAACTAGACACAAACATACGCAAGAGTGAATAGAAGTTGTTGTTCTACATTCCGCCGAGGCTTTAACCAATGCGCCCACGGCGGATTGCGACTGAATGAGTGGCTAATCGAACAGCTCAATCACCAGTTGGTTGTTTTTAATAACTAAATTCGGACTGGCCGATTTCAGAAGAATGGACTGCACTTTATCGCTCTCAAGCTTGTAGACAGGCTGATTTGATAACGCGTAACCGATCATTGAAACAGCAGGCTTGATGAGATTGCTTATTTCTGGTGTCAGCAAATTACTTTTGTCTTCAAACTTCTCCAAACGAAGTGACTGCAGAAACACTTCACCTGTTTTTTGGTCGTATTTAGGAATCGCGCTAAATTCCAGGTCGAGATCTAAGCCTACCGTACGTTGAGTCAAAAACTGCACGTCCGCTGTCGTATTTGCGAAAACCGAAATGCGATCATTGTCTACGCGACCAATTTTCACTTCAAGATCATCAACGGATACTTGCGCATACATGACGTTTTCAACCCCAACGGATTGATTAATTGTCGCTTTATCTTGGAGATATTGGTTCATATCTCGCTCAGTGATGCTGTAACTGGCACATCCGTTAAGCAGCAATGCCGCAGCAGATAAGGCAAAAATCTTTTCTTTTATGTTCGTCTTCAATTGTTGGCTCTTATTTATTGACTATAAACCATTAAATTCTATACCCATGACTCAGATAGAAATAGTCTAAACCAGTTCAAGTAATAGGATTTCACCAAATGTTGACGGTAACGTAACGATACGCTCGTCGCTATAGATCTGACATATCGGTTATCAATACCAAAGGGGGTGTCTTCACGATAACTCAACCCATCTACTGAGAGGAAGTTGTCAATAAGAACGGTAGTAATCCAGATTGTTAACAATGGATGTCGCTGAAAAAGAATGATGATTGTGGTTTCAATAGCATCACCTTTCAATGCCATCTCCGATTGTCAGTCAAATTCAAAAGTCATTGTTAGGTGTGGATATCTACGATGAAAGGCAATACAAACATATTAAGGTCGACAATTTTTTCTGCTATTACGATCTAAATAAACGGATAACACGTCGTATGAAATGATGTCCGATAACTAGCCGTGATCGAAACGTCATTGATAAAAAACGCCTTTGACTCTATCAGTCAAAGGCGTTTTTGCTTCTGTAAGCCGATGTTTAATTCAAGCTAATCACGGTATCGCAACACTTTTCAATCAGGTTCTGGTCATGACTGACGAGCAACAATGCACACCCCTGCTCTTTCGCTAAATCGACCAACAAGTCGGTTACCTCTTGAGCAATGATGGGATCGAGTCTTGAGGTTGGCTCATCTGCGAACAAAAATACCGGGTCTAGTAATAAAGCCCTAAGGATGGCAAACCTCTGTAATTCACCGCCAGACACTCCGGTACTGCTTCTCTCTAGTAGTTCAGGCGCGAGCTTCAGCTTATCCATCAATGGTGGAATTCGTTTTCGGTCTATCTTGTGCAGCTTAACCAAATCATCCAATAGCACACCCAACGTCACACTAGACGTAAATGCTGCAGGTGGATCCTGAAACAACTTAAGCCATTGATAAGGCATAGTGTTAGGAGACATCTTTGTTACGGTGCCGGCCAATGCGGGTAATAAACCGAGCAAGGTATCCCCTAGTGTACTTTTTCCGCAACCACTATCACCGACAACACCAATCACTTCCCCTTCATGAATCGTAAAGTTGATTCCTTGAGAAAGTACAGTATCACCGCGACCAACCGAAAGATTGTCTACCTTTAGCACTGGCGTATTGGAGAATAAGTTTTTCTTTCGCTCATTCCAATGCTTTGGATCCGCACCAATTAACGCTTGTGTGTACTCGTGCTGAGGGTGATTCAACACTTGCTCTGCGGTTCCTTGCTCAACAACCACGCCTTCTTTCATCACAATGATGTCACCGCCGATTTGGCGTGCAACATCAATGTCGTGAGTGATTGTCAGTAAACCGCCACCCTGAGCGCTTTGAAGCAACAGACGAACGATGTCATCTCGACGGCTCACATCCAGTCCTTTTGTCGGTTCGTCAGCCAATATCAGCTTAGCTCCTCCCGACGTGGCGGCAGTGACCGCTAACCGCTGAGCCATACCGCCCGACAGCTGACCCGGTCGCTTATGCGCACTACTTTTAAGCCCTATGTTATCCAAATCATCAATGGCTCGATGAAAAGATTGCTCTTCATCCAAGCCCTGAACGCATTCATAAACCTCTGCCACTTGTCTGTATGCAGGCATGAGAGGATCAAGCGCGCGCCAAGGTTCTTGAGGGAGCATAGTGACTTCACGTCCCCAAAGCTTTACCAGAGAGCGTCGATCATGTTTTTTACCAAATACTTCAACGGTTCCATATTGAGAGAGTGAGTTTGGCAATAGGCCGATCACTGCCTGCGCTAACAAACTTTTTCCTGATCCCGTCTGACCGAGAATGGTGACGGGCTTGTCCTGGTAAAGCTTCAACGACAGTGGCTGGAGAAGCTCGACTTCGTTTGCTTTGATCGCTAAATCAGTCAGTTGAATTAAGAGATTCACGGCTTGCTCCTGCTAATAAATGAAAGCCCAATACCAACAACGCGACAACCAGTAATGGCTGAGCTAATACCCAAGGCGCATCAACGTAGAACTGGAAGAGTTCGACACTCATCAATCCCAGCTCGGCAAGAGGCGGCTGAATACCCACGGCGACAAAGCCCAAAGAAGCCATCATCAAAATGGCATTTGCGCCGCCAAAAGCCGCCATTGTAAAGATCGAAGAAGAGATCGCAGGCCAGATATGCCGTTTGAACTGATACCATTTACCGAACCCCATCATCACGGAGACTTGTCGCTCTGGACTGTTGATGACAGTGCGTGTGATAGCACGTGTCACTCGGTAGTATTCAACCCACTGAACCAATGAAATCGCCAGATACATCACCAAGAACGAACCCGGAGCAATGGCTGACAACAGAAGAACTAAGACTAACCCTGGCAGCGCTAACAAAATATTGACGACAATATCTAGCCCCTGCTCAACGCGCCCCCCTGCCCATGCAGAACAAACGCCAAAGGCAACACCCAACGTCGAAGAGCTGATGACACACAACACACTCAGGGTAAAAGATAAGCCAATAGCGCTTGCAAGACGAGTCATCATATCTCGGCCAAAATGATCGGTACCAAACCAGTGTTCACCGCTTGGTGGCAATAATCGAAGCGCGAGATTTTGCTCGTCAATAGAGTACGGTGACAGCCATCCGACAAACAAAGAAAAGCCAAACAAGCCCAGTAAGAGTAGTAATCCGAGCTTTTGATTTAATGTAAATTGTTTCATCATTTTTCTTGCTGACCTCTTGGATCAATCCAGTAGCACAGCACATCAATAATACTATTGAGGAGCACAAATAGGATGCCCATTGTCAGCGCACAACCTTGGATAACGGGAATGTCACGCGCAAAAATCGCGTGTGCGAGGCCATGACCAACGCCTGGCCAAGAGAATAAAGACTCAATCATCACGATGCCTTCGATAACACTGACTAGCTGAATTCCGACAAACGCGACTACCGGTACGGCCATATTCCGTAAACCATGACGGAAGAAAGTTTGTCTTTCGCTTAAACCCTTAACGCGCGAAAATGTGTAAAACGGCGAGCGCAAAACGTTTCTAACGCTGCTATGCACAACTCGGTTAGAAACTGCGGCCAAGCTGACAGCTAAAGTAAGACTTGGCAAAACCAAGTGCTGCCACGTGCCAAAACCTGCGACAGGGAACCAGTTCCAGTTGATTGCGAATATCAGGATCATCACTAATCCAAGTACAAACACAGGCATCGCTCGGGTAAAGGTTGAAAACCACACCACAAGAGAATTGACCACCCCACCCTTATTTGCTGACCAAGTTCCAAGGGGCAGCGCAATCAAAACCGATAGTGCGATACCAAACCCAGCCAGAAGTAAAGAGTGGCCAAGCTGATGCTGAACGGTTTCACTCACAGGTAAACCACTGACGAGTGAATTACCTAAGTTGAGTTGTAACAGATCACCCAGCCAGCTTACGTAGCTACTGAACCACCCTTGGTCCAAATTGAGCTCTTGGCGCACAAGGTCAGCAGCAGCAGAATCCACGTTATCCTGACCATAACGACTCGCAGCAATTCGATACGCCATATCTCCGGGAAGGCTGCGCATAAGCACAAACGTAAGTGTACCTACGCCCCATGCCACCAAAATCAGCTGATAAAGACGCTTTTTTAGAATCCCCAAAAACATCAGTTAATTTCCATCTGGTTGATGAAATAATTACGCTCAAACGGGTCAAACTTAAAGTTTTTAACGCGTTTGTTAACTGAGGTATGCTGGCTATAACTTGAGACCGCGATGACCGGAGAATCTTGATAGATCTCTTTAGCAACTTTTTGGCTAAGTTCAAATGCGCGTGTCGCATCGCGATTATCAAGTAAACGCTCAATCGCACTGTCCACTTCTGCGTTTTCCCAGTTCATCGTTCCCCAATCACCGCCTCCGTTTGCGAAATCAGAGCTGATGATCGGCAGCGGATCCGCGCTAAAACCAAAGTTACGTGCGATCAATGCCATTTCTAGTGAGCCGTCTTGGTGACCAGCAGGGATCATACTTGAGTTTGTGACATCCACTTTTAGCTCAACGCCTAGCTTTGCCCATTGCGCTTGAATCGCGGTTGCGACTGTTGTTAATTCAGGGCGGTCTGCATAGGTGATCATGGTAAGTTTAAACGGCACACCATCACGTTCAAGGATGCCGCTTTCTCCATGTTCCCAACCTAGTTCAGCCAAGGTTGAACGCGCCCGTTCTAAATTGAAATCATCATTTTTAACGTCTTCAATAAACCATTGAGACATTGAGCTTGGCATGAGCTGCGTGGTCTCTGAACCCGGCACACCAAGTACATTTTTTGCAATCGACGCTCGATCAATAGCCATACTCAATGCCTTTCTGGTTCTTGCTTCATTAAGGAAAGGATGACCGGCATTCACTTTTACAAACATGGTTCGTGGGATTAGGTCGCTGTGAACGTTAACCTCGTTCCCAGTTTTTAGTTGCCCTAACATCGCTGGTTCTAGGTTGAAGACAATATCGGCTTCACCAGATTTCGCCTGCAGTAACCTGCTTTCTGCACGATGTCCCGTTAAATAAGTGGCGAAGTCGATTTTTGCTTCTTCGCCCCAGTAAGCGTCAAACTTTTTAACCGTAAATTTATGAGGAGGTGCAAAGCTCTCCATTTGGTATGGCCCAGTGCCGTAAAGTGTTTTTACTGCACCGTTAGATTCATAAGATGCTGGCGATAAAATAGCATTCGCGTAGTTGGTCAATAGAGAAGCAAATGCGGCGTAAGGTTTACTCAATTCGATTTTTATCTCATTGTCACTTAACGCTGAAATACTGCGCACCTCTGCTTTGTTGAGTGTGCCATGTTTGCGCTGTGCAAAAGCAAGACTACGAACGACCGCTGCAGCATCCAATTTGGAACCATCGTGAAACGTTACGTTGTCTCGTAGAGTAAAATACCACGATAATCCATCTTCACTGCTATGCCATTTACTCGCCAATCCAGACGTAATAATCCCTTTGCCATCAACATTGAGCAGCGTTTCTATTACCTGCATGCGAATTAACATATAGCCCTGCTTTGAAGGGTCTAAGCTGGACACCTCCCAAGGGCCACTAATCGATAACGTATTGCTCTTGTTTGGCGTAACCTGCTCAGGTGCAGTCTCATGGTTACTGATTAATGCGATAGCAGCGCCCGCTGCAACTAAGGTAGCCAAGCCTAGGCCACGAATAAACTTCTTCTTTTTCGCGATAGAAGCATAATTAATTTCGGTCATAACAATTCCTAACGTATCTTTTTGAACGCTATTTCCCCAGATGCAGAGTGCACGTAGCCGTTGTGTGGTTGTAAATATTTTACGAGCACAAGCCTCACCAACGTCAAAGTGCCAAGCCATGACGAGGTTGTGGGGTATAAAAATGAAAAGTGTTTGGTTCTCCTAAACGGAGAAAGTGTTAGACGAAATGAGGTGGTGAGCGTGTTCGCGGAAGCTCTGAGGAAGCATGAATCGTGAGCTGGATATCGAAACTCTGATAGCATCGCGCCTTATCAGACGGTACTGCCATCGTAGACTGCGAACTTAAAGCGTGACAAATTGCTTCATAAACTTCACAGGTATGATGCTCGTGAACGTTTTGATCCATCTCCATCGAATGCGCAAGCGAAATCGCACTCAACCCCAGAGGGATTAAGAGCATCGCGATGAGTAGCAATTTCTTTAGCTTAAGTTGATGGAGGTAATACACGACTAGAGCAATGAAGTGAACGTGACGTTATATTATTACATTTTGATATAAATCAAAGCACTTTGTTTGTGATCACCGTGCATTTGTTTAACTATTAATCAGGAGTACGTTTTATCGGACACTTAAAAAGTAGTGTTTAGGTAAACGAGTCTGAATGCAATCGTCAGCTTCGTTTCCCCGATGTGACTAGATCTGACAGGTTGCCCTAAATCGGTTTTGTGCCATTCTTTGTTTAAAGCAATTTATGCAGGCGCTTACTGAACCAACATCTGACCAAATTTATCTAATGTTCAAAACAGGATTTGCTGACAGTATTTAGCCCGAAGTGGGCTAAATATTAAATTTGTTATAGGGAAATACCACTATCAGGCGAATTTGCGAGACCCAATTACACACAGAATTACCCCGAGGGTGATAAGTACCATTTCAGGACTAACAGTTTCATGCAGTATCATTGCTGACAACCCCAATCCAAAGAATGGTTGCAAAAGTTGTAATTGACCGACAGAAGCAATACCTCCAATGGCTAATCCCTTGTACCAGAAGATAAAACCGATCAACATACTGAATAGCGAAACATAACACAGGGAAAACCAGGCTGTATTACCAATACTTTTGAACGATTCTGGCATCGTTAGTAAAGAGGCTATCAACATAAAAGGTAAAGATATAATCAGTGCCCAACTGATTACCTGCCATCCCCCCAGAACACGTGTCAGTCTAGCGCCCTCTGCATATCCCAATCCGCAGGCAATGATGGCCGAAAGCATTAACAAATCACCAACTGTTGAAATCGACGTTCCCTGTGATAGAGCGAATCCTATAACCAACGCACTGCCTATTACAGAGAATATCCAGAATGCACTTTGGGGTTGCTCACCACCACGTAAAACACCAAATATGGCGGTTGTAAGTGGAAGAAGACCCAAGAATACAATTGAATGTGCGGATGTGACATGCTGTAACGCCATTGCCGTGAGTAAAGGAAACCCAACGACTACGCCTAGTGATACGACGATTAGAGACAACATTTGTGACTTATGAGGGCGCTGCTGTCGAAAACCGAAGATAAGAATAGCCGCAAGGATACCTGCAATGGATGCTCGCAAGAAGGTCAAGAAAAATGGATTTATGTCGATTATGGCGAGCTTTGTTGCTGGTAACGAACCACTAAAAATGATCACCCCCAATAATCCGTTTAGCCAACCTGAAACCGAACCAGAATTTGTTTTATATGTAGTTAAATTCACCACGAGACCTCACTTTTTATACAGATAGCTCACACACTTGAGCACTAAGTAGGCTGATGGTAATCTCAGTAATTCATTACAATCAAATTATTGTCATGGATACAATTAATGAAAGCTAGGTATAAAACTATTGTTGATAAACTAGCAGAGCTTATTCGTGCTGGAGAGATCCCCTCGGGTACCAAGTTACCCACTCATAGGAAACTTGCCGCTCAGGAACATATATCACTAGCCACGGCAACGAGGGTGTATGCTGAACTGGAAATAATGGGCTTGGTTAGTGGAGAAACAGGACGGGGAACATTCGTTAGAGAAATATCTCTGCCTTATGGACATGGTATTGATCAGCAATCAATAGCAACAGATGTCCTTGATCTAAATTTTAATTATCCGTCTTTACCTGAGCAGGGTGAATTGCTACGTGATGCTCTTAGAGAAGTATCTTCCGTTGGTGATATTGAATCACTTCTGCGGTACCAACCTCATGCTGGCAGGCTAGCGGAACGTGAAATTATTGCTACTCATTTGTCGAGCCAAGGACTACAACCATCTGCTGAGAATGTGATAATCGTAAACGGAGCACAGCATGGGTTGACAATCTCTGTAATGGGGCTGCTAAAGCCCGGAAATGTAGTGGCTGTGGACGCACTAACCTATCCTGGGTTTAAAGCATTGGCAGAACTGTATCATCTCGAATTGATCGCAATCCCAATTCTTACCGATGGTCCAGATTTAGCGGCTTTGAAACAAATGTGTAAAAGGAGGCATATTAGAGCCATATACACTATGCCGACGTTACATAATCCACTTGGTTGGGTCTTAAGTAGAAATCAAAGAGTAGAGCTAGCACAGATTGCTCGGGAACATGATCTCTTAATCATAGAAGATACCCCCTATGCGTACCTAGCCGTGAAGCCACCACGGCCAATTGCCTTTTATGCTCCTGAGCGTACAGTCTATGTCACTGGATACTCAAAGAATGTAGCAACCGGTCTTAGAGTTGGTGCTGTTGTCTGTCCGGATTCTTATCGAGAAGCACTTGAAAGAGCTGTCAGGGCAACAACATGGAACACTCCTTCAGTGATGACAAAATTGGTATGCAATTGGATACAAGATGGAACAGTGGCTCGTTTTGAAGAGTTAAAGAGACGTGATGCAGGCAAACGACAAATCATATTCAGAGAGAGCCTAGGAGACATTCCATGTATTTGCCATCCCACATCATATTTTTCCTGGATTCCTTTACCCGAAGAAGCAAGAGCTGATCGGATAGTAAAGGAACTTATGGATATAAACATCTCCGTTTCTACCGCAGAGCCTTTTAGTGCATCTCATTCTGCCCCTCAAGCTATCAGAATAGCACTTGGTTCAGTCTCTATAGATGAACTACGTATTGCGCTTAGTAACGTTCGAGAAGCTATCGAAATTGAACTAGCTCGATAGTCAAAGACAATAATTAGTACACATTAAGCAAGTAGAAATTATGTGCATACAACAAACAATTTAAGAGTGATTCAGCACGCGTGGCATTTTTGATATTCGGTGATTTTGGTGTTGAAGTACTACGCGGCGGCTTGATCATTGCGTGCTTCACACCTTAATTGGCCATTAGTTTGCTAAAGGCTAGCTGTTCACTAGCTTAAGCTTATTCTAACATCTGCGATGGTGATGAAGAGTTTGTTTTCAGCATCTTGAAATGCCTGAAATCCATAGCGTTCATAGAAATGTTTTGCACCGTCTTTGGCATCAACGATAACAACAGGGAATGCAACGCTATCACTAGCAGCTAATAGTTTTCGGAGTGCGTCGATCAGCAACCACTCGCCAAAGCCTTTTCCTTTATACCTGTCATCGACAGCAAGGCGAGCGATAAGGCCGCCTGAGGTCGATGATTGGTGTTTCTTTTGTAACTTATCTGGCAATGCCTTTAAGTCAATTGGTGTCATTGTTAGCGTGTAAAAGCCGATGATATGTGAGTTGTCGTTATCATCTTCCAAGACAAAAGTTCTGGTGTTGTCTTTCTTAGCTTGCTGACTCGCCATTACTTTTAAGTAATTATTGAGGGGTTCGATACCACAGTTGAATCGGTTTCTATCGTGTTTAGCTTTATCTAGAAGTACCGTATTCATCATTGAGTTTTGCTCTCGTGTCGATCTGAGGCAGCTTTCAGTTTAGAGTTCAGTGTTGCAGGGCGGTCTAAAGCTTCCATTAGTAACATAGCGTCTGCTTGGCTCAGTTTTAGGGCTTGCTCACGTTCGATAACTTGTTTAGCCTTTTCAATTGCAGCACTTAGAACAAATGAGTTAATACTAGACATACCAGCAATCGCGGCTGCCTTAGTCAGTAAATCTTGTGTATCGACATCAACTCTAGCGGTGATGCGAGGCAAGGTAGTAGCCATAATGTTATCTCCTGTTGTGTCAAAATGTCACATAGGTATTATGGTCTTAAAGTGTGTAATAAGCAATTATTGTGTCACTTTGGCACGCAAACTAACAAACAATATAAGAGTGATTCGGCACGCGTGGCATTTTTACCATGCGTTGGTTTTAGTGATTAAGGTGGTATGCGGTGGCATTGGTATGGGTGCCTCACACCTTAATTGGGCGTTAAACTATAGAAATTCTTATCCGAAATTTACTTGATACGGCCGACGTCTTGACACGCTTCTGTCCAAAGGCGAGCTAGAGATAACTTATTTAAGTTCACGGGTAAATGCACTATCTGAAATTCAGATCAATAAGGCGCATGAATTAAACAGCCGTATTGCCTTTGGTGCGCTGACTCAAGAAGTAGGCTTAAATGATCTGAAATACGATGATGTGATTGGTACTAGCTTTGCTGACAAAGTAGAGATGGTGAAAGCTAAGAGCGCAGTTTCAGGTAATGTATCCCCTGAAGAGGCAGAAGCAGAGTTGTTGCGCCTTATGGAGCTATTCCGTAAGATCGGGAATCGTAATATGTATGGCAACAACTGTACTGTATTTAGACCGCCTTCAGGCTTTAGATTTAACGATGAAGTAGCTCATACTTACTATCACATGTATGAGGGTGCTCTTAAGGCATCCGAAGCTTTGAGCCTTCTAGAAGCGTTTTTGAACGCTAGTCTAGAGTACGCAGTTGGCGGTGGTCCAAAGAGCATGCTTCGATGGATTCTCGAAGTTGGCCGTGCTATTGCCATGCAAGAAATTGAGAACCAAATAAAAGATCCAAATGATGTTCTGAATCCTACGCTAACTTACCTAGCAAATCAGTCATATCAAAGCCCGCTGACAACAGCATATATCTTTGGTTAACAAACTAGGAAAAAGGTGGGTGTGTTAACACCAACCTTTTTTTAACAGGTCTCATTCAAAAGTACCTTGTAGTATTTCGGTAAGAACAACTCACCTTTTTGCCATTCTAATTGAACGTGTTGGCATCGGCCTTGGTAAAGATAGTTACCGTCGGCGTAGATTGACTTGCCTTTATCTATCACCTGATTAAGGAACACAGCTTGTTCGATTTTATCGTCCATTCTGATTTTTGTTTGCAAGTCTCTATCATCATCTATTGCTATCGTCAGAATCCTATTTTTGGCGCTGAACTCTACAGATCTAAGATTATTAATTTTGTCTTCATCGCCACTGGTGTAAAAGTAGAACGCTACTGCAATTAAACCCAGAATAACAATTATTTTCATTTCATCCCCATAAATAATGAGTTGCATAATCAGCTATTTTAACACGATGTTTTAGAGAGAAAAATTGATTGAAACGGCAGTCTTGTTGGAGTATTCAACAAAGAAAGATGTTTCAAAGGTCTTAGTAGAGCAAGAGAAGTTTCTTCACGTTAGGGCGTTTGACTCTAACGATCGTAAAGAGGTTGAGGACGGGGCTGCTAAAGAGTACATGAAGGCAAACCAAATGGAGCCAGTAGAAGTTGCGGTATACGATGTGATTTTTCCTGTACCTACAGACAGCACAACGCCACCAACAATGCTACGAATTAGTTCAAGTTATAAGGTACTAAATAACAAGTGGGCTGCATTAAATTAGCACTTAGTATCAAGTTTGAAGTGCGACACTTTCTACAGATGCGCATGAATATACTCCGTTGGTGTCCTATACCCAAGTCTTTTGCGTGGGCGCGTGTTTAGTTTGTCCGCAATTTCATTGCAGAGCTTCTGTGTCACGTGTGACATGGAAGTTCGTTTTGGTAAGTATTGTCGTATCAAGCCATTGGTGTTTTCATTAGTGCCTCGTTCCCATGAATGGTATGGATTTGCAAAGTAAAACAAACAGTTATGATGTTTTTCTAGTTGTGCATAACCATGAAATTCAGTGCCGTTATCCGCAGTTATCGTCTTAAAAGGTAAGTCAGAGCGGGTCATGATTTTGCTCATTCTTACGTTGAGCGACCCGCTTGTTCTATCGTCCATTTGCCCAATAAAAGTGTAGCCAGTCATTCTGTCGACTAAAGTCACGATACAGTGCTTGGTTCCGCGGCCAACGACGGTATCAATTTCCCAATGACCAGGCTCTTTTCTGTGCTCAGCTTTTGCAGGTCTTTCGGTGATATGACGCTTTGCCGCCAGCCGTCCTCGGCTGTCTTTTGAGTTATACCTTTTACGCCTTTTCTTAGTGGACTGGCGTAGGTGTTTCCACAGTGTTCCACCGAGAGTTTTGTCGTTCCAGATGTGCTGATAAATGAGCTCATGACTCATTGTCGGATAGCCTCTCATCCTTAAGTATCCGACGATTTGGTCAGGGCTCCAATCCAGTCGTAGCAAGGCTTCAGGCAACTTGAAGTCGATTTTGCTGTAGCGCTTATTTCGCCGTGAGCGGCTCAGCCGGTTGCGCGCCATTTGCTGTGCCCGTTCTGGTTGATAAGAGTACCTATCGAAGAACTTGTTGTAACGGCAATTACGTTCAACTTCTCGATAGATAGTGGCTTTGTGACGCCCCAGTTGTTTAGCTATTTTAACGGTACTAATTCCTTGCTTTCTGAGAGCAGAAATCATATACCTTTCGTTCTCAGTGAGGTGCGTGTATTTCATGTTTTTTACTTCTTGGCGGGAGCAAAGTTCATGATTATCGCACCTTACTGTTTTTATGTTCAGAGGTGTCGCACTTCGTACTTGAATCCAAGGCACATAACAAAGCATTTAAGAGTGATTCGTAACGCGTGGCATTTTCACTATGCATTGGTTTTAGTGGTTGAGGTGTTATGCGGCAGCATCAGTATTGCGTTGATCACCTCAACAGGGCGTTAATTTCACATATGTCAGCTAATCCGTTATATCCTAATTTAGTAATATAACTGACAAAGTTTTGTCCAATTGTGAGTTACAATACCAGCAGTTCGACCTAGTCGTAACTAACCAGCGGATGTGTAAGATCGAGTATGAATTACTACAGTTTAGGAACCAACGCTAGCCTTGATTCTACCGATATTGGTTTCATTTCCTATAGTGAAAGAAGGCCCTTTTTTAAGCCCTACGCTCGCCCACTTCGATAAGTGCCTCTTCTGAGGTTGTCAGTGTTTCGATATCTTCTTGTTCAATAATACGCGTTTTTTTCCAGCTACCGCGTGCATACCATGCAACAGCAACTAGAGCGACCAATACGTTCGTTATTGTGAACGACCACCAAATGCCTTTTTCAGCGAGAACGATATGTTGAGATAAGATGTATGCCAGCGGGAACTGGAACACCCACTGAGTCAGCAGCGACAGCACCATACTGTTGGTCATGTTCCCTGAAGCTCGAAATGCAGACATGATAGAAAGCTGAACACCAATAAATCCCCACGACAAACACATCACTTTCAAAAACTCAGCGCCTTGCTCAATCACTTCTGGGTTATCCGGGATAAAGAATCTCACCACACTCGGTGCCATCAAGTAAGCAAAGACACCGATAAAAGTGAGCATGACGAAGCTCCACACGGAACCGATAACCGTAATTTTCGCAGCACGATCGACTCTATTTGCGCCGAGGTTTTGTCCAACCAACGTCGATACCGCCATTGACAGCCCCATTGCGGGTATCGTGATTAACTGAAGAATGTTGGAGCCAACACCATAAGAAGCAATGGTCACCGTGCCAAAACTGGCAACCAGAAATGACATGGTTATCAGCCCTAACGCTCTTGCCGATAACTCTACCGAACCTGGCGCGCCCAAGAAAAATGCGCGCTTAATATAAGTCCAGTCTGGCGACAAGTCTTTCCATTTAAGGTGTATGCCGTGACGCCCTTTAGAAAGAATGTAGAAACCGGTTAATGCGGCGAGCGCCTGAGTGACAAGAGTGGCTAGTGCTGCGCCAGAGACACCGAGACCACTGAAAGAACCTAAACCAAAGATAAACAGCGGGTCTAAAACAAAGTTCAACAGTACCGTTGCTAATACGATGTAGAGCGGTATTTTTACCTGACCAATGCCTCTCATTAACGCTTGGAACATATTGTAAACAAATACAAAAATCACACTGATAAACGAGATATGCATGAACTTGAGCGCGTTATTGTAAACCGCTTCTTCAACGCCAAGCAGAGTCAAAAAGTATGGTGAGAGCAGATAGCCCAAGCAGCCGAGCACCACTGAGGTAATAAAAACCATCAACATGGTTTGCCCGGCAACATGGTTCACTTTATCCATTTGTCGTGCGCCCATGTACTGAGCGGTGAGCGTGGCTCCGGCCATAGCGAGACCTGCACCTAATGCGATGACCAAAAAAGTGACAGGCATACTCACCGATACGGCTGCAACTTCGTCTGCCCCTAACCGCCCTACCCAAAAGGCATCGGTTAGCTGATAGGCAGACTGCAGAAGCTGGCCAAATACGATCGGAATCGCAAGAGACAACAAGGCTTTGTTAATTGGCCCCTCAGTTAAATGCTGTGTTTTTGTCATGCCAACCACCTTCTTATGATCACTTATCGTTATTAGTTCATCATAGTCTTAGATGGGGGTGACTTATACAAATAAGTGAGAAAATCAGACTGTTAGAAAATGAAATTCAATGTTGGCGAGACAGACAATTTTGGTGAGGAGACAACCCACCAAAACCGCTGTTTGGCGGGCTAGAAAATAGAGCCGGTTTATTACTTCACGGCAGATAAAAAGCTACGCAGTTCTTCGGTTTGAGGAGCATCGAAAACTACTTCACTTGGGCCACTTTCCCAAACTTTCCCTTGGTTCATGAACACGACTCTATCGCCAACTTCACGGGCAAAGTTCATCTCGTGAGTAACCAGAATGAGTGTCATCCCCTCTTTCTTTAGCTGCTCCAGTACTTTTAATACTTCACCGACTAACTCTGGGTCGAGCGCAGAAGTGATTTCATCACATAAGAGCACCTTTGGATTCATTGCTAGAGAACGCGCGATGGCAACACGCTGTTGCTGACCACCAGATAGGTTCGCTGGATAAGCATCAAATTTGTCAGCTAAGCCAACCTTTTCGAGTAACTCTCTCGCCTGAGCTTCACAAGCTTTTGCGTCCTTTTTCAATACCAGCTTTGGCGCCAACATCACGTTCTCGCCCACGGTCATATGAGGAAAAAGGTTAAAGCTCTGAAATACCATACCAACACTACGGCTAAGCAGACGCAGCTTATAGTCATCGTCTTCCACGGCCTGACGGTCTACGATGATCGCGCCATCCTGATAGGTTTCCAGGCCATTCATACAACGCAATAACGTACTCTTTCCAGAACCACTGCGACCGATAATAGAGACAACTTCACCTGCCTCAACTTTCATGTCCACACCCTTGAGAACATGGTTTTCACCATAGTACTTATGTACTTGATCAACACTAACGAGAGACATAGGTTTTTTTCTCCAAATGACGAGCCAATAATGACAGAGGGAAACAGATAACAAAGTAAAGTACAGCGACCATGGCAAACACTTTAAATGGTTGGAATGTCGCGTTATTCAGCATGGTTCCGGCTTTAGTTAACTCGACAAAACCGATGATCGAAGCGAGCGCGGTGCCTTTAACAATTTGTACCGAGAAGCCAATCGTCGGTGCAATGGCAATGCGATAAGCCTGAGGAATAATGACATTGCGCATCGTCTGCATGTAATTGAGACCCAGTGTACGACACGCTTCCCACTGACCTTTCGGTAGCGCCTCAATACAACCGCGCCAAATGTCGTGAAAATAGGCGCTGCTGTATAGCGTTAAGGCTAACGCGGCTGCGGACCACGCACTCACCTCTATTCCAAGCAGAGATAAACCGAAAAACGCCATAAAGAGCTGCATCAGAAGTGGTGTTCCCTGAAAAAGCTCAACATACAGTTGAATACCTTTTCCAAGATGAATGTTCTTCATACTTCTGAGTAAGGTAAGGCCAAGCCCTACCAGACCACCACCTATGAAGGCAATAATAGATAGTAGTACGGTCCAACGCGCGGCAAGTAGTAAGTTGCGCAGAATGTCCCAGTCTGTAAATTGCATCATAATCGTCTTCTCCTACAGCGCTGGGTTTTTGAATACGCGAGCTTTGATCAATGCAAACAGCTGACGCATTAAAATCGCAAGAACAAGGTAAATCAGTGCAGTAACAGCATAAGATTCAAAACTTAAAAAGGTTCTGGACTGCACAAAGTTAGCCGCAAAGGTCAGCTCCTCAACTGAAATCTGAGAAACGACGGCAGAGCCGAGCATGACGATAATGCACTGACTGACCAACGCTGGATAAACCTTCTGATAAGCAGGAGGCAATACGATTCGAGTAAAAATTTGGCGTCTGGTTAAACCTAACGTTTTACCCGCCTCCCATTGGCCTTTAGGTGTTGCATCGATACCCGCTCGGATGATCTCCGCACTGTAGGCACCAAGGTTAAATACCATCGCAATGAAGCCCGCCTCCCAGGCACTTAGCTTGACACCTAGCGCTGGTAAACCAAAAAAGATAAAAAATAACTGAACAATAAATGGGGTGTTACGTGTTAACTCTATATAGGAGGCACATGACCAACGTAACCATGCTTGCTTACTTGTACGCCCTGCAGCGCACAAGGTTCCCACGGCTAACCCAGCAACCGTTGAAAGAACAGTTAACTCGACGGTTGTCCGTAAACCTGCCACAAACTGTGGCAGGTAGGGAGCCAAGCCAGTAAATTCTAACTGGTAACTCATTACACTTTTCCTTATGCACCAAGATCTTTAGGGAAAGGCGCTTTTAGCCATTTTTGCGATAGTGACTCTAATACGCCTTCTGCTTTCGCTTTTGAAATAAGCTTGTTTACCTCTTCAACGAGTTCACTTTCACCTTTCACCACACCGACATAACAAGGCGAGTTCTTCAGCATGAACTTAGCTTCTGGTGCTTTCGCTGGGTATCGAGTCGCGATCTCGGTTACCACCAGGTTACCCGTTGCAATGAGGTCAATCTGACCCGATAGGAATGACGACAATGTCGCGTTGTTGTCTTCAAAACGCTTGATCGTTGTACTCTTTGGCGCAATTTTGCTTAGTTCAATATCCTCAACAGAGCCACGTGTCACACCAATGGTTTTATCAGCAAGATCTGCAGCTGCGGCGACGTTCTCATCTGAAGTGCCGAACACGCCGAGGAAAAAAGGAGCGTATGCTTCGCTGAAGTCGATCGCTTTTTCACGCTCTGGGTTTTTACCCATACTGGAAATGACCAAGTCTACTTTTTGAGTTTGTAGATAAGGAATGCGGTTTGCACTGGTAACGGGTACGAGTTCCACTTTTACGTTTAGTTCTTTGGCCAGATATTTGGCCATATCAATGTCATACCCTTGTGGCTTTAAATCTGTTCCGACAGAACCAAAAGGAGGAAAGTCTTGTGGAACCGCAACTTTGAGTACCGCTTTTTCTTTGATGGCTTCCAACTGGTTTGCAGACACAGTAGAAATGTTGGTAACTAATGCCGCAGCAACAGCGACTAAAGACACTAACTTAGATAATTTCATGGCTATTTCCCTATACATATAAGATACGATTGAAACACTTAGCTAGCACACTGCAACGATCGTACCCATTTAAAACAAATTTATATTTAATTGATTTTTAAAGATAATATTTTCATTAAGCATTTGAGATTTGATAACTTGATCATATTGACCAAAAAGTGGGGATCATTTTTGGTGCAATAACCACCATTATGTAGCAAAGCTATTCAACGTTTCGACGCATACTGGATCGCATCACTTCCTTAGTGATCTTTCTTGTAATTGAGTAGTGAAGAGAAACAAAGGTGAATGAAAATAGCTGTGACTAAATGCAGCCACAGCTATTTATTAAGTAGGAAAGATTGAGTTGGGATAACACGACTAATGGGTCATTTATTCTAGTTCGCTCAACTGATGATAATTAGCGCTGATCGTTTGACTGAGGTTTGAAGCCTCTTCTTTTAGCAATATAAAAGTTTCATTTACAAAGTAGTGAATAAGACTCATCGGAACCGCGTAACTGTCTAGCGGCAGTTCATTATTCATATAACAAACGAAAACCTCGTTTACCGTCGACGCATACTTCTGTCCCGATTGATCGGTGATCAATAAACAATCGTAGGGTTTAAGAAACTCAACAATTCGCTCAAAGTTAGCAACGCGACGACGAATACCAAACAAAATGACAAAGTCGTCTTCGTTTATCGACGCTAAATCTTCACCAATGGTTTGTCCCGGAAGAGGCAGCAGCTCGACGCCCTGACGACATTGGGCGAGTTGTTGGCGAAAATGCATGGCTAATGGATAGCTATTACGATAGCCAATAATTTTTATCCGCTTTGCAGTCGCTAGCTTTCTGATAATGTGCGCAGTGTTTCCTTCCGCTAACTGCATCCATAACTTTTCTAGCGAAATTGCATCCTGGCAAAAGCCTGTATCCTGCAGCTCACCAGTGATTACCGGGTTGCCTTTATCCCGCTCTGACATCATCTCATTTCTCAATGCGACATGGTCGTTATAGCCAAGTTTGCGAATAAAACGGCTGACACTTGTCTTGGATACCAGGCATTCCTCAGCAATTTCACTGGTAGATAACATCAGTATTTTTTCTGGATTCACCTGAAGGAAGTCCGCGATGCGTCTATTGCCATCACTGAGTGAAGAGTAATGCTCCGTAATACGGGCACTTAATGAGTTGTTATTCGTCATTAGCTATTTCCGGTCACTCCGTTAACGACCTAGTCGTTAATGTATATTTCTGACTTTCGTGTTCCAAATGAACCATACTTTTCCAAGCTATGTTCATGCCAGAGAGAAGCAATTGGAACACCACAGCTAAATTACTGCAACGATTGTACCACCTCAACCAAAACAGTAACTGATTGATTTTTAACACCCTACCTTTCAAACAGTTGCATCTTTTACCTAACGACGAACTTCTTCAAAAGAATCGTTCGCGTTTACGTGCACGAATCACCAAAATGGGGCGACCGATATCTAACTACGGCGAGACTGGTTTATCTGCAAACAGCAAGGTTATCGAGTCGCTCTCCAACGGTTATCTTCATGAGGTTACAAAACTAAGCCGCCATCGATCTTCAACACCTGCCCCGTAATAAAGCTAGACTTGTCACTGGCCAAAAATTCAACGCCATTAGCAATGTCTTCTGCGGTCCCCATTCTACCGAGTGGCGTTTTTTGTTTCATTAATTCGAGTACTTTCGTTGGTAAATCAGCGGTCATCGGCGTTTCAATAAAACCTGGCGCAACACAATTAGCACGAACCTGAGCCCCTTTACGTGCGAACTCTTTGGCCCAACCTTTCGTCATTGCGATCACACCGCCTTTCGTGGCGGCATAATTTGACTGACCAATGTTGCCATCAGTCCCCACTACCGAAGACATAGTCACAATAGAACCAGAATTGTTGGCCATCATAATTGGTGCAACCGCCTGCGTGAGATTGAAGACGCCTTTGAGATTAACGTCGATGACGAAATCCCAGTCTTGTTCAGTCATTTTTTCCAATAGAGCATCACGGGTAACTCCAGCGTTATTCACTAAAACATCGATCTGTGAATGGGCTTCTCTGATGATTTCGACCAAATTTTCAATAGCGTGTCGATCACAGATATTTATTACCACTGGCTCAACATTTCCATAGCCGTCAAATGCGCTTTGCAAAATTTGAGCATTCACATCCAAGGCGTAAACACGCTGTGCACCATTATTAGCAAATCGCTCCACAATAGCTCGGCCAATACCTTGAGCAGCTCCAGTTACTAAGCAGACTTTGTTTTCAAACATATCTTAATCCTTCTGTAGAAATTAAATAGTTATCCAGCGCTTATAGAGTAAATTCGAATGATGGCTGGAAGATGGCAATTGGCATTATTTTCAGTGACGGACTGATGACAGGCGCGAATTCCATCTGCTGTAGGATGTCTTTTTCTAAATCCACACCTGGCGCGATTTCAATAAGCTCTAATCCAGACGGAGACAGTCGGAACACGGCACGCTCGGTAATGTACATTACAGGTTTATTGTTGCTCAACGCTTGAGTAGCGCTGAAAGTAATCTGCTCAACCTGCTTGATGAACTTCTTCTGTTTCCCTTCGTGGACGATATTAACAGCCTGATTGTCCACTTCCACAGCTACGCCTTGTGCGGTAAAGGTGCCACAGAAGTAAACTTTTTTGGCGTTCTGAGTAATATTAATAAACCCGCCGCAGCCAGCAATTTTACTGCCAAAGCGCGATACGTTTATATTCCCTGATGCGTCACTTTGTGCCAACCCTAGAAAGGCCTGATCAACACCGCCACCGTCATAAAAATCAAACATCTGGTCTTGGCCGATAATCGCCTGAGGTAAACGGGAAGCCCCAAAATCTAAACCGCTTTGCGGCGTCCCACCGACAGCTCCGGGTTCTACCGTTAAGGTAAATTGGTCAAGTATTCCTGCTTGTTGAGCGACCTCTGCGATGTATTCTGGCGCACCAATACCGAGATTAAGAATGGAATTAGGTTCCAGTTCCATAGCCGCACGGCGCGCAATGATCGTTTTTGCATCCAGCTTTGGTTGGGTTGAATGGGATGGCTTCAGTGTGACGTTGTCACCATAATTTTCAATACCAACAAACTCTGGGTTCATCATGCTGGCGAATGTTTGCATGTGCTCATTTGGGTCTTCACACACCACAACCGCATCGACGAAGATTCCAGGAATTTTAACGGCATGAGGATCTAGCTTTCCGGCTGGTACTATCTGTTTTACCTGAACAATGACCTTACCGCCGTTGTTACGTGCAGCCTGCGCAGCGGCAAGGCTTTCGACGATCAAACACTCGTCTTCCATGGTAATGTTGCCATTTTCATCTGCGGTCGTACCGCGAAGAATCGAAACCGTCACTGGCAGCTTGCGATAAAAGAGATGCTCCTCCCCTCCGAGTTCAATCAGTTCTACCCAATCATCGGACGTAGCCTGATTGATTTTTCCGCCTTCTAAACGTGGGTCAACAAAAGTGCCTAAGCCAACTTTACTCACCGTGCCTAACTTACCCGCCGCCGTATCTCGAAGTAAATGGGAGATAATGCCCTGCGGCAAGTTGTAGCCTTGAATTAGGTTGTCTACCGCTAATTGCTGAAGTTTAGGAACCAGCCCCCAGTGCCCGCCAATGGCGCATTTCACTAACCCTTGTTCCGCTAAATGGTTGATTGCTCTGCCTTGACCGTCACCTTGCCCTGCAGCAAATAGCAGCGTTAAATCTCGCGGTGACTGAGTGTCTCTAAAGCGTTCACCTATTGCTCTTTCAATCGCTTCCGGTACCACACTACCAATAAAACCGCCAAGCAATACCGCGTCACCGTCTTCTATCCAAAGGGCCGCTTGTTCTGCCGTTAACTTGGTAACCACATTAACCTTCCTTAGCTACTGTACTTTATTGGTTTTCAGCATAGTTCGATGTTACCAAGATGTTAATTGCAGAAACAGAGATTAAGAATTTCATATTAGGAATAGTCAGATAACTCGGCTACCCGCCGATAGAGGTACTCTTTGAAGCCACTACAACGCTCTGGCATAGGCGTCCGCGGACGGTAAAACATGTTGATGTCGAAACTGGCACATTGATGATCTTGCAGGATATGAACAAGCTCACCTCTCTCTATTGAGCCAGAGACCAGCGAGTGCGGAAGGTAGGCAATCCCGGCATGTTCCAGAGCAAGATCCAAGAGCATTTCACTGTTGTCACACTCCAAGGTGTCACAAATGGTCACGATTTCTACATTTCCCTGATGCTCGAAGCACCAACGATTCCCGCCCACCAGCGTACGAGCATACAAGCAACGATGTTGGCTGAGCTCTTGCGGGTTTTCAGGCGTTCCATGCTGCTCCAGGTAGTATTTGGAAGCACACAAATACAAAGGCTCCCGTAGCAAGCGACGCTTAACCAGTAGCGAGTCTTGTTCTGGCTCGCCCTGATAACTCGCACTGGCACGAAATGCAAAATCGACATTGAGAGGATCAAATTCCCCTGCTTCAATAAATATTTTGAAATTCACCTGCGGATGTTGCGTCATATACTCTGCAACGATCTTAGTTAAATATTGGCGGGCGAATAATGGCGTGGAAGAGAGCTTAATTTCACCCTGTTGTTCCTCTGCTAAGTTTTGTACCTCTTCACATAGACTGGCGATATCTGGCAGTAAAGGGGCGAATTTATCATAGAGAAGCTGGCCAGCTTGCGTGGTCACCAATTGGCGAGTACTTCGCTTTATCAGTTCAACAGAAAGCGACTCTTCGAGCTCTTTAACCCAGCGACTCCCTGCGGCTGGAGAAATCCCTTGCTGCAATGCCGCTTCGCGAAATGATCCCGCGCGCACAACCGCGCAAAAAAACACGACTTTATCTAAGATCGGCTGTCGACTCGACAGTAAGTTAGTAGACATCAGTTCACCAGCCCTTTCTGTAGCGCAAGCTTTACCAGTGCAGCGGTAGACGTAGCGCCGAGTTTCTTTTTGATCCGCAGTCGATGCGTTTCTACCGTACGAACACTAATGTGCAGTGAATCCGCAATCTCCTTGTTGCAGGCACCATTGGTGATCGCTTTCAGCACATCCGACTCACGTTTTGATAAGGTATTATCTTTCGGTTCCGGTTTCTGGTTTATCTGTTCCAATAAACGGTCAGAAGCCTGAGGGCAAAGGTAAGATCGCCCCTGTGCCACTTGATTTATTGCCATGACTAACTCTTCCGAGCCGACATCCTTTAATACGTAACCCTTTGCTCCCGCTTTGACCGAGCGCATGACATAATCACGACTGTCATGCATAGAGAGCATGATAACGGCGGTTTTGCTGGCACTTTTTGTCAGCTTTTCCAGCACTTCAATTCCGTTCATTTTGGGCATATTGATATCAAGAAGCAGTACATCCGGTTTTAAAGTTAATGTACTGTTCAATGCATCCTTGCCATTTCCAACGCAATCGAGGATCTCTAAGTTATCTTCTCGTTCTAACCGAGATTTTAACCCGTCCTGCATTAACCTATGATCATCGGCTAAAACCAACTTAATCATATAAACTCCATGTTTAAACTCACACGTATTTCCGTGCCTTGTCCTGTTTCGCTATTAACCTCAAAAATGCCACCTATAGCTTGAATCCGTTCTTTCATATTTTGCAGCCCCATGTGCTCAAACGTCGATTGTTTGCTCTTATACGCTTTCAAATGATTTGGAGGAATACCGACCCCATCATCGCTGACAGTAAGAATCAACATACGCCCTTCACGCTGCATGATGATATCGACACCTTGCGCATTGGCGTGTTTCTCGACGTTATGCAATGCTTCCTGTACGACTCGATACAAGGTAGTTTCTACTTGAGGAACAAACTCTTCGCCTTCAGTATCGTGTTCAAAGACCAACTCCAATTGCGTCCGTTCACGTAACTCATTCAGGTAAGCTTCTATACCTGCGACTAAGCCTAAGTCATCCAACTGTGGTGGACGTAAGTCTTTTGATATACGCCGAACTTCTACAATCGCCTGTTCCATCGCATTTTTACTCGCGTCTAATTCGAACTCTTTCTTCTCGTCATCTTGCTCTTTCGTTACGTTATCTAAACGGTATTTGGCCGCCACCAGCAGTTGATTGACTCCGTCATGTAATTCGCGTGAGACTCGATGACGTTCATTTTCCTGTGAATCAATAATCTGTTGGTTTAGAACACTGAGCTGCTCATTAGCTAAACGACGCATGTTAAGGTTCAGTGAAGCTCCTAATCCTGCGATGACGGTTATCGCGACAAACATCAGCACAAACAGCGCACTGCTGGTTTTCCCCACATTCTGGTCGAAGCCGTTCTCCATCTGCGTTACTTGTTTCTCGATATCGTCTATATACACCCCAGTGCCAACCATCCATTGCCACCTATCGAGAGAAATCGCATAGCTCAACTTGGGCAGTGGTTCTTTTGTCGATGGTTTATGCCAGAGATAGTTAACAAACCCGCCACCCGCTCTCCCTGCGTGAATCAACTCCTGGAGCAGCTTTTTGCCCGTAAGATCTTCTACCCCCCACCAATTTCGACCAACCCGTTCTGGTTGGTAAGGCAACACCAAAGCATCACCTTGCCAGCTGTAGACAAAAAAGTACCCATCTTCCCCATATGTGAGTTGGCTCAATTTTTCAGCCACTAATTGTTGGGCAACGTGAGTGGGTAGCGATTCATCTTCGTAGTAAGGCTTAATACTTTTCACTGCCATTTCTACGTACTGCTTCAGCTCTTGCTTTTTGACCGACAAAACATTGAGTCGTGTTAACGCAACTTGATCATCAACTAACTGTTTTGCCTGACTAAATAAGATACTCGCAACAATGACCACCACCACAATCAAAGGAACAATTGAGAGTAGTATGATGTTTATTGTAAGCCTGCGGTTGCTAACCAATCCCATGTTTTGAATCCGTTCTTGTACGTAGTTTTACTGAATCTTTGCATCGAAAATTGCACTTTATACCGACACAATTTGCGCAATTTTGCTAATGGAGGTCAGCCAATCTCCTTCCTAAACTAAAGCTCAATGTAACATTGCGTTAACACAATTTAATACGCCCTGTTCACATTTAGCAATATTAACAAGGAATACTCAAACAAGGAGAGCTCCATGAATCTTAAGAAAGTTGCCGTTGCTACTGCGTTAATGATTTCCGCTTCTGGTCTTTCTGTCACTGCTCAGGCCGCTGATAAGAAGATACTGCTAAAAACCCCTATTGCCTTTGGTAGTCACCTTCCAGCTCTGGGCACCCCTATCCAATGGTTTGCAGACAGAATTGAACAAACCTCCGGTGGCACCATCAAAATGAAAATCTACGAGCCGGGCAAATTGGTTAACCCGCCGGAGATTCTCGACGCGGTATCAACAGGGAAAGTAAACGCTGGCTACGCCATTTCTGGTTACTGGCAAGGTAAACTACCTGCGTCAGCAATATTTTCTTCGATTCCTTTTGGTCCGGAAGCGCCTGAGTTCATGGCATGGTTATTCTTCGGCAACGGCTTAAAACTCTATCAAGAGATGTATGACCAAGGCGGCTTTAACGTCAAAGTGATGCCTTGTGCGATGAACTCTCCTGAAACATCAGGCTGGTTCCGAAAACCGATTGAAAAACCAGAAGACTTAAAAGGCCTTAATATGCGCTTCTACGGATTAGGGGCGTCTGTGATGGAAAAACTGGGTGTGGGCACAGTTCAGATCCCTGGTGGTGAGATCTTCGGCGCGCTTGAGAAGGGAGCAATTGACGCTTCTGAATTCTCTCAACCTGCTGTTGATGATCGCTTAGGCTTCCATAAAGTCGCCAAGTACAACTACTTTCCAGGATGGCACCAACAATCAACCGTGTTTGAACTGTTGATCAACAAAGATACTTGGAATGACATGAGTGCAACTCAACAATCGGCAGTCGAAACCACTTGTATGGCAGCAATGACTTATTCGATTGCAGAGGGTGAAGCGATGCAATATGCCGCAATGGAAAAAGCGAAGCAAAACGGTGTCGAGATTCGCTACTGGAACCAAGAGATGCTGGATCTATTCAAGAACACTTGGATGGAAGTGGTGGAAGAGAAGAAAACAGAAGATCCGTTCTTCGACAAAGTTTGGACCGACCTGAACAACTTCCGTAAGGGTTACGCATTGTGGTCTGCGAACGGCTTCTTGCCTCGTGAAACACAAAACCAATAGTCGATATTAATAAAAGGCCAGCGTCACTGCGAAAAATACTCACGTAACAGTAATGACGGAGTGTCCAAATTACTCCGTCATTCTGAACAGCGACGGAGGAGCGTGATTCAGAATCTATTCTCAAAGTACTTTGTTACTAGAGTGGCTTCTAAAACGCGTCCGCACGCTGATATTAGATTCCTAGTCTCGCTAAGGCTCGCTGGAATGACGCCAATAAGTGAACGTAGATCTTTCGATCGAGAGAATCTTAAGTGATTAACATTGCGATGTCACTGCTGTCCTTTCGTTCTAAGGAGTCGCCATGAGCAAAGTGCTATATTCTTCCCCAACCGTCCCACTCTATTTTCAAATCGAGAGGCTGGTTATTTCCGCGAGTAAAGCGTTGGCCTGGACAAACCTCGCGTTAATAGCGGTTATCATCATTCAGGTCGTAATGCGCAAAGTCTTTTCCAACGGGCAAATTGCGCTTGAAGAACTGCAATGGCACCTCTATGCCACAGCAGTCATGTTCGGAACCGCGTATGCACAGGTGACCAATTTGCACGTTCGAGTTGACCTGTTTTATCACAAGTTCTCCGCTCGCAAAAAAGCCCTGGTCGACATACTCGGTATTCTGTTTCTTGCGGCACCATTCGTTGTTATCGTCATTCTCCATTCCTACGACTTCGCTTATGAAGCTTGGCGAGTCAACGAGAGTTCAGCCGCCCCTTCCGGATTACCTTACCGCTGGATGATAAAAGCCGTAATCCCTTTAAGCTTTAGCCTGCTATTGCTTTCAATGGTGGCGAAATTTTTACGCGATATGGATACTTTAGTCAAAGGAGACGATCATGGAAGCGAATGAATGGATTGTTATCGCCATGTTTGGCTCGTTCATCCTGTTGTTATTTACCGGTATTCCTGTAGCGTACGTACTAGGCGGAATTGGCATTGTCTTCGCGGCAATTGGCTATTTTGCCGATCTCTATTTGGACACATTTACCGGGCTTGATTACACCACCTTAGGTCTCGTTGTGAACCGTATTTATAAGGTAATGGATAACTGGATATTAGTTGCCTTGCCGATGTTTATCTTTATGGGCAACATGCTCGACAAGTCTGGTATTGCCGAGAAGCTTATGTCCTCGATGCAAGCCTTGTTTGGCAAAGTACACGGCGGCCTAGCGATTACTGTCATGGCGATTGGTATCATACTCGCCGCTTCGACAGGCATCATTGGTGCATCGGTCGTCTTGCTGACGGTGATGTCTCTGCCAAGTATGATGCGTCAGGGTTACCATCTTCCTCTAGCACTTGGTACAGTTGCATCAGCAGGTACTTTGGGGATACTGCTTCCACCATCCATCATGCTAGTTATCATGGCAGACCAACTTGGATTATCGGTTGGCGACTTGTTTATGGGTGCGATTATGCCGGGTCTGCTTCTTGGTAGCCTATACATTATGTATATCCTTACCGTTGGCAAACTGACACCTAACAAAGCGCCGATTCCAGAAAATGTAGAGCCTGTCGACTGGAAACTCATCTTACAAGTATTCAAAGATATTACACCAACAGTCGTGCTAATATTCTGTGTATTAGGTTCGATCTTCGCTGGCATAGCAACACCAACAGAAGCCTCTGGTATTGGCGCCTTAGGGGCCACATTACTTGCTGCTTATAATAGAAAGCTCAACCTTAAAGTTCTGAAAGAAGTTATGCTCTCTTCATATGGAACGACTGCCTACATATTTATGATCTTCCTAGGCGCATCCTGCTTTGCTTTGGTTCTTCGCGAGTTAGGCGGTGACGAACTGATTGAGTCATTCCTAAGCGGCTTACCTTTCGGTCAGTACGGTATTATCGCGTTTATTCTGTTGATCGTATTTATGCTTGGATTCTTCCTCGACTGGATAGAAATCACCCTTATAGCCCTGCCGCTACTAGCCCCCGTCGTGGCAAGCTTAGGGATCGAGCTTGACGGTCATGGCGTGGTGGATAACCCAAGCCTGGTATGGTTTGTTATGCTGGTCGCGATGGCGCTGCAAACCAGTTTCCTCACGCCACCAGTCGGTTTTGCTCTGTTCTATCTGAAAGGTGTTTGTCCTGAAGGCGTGTCACTGAAAGATATTTATCGCGGTGTGATTCCGTTTATCGCAATCCAGTTAATCGCATTAATCTGCCTGGTTATATGGCCACAATTGGTGTTGTGGTTCCCTAGTGTTGCCTATGGTTAACCGTGCTAGATAACGAGCAAATAAAAAAGTGCTTAAAAATAAAGCCGCTAGAACAAACTAATATTCTAGCGGCTTTTTAACCGTTTGAAATTACACTTATTGTTGAAGTTTTTCTTTTGCTTCAACAACTTTTGAGAAGTCCAGACCTAATTCTTCAACAGCCTCTTTAATCATCACTGGGTTTTGCATCACCTGCGCCATTAGCGCTTGAAGTTGCTCCTGAGGGAGACCCAACTGACCGATGGTAGCCATTGCCGCAAGAGGATTTTGCGTTAACGCCTGAAATAGCTCGTTAACTTGAGCATCACTGATATTGTTCTCTTTCAACATTGCAAGAATCGGGTTCATCAAATTACCTTTAAACACTAAGTAAAACAGACGCGTAGTTTAGCACTTGGTTTTGTCTGTTTATAGTAAGACGTGCCGCAGTTTATGCAGCATATTGCTAACTCCACCACAGTCGAGTGGTACTAGGCTTGTTTTCTCTCATCCAACTGTGTAGCCAATTCCACGCTCAACGCTTGTTTCTGTTCAGATTTTACGGCTTCCCAACTCGTACCTGACTCGATGGCAGACACTCGTTGTTCGTATTTCTTACAAGCCCTTTCCAGAACTTTTTTAGGGTCAATGCCCTTCTCTCTTTCCAGAGCTTTTAGCACGTTGAGGTAGTTCCAGAGTACATCACCAAGTTCATCTTCCAGATAACAGAGACGGTCTTCCGCTATTTCTTCTCGTACTTCTTCGACTTCTTTTCCGATAGCAACCAGATAAGTCTCGACACCTTTAAACCAAGTATTGGTCAGATCAAACTCTGACTTTCGAGTCGCGATTGAGAGTAATTCATCAAATTCTTTCATATTCCCTCCATGGAATAGTCATCAGGCACGAGTATACGGTTAGCTATGTTTTAGGGCGAATAAATTTTCCTGTCGCACTCACTCTGATTTCTTCATCGACGCTAAGCTGAGCGACTAACTGATAAACGCCACGTTTATCCTTTTCACAATGCGCGGTAATCTTAACATGCTCTTTTAAAGCGATAGGAGCATGATAACGGACATCGAGCTGTGCCGTTAGTGCTTCAATACCCATCGACAGTAGGCAGTTGGTCATCGCACCATCGAGCAGTGAACTGGCAATACCACCATGCAACAATCCTGTGTAACCTTGATGACGGTTCAGCACATCGAACTCGCCACTAATAGAGCTATCCGACAACTGTTGGTAATTGACGGCTAAAGAGTATGGATTATTACTAATCGGTGCGCACACGGCACAATGATTGTGGGACTGATGAGGTTTAAGATGTTCAGTATCTGTTAGCATAGCGGCACTTTACACGATCTAAAAATATGTAATTAGCATATGCCAAATACCATGGCGAAAGTCACGGGTAATCTATGTTTGCAATATGTAGGCACTCAACCCCAGATAACAGGCTTAGCGCGCTGCTATTAAATTCCTAGTCTCGCTGCGGCTCGCTGGAATGACGCGATTAAAATCGTTAAGCAATTGGCATTACTCAAGCTTCTCTGCTTTTGGGAAAATTTTCCTTTTTGCATGGTTCGGATTCACGTCGCTATTGTTGTCTCGTGTTGAGATAGTCGATGGTTCTTTCCTACGCACGTTAGAAAGAAACAGGCGGACATCATCATGCCCGCCTGGTTTATTTTCTAATAGTTAACGAGTGTTGTTTTGCTTCACTATAGATCAAAGCGATCGGCATCCATCACTTTTGCCCACGCTGCGATGAAATCATGAACGAATTTTTCCTGGTTATCATCTTGAGCATACACTTCCGAGTAGGAACGTAATATGGAGTTAGAACCGAAAACAAGGTCGATTCTTGTTGCCGTCCATTTCACGGCGCCCGACTTACGATCGACGATTTCGTATTGGTTCTCGCCTTTCGGAACCCACTGGTATGCCATATCGGTTAAGTTGACGAAGAAGTCATTAGACAAGGTGCCAACGCGATCGGTAAATACACCATCTGCACTACCGCCATAGTTGGTTCCAAGTACGCGCATACCACCAACGAGTACTGTCATTTCCGGTGCTGTCAGACCCATTAGTTGCGTACGATCGAGCATCAACTCTTCTGGTTTCACCACATAATCTTTCATTAGCCAGTTTCGGTATCCATCTGCCAAAGGTTCGAGAACTTCAAAAGAATCGATGTCAGTCATCTCTTGAGTCGCATCACCGCGACCTGGTGAGAACGGTACCGTGACATTGTAACCCGCTGCACGTGCCGCCAGTTCTACGCCAACGTTACCACCAAGAACAATAGCATCTGCAACGCTACATCCTGATTCAGTGGCAATTTTTTCTAGAACAGGTAACACTTTACTTAAACGTTGTGGTTCATTACCTTGCCAGTCCTTTTGAGGAGCAAGGCGAATTCGAGCACCGTTTGCTCCACCACGACGGTCCGAGCCGCGGAATGTACGTGCGCTATCCCAAGCCGTGCTGACCAGCTCACCTATGCTTAAACCACTGGCTTCAATCTTGGTCTTGACCGAATCAATATCATAGCTAGTGCTGCCTGCCGGAACTGGGTCTTGCCAAATAAGATCTTCAGCGGGAACGTCTGGCCCAAAGTAGCAAGATTTCGGTCCGAGATCACGGTGAATAAGTTTGAACCAAGCACGAGCAAACGCATCTTCGAAAGCGGCTTGATCATTGAGGAATCGCTCTGAAATTTTACGATACTCAGGGTCCATTTTCATTGCCATATCGGCATCGGTCATGATCGGGTTATATCGTTTCGAGCTGTCTTCGACATCAACGGGTTTGTCTTGCTCGTCAATATTGACAGGCTCCCATTGATGAGCGCCCGCTGGGCTCATTTTCTGTTCCCAGTCATACTTAAACAACAGATGGAAATAACCGTTATCCCACTTAGTAGGGTGCGTTGTCCATGCACCTTCAAGGCCACTGGTCACGGCATCGCGCCCAATGCCACGTGTTGTGTGGTTAATCCACCCCAGCCCCTGCTCTTCGAGGTTTGCACCTTCCGGATCTGGACCAAGATTACCTGCATCACCATTACCGTGACATTTACCGACGGTATGACCACCAGCCGTAAGTGCGACAGTTTCTTCATCATTCATCGCCATGCGCGCAAAAGTCACTCGCACGTCCGCCGCGGTTTTTAATGGGTCGGGGTTACCATCAACACCTTCAGGGTTCACGTAAATTAGGCCCATCATTACTGCAGCAAGAGGATTTTCTAAGTCGCGTTCGCCTGAGTAACGTGTTCCTTTTCCACCACTCGGTGCCAGCCATTCTTTTTCAGAACCCCAGTAGGTATCTTTCTCAGGGTGCCAGATATCTTCGCGACCAAAGCCAAAGCCAAAGGTTTTAAAGCCCATCGATTCATAAGCCATATTCCCCGCCAGTAGAATAAGATCTGCCCAACTTATTTTGTTGCCGTACTTCCTTTTGATTGGCCAAAGGAGTCGTCGTGCTTTATCTAAATTAGCGTTATCTGGCCAGGAGTTAAGCGGAGCAAAACGTTGGTTACCCGTTGCGCCACCGCCACGACCATCTGCAATACGGTAGCTACCAGCGGCATGCCAGGCCATTCGAATCATCAGACCGCCGTAGTGGCCCCAGTCCGCAGGCCACCAATCTTGGCTGTCTGTCATTAGGTTTTTCAAATCTTTCTTCAACGCATCGACATCTAACTTTTTCAATTCTTGTTTGTAATCGAAGTCGTGACCGTATGGATTTGTTTTGGAGTCATGCTGATGCAAGATGTCTAAATTTAACGCATTTGGCCACCAATCCATCACTGACTTGTCTGTCGATGTTTGTCCACCATGCATGACCGGACATTTGCCGGCTGAACCGCCGCTTGTATCGCTCATAAAAACTCCTTGATAGGGGCTCAGAAGCCACTAATAAAAATATTTTCTGGATTAAATGAACAGGAAAATATTCATTTATAACAGCGTAGTCTATAAGACGAATTGCTGATGATTTTTTAGTCAATATTTTATTGGTTCCGAAATAGGTATGCGTCACTAAACATGTGCCCATTTAGAGTTAATACCCATCACGGGTAAATGTCAGTGACTCCCGAATACTTTATTCCTGATAATTGCGCCATATTCCTGTCCCATGTAGCTAAATCATTTATGTTGAACTGACTGAGTGCATCGTGCCCGCATGCTCTGGCCATCACCTGCATCAGCTCTACGGAAGCATCAAAAAAGTTCTTCAATTGTTTGGAGGATTTGTCGATATCAAGACGCTGCCTTAGATCCAGTTTTTGTGTAGCAATCCCAGCAGGACAGTTGTTGGTGTTACAAATACGTGCCGCGACGCAGCCAATAGATTGCATCGCACTGTTGGCAATAGCGACACCATCCGCCCCTAACGCTAAGGCTTTAACAAAGTCCATTGGTACTCTCAATCCGCCAGTAACAATCAGCGTGACATTGTCACTAACGCCCTTTTCATCCAAGTATTTGCGCGCACGTGCTAAAGCAGGGATGGTTGGCACACTAATGTGGTCACGGAACATGGATGGTGCTGAACCCGTACCGCCGCCACGACCATCAAGAATGATGTAATCCGCACTGGCATCCAAAGCAAACTGAATGTCTTGCTCAATATGATTGGCGCTGAGCTTAAAGCCGATAGGGATACCTCCGGTAATGGCACGCACTCTGTCAGCAAATTTCCTGAAATCTTGGACGGAATGAAGATTTTTAAATGTCGGAGGAGAAATCGCCGGTTCTCCTTCAGGTATGCCACGTATTTCAGCTATTCTCCCTACGTTTTTACTTCCCGGCAGGTGTCCTCCTGTCCCTGTTTTCGCGCCTTGTCCTCCTTTGAAATGGAAAGCCTGTACGCCATGTAATTTTGATTCTTCGTAACCAAATTGAGCACTCGCTAGTTCATAAAAATACCGAGAGTTTGCGGTTTGCTCTTCAAGCAACATGCCACCTTCACCAGAGCAAATCCCCGTGCCGGCGAGTTCCGCGCCTTTCGCAAGCGCAATTTTTGCTTCTTCCGATAACGCGCCAAAGCTCATGTCCGAAACTAATAGAGGAATTGCCAGCTTGAGGGGTTTGCGCGCTTTTGGGCCAACGACTAACTCGGTTGCTACTGGTACATCTTCCATAAGGGGTTGCGTCGCCATCTGAGCGACCATAATTTGTATCGCATCCCAATGTGGTAATAGATGTCTAGGCACCCCCATTGCTACCATTGGTCCATGATGGCCAAGTTTAGATAGCCCTTCTCTCGCCAGTTGGTGAATGAACGCCAAAGTGGGCTCTTCTTGTGTTGGCTCCGCCGCTGGTTTTCCACTTTTCTCTTTTTTCACTTTAGGGGCTTCGTATCCCACTTGTTCTGCGGTGAATTGCTTATGGGTACCATCACAAAAAGGAGCGTTGGAAGTCTGTTTGCAGCGACATAAGTAAGCTTCTTCATCTTTTTCGGCGACAAAGCTCATCGGCTTCAAGCCCGTTCCTGAATGAGAGCCGTCACAATAGGGTTGGCTTTTAGAGCGGCCGCAACGACAGAAGTAATATTCCTCCCCTTCCTTCAAGTTGACTTTGATCGGCTTGTTGTCGGCGATAATTGGTTTACTCATGTTGCCTCCCGTTCTGTTATTACCTATCGAAATCGCAGGCTTTAACGTAAGCGTAGGACAGGTGCTGATAAGCGTCATTGAACCGAGAGAAAATAAGCGATGACTTCACTTATCTCCTATACTCTTAAGGGTGTAATACACGTGGAGGTTTTATGACGATTGCAACCCGATTCGATCAATACCTGACTGATCACAATATTCACTTTCAAACAGTGAATCACAGCCACAGTCATAGCTCTCTTCAAAGTGGTGTATCAGCAGGTATACCTTTGATGAACTTGGCGAAAGCCGTGATCCTTGAAGATCACGAGGGTCATCATATGATGGCAGTATTACCAGCCAATAATAAAATCAGCTTGTCGAGATTAAACGATGAGTTCAACGCTTCTTTCCATTTGGTTAAAGAGAGCATGGTTTATCGTCTTTTTACCGACTGCGAACATGGGGCGGTACCACCAATTGGTAGCCCATACCACATGACAACGGTGTGCGATGAAAGATTAGCAAATCTGGATCATGTCTATCTAGAAGCGGGTGACCATGAAACATTGATCAAACTAGACAGAGAGTCGTTTAAAGAACTGATGAACGACTGTAAATACCTAAGGTTCAGTAGTGAGGTTCTACATTGATGCTCCCCCAAACCTCGACAAAGGCTCTTATCGAATTTTCTTTAAGAGCCTTTATTTTGCTTAAGATTCGCTTCAGTTAGATTTTTGAGATGTGTTTATTGCGATAAACTCGTGTTGGACGCCCTACCTTACCATGCTCTAGAAAGGCCACTAAGTCACCTTGCTCGACCGCTTTATCCAGATAGCGGCGAGCCGTACTTTTACTGATCGGCAACTGTTCGGATACGTTGGCAGCAGTAAGTTCAATATTGATATGCGTGAACAGGTCGATAACTTGTCGATACATAAATGGGTCAAGCCCAGCAAGCTCGACCTGATTTAGTTCAACGCTATTCGACTTAGCAGAATGAAACAAGTCATCTAATTGCGATTGACGAAAGGTGCCTTGACTACTCATGTGATTTTTCACTTTTGCAAGTCGCTGCAAGCTTTCCGTAAGACGTGAATAATCCATTGGTTTGACCAAGTAATCAAACGCACCAAACCGGTGAGCTTTTTGGACGGTATCAACATCATTTGCCGCTGTAACCAAAATGCACTCAGGCTTATGTTCATGAGTGAGCCACTGATAGACCAGATCGACACCCAGGCCATCGGGAAGATAATTGTCGACGATGACTAAGTCTGGTTGAATTCGATCCACCAATTGGCGGGCGATATGAACGCTACCAGCTATTCCAACCACCTGATATTGTTCAACTTGCTCTATAAAGTAGTGATGCAGCTCAGCAATACTCGGATCATCTTCTACAATCACAACTTTTATCATGCCATCTCCTTAGAAAAATACACCGTGAATGCGGTTTCTAACTCGTCGCTATCGAGTTCCATATGGCCGAGACCTTGCTCAACTACGGAGCGAACAATATGCATACCTACGCCGTGTTCGGAATTGCTTGGTTTGCTGGTAAATCCCAACTCGCACAGGCTATCGAGTTCACATTCAATCATTGGCCCATTATTGACGACCTGTATAGTGTACTCACTCACGGATTCTGAGATATGGATATCAACACGACCATCCTCTTTTCCTTTCACGGCATCTAATGAGTTTTGTGCCAGGTTGCCTATTAACCCACACAACTGCTCTTCCGATAATCGCTTAGAGAGCCGACTCAAATTACTTTGGCAATCAATGCTAAAGGCAACACCGAGTTCATTTGCTTTACTGGCCTTAGCCAAAATCAATGCAGATAACGCAGGACGGTCATTAAGAGCATTTAATGAATCCAGCTGTGACTGGCTGGCTTTTGCTTGCGACAAACAAACCGCTAATGCTTTTTCGTAGGCCCCCATCTGCAGTAAGCCTGAAATCGTCGAGAGTTTATTTTGGTATTCGTGCCGAGTCACTCTCATGTTCTCCATGTACTGATTTACCTGACTGATTTTCTCTGAGAGTACATGCATCTCATTTTGATCTCGCAAACTAAACACGGCACCATAAGGCTCTCCGCTAGAGGTACGCAGCGTTACTCGGTTCACCACCAAGTTTTTGCCATTCACGCGAATTAAACCATTGATGTAGTCGTCCCCAGCCAGAGAGAAACTGGTTGGATTATCCACACCATCGATAAATTCATCTCCATGTTCTTGGCTATAATTCAACATTGAACGAGCCGAATCATTAATCAGGTATAAATGACCTTTTGAGTTTATCGCGACTAACCCTTCATAAGTGGCTTCCAAAACCCCTTGATATGTCTTTAATGCCTGCTTAAGCTGCCAGGGTTCCATCTCCTGCATCTGTTTTCTGACATAGTGTGAGAACTTCCAGGACAACCAAATACAGATACCAACAGCACCAAGCCCGAACACAAACAAAGGTAACAGCCGTTCGCTAGTCCATAGATCGACCGTATCAATAAGGTATCCGACTTTGATCATGCCAATTACGTTGCCATCGTCAGACAAGATTGGCGAGATATAACGAATAGAAGGGCCTAAAGAGCCGATACCGTACGACAGGTAAGACTCACCTGTAGTTAATGCTCTTTCAATATCGCCGCCAGTAACATGCAGGCCAATGCGTTCTTCAACCGGGTGTGCCAGCCTGATACCGTTTTTATCGCTAACGGTAATGAAGTCCGCATCACTCACCGCTTGAACTGCTGTAATAATCTCTGAAACGGACGACGCTTTACCAGACGCAACGGCAGCGACAAGACTGGGTAACTGAGATAACTGTTGCGATTGAACTTGTGCGCGCAAACTGATCTGCTGTGTAAGGATTTCATCTAGTTGATACGCGCTATAACTCCACCAACTCAGCATGACAAATAGCATCACTCCACTTAGTAAAGCGGCCAGTTGCTTGGTGAAGGTAAAAGAGGTGAGCGACACGTGAGAGTTCCTAAAGGTTGCCTAGACGAGAGCTTACCGTAAATCTGTGCGAATTATTGAGGCGAACACAACAAAACTTGACCCATATCGCACTGATGAATTTTATGATTTTTATTACTTTAATGAGTTTATTCTCAATACGTTTGCAGCCAGAACCTGCCAAGACACCCAAGATAAATAAGTACCCGAACAACTTTCCCATGAAATTGATTTGTCTCAGTTTTCTTTACCATCCAGACCCTATTATTGACAAAAATTAACTTGGAGATGGATGTATGAATAATTCCAAAATAAAGATGCTCCTGCTGGTTGCGATAGGCTGCATATTGTGGTTTATCCCAACGCCAGAAGGACTATCCGATCAAGCCTGGCAAATGATGGCTATTTTTGTCACGACCGTGCTGAGTTTGATTCTCGCCCCTTTACCTCTTGGCGCAATGGCCTTAACGGGTTTAACCGTAGCAACATTACTAGATGTGCTACCGATAAAGACCGCGCTCACTGGCTTTGCTCATCCGACGATCTGGATGATCGCCGCTGCGTTTTTCATCTCCCGCGGCTTTATCACGACTGGGTTCGGGCGTCGTGTGGGTTACTGGTTCATCGCAAAATTAGGCCATAACTCGCTCGGTCTGGCATACGGCCTTGTTTTAACAGATTTGCTGTTTGCACCTGCGACGCCAAGTACAACAGCACGTTGTGGCGGCATCATTTCTCCTCTATTCCGTTCTGTTGCCAGTGCATACGACTCTGATCCTGAAAAAGGCACAGAAAACCGTATCGGGTCATTTCTGGTTCAGTGTATCTTCCAATGTAATGCCATCACTTGTGCCATGTTCCTGACCTCGATGGCTGGTAACCCGCTGGCTGCTAACTTCGCAAAAGAGCAAGGGGTAGAAATTACCTGGGCCGGCTGGGCAACCGCTGCAATCGTACCTGGCCTGCTGTGTTTATTCCTTATTCCACTTGTGATGTACTTTGTGTTCCCGCCTGAGTTAAAGAAAACGCCAGAGATGCGCGAAATTGCTCGTCAGAAATTGGCGGAAATGGGTAAGATGACACGTGATGAGGTTATGGTGGGTATCACCTTCGTTGGGATGGTATCACTTTGGGTGCTTGGTCCAACGTTAGGCATTCACTCAACGGTGACTGCGCTATTGGGTTTAGTGTTCTTGCTGATGACACGTACTATTACCTGGGACGCGGTACTCGGTGAAAAAGAAGCCTGGCATACCATCACTTGGTTTGCTGTTCTGGTAATGATGGCGGCTCAACTTAACAGCCTGGGCTTTATCGGCTGGTTTAGCCAATCGATGAGCGAATCATTATCTGGGTTTGGCTGGCTTACAACTGTTGTGGTGCTGCTGCTGGTTTACTACTACAGCCACTATTTAATGGCGAGTGCAATGGCTCACATTAGCGCCATGTATTCAGCATTTCTGGCCATCGCTATTTCAGCAGGCGCACCACCGATGCTAGCCGCTATTGTTTTGGGGATTTTCAGTAACCTATATATGTCAACGACCCACTACTCCTCTGGACCTGCACCAATACTGTTCGGCGCAGGATTCCACAGCCTGCAAAGCTGGTGGAAAATCGGCTTCATCTTCTCCCTCATCGTTATCCCAGTATTTATCTTCGTGGGTAGCGCATGGTGGAAATTGCTTGGTCTTTGGTAAGTTTGACGAATACCTTTTCACAACAACAAAAAACCGCTTTCATTGGCGGTTTTTTTCGTTTACTAACCTTATGTTAGAGGCAACTCATAGACTCCCAACCTCTGAGAACGATCCAGCATATCGAACTCATGATCCAGATAGTGTTTCAGTTTCGCACCGGTACGCTCTGCAATTCTGATACTCGGTATATTCTCTTCCAGGCAATGGAATTGAATCGATCGAGCATTTCCTTTCTTTTTAAGGTAAAGGATCAGAACAGAAAGCGCCTGATCAATTAGCCGATTACCTCTGCCATGATCCGCAAGCCAATAAGCTATCTCGGTCGTTCGCGTCTCTGGCTCGACCCCTTTTGATCCAATCACTCCGGTAAAACGATCATCGAAGTAGATCGCAAACCAATAGGCATCTACCGCGTGGCTATTTATTCTCCGGGATATGTAGTCACCCGCTTCTCTTCTGTTGGTCACAAAATCAGTCCATGGCAAATAACCAGCTAATCTTTTGCGATTCTCATTGACTGTTTCGAGTAGCTCTACAGAATGTTTCGACGCTAACGGCTCTATCGATATTCTTTCAGATATCGTAAAGCGCTGCCTTATATCTTCGTCTGGAAGCATTATTTACCTTCAGTATTGGTCTATGAGTGTGAAAGGTGTCAATGTAGATTTATTAACATAATGCATCCACACATGCTCATAAAGTTGGTGCTGGTTTGCAAAAGGCGCCAATTGTTTCGCTTCTTCCAATGTACACCAGCGATATTCAGTATGCTCGTGGTTCAGAATAACACTTTGGTTGGGCCGGCAGAACATAACAAAACACGGAATAACCATGACACAATTCCTTTGTGCTTCATAAAACTGCTCGAGAAAATCTGCCGTGTGCAGTTCAACATCGTCGATTTGTGTTTCTTCTTTGAGCTCTCTTAAAATGGTTTGCCATCCAAGCTCTCCCTCTTCTACTCCGCCAGCGACATGACACCAGTAACCGCCTTTCACACGTTTTAAAAGCAGCATTTTCAGCATTCCATCTATCTCAGAAATGACAACACCGGACACGTGAGTCGCTTGTATTGGAATCATGTGGTTTCCTTCTGTGTTAAGCAAAGTTAGGTCAAGCACATAAAGTAATGTATCAATACTTCCCTATTGATTGACTCTGCATATAAATGTCGAGCGTAATGCCATTTTATCGGCAAATTTCATTTTATCTAGTGGCATATTTTGACCGCTGAGTATGTTAAAGTGAGATCTCACGCAACAATCGAGCATTCTCATGTCTAATTCTTTAAGCACCATGGTTCCCATTGGTGTTCGCTTTATGCTTCTTTCGGCTTTTGGTTTCGCACTGATGTCCGCGACGGTCAAACACGTCAGTTTATACGGCATCCCAGTCTTTGAGATCGTTGCGGCAAGGGCCCTTGTTTCTTTGGTCATCAGCTATTTAGATGTGAAACGTAAGCGGATCTCTATTTGGGGAAATAACAAACCCTTACTATTTGTTCGTGGTGCAGTGGGTACCGTTGCTCTGGTCTGCGTATACTACTCTGTCACCACGCTGCCTTTGGCAGAAGCGACCATATTCCAATATATTCATCCGGCATTTACCGCCTTGCTCGCGGTATTTTTTCTAAAAGAGCGGATCCAACCGTCGACATTGATTTGCATCGCTCTATGTTTACTAGGTATCTATGTCATGGTTCAGCCGGGGACTAGCGCATCAGCCGAATATGCCCTACCGCCATTTAGCGTCATGATGGCACTATTGGGCGCATTTGGCAGCTCTATTGCTTATGTCATTGTCAGAAAATTAAGCCAGACGGAAGACAGCTCGGTCATTATCTTTTACTTCCCGCTTGTCGCCCTTCCAGCGTCAATAGTACTCATGGGAGACAATTTTGTTGTACCAGATCTCTATCTGACCATCATGTTGGTTTTAATCGGTATATTCACGCAAATTGGTCAACTTGGTATGACGAAAGCGATGCAGACGCAAGAAGCAGGCAAAGCCTCTGCGTACTCATATATTCAAATTGTCTTCTCAGGTCTGATAGGAATTGTCATCTTCGGTGAGCTACCTTCAGTGTGGACTTATATTGGCGCTGGTTTGATCGTCACAGGCGCGATGATAAACGCGTTTGGTCGACATATTCGATTACCTTTCGTTCGCCGAAGCGCTTAAAAGAAATTAATCAAAGTAATAAGCCCAGAAGAAAACCTTCATACTGGGCTTTTTTTACCAAATTTTGTCGTAAGGCAGATAAATCAAATTCAAAACAACCAACGCTACCATGATCAGAAAGGTCAGCTGCATTCCTTTTACCCGCCCTTTAAATCTCTCTTGTAAGATACCTCGCGCATGAATAATACGCCCTACCACGAAGATGATACCGGTGAGATGTATCCAAACAGGCTGCGCTCCGTTGTACTCTAGTAGGCCCATTAATATCAGTGTAATGGGAATATATTCACTCGCATTGCTTTGCGCACTTCGTGCTATTTGAAGCGCTTCGATCCCACCATCGGCGTAAGCAACCTTATTCTTGCGTCTAAGTTTGATAACCTGAATTGCCAGCCAAATCAGTAGTACAGTCAAAATACAAGCGTAAAGAGCCGTAATCATATCGAGTCCTTTTGATTTATCGTTCTATCACTATAGTTAATTTAGGTCGTAGAATCAGACAACCTACAAGGTCAATCCCTGTACAATGGCCGTAGAGCCACTGACAAAACAGAGTGTAAGCGCACCAACCCGGATTTTTTCTTTGGGTAGAGACTGTGTCGTTTTTATCGCTAGCCAGTAACCAAGTGCCGCCGCAGGCAATAGAGGAAGGGTTATCACTAAATGATTCAATGTGAAGAAACCAGCAGGTATCTGAACTATCAAAGAAATAATAGAGCTGAATACAAAGAATGCCGACAAGTTACCACGTAACTGATTCGCTTCTTGATGTTGCAGCAAAAGTGCCATTGGTGGTCCACCTATCGCTGAACTGGTACCAAATAAGCCAGAAAAGAAACCCGCAAACGTCATCCGTCTTGGTGTCGGTTCAATTCGAAATGGCAGAACACTGACGATTACGGCAAAGAGCACTAAGATGCCAATCCATAATGTCAGTGCTTCCGTCGATACGAAGAACAACATTACTCCACCAGCGATTGAGCCAGGAATACGCCCTATTAACGCCATTTTCAAGCCACCAATCTCAACGTTGCTTCGGTGCTTCATTGCATTCATCAAGGAAATAAATAAGGCGACTAAACAGATAGGCGCAGGAACATATTCTGGAGACCAAATTATGAGGAGAGGTGCAGCAACAATTGCTAAGCCAAAACCAATCGCTGTTTGAACATAGGAGCCCAGAAAGATCAGACCTAACGCAGCTAAGTTTATCGAATCGAATTCCATCGAGAGCATTCTTATTTTTTAATGAGACAACGAAAGCGTCAGCAAATACCTAAATTGCAACAAATTGAATATACCGTAACGCTCAACCCTGTGTAGCATTCATGAAAGTAAATGAAAATACAACGTATTTATCCCAATTTACGTTGAGAAACCTGATTCAGTGAAGATAACTCGATAATCACTTCTGGTTGGCTCCTGAGATATACACTAAGCTCAATTTCACGCGCTGTTATCTGTATCGAGCGCTCAATAGCCCGTTGAGCAACTGTTTCGAAAGTTTGTTATTTGGGTTAAAACCGAGAATTAGCGATATACAAAGTCACCCTCAATTAAAGATGCATGCTCTTCAACTCGAAGACAATTTGTTCTGAAAGTTATTATGCAAACTTACTTGTATTCCATCTTCTCTAAATATGAGAGTTAGCTTGCATATTGGTTGGTAGTTTTCACTCTCTTCCGCACTCAATGCTCATACATTGGAATATTCGAATATGTATTAAAGTTACATTTTTCGCTTGGAAATAAAATGTTCTGACCCTATGCTTCGATGAGAATTCTCACAAAAACAATTAATAATCATATGGTTGTGCGAATTTCGTTTTTCTAAAATGTCATTTTACTTCAATTGTTCAGGAATTTTCCTACAATCCTAAGTAATCCGATAAGGTTGTATGCGGACAAACTATTAACTTTAATAATTAAATGAGGTCCACTGTGAAAAACGTTCTTATTATTGATGCACAACCGCTTTACAGTGAAGCACTTGCGACTCTTGTAAACAATGTAATGAATACTGCAGACGTCAAACAGTCTACAAGCAGCGCAGAAGTCATGGACTTAGTTCGAAATCAACGGATTGATTTAATTATCTTAGACGTAGTCATTGGTGATCGAGATGGTATGCGTTTGGCAAAAAATATTTTAGCGACTGGGTACCAAGGTAAGATTCTGTTTATCTCTTCCAAAGACTATTCTAGTTTATCTAAAGCGGCTTATGAGCTTGGCGCAAATGGCTTTCTGAACAAAAACGAGAGTAAGCAAACCATTATGGACGCTATAGTCAGTGTTTCTCGTGGATACTCGATATTTAAACTAAAACACACACAGTCTTCAAACAGTGTTGCGTTGTCAAAAAGAGAGGCGATGGTATTCCACTACTTAGCTCAGGGTTATTCAAATAAGCGAATTTCTGAACAGTTGTCACTAAGTGCTAAAACCATCAGTACTTATAAAACCAGAATTTTGAAAAAATACCACGCGACCTCTCTAATAGAGTTACTGCATACGCTTCCGCAGTCAGAGGGCACTCAGATTTTCGGTTAGATAGCCATATATTTCGCGATTGCACTGGTTAAAAGCTGGTGCATAGCATCGTGGCGATGAGTTTGTTTCATCTGCAAGACGACTTTCGGCCTTCCTTTCATGTAAAAGGATTCTGGAACCCGTATAAATCGATAACCGTCTATTGGAGATTGAAATTCGTGCAATACCGTTGCAGCGCCCATCTCTTTAACAACTTTGAGTACCGCACTGACGTTATCAAAGGTCGCAACCCTATCGATTTTTAAACCTTTGTCTTCCATCACTCGTTTGGCAATTTGTTCTCGTTCCTTCCACCCTACCAGTCCAAGCATCACAAAAGGTAGCTCTGCGGCATCCTCTAAAGTGGTGACACCTGACTCATCTGACACGACAACAACCGCCGGCGCATAACCAATAAAGTGCTGATAAATGGATTTTGGCAGTTCGTCATTAAAATAATGCAGTTGAACATCTACTTTACCGAGCAATATATCTTCTACCGTATGCTCATTATTGGTTGTTATCGTGATGTGTGCTTTAGGAAACACCGACATTAACTCCATCGCGAGCAAATGACCGAAAGAGTATTGTGCGACTTGAGGCAAAGAGATGGTGATATCTTTCTCGTAGTTTTCTGGTTCAAAATCGAAGCGCAGCAAGCATGTTTCTAATTGATCAAGTGCTTCAGTAATTTGAGGTAATTGACGCACGAGGTAATCTGTGGGCTCAAAGCGATGTGGGTGACGGATAAACAATTCGTCATTGAGCTGTTCTCGTAAACGGGCAAGATATTTACTGATCGATGCCTCACTTTTCCCGAGTGCTTTAGCCACAGGCTTAAGCTGACGGTGTTTCTCTAGCAAAACCAGTATTTTTAATAGATTGAGATCAAGGTCTTTATTCAAAACGAGGCACCACTTACGTTGGATATTCTTTAGTAGAAAAAGTAAGGCAGCCACCTTTTCCGTATGGGGCTGCCCTAATATAAAAGACTAAAGCTCTCGCTTGGTCAACTTTATCAAATGGTTATGTCACCATATTGTTTGTATGTTCTTACACGCACAAAATAGAGCCGCCTCGTTATACTAACTAATCTCGTCGTTTTTTCATCTCATACAGCTCTTCATCGGCGCGTATAATCACATCTTCAAGCACTTCATGCTCTTCGCTTGTGGCTAATCCAGTGCAGACGCTAATTTCGATATCAAGTGCTTTTAGACGATTGTCCTTTACGACACCCTGTAGTTTTTTAGCAAGCACGGACACCTGGCTTTGGCTGCAACTCGGCAAGATAGCTAAAAATTCATCTCCTCCCGTTCGTACAAGATAATCGCTATTTCTGAATACTTTCTTCATCGATTCAGCAATGATAGCGATCGCATCATCACCAACATGATGCCCATAACGGTCGTTAATTTTCTTAATACGGTTGCCATCAATGGCCATCACGGAATAAGGCGCTTCTGCTAAGCGGTTTTTAAACGTGCTATCTTTAAACAATCTGCGATTATATAACCCCGTTAATTCATCTTTTGTCACATCTGTCAATGCGTTAGCAAGTTGCATCTTGTTCTGATTTGACTCATAAGCCTTGGTAAAGTAGGCGAAAGCAACAATAAAAAAGATGACATACAGATAGCTATAATCCACGAGCAACTTACTGAACGGATATTGGTAAACGATCAGGTTATTGTTGTCTGCCATGTAAGATTGGGTATACGCAAAATGCGTCCATGGGTAGCCCGGAAAGTAAATAATCAGCTGCTTATTCCCATTATTGATGATCGATTCTACCGCTTTTCCTTCTTCGTAAAGCGCAGTCAAATACATCTGAGTAGAAAACTCACCGACCAGTTCATCCTGATGATAAACCGGGCTCATGATGCTCAATGCATATTCACCGGTAGAGTGGCTTTTAAATGGCTTAGAGAACAGCACACGATCCGTTAATTGGCCTTTCCATGCATCTTTGACGCAAGAAATATTCTCTTTACATAGCTCTAAATCGAATGCACTTTTATTATTTTCTAACCCTTCAACCGGACGCTCAACAATAAGTTTATTCCCGGTATAAGAACGAAAATACAATATCGATGTAGTATCTTTATACACATTCGCTAAATATTCTTCCGCCTGATGAAACACTTTACGTGCGACTGCTTCAACGTAATTGAGCTCTTTACTTGAATCTGACGAATATATGGCATCTCGAAAGCTCAAGTTGGTTCGCGACTCTATCTCTTCAACGCTGCTATTGTGGTGCTGCTCAAGCTGAGATTCTGTCAGTAAGCCTAACAGAGTCACTTGTTGCTTTACCTTAGATAAACGCTCGACATAAGAGTGGAACTGCTTGTTCTCATAAGAGAATACGACCGCACCAATAGTGACGACGGAAGTAACAAACAGTAAGGTAGCGATGAAGAGTGAAAAAGAGACATTTCTTAGATTCACGTTCATATTGCGTCCTTTAAATCTCCCGCAATCCTTGTTAATTCAACAATATTGTCAACATTAAATTTATCTAGCACGCGGCGCTTATAAGTGCTGACGGTTTTGTCGCTGATGGATAATACTTCTGCGATATCGCGATTCGATTTACCTTGCAACAGATACTTCATTACCGCGCTCTCTCTGCTCGAAAGCTGCGGTGCTGCCTTTACTTCACTTGCAACCTGCTTAAATTTAAAGAATGAGTACCCTTTCGATACCGCATCTATCGCATCTTTGAGTATTTCATGGTTTTCAGACTTACATACATAACCATCCGCACCCGATCGAAATGCCATTTGGCTGTACATTTGGCTCGTTTCAGCAGAGAAAAAGATGACTTTTCCTCTGTAACCGTGTGACTTGATACGTTTATAGAAGTCAAAACCGTCACAATCGGATAAGTTCACATCTAATATTAATAATTCGATATCGCATTCTTTTATCGCCGTCAGTGCTGCTCTCGAAGAAGTAGCGGTAATCACTTCATTTGCAACGCCCAACTCTTCAAGCAGGTACTTAATGGCAACACAAACGAGTGGATGATCGTCAAAGATTAAGCAGTTTAATTTATTCATATCTTTAGTTCAGTATGGTTATTGCTTCTAAGGGCATGGGTTTATTGATGTAAAAACCTTGGCAAAGATCGATGCCATATTCACGCATCACTTTCATCGTTGCTTCGTCTTCAACACCTTCTGCTACAACAGGAATATTTAAACTTTTCGCTAGTGAACGAATGGCAACAACGATATTGCGTTTTTTGGGATCACTTTCGATACCATGTACAAAAGAACGATCTATTTTGAGTTCGTTGAAAGGCAGTTGCGCAAGTTTTTCAAACGTCGAGGAGCCAGTTCCAAAATCATCGATTGATACCGTGACACCATTCATTCGCAACTTGAGTAAGTTTTTATAGATTGAAGCGCTCGCCTGGAACGTATCACGCTCAGTGATTTCAATCGTGATCTGTTCCGGCTCTATATGGTGCTCATGGCACTGATTAAGAAAGCGGCTGGCAAACTGCATATCTTCTATGTTTGCGTGATCAACATTGATTGATACTTTTTGCGTGAAGCCTCGATTTTTGATGTCGTAGATGAGATTACTGAATACCGCGTCAAACAACGCTTTCGACAGACCACAACGCTCTACGATAGGCAAGAAGTAATACGGAGATAAAACACCATATATCGGATGATACCAACGAGCCAACGCCTCATAGCCTAGTACCTCTCCGCTTTTCGTACCAACCAAGGGCTGATAGTAATTTTTTACTCGCCCGTCACCTAACGCCGAGATAAACTCATTATCTTCAACTTCAATTGGCTGAGTAAATGTCGCTTTCTTCTGCGTTTCTTGCTGCATTTTGCCAACGATGTCAGCGACTTCAAGCTGGTCATAAGGCTTGTGTAATTTACCGACCACCTCGAAGCTAAAATCGCTACACATGGCTTTGACCGCAGAGATTATGGTGAGATCCATAGCGCTGACTATCACAACTTTACCTTGAAAGCTGATCTGATCGAGCAACTCCATCATGTCAACACCATCTCTCCCCGGCATCATGATATCGCAAAATATCACATCAAAATATGTGGTTTCTGCACACATAATCGCTTCATCCACACAATTAAATGCCGCGACATACGCACCATGCTTGCGTAAGGCATGGGTCAGTAACGTGGTTTGAAGAGGATGATCATCAATCACCATTGCATTAAATGTTCTGTTCATGTATTTCTGTCCAGTTCTCTACATTCTCGATCTCCTGCTCGATATGTATAATTATTTCCGCTGCAAACTTATCCAATTCTCCAGCACTGACCTTCTCCGCCTCAATGCATAGATCGGTTAACATAGAAATGCCTATGGCGCCTACCGCCCCTTTTATTCCATGAATCACACGTTTTTTGTCTGCGTCAGTCACAGCACTCTTCAACTTAGTAACATCTGAGGCCATGGACTGACTGAAGACTTGGGCGATTTCTGCGGCATCTTGTGAAGTAAACTTAGCAATCCAGTTCAATGATGGACTCTTTTCTTTCTGAGCTAGAAAAGGGATCAATATGGATTTCAATTTATTTAGGTCGTACGGCTTATAAAGCACATTATCCATGCCGATTTTTTCTGCTTTTTCGCTCGCTAGGCGAGAGTCCTCGGCGGTAACGCCAATGACTGGAAGCACTTTAAATTCCTCTGAAGACCTAACATGCTTAACCAATTCAAAGCCATCCATTTCTGGCATATGGAAGTCGGTCAAAAGTGCAGCGACCTGTTGATTCTGCTGCAGATACTCCCATGCTTCACGGCCGTTATTGACAATCACTGGTTCAATACCAAGCTCACGCATCTGCATTAAAATGATACTTTGGTTGATCGGATTGTCCTCCGCGATCAAAACCGTTCCCTCAGTCCAAGCGATCGATTCCTGAACTAAGTCCGTTGAAATCACATTTTGGTGGCTTTGGTCAAACACACTTAATAAGGTGTCAGGGTACTGAATCTCACGTAATGAAAGACAAATTGGCGCGATATCATGTTGACTAAACAGAACACCTTTACAGCGGCTCTCCTGATCTCGTTCAGGTAATAGATTTACTGTGGTAGCGTCATTAGATACTTTCATGTTCCAGGTTTCACACCACTGACGAACACTCAATGGTAATGCGTCACTGTATGTCAGTTCTGGAAAGTATTCGTAGTTCAGTTCGCACAAGGTAACCGGAAGCTTCACCACCATCGTCGTACCCAGACCATATTGCGAATCAATCGCAAGTTCACCGCCCATACACTGGACCAGGCGGTCGACAATACTAAGTCCTAGACCTGTGCCACCGTATTTACGAGTAATGGTGTCATCGGCCTGAACAAAGGGGTCTAAAACGCCTTGTAGCTGGTTTTCTGTCATCCCAATACCAGTGTCTGCCACCTTTAAAATAAGTTGAGACCCATGAACAATGACGCTAATCGCAATTTCACCTTCAGAGGTAAATTTGACCGCATTAGACAGTAAGTTGGTCATGACCTGGATCAGCCTTAACGAGTCAATTTCCACCAGACGATGGCGGAATGGCTTCACCATAACCTTGTAATCCAGACCTTTATCCAGCGCTTTAGGCTCAAAGCTACGTAAAACATCACAGAGTGTTGAAAGCAAATCTGTTTTTATGGGTACGACGGTTAACTGCCCTGCCTCCAACTTGGAATAATCCAGAACTTCATCAACAAGTGTATTTAAATGATTGAGAGCAAGCATCGCCTGAGAAATGAGCTCTCGGCTAGATGACTCCTCTATCTGACGTTGAAGCAAATCCAGAATACCGTGCGCCGCGGACAGTGGTGTCCTTAACTCGTGGCTCATGGTTGCCAAAAAGTTCTCGCGTGCACGTACCGCCGTTTGCGCCTTCTCTTGTGCGTCGATGAGTGCTTGTTCACGCTCTTTCTGATGGGTAATATCTTGAATCACGGTGAGTACGAATTTTTTCTTACCACTCGGCGAGGAAATAGACTTGCGCTCACGGTAAACATGGTTAATTCCTAATTTACAGCCTGATGACGCCATTTCTTCCGTAATTCTTTCCCCCTCGATCACATTGATCAGCTCATCTTGGTTATCGACAAGGTGGATACCAGTAGAACCACTTTGTAGACTACAGCCTTGGCACTGACCATGTTTATGGCGCACACAGTTACTCATCTCCAAGTGATTGTTCTCGTCATGGATAAATACCAGGCTATTAATTTCCTGAATTATGTCCATTAACCACTGTTTTTCTTTTTCTTCGTTATTGGCATTCAGCTCGGCCAGTTTTACCTTCAACCTCAAGTGAGCTAAAACAAAGTACGCCACCACTAACAACACAAGAAATGCAACCACGCCAGACACAACGACTCTTGTCATATGTTCGTCGTCATAGCCATAGACTAAATTGAAGTTTCGGTGGGAACGAAGCAGTTTTTCTATCTCGTTTGAGTCAATCGTTTCAATGACACTATCAAGCATATTTTTTAACTGCGTATTCTGATTAGACACCGCGAACGCGATTGAGAATGTCAGTGCGTCATGCTCATTGATAACAAAGTCATCAATCTGGTCCTGTGCAACCAAACTGTGGACAATATCGTCAGGGACGTAAGCGATATCCAACTTACCTGATTTCAGATCCATCAATAACTGCTTGGGATCATCGTAGCGAGAGAAGCGATCATGTTGCCACGAGTCTAAATGCACTAACCCTTGCTTTTTTAAACTGATCAAAATGCCCAACTTCGAATTTTCCGTCGCATCTACATTGTGCTCTTCTGTTCTCACAGAGACGAAGTTATTGCGCATAAAAGGTTTAGTCACTAACCAGTCTGAAACTGGCACTTTATCGACGTAAGCGACTGGTACAAGGTCAGAGTTAAAAGCGGTCAAGCCACTGCTTAAGCTAGCATTGGGCTTAACAAACTGAAATGACAAGCCAGTTCTCGATTGAATTAACTCAATGAAGTCCGGGAGAACACCATCCAAATGATCAGAGTTTGCGCTCTTAAATAAAAACGGATATGCCTCTTCACTGCTACTGTAAGTAATCTTGTGATCACTGCTCAAGTGCTTACGATATTCCACTAATAGCTTGTCGTTAATGTGGTAAGGGTTTTGCGACGCAACTGAACGAATATTTTTTCCACTTTTTTCCCAACTCAGAATCTTATTGATCTGATTGATCAGGTTTTGATTATCTTGCGAAGTAATGAAACTTACCTCTTCATGACTCAGCCACTCAGGTATATCTACCAATCCTTTGACGATATTGTGCTGATCGAGATACTGGCTTATCGCCACATAAGTTGAAATGAGCGCGTTAGCTTGGCCAGAACGAACCTTTTCAAATGCTTCTAGACGGGTTCTTGCATAACTGATGTTGTCGAAACCCTGAGTTTTCAGGTTGTCACAATATGAGCTACCTTCAACACAGACCCAGCGAATATCGTGATGGTCGCGTTGTTTCAGGGTGGCATCTTGGTACCACACTGCGATAGTGCTAGAGAAAAATGGCTGCGAAAACAGGAAGCGACGTTGTCTGCCTTCTGTTTTACTGAATCCTACCGCGCCATCAATGACACCGTTCTCTACATCAGCCAGCAGAGGAAGAATATGCTTATACGCACGAATCTCGAGTGTGAGATTGAGTACTTTGGAAATGTTGTTTAGGTAATCAAGGTTAATGTCATAAAAGGGACCACTACTGTCTAGCATTGAATCTGTAGAATCACGCTGAGTAATCACACCAACAACGATGGTTTCTTTTCGTTCTTTGCGAGTAGTTACCGCAGATGCATTAAAAGAAACCGCGACACTAAAAAGCGTAACGGATAACAACAATATATTTCTTAGAATGCTGAACATGAAGACTTCCTCTGATTGGGAAGTCAGACTAGTCTGAAGGGCTTAAAAGTCAAATATCAGCCCCCTACATGAATTACTCTATTACACTGATATTAATAAATTATTTTAAAATCCGTAAGCGTATTCCTACAGAATCTTCCACCTATGACTACACTTTATTTACGCTCAACGTCTCAGCAAATCATCTCAATTACACTGCTTCCTACATTTTGACACGATAAATAGCACAAGCTCAAATATTCGACACTTGATACTGACTAATCGGTTTTTCTCCATCATCTTGGGTGCTCATTGGTATTACGTGATAAACTACAAGACTAATAGCAGAATGAAGCTCAACTCTGCGGTACATTGGAAATCTACCTCTAATAACCAGTATGCTGGCCTCATCAAACCGATTCGCCAATCCAGGTTAGTAGCCGTACCCCTTATGAGCAAAAGAATTTAAGGTAATAACTCAAATGGTTAACAACTCAATCCAGTGGTTTCCTGGCCACATGCACAAAGCTCGTAAAGAGATCGAAGAAGCCATCCCACAGGTGGATGTGATCATCGAAGTACTGGATGCCCGTATTCCCTTTAGTAGCGAAAACCCTTTGATTTCCGAGATTCGTGGTGACAAGCCGGTCGTTAAGGTATTGAACAAGCGCGATTTAGCTGACCCAGAGCTGACTCAACTCTGGATTGAGCATCTTGAGCAAGAACAGAATGTGAAAGCTATGGCTATCACCACTTCTGAACCTCAAGAAGTCCATAAAATAATGGAACTGTGTCGTAAGCTAGCACCTCACCGCGAAGAGATCGGCAAAAACATTCGTACTATGATAATGGGCATCCCAAATGTAGGGAAATCAACCATCATCAATACACTTGCGGGCCGTACGATTGCAGTGACAGGTAATCAACCTGCGGTAACGCGTCGTCAGCAACGTATCAACCTTCAAAATGGTATCGTTTTATCTGACACGCCAGGAATTTTGTGGCCAAAAGTAGAAAACCCGCACAGTGGTTTTCGTCTTGCCGCAACAGGGGCAGTGAAAGACACCGCGATGGAATATGATGAAGTAGCATTTTACACCATCGAATATTTAGCCGCTCAATACCCTGAAAAACTGAAACAACGCTATCAAATTGATGAGCTTCCAGAGTCTGACATCGAAATTATGGAAGAGATTGGTCGTCGCCGAGGTGCATTACGAGCTGGTGGTCGTGTCGACCTGCATAAGGTATCAGAGATTCTGCTGCATGAATTGCGTCAGGGAACACTGGGACAGATCACGTTAGAGCGTCCCGAAATGATTACGCAAGAGCTTATCGAAGTGGAAATCGAATCTGCGCGTAAAGAAGAAGAGAAAGCCAAACGTAAAGAAGAGCGACGTAAACGCTACTTGCGTAACAAGCGCTAATCCCTACTCTTAAGTCATATACCGCGTGATACTTAGTGCCGTTCGTTCAACAGCGAATGGCATATTTAAGTATCCCGTTTTCCTGAACAGCGACGAAGGCGCGTGATTCAGGATTTAATTTCCGAGCACTTCATGACCCAAATTATTTCATTAACTGCTCAGCGCGCTGCTATTAGACTCCTAGTCTCGCTGGAATGACTCAGATAAAATCGTTAAGTGATTAGTATTAAGTGTGATACTGAGCTTTTTTATACCCAGTTTGCAATTTTATCGAGTAAGCGGTTTTTATTGGCGGGTTTCACGATGAAATCAGACATGCCCGAAGAGCCGATTTTGTCCAAAGTAAAGGCGGTACTGTCCCCAGTGTAGGCAATAATAGGCACCGAAGAATAATGCTTGTTAGAATTTCGAATCACTCTTGAAGCTTCAATCCCATCCATCACTGGCATTTCGATGTCCATAAGAATCACATCGACCCTATCTGTTTCTAACGCTTCAACCGCTTGTTGACCATTTTCTTTCTGAATTACATCAAATCCCTGTTTTTCCAACAGTATCGCAGTGAATTTACGCAACGACTCGTTGTCATCCACCACCATAATAGTGCGTCTATAAGCAGGCGCTGATATGACTGGCTCACAATGATTTGATGAAACAGCCGTATCACGTGAATCAAACAGAACTTGGTCGATAGTATTGGCTGTATTGAGTAGCCAAGCCTGCGTCTCTACCCATATCACCTCGTGTACAGGCTGACAAACTCTTGAAGCGGGATGACGCTCAAACAAGTAGACGATACGTGCATCGCTATAGGCAAACAATGCTTCAAGTTGCTTGAGCTGATTTGCCTCCCTGTCTAAGCAATGTAAATCAACAAAAATGGCATCATAGTTAAATTCATACTGTTGCTGATTCAGTGCTTCATCAAGTTGTAGGTAGTTCAATGAAAAACCCATTTGGCTACTCATTTCTAAACCTCTGTACACCAGAATATCCTGATCAGTCACCATGAGAACCTTCTTCAACTTGATCAGATCTTGTTTAATCTTAGTGACAACCTCAGAGTTTAATGATGGGAAGGTCAACGTAAATTGTGTCCACTCTCCCAGAACAGACTTCGCTTCAATACTCCCCCCATATGAGCACATCACCTTCTTACAGAAAGGCAAACCCAGGCCATAGTTTTTTGATTTTCCTGTGGTATAAAAGTCCTCAAAGACATTTCGAATCGCGTCAGACGCAATACCCGAGCCGTTATCGGTCACGATGATTTTATTCGCAGAACCTTCACTTTTTAACTCGACGAGAATGTGAAAATCTTCGGATCTACGGTGGTGGAATGAGTTTTTGAAAAGGTTGTACATTACGTATTGAAGCAGCGTATCACTCCCCAAAAAATAAAACTCGTCCCTTACATCTAGGGAGATAACGCGTCTATCTGTTGAACGATCGTAGCTAAAACTCTCAATTGCCTGCTGCACGACACTTTTCGCGGAATACTTTTTGAAGGTGGTACGGGAAATACGATTCTCATCAATGGAAGTAAGCAACAGGTCAATCGTTTCATTTGCGGCATGGATGATATCGAGCGCATCTTTACTGACATCATTTAGCAGTTCAACGTCTTTACCACTTATAACATATTGATCTTTATCAGCTGTTTTTGTACTAGGCAATATTGAGCGAAATAGCTCAATAGACGTTGAAAGACCACTAAGAGGGTTACGCATTTCGTGTGCGATCCCAGCCCCAAAGTATTTCGCCAATGACACTTTCGATTCATGTTCGACTTGGTTTCGAACATAGAACAAATTGCCAAAAACATAGATAAACAAAAATATGGGCACATGCGCCCAATCCATAGTGATGTCAATTTGAAAACCTTTTGCTAACCACGCAAAAAAGATCGCTAAAGCGACACCGACAAACGTCTGGACGAACATGACTTTGGTAAGATGTACCAACAATATGTGCAGAAAGATCGCGCACATAAACGACATCACCCACACTTCAGACCAATCATTCATCAACAACATATAGAAGAAGAAAAATGGTAAGCAGAGCGTGATGGTGACCTGATAATAAATATGAATGTAACGCTGCAAAAACGGCGGGAAACGGTTTCTGAAAATAATGCCCAAAAATAGCAGCGAGCAGAACAAACGCAGCGACAAATTCTCATAAGCTTGTGGGAACATCATTTCCCAAACGACGTAATAAAGCGGATAGCCGATAAAACCTAGCCAACCAACAAGCATGAGGTTTGGCCCTGCATACTGATAGACTTTGCGTATCGAATCCGTATTACCAAATTTATCCGCTTTGCTTGTCTCTTCCATGTTCGTCACTGATTATCATTGTTATTATCTTTTTAGGGTGGTGATTATATATAACTCACCAGCGATAAACAGTACGGAAGGGTATAAATAATAAACTACATTACGCTTAACCAATTTAAAGAGCAGCGTTTACTGCTCTTTAAATACATAACATCATACTCTGGTGTGATGACTAAGAATAAACAACATGGTCTTCAATACCGTTCACCAACGATTGTGCACTCGACCAACTGAACACTTTTTCCATCACTTCCGTGCCACCTGGTGCGCTCCAAACACGCTCTTGGCACTCTCTACCACCAATATGACGATAAAACTCGATTGCTGAAGTATTTTGCGAAACAACTTCTAAATATAAACCACAATCTTTGAAATACTGTTGCTGCCATTCAGCGGCGGCAAGTAACAGTTGTTTTCCGATACCACGACTGCGATATGCCTCATCAACATGCAGTGCATCAATAAAAGTACCGCGCTCAAAATCATGGTTACCAAAGATGCAAACAAAGCCAATTAAAAGACCACCCTCTTCTGCGAGAACGATATGTTGGTTGAAAGGAGGGTTGGTAAGACGGGTCTGCCAGATCAGCAATTTATCATCCAGAGCATCTTTGTCTAAGTAACTGGGACTGAGGATGCCTTTATAGTGACGTTTCCAGCTCTCTGCATGCAGATGTGCAATACGTTCATAGTCCTTATATTCCGCTAGTCGTAAATCCATTACGTGTTCCTATATTCTTATATATTCTGCTCTTCCAAATAACCTTAGCATTTTCTACCAAAACAAGCCTAACTTACCGGTAGATTTTACATAGCTTAAGCCAAAGTTCATTTTTTAATACTACTCATTATTTAATTAAAAGCAAAATGTGCCGACAGATTTATTAGCTATATACTATAAGAATCATCACAATTGTATAACTTCAATTTGACTTACACGTGTACGCTGATAATCTAGCGTACAGTTGTTAGCTCAAAGTCAGGAAAACATTGTGACTCAAAACAAACCACCTCTTATCTGGTTGAATATAATAATATTTTTTACCAGCTTCATTGTTACCTTCATTGTTACCCCTTGTTACGCCTACCGTTTTGGGCTGGGTTGGGAGCACTTAATATGGGGCATCGTCGCGTTCAGTTTTACCAATTTATCAATTACTGCGGGCTATCATCGTCTTTGGAGCCACAAAACATACGAAGCTCATCCAGTTTTACGTTTCGTATTTGCTCTAGGCGGTGCCTTTTCACTGCAAAACAGCGCATTACACTGGTCTTCTGACCACCGAGTACACCATAAGCACGTGGATAACAACGATAAAGACCCTTATTCTGCCAAGCGTGGCTTCTGGTACTCGCATATAGGCTGGATGTTACGTGATCACAACAAATCAAGAGAAAACGACTACACCAACTGTCGTGACCTTAAACGTGACAAGATAGTAATGTGGCAACATGATTACTATGTTCCACTTGCGCTAGTGACAAATATCGGCTTTCCGGTTGCCTTAGGACTCATTTATGGTGATGTTTGGGGCATGCTTTTAGTTGTGGGTGCAGTTCGTCTGTTTATGAGTCACCATACAACCTTCTTTATCAATTCATTAGCTCATATCTGGGGTAAGCAGACGTTTACCGACAAAAATACTGCACGCGATAACGGTGTTTTGGCCTTCTTTACCTTTGGTGAGGGTTACCATAATTTCCATCATATTTTCGAGAACGATTACCGAAATGGTGTTTATTGGTGGCATTACGACCCAACCAAGTGGTTGATCAAATCGTGCTCCTGGTTTGGAATAACCTCAAAATTACGTACGACCCCTGCCTTTAGAATAGAAAAAGCCCGTGCGACCCAATTGTTGAAGAAGACCAGAGAGAAACTGGAATCGAAACCAAACACACAGCCTATTCTCGACCAACTTCAGCACGAGTTTGATTCTCTGGTTCATCATATGCAGGAGTACTATGAGGTTCGAAAAGAACTGATTAGTAAAAAGACAGCAGACGTGGTTAAAAAGTATGAATATTCGGTCTGCAAACTTAAGTATCAGCAGATCAAAGCGGAGTTTGAAAGACAACAGCACAGCTGGAATCTCATGGTTCGTCGATACGCGTAATCCTGAATCAACAATCAAATTAAAGCTCCGACTCGTCGGGGCTTTTTTCTTCAGGTACTCATTCACTCAAAGTCAGGTTGCAAGTAGCCATTTTGAACATTTTCCGTCCACGCCCAGTGTTAATGCATGAGTTCTAACCCAGTATTATATTTCATTAACATTGATACAAATTAGCATATATAACCCACACAACCATAATTAAACAAAATAATGCATTGCATTTACTTACTAATTTATTATTTGTTTTAGATCATGTAAGTCCCAGATTCAACTCGTGCCACAGACAAGAATTCTGTACATTCCCTTGCATAAATTGAAACAGTTTTATCCTTTTTTGTCATTACATCTGGAGGTCCTTATGCTAGAGCTCTTAATTGGCTTAATAGTGACCATTGCAGTGGGCTATTTCATTGTCAAAGGCTATAAAGCGGCTGGCGTGCTTTTAACCGCAGGTATTAGCTTGCTTCTCTTAACTGGCGTGTTAGGCCATCAAGTATTACCATCAAGCATTACCTCGACCGGTAATATGGTAACGGACTCATTAGAATACGTTAAATACATGCTTCAGTACCGTGGTGGCGGCCTAGGTATGCAGATCATGTTGCTTTGTGGCTTTGCGTCTTACATGACACACATTGGCGCAAACAACGTCGTCGTAAAACAGTTCTCTAAACCGCTTTCAGTGATTAAGTCTCCTTATGTACTTTTAGCTGCGGCCTACATTGTCGCTTGCTTAATGTCTTTAGCCGTAAGCTCGGCAACTGGGTTGGGTGTGCTGTTAATGGCAACATTGTTCCCAATGATGGTTGCGATGGGGATCTCACGCCCCGCAGCAGTTGCAGTCTGTGCTTCACCAGCAGCGATCATTCTTTCTCCGACCTCTGGCGACGTGGTTATCGCTGCAGAGAAATCAGGACTTGCTCTTGACGTATTTGCTGTGCAAACCGTTCTGCCTGTATCGATTTGTGCCATCATAGTCATGGCTGTAGCTGCGTTCTTTTGGAACAAATATCTGGATAAGAAAGACAATACGCCAATGGAAAAAATTGACGTATCAGAAATCAAAGCGGATGCCCCTGCGTTTTACGCAGCATTACCATTCTTACCGATCATCGGCGTATTTCTCTTTAACGGACGTACCATCCCTGGATTAAGCCTAGATATCTACACCATCGTTGTTGGTTCCATTTTCCTTGGAGCGCTAATTCACTACTTCGTGAACAAGTTTGATGGCAAAAAATCGCTAGAAGATTTAGATTCGTGTTACGAAGGTATGGCTGATGCATTCAAAGGCGTGGTAATGCTATTAGTGGCCGCTGGTGTATTTGCCCAAGGCTTGATGTCTATCGGTGCAATTGACAACCTTCTTCATCTAGCGGATCAAGCAGGTGCAGGTGGTGTGGCTCTGATGCTTATTTTGACTGCGTTAACCGTTGCTGCAGCAATCGCTACAGGTTCTGGTAACGCACCTTTCTACGCATTCGTAGAGCTTGCTCCTTCGCTGGCAGCCAAAATGGGGCTAAACCCTGCATTCTTAATCATTCCAATGCTGCAAGCATCAAACCTAGGTCGTACCATTTCTCCAGTTTCAGGCGTGGTGGTAGCAACATCAGGTATGGCGAAAATCAGTCCATTCGAGGTCGTTAAACGTACCTCTGTACCTGTACTGGCAGGGTTAATAACGGTTATCGTAGGCACAATGGTGTTGGTACCAATGTCAGCATAACCAAGCATCACGAAATAAACGCCAAAAAAGGGCCAGTAAGAAAATCTTACTGGCCCTTTTTAATGTTCTGAATGGTTCTTAAGCTGCCTTAAAGCGCTCTGGTATATGAGTAATACTTTCGCGGTAAGTGAACCACAAGTAAGTCACTACAAGAGAGAAGAAGAAGTAAGACAAAGCAAACACAATCGGCGACGTTATAAGCTCCGCTGACATCCCCCACAACACACCAGTAACGGTGATGGCTAATTTTGACAACATGCCACAAATCAGTAAGAACAGCGCAAGTTGCGGGAAACGAGAGCTACGAAAAGCCAAAAAGTAGCAACTACCTACAGCCAAAGAAGCGATAGAAAGACCTAACATAAAGGAATGGAAATGCTCTGCCGATGCCACACCTGCAGAAACAGAAGCGATAAGCACTAGGAACAGTTTCATAAGTTACCTCACAATAAATCGAAAAAAGCATCCCTTCATAAATGAAAACTCATTTTTCACTACATTCTGCTCATCTAACGTGCAATTACAAGCACATTTTTCGTACATTTAATGACCAACCCTACCAACCAACTCACTGTATTACAAAAGGTTAACAAGTTAATTTTTATAAATCCTTTATATCCAACACTTAGCTAGAAAATAGCTTATTTAAGGTTCTTTTGTCACAAATCGTTAACACAGAAATACTCTGTAATTTTTATCCTAAAATGTGAACTGGATGCATAATGTCAATAGGTTCTTATGCTTTCACTACCATACTTCGTTTATCTTTAAGATGCCCCATCCATCGGCAACATCTCATTTACATCTAAAATCTCTTATGTACAAATGGTTTTATAGATTCAAATTATTTTTAAATTGAATACCCAAAAGAGATTCCAATCACAGTTTTATTGGTTATAATCCGCGCCAATTGCGTCAATTGTTGAAAAACGCAAACTTATTTTGAGAAAAAACACCTTTAAACAAACCACTCTCAAATGTTGGAGCAAGAGGCCTTTCCCAATACTGTGTGACAGTGAAGGTTGCAGGCTCCTGCTAAGAGAGTTAACCGAGAGAAAAAATGAGCAAGATTGATAAAGCGATGCGCATTCTGCTAGCAGGTTTCTGCATCAACCTTTGTCTTGGCATCCTGTATGCTTGGAGTGTATTCAACAAGGCACTGGTAACAGAATCCGGCTGGACTGCTGCAGAGGCTTCTGCACCATACGCTACTGCAACCATCACCTTCTCTATCTGTCTTCTTGTTGCAGGCATCCTACAAGACCGTATGGGGCCACGTTTGATCCTTATCCTAGGTACTGTGTTAACGGGTCTGGGTATGATCGCATCTGGCTTTGTGAATTCTCCTCTAATGCTGAACATTACGTTTGGTGTTATCACGGGCGCAGGTATCGGTTTTGGTTACGCGTGTTTGTCACCTTCGGCTATGAAGTGGTTCCACGCATCGAAGAAAGGCATGGTTAACGGCATCATCGCAGCAGGTTTTGGCCTAGCAGCTATCTACCTGGCACCTGTAACATCTTCATTGATTGACAGTATGGGTATTCAAACCAGCTTTTTGGTTCTTGGTATTGGTATTCTTGCTATCGCGGTCCCTCTAGCAGCGACCATCAACAATCCACCAGCAGACTACACGCCAGCAGAGCCTAAACTAAAACAAGGTCAGGCACCGAAAGCGCTGAAGAAATCAGATGACCTAACTTGGAAAGCCATGCTAAAAACGCCACAGTTCTACTCGCTATGGATCATGTATGCGTTCGCGGCTTCTGTTGGTCTGATGATCATTGGTAACATCACCACCATCGCGAGCGTTCAAGCTAACTTGCCAAATGCGGTTTACCTTGCATCTATTCTTGCAGTATTCAACTCAGGCGGTCGTGTTGCAGCTGGTATACTTGCAGATAAAATTGGTGGTGTTCGTACGCTTCTACTTGCGTTTGTTCTGCAAGGCGTAAACATGGTGTTGTTCGCAACATTCGATTCTGAATTCACGCTTATCATTGGTACAGCAATCGCTGCTGTAGGTTACGGCACACTTCTAGCGGTATTCCCGACGCTAACCGCTGAATTCTACGGCTTGAAAAACTACGGTACAAACTACGGCGTGCTTTACACGGCATGGGGTATCGGTGGTGCAATCGGCGCAGCCGTCGTTGGCTTCTCAATGACAAACGGCGAAGGTTATACACTCGCTTACACTGTATCTGCAGTTATGATGGCGGTATGTATCGTACTCGCGTTTATTACAAAACCGCTCACTGAAGCAAAAGTAGCACAGCTGAAAAGTGCGTAATCTCTCATTGATTTGCAGAAATTGATTCGAAAAAGGCTTAACCTATGGATTAAGCCTTTTTTATTTTTATTCGTTTATGGAAAACACTGTCGAACTCGCTCCAGACTACTATCTAGAAAACTTCTTTAAACTTACCCACCATGCAATAAGATGGTACAACGACTTGCTGACGGAAGAAGAGCACGAGTGGCTACATTCGTTTGAGGCATTGAGCAAGCACGCCCAATGTCTTTTAGTGCGTTTATACAGCCGAAAAGGGTGCTGGTTTCGCCGTGATAAACTGAGTTATCAAGAAATACCTTCCATAGATGAAGTACTCATAGAGTTGAGTCAACAAGAGCTCGTTTCGCTCTCTCCTACACTTTCTCACCAAGAGCTAGCGGCGAACTTACTCACAAAACCGGAAATCTCTGCGCTTTATCCAGAACAGCCCAAATCACTTAAAAAAAATGCGCTCGTTGAATGTTTGAGTAACACCAAGTTTGATCGTTATGACCAGCTTGACTTTACGGTCATCAAACTCAATTCTGCACATATGATCGATGTATTGCTCACTCTGTTCTTCGCCAACACTCACCAAGATTTGAGTCAGTTCGTACTCGATGACCTGGGGCTGCATCAGTTCGAGCAATATCAATTGAGTAAAGAACGGCGATTCTTTGATTCGCGTGAGCAAATTGACCGGTTTATTGAACTCAGCCAACTCGCCAACCTTTATTGGCAGTTTGACCGGAAAGATAAATCCAACCTTGCTCTTCTCATCGAAGCGATGCCTAAGAAAGTCTCACACGACTATATAGACAGAAAACGCGAGCACATGCTGAATGACATCGCTCGCGATTACGAACGTATTAATGAGCTAGAAACAGCACTGGAGATTTTTACGCAGACAAGACTTACCCCAAGTAGAGAACGTCGAGCACGTATCTATGATAAGTTACAACAAGACACTTTATTTTGTGACATTGTCACGGAAATGCTTAATTCACCTATCGATGTCGCTGAGTTCGAAGTGGCACAAAAGCTAGAACAACGGTTAAAGCGCAAGCTGGGGCAAAAAATACCCAGAGCTCAGAAACCCAAATGCAATGAATATCACGTTGAGCTGGATTTAACCCAACACCGCGTAGAGCTTGCTGCCAAAGAGCACTTTGAACGCTTGGGATGGCAAGTGTTTTATGCCGAAAACACGTTGCTCAACTCGCTGTTTGGATTAACTTTTTGGGATGCGCTTTTTGCTCCCATAGAAGGCGCTTTTATTAATGCTTACCAACATCGTCCGCTCGATTTGTACCATGCTGACTTTGCAACCAAACGTGAAGACTTAATAACCTCCGCACTCCAAAATCTAGCTGCCGGAAAGACAGATACACTACTCGATAAATACGATGTGAAATTCGGGATCAGCAACCCCTTTGTTCACTGGGGCATGGTTAGCAAAGCGATGATTGAACTCGCACTTACCACTATCCCTACATCCATGTTGATAGCGCTTTTTGAAATCCAACTCAGCGACCTCAAGCTCTACCGAAACGGGATGCCAGATTTAATAGCGTTTAAAGACGAACAATTTGAATGGATTGAAGTGAAAGGCCCGGGCGACAAACTACAGGATAACCAATGGCGTTGGATTAAAGAGTTTCACCGCCTTAACGTTCCTTTCTCGGTTTGCTATGTGGTTGCCAAGGATGAAGAGTGACAATGAACACTCATCCACAAAATGAATTTAGCCAGTTGTCCCTACACAGGGGCAATCTTCGGGTAAAACCAAATGAATCGCCGAAACGGCTTCGTTCACTGTCCCATCACCACCAGCAAGACGAGTAATGCCCTCTTTTACCGCTTCATTAACTAAACGGGTCATGTCTTGAGCTTCCCAGGTTACTCGAACTTGTACTTCGAAGTCCGTCCCCCCCTTACGGGTTAATTGCATTCTTACTCCGCAGTACTTTCAAGAGTTTAGACAAGAATCTCGCTGCTGAAACCGTTAAAACGCTATGTTCAACAAATATATTAAGATTTGCCCAAATACGGTGTTAAAAACGCACACACTTCATCACCGCAAACGCCGACTTCTACTTCAACACCAGATTGCTCTAAGATCGCGATACCACGGCCGCTGTTACGAGGGTCAGGATCGAGCATGGCAACCACTACCTTCTTGATGCCAGAATTGACCAATGTCACCGCACAAGCTGGGGTTCTCCCAACAAACGAACAAGGCTCAAGTGTCACGTAAGCTGTGACTTCCTCTAACGGACCGTTATATCCATTCAAGGCTTCAACTTCAGCATGCTTTCCACCGATAGCTTGAGTGTAACCTTCAGACACTATCTGATTGTCTTTTACTAAAACACAGCCTACCGGTGGGTTGGGCTGACACTCAGGAAGAGCATTACGCGAAATTTCCAACGCGCGATACATAAACTCTTGGCTCATCTAACTTCTTTCCTATATAAAAACGAAGCAATATAGTAGCGCTCAACCTTACTCAACACCATCTCTAGCTCTGAAGTCTTCGCCCAAAGATGAGGCTTGCCATCTACTTCCTGGTAGACCTAGGTTCCGGTCACATCCGCAAGTAGAAGATCGGGCGTAAACTGAATAATTTTCCATATTTCCCCCAAAGTTCGCTGATGTATTAAAATGGTATTCGCATTCCAATACCATTACTGCTATAAGATAAAACACTAATTTCAGACGAGAATCACCGTCAAAATTCGTTGATCTATAAATCTAATTTATGAGTGGCATTATGGACTTAAACCTTATCCAAACTTTTCTGGTCGTCGCCGAGTTCCAATCCTACACAAAGGCCGCGGAGCAACTTGGTCTGACACAACCGGCAGTAAGCGCAGCAATAAAACGATTAGAACAAGTCGTAGATAAGCAGTTGTTCGTTAAAAAAGGCCGCGGAATAGCTCTTACTTCCACCGCACATCAATTGCTTCCTCAATTTCAGCAAGCGGTAAGTATCATTGGCAGTGCTATATCTGATAAAAATCATTTTGAAGTCTGCTGTTCAGAAATTCTGCTACATAGCATGCCTCCTATAGAAAACGTGGTGTTTTATGAATCTCCACCAGAAAAATACATTCTGTTTGAGTTTTTAAGACAACAAAAAGTCGACTTAGCTATCGATACGGTCATAACAAAAGACTCTGCATTTGTTATTGAAGATGCGTATTCTGAAGAAGCGGTCGTCATTTGCCGAGAAAATCACCCCAGAGTCCAAGGTACACTTTCAAAACAACAGTTTTATGCAGAGAGCCACTGTCTGTTCTCTGGAAAATGGGACAATGTGACTGGATTCGAGCAACTGGCTAAAGAAAAGATACAGGAACGCAAAGTCGATTTAGTGACATCGTCACTTGCAGGTATGGCGCTCTATGTTGCCGACCGTGACTGCCTGGGCGTCGTATCTCAATCGTTTGCCAAGAAATGGAGTAAAGCACTAAATCTGCAAGTACTCCCTTGCCCTGTTTCGATTCACTCGATCCCCTACAAGTTTGTTTATCACAAACGTGAAATTGACAATCCTGCTCATCTTGCCCTGCGCCAAAAAATTAAAGATCTACTTGTCGCGGCACATGGCGAGCCGTCTACGCAGTAGAAGCAGTAAAACCGTCATCTGAGTTTGAATGGCCGATCGTTTTAGGACCTTTGCACTAAACTCCTTTCTGTAATTTTTGGTATTTCATCTGTTATTTTGCTTTAATGAGGGTAAACGTCATTCACCCCAAGTAACCCCATGAATTTGCGCCTCATTTTTTTACTATGTATGGTTAGTTAGTTTGTTTGCCGGCTGTGCCACTTACGCTGGCCTTAACTACGATCTACTTTTTGGCCCGCAATTGGTTCGAGAGCGTACTGCTAGCGTTGAAACACAGCATGCAAACTTTTTCCAAAACGAAGTTAAGCCCATCATTGTTAATCGCTGTGTGGTTTGTCACGCATGCTACGACGCTCCTTGTCAATTAAAACTCTCATCGGTTGAGGGAATTGATAGAGGCGCGACGAAAAAATCGGTTTATGCGGGAACCCGCCTCACTGCCGTCGCTCCTACTCGTCTTTTCGAAGATGCAGAAACAACTCAAGAGTGGCGTGATGCCGGATTTCATCCCGTCTTAAACGAGCGCGATCAGAGTATGGCAGCCAATTTAGATGCGGGCTTAATCGCGAGACTTCTGGTACAAAAAGAACGTCACCCTTTGCCAGATCAAGTTCAATTAGAAGGATTTGATTTTTCGATAGATCGTGAGCAAACCTGTCCGACAATAGAAGAGTATGAGCAGTACGAAAAGGATAACCCAACTTGGGGGATGCCTTTTGGCATGCCAAACCTGACAGACTCTGAATATCTTACGTTAATGACCTGGCTGGAAAATGGCGCAGTCATGAATAGCCATACGCCAATTAGCAGACATGAACAAGCCGAGATTACTAAGTACGAATCGCTACTGAACAAGGATGACTTCAAAAACCAACTCATGGCGCGCTACATCTATGAGCACCTGTTCTTGTCTCATTTGTATTTCTCTGAACCGAACGAGAAGTCGACACCTCGCTTTTTTTCGTTAGTTCGCTCGCTGACTCCGCCGGGTCAACCTGTAAAGCGTATTTCGACACGTCGTCCATATGATGACCCGAATACTGAACGCGTTTACTACCGAATCATTCCGGAGCAAGGCACTATTGTTGACAAAACACATATGCCCTATGCGTTAAATCAACAGCGTATCGACAATTGGAAAAAGTGGTTCATTGTTCCTGACTACACGGTCAATGAACTGCCTAGCTATGAACCAGAAGTTGCCGCTAACCCAATGACTTCATTTACTGATCTTCCAGTGAAGTCTCGTTTTAAGTTTATGCTGGACAACGCACAAAGTACCATTATGGCCTTCATTAAAGGCCCGGTTTGTCGTGGTCAACTGGCACTAAATGTCATCAACGATCGTTTCTGGGTATTCTTCCTCGACCCAAATAAAAGTGACATTCCTGAAGTGAACGAATTTTATCGCTCACAAGCAGAAAACTTAAAACTACCAAGCGAGTTAGAAAGTAACACGCTGCCTGTTGCGAACTGGGTTAAATACTCACGTCAGCAAGCCAGATATCTTGAAGCTAAGTCTGAATTTGCCAACCAATGGTTTAAACATGGCGAGCACCTCTCTTCTAACATAATCTGGGATGGCGAGGGTACCAATTCAAACGCCGCTTTGACCGTTTTCCGCCACTTTGATAGTGCTTCGGTTGTACAAGGTTTAGTCGGAGACCAACCTAAGACGGTTTGGGTGATGGATTATGCTTTACTTGAACGGATTCATTACCTGCTTGTTGCTGGGTTTGATGTCTACGGTAACTTCGGCCACCAACTTATTACACGTATGTTCATGGACTTTCTTCGTATGGAGGGGGAAAGCAACTTTATCTCACTATTGCCAGCAGATATGCGCCATCAGTTACAATCGAGCTGGTATCAGGACCAAAGCCCTCAGTTATCGGATTTCCTATTGAGAAATGTTAAGCCCTTCAATCAGCCGACAAGTGTTGTCTACCAAACGGATGCTCCGAAGTCTGAATTGCTCAATAAGCTCAAAGTAGATCTAGCGCCAATTCTTCTTCCTCGCTATGACATCACGGACACTGCTCTTTCAGCTGAGAATGAACAGCAAATAAAACGCATTGGTCAGGTACGGGGTGAAGGGTTAAAGTCAGTACCTCAAATCACTATGTTGATGGTACGTAGTAAGGCAGGCAAAGATGAACTCTTTACCTTACTGCATAATAATGCTCATACCAATATCTCCAGCCTGTTCGACGAAGAAAGTAATCGTAATTTCTCAGAAGATGATATGACCATAGTGCATGGTGTTATCGGCAGTTATCCCGCTGCGTTTTTCTCGATAAATGAGGCTCAAGTACAAGATTTTGTCGAACAATTCAGCAGAATTCAAAACGAAGAAGATTACGTTAAGTTATTGGATCGTTTTGCGATTCGTCGTAGCTCAGAAACGTTCTGGCCATTCAGCGATCGTCTTCATCATTGGTATCGTACAAATCAACCGATCGAATTTGGATTACTTGACTATAATCGTTTTGAGAATCGATGATGATTTAAGGGGGGTCTCATGGGTATCCGAGATAACATTGCCGCTCTGGAACAACAGATTTACGTTGCCTGTTCCGAGGGAGACTACGATACGGTCAATATGCTTGAACATCAACTCGAATACTTGCGTGGCAAAGTGGAGCATCCTTTTGACGATGACCCTTATGCTCTAGACACTCGGTTCGAGTGGGAAGATGACATGACCGAATAGAAAAAACCTCCGGCAATAATAACCGGAGGTTTTTGTTTTCGGTATAGATATTATTCTGCTATCAGTTCATCAAGCGCCTTTATCGATGCAGTTATTTGCTCAGCAAGCACACTTTGCTTTTGCTTGTAGGTTTTAAGCGGATCGGCCGCAGCTTCGATGTTCTGTAGCGTGCTCATGAGTGCGGTTAAACCTAAACTGCCTGAACTTCCTTTTAGCTTATGCGCTAGGGACTTCACTTGATTCGAGTCGCTTTTCTCTGCCGCTATCTTCAATTGATTAGCGACATCCAGACTACTTTCACGGAACAAATCAAGAATGTGCAGCACTTTTTCTCTGCCCAAAACCTTCATATCAGACAGCACAACTTCTGGGGTGATGAGACTGGATTCAATCTCTTTAGAAATAATGTGTTTGTTTTCTGAAGACTCAGTAGCAGCCTCTGTCAAAACAGAGTCTATTGGGTGAGAAAAATCGTCGTTTTGGGCTAACAGCCATGATTTTCCATCGAGTTGCTCTTGAATCATAGTTCCAAGGGCATCTTTGACCAAAGGTTTAGGCAAATAACCCTCAAAACCAGCGGCTAAATACGTTTCAACCTCTTCTTCAAACACATGCGCAGAAACCGCAATCATTGGTGTTGGTGATTTTGCTTGTTGTTGAGGCTTATTCTGTTCAATACGCTTCAGGCGCTGCATTAACTCCACGCCGTTGCAATCCGGTAAGTTGATATCGACCAAAGCAATATCAAAGTCCTGCTTTTCTAGAATCTGTTCTGCCTGTAGGCCGTTTTCGGCTATGACAACTTCGTGTCCCATGCTTTGCAGGAAACCTTCTGCAACCACTCGGTTGACTTCGTTGTCTTCAACCAGTAACACTTTCGCTTTCACTTTGCACGGGGTCATTAAAACCGCACTCGTTTCCACTTGGTTACTCTCTTCCAATGGAACAGAGAACCAAAAACGACTGCCCTGGCCTTTCTCTGAATCGAACGATAACGTGCCTTCCATTGCCTCGACAATACGTTTGCTGATCGCGAGGCCAAGCCCCGTTCCACCCGTTTGACTTAATCCACCTTCTGCCTGAGTAAAGGCATCAAACAATATTGCTTGCTCGTTTTCTGCTATTCCAATGCCGGTGTCAGTAATTTCGAACAGCACTTGCGTTTCGTCTTCTGGATTGAAGCTCACATAGATATCAATTTCCCCTTGTTGGGTAAATTTGATCGCATTACCAACTAGGTTATTCAGCACCTGACTGATACGTGTTGCGTCACCTTTCCAGTTCTTACTAACATCGCTTTCAATATGATAAGAGAACAACAAATTCTTCTCTTTGGCTCGACTTTCCATTAGCTGATAAGTGTCTTGCACCATTTGATGCAAGTCGAAGTCTAAGTGACGTATTTCGAGATGACCGGCTTCAATTTTTGAGTAATCCAGCACATCATTAATGATCGCCAGTAACGTGTTGCCACTTCGATTAATGATTTCAGCGTATCGCTTTTGTATCGGACTTAATCCTGAGTCGATAAGCAAACGAGCGGTTCCCAAGACTCCATTTAGTGGTGTACGTATTTCATGACTCATGGTTGAAAGGAAGGCGGACTTAGCCCGATTCGCTTGTTCTGCTTGCTTGCGTGCTTTAGCGTGGTTTAAGACCTCTTCATTCAAACGGTGATTGGCTTGTTTTAATTGAGACGTGCGTTGATCGACCAGATCTTCAAGGTGCTCTTTATGTTCTTCAAGTTCTTTCTTCGCTTTGACCTCTCCTTCAGCGACTATTTTTAGCGCCTGTGCGGTATCTCTTGCGGTGATAATAGCCCGCCCCATATGCGCAAGTTCATCCTTGCCTTTTACTTCGAGTTCGACCGCTAAGTTACCTTGTGCCACTGACAACAACGCTGACGAATACTCCCCTAGCCGTTTGAGCACTGACAAATAAACGACACGCCACACAATCAAAATCACCACTATGAGGCCAACAACCGAAATAATTGCCAGTGACCATTGTGCAAATTTTAATGAATTGGTCATTTCATCAATTGCAACCGACGTGGCTCTATTTGAGTCGTCAACCAGTTTATTAACGGTCCCATTAAGCTCAGCAAACAGCTCCAGTATTTTTTGCATCAATCGTTGTGACTTCTCATTATTTTCATATTGATGTACTAGCATGGTAAACACGACCTGACGCTCACCAAGGTCTTTGAGGAGTTGTCCCATTCGCGTGGATAGAGTTGGATCTTCCACCGCTTGTACGCGGCGATTCATGATTCGGAGGTTATTCGCAAAGTCCGCTTGCACTTGTTGGATACGGTCCAGGTTAGTCAGTGTCCGTGCCTCTTCAATCTGATTGAGAACCTGGAACGCCAGCAGATGGAACTCATGTAAGCGCTCTGTCAGGTCCAAATCGACTTCAACCAAAGTATCTAATGCTTGGTACGCCTGTTCCTTTTGGTTTGTTTCCAACAGGCCATAAATATGGGTCACATTAGCGACAGCGACAGTACTCGTGTTTTGCACTTGGGTACGGGTCAGCTGTTCCAACTCTTCACTAAGCAAGCGCATTTCTTCAACGCGAGTATCAATCTCTTTAGCGAGATAGAGCTTTCTCTCGACCGACATACCTAAGTCACCGAGGTTATTAATGATATTCTGGACATGGCTTTCTAGCGTATCGAGTAACTGGGAATCAAATGCGTCTCTTCCAAGCTCTTTGATATGAGAAAGCAACACTTCTAGCTGGTCGAAAAGCTCGCGGCCCGTATTTTGTCGCTCCTGCTCATTCTTTGCATTTGACAGCATCTGAACAGAAGAAATGATACGAGCGCTTAATTCGGATACCTGTCGGGCTTCGATCATCGCAGGGATAGCAGCATCAACCACATTCCTTTCCGTTTTCGAGACCGTCGAAAAGCCAGACATACCGATTAATGCAGATAACATAACCAACATTGCCATCGCGATAAATGAGAGTAAAAGCTTACGACCAATGCTTGCAGTGGCTAGCAGCATATATTTATGACCTTTCTATTCATGTGTGGCGAAATATACTCAAATAAATTTAAGATGAAAGCTTCATAGCGACATCGATGAAGTAAATATCTAAAGGTGTTTTAGCTATAATACGTTATATTTTGCATTGTTCACTTAATCTAAGCCAACGAACTTCATCCATGATTATCAATCAACGCTTGTTTCGCTCAATTACCAAACAATCTTTCCTAATGGTGTCTCTGCTAACATCATTCCCTGCGTTTGCCGCAGAAAAAATTTGTGCTATTTACCCACATTTAAAAGATTCGTACTGGGTATCAGTGAACTATGGCATGGTTACCGAAGCAAAAAATCAAGGCGTTACCCTGCGTGTACTCGAAGCTGGCGGATATCCGGTCAAAAATCGCCAAGAACAACAGCTTAAAATTTGTCATCAATGGGGCGCTGACGCCATTATTTTAGGTACCGTAGACCCGCATGCTTATGAGCACAACTTAAATACTTTTGTAGGCGATACTCCCGTATTTTCGACTGTTAACCACCTCATTTTAGACAAAAAACAGAGTCAATTGTTAAAAGGTGCGGTCGGTGTAGATTGGTACTGGATGGGTCATGAAGCAGGTCAGTATTTAGCAAGCCAACACCCTGAAGGATCGGGCGTCAGCAATATTGCATTGCTACTTGGCCCACGCACGCGTGGGGGAACAAAACCCGTAGCCGCAGGTTTTTACGACGCTATAAAAGAGAGCGACATAAACGTAGTAAGCACCTTATGGGCGGATAACGATAAAGAGTTACAACGTAACTTAGTGCAGCGTATTATAGACATGAATGATATTGACTATATCGTCGGAAGCGCAGTGGCAATAGAAGCTGCGATAAGTGAGCTACGTAGTGCAGGTAAAGTCAGTGACATTGGTTTGGTTTCCGTCTACCTAAGTCACGGCGTTTATCGTGGCTTACTACGCAATAAGGTATTATTTGCCGCTACGGACAAAATGGTCGAGCAAGGCCGCCTCTCCATCATACAAGCAGCACGCTATTTGAGAGGATTGCCGTATGAAAGACAGGTGTCACCAGACATTATATCACTGACACCAACAAAACTTGACGAAGATACCATTCAGGAATCGTTATCCCCGTCCGAATATAGGCCAACATTCAGCGTAAAGCCTATTGATTGATCGATTAAAAAGTGTTTCATTAACGGATACACCTAAAATAGCTTTATCATCTTGAATTGGAAATAACTTGATGCAAAAAACGACTCGTACCATGCCTGCACACAAGCACGTGGCTTTAGTTGCCCACGATAACTGCAAACCAGAACTGCTTCGCTGGGTACAAGAAAACAAAGAACAACTTCAGCGCCACTTCCTTTATGCGACAGGTACAACAGGACATATGCTGAGCAAAGAAACAGGCTTAGCGATTAAAAATATGATCAGCGGGCCGATGGGTGGTGACCAACAGATTGGTGCCTTGATTTCGGAAGGTAAAATCGACGTATTGGTATTTTTCTGGGACCCATTAAACGCCGTACCGCACGACCCAGATGTAAAAGCACTGCTTCGTATCGCCAGCGTTTGGAACATTCCTGTCGCAACCAACCGTGCAACGGCTAAATTTATTTTCAACTCTCCACTTATCGGACAAGAAGTCGATATCGAAGTGCCAGACTACGAAGCTTATCTAAGCGAACGCACGTAATCAGTGCAGAGCATTTTAGAAAAAACAAAGGCGATAATCAGTATCGCCTTTGTTTTTTCAAACGGTGTCTATTTTGTTTAGCGAGAAGTAATGATTGGGTAGTCCCCGGTAACCAGCTCCTGAATGAACGCAGACCCAGCGCCTGTATGGGTGATCCAAACCTTTTCTTTCGCTCGGGTAATCGCAACATAAAATAATCGACGCTCCTCTGAATGAGGAAACTTGTCGTTTGACTCCGTCAGCGCGCCGTCAATATGAACTTGCTTTTTCTTCGCAGGGAACTGACCTTCATCCACCGAAAGCACAATCACAAAGTCCGCTTCACGCCCTTTACTCGCGTGACATGTCATAAAGCGAATATCAAGATTTGGGAATCGTCGTAACCAGTCGTCGTACAAATCTGGTTTGTGGTAATGATTACGACCAAGCAGCAACACCGACTTGGTCTGCTTTGCTTGTTGGTTCAGCTGATCGAGGATTTTCTCAACTTGATTGCTTGGCGCTGTATGAACACTTTTTTGCTTACGTTGTTTGTGGCTATTCAGTGTCTTCGGTAACTGCGCCGGGTTTTGTTGCACAAACGCATTCGCTACATTGCCGATCTGATTGTTGAAACGATAAGTGGTATCAAGATGATGAACCGTCGAGTAAGCAAATCGGTCTTTAAAACCTGTAATCAGATCAACGTCTGCTCCGGCAAACTGGTAAATCGCTTGCCAGTCATCCCCTACGGCGAACAAAGTAGCCCCCGGCTGTTTCTCACTAGAATCACACAGCGCTTCAATTAACGCCAAACGATCAGGAGAGATATCTTGATACTCGTCGACCATAACGAATCGCCATGGGGAAACGAACTTGCCTTTTATCACATAGTCGGTTGCCCGGCTGATCATGGTCGGGAAATCAACCTGATTCGTCTCTTTAAGCATTTTTTGCCAGGCAGTAAAACATGGCCAACATAGTGCGAGCTCACTATTGAGTCGGGTGTACTCTGGATGTTCGACCAGTTTTTCCTGAACCTGCTTTTTGGTTAGTCCGAGCGCAGCCAAATGTGACAACTGAGAATCTAACCACGCAATCAGTTTCGGGTTTTCAGAATGGCTGCCAAGCTCGTCATCCCCTTTCAAATACGCGATCGGCCATTTATCCAAGTGCTTTTGCCAACGTTTGAAGTTAGTCGGCGTCATCCAATGCTTTTTAAGCCAATCAATACACCACGCCGTACGTTGGTTATCATCCAAAGCTAACGGGCTTATCTCCACTCGTTGTGGTTCAACTTGATTCAGAATGAACAACCCTAATTGATGGAAGGTGTTCACCCGTGTACCCTCTGCTGCCATTCCTACTTTGTTGACTAATCGCTGTTTCATTTCTGTCGCGGCATCACGCCCAAAAGCAAGCATTAGCAACTCTTCAGCTTGCGCCTGATGACTTTGAAGTAAATAAGCGACACGAGCAGTAAGCACGCTGGTTTTACCGGAGCCTGCCCCAGCGAGCACCAGGTTGTGATCATCGTTGAGCAGTACGGCATATTGCTGAGATAAGTTCAGCGGCGAAGATTCAATACGACTGAACAGAACCTCCCAATTTGGACGCTCACTCTCTAGCCATTCACGGTTTCGCTCTTCTAACGTATCAGAGGTATCGATGAGCCAAGTTTCGATTTCTGCCATGCGGTTCGGCATTCTCAGCTTTGCTTCATCCAGAGTCGTTTTAATCTCCACGAGTTCTTGGTTTACACGCTCAACCCAAGACTGAGCCTGTGAGTGCGACAGGTAAGCAGGGAGATGTTTTAACTTATAGAGCTCTTCTTCCCATACGGGCAGGTATTCGGCTAGCTTTTGACACTGATTGTTGTGCCAATCCTGATACTGACGCACAGCATCAAGCGCAAACTTTCTGCATTGGGGCCATGGTAACCCCTGAACCAACCAGCTCTGTTGTTTGCCATCTTGCTCATGAGAAAAGAATTGTAACGAGCTCCAAAGCAATCCACGTTTGACACTTACTTTACCGTTCCAAACTGTAAACGGAATATGTTCATCACTGCCTATAGAGCTTAATAAAACACTGTTCTCTTTTATTTCCACATGATAATACTCATTTTGAATAAAAAACTGTGCTTTTTTAGTGGCAGTAAGCTGCATGAAATGTGTGCCTTTTAAGTGAAAAGTTTTCGATTTATATCATCTTAGAGCATCAAATTGTAGCGGTGACAAGTAATGAAATAACCATCTGCTTTACATTCTTAAATAAATTTCACATTACTGCTGAATTTCTGAACATTGTTAACATTGATAAGCCTGAAGTAGTGGCTCCATGGCGGCTAGTAAGACCGTCAAATATTGAGAGTTTACCTCTCCGAACCAAGATCCAAGTTTTTTTTTGGTTACTTCATAAGCAAGTGATCTTTTTTCTTAAATTAAATCATAAAAGCGCTATAGTGAGCTTGGTATGATATCCAAACAACCTCAAGATACACGGGTATAATTGCCCGTTTTTTGTCGGAAATCTAAGGCGCATCGTGCAATCAACTTCTAAATTTCGCCTCTATTGGGCTAACAAAACCGTTAACTACAGTATTCTTATCCTGATAACCTTGTTAGGCGTTGTCATACCAGCGTGGTACTTCGGTCAAAACACGTTGATTACGCCGCTCATATTGGGGATTATCGCCGCAGCTCTGGCAGAAAGTGATGACAGTTTTACCGGACGAATGAAAGCGCTCATCCTAACGTTTATCTGTTTTGCTGTTGCCGCATTTTCAATTGAAATTCTGTTCAATACTCCATGGTTGTTTGCTATCGGGCTATTTGTCTCCACGTTTGGATTCATCATGCTGGGTGCCATTGGCCCCAAATACGCCAGTATTGCGTTTGGGTCATTGCTTATCGCCATATATACCATGCTTGGCGCCCATGAAAGCCCAAATCTATGGTTCCAACCACTACTGCTTTTAACTGGCGCGGCCTGGTATTACTTCATGTCGATGATATGGCAGATTTTTTGGCCGCTACAGCCCGTTCAACAAAACTTGGCGAACGTATTTTTCCAAATGGCTAACTATCTGGACGCTAAGGCAAAGCTTTTCCATCCGGTGATCAACCTTGAACCGCAGCCTATGCGAATCGAAGCTGCGCGCCTTAACGCAGCGACAGTTACGGCACTAAATGCTTGTAAAGCGACGCTGCTTAACCGTTCGAAACGCGGCCATATTGATGGCCCGAGTGACCGATTTTTAAATATCTACTTTATCGCCCAAGACATTCATGAACGAGTGAGTTCCAGTCATTATCGTTATCAAGATCTGGCCACTGAGTTTGAACGCTCGGATGTCCTATTTCGTTTTAAGTATCTACTGGAATCTCAAGCTCGAGCATGCCGTGATATTGCTCAAGCTATTCAACTTGGTAATGAGTACACTCATACTAATGAATCTATTCTCGCTTTAGCTGAAGTTCAAAACTCTCTCTCCTATCTCGAAGAACAAAATCAGAGTCACTGGAAACGACTATTAGGTCAGCTTACTTATCTATTCAATAACTTAGCTACTGTTGAAAAGCAGTTGAGTAATATAAATAACCCTGACGCGGAAAGACTTGAAGAAGATATGCTGGATGACACCAATCCACATACATTAAAAGCCATGTGGCAGCGGATTTCAGCAAACCTACACCAAGACTCTATGCTGTTTCGCCACGCATTACGTATGTCAGTTACATTGACGCTTGGTTATGGAATTATTCAGGCGTTGGATTTTGACCGTGGATATTGGATCCTTTTAACGACACTGTTTGTATGTCAACCCAACTACAGTGCAACACGTCAGAAACTGACTGCCCGAGTGATTGGGACATTAGCTGGTCTATTAGTTGGCGTGTTGTTACTGACAGCCTTCCCTTCTCAAGAGAGTCAACTGGTGTTCGTCGTAGTCTCCGGTGTGATGTTTTTCGCCTTCAGAATGAACAATTACGGCTATGCGACTGGCTTTATTACTCTGCTCGTATTATTCCTTTTCAACCAGCTAGGCGAAGGCTACGCAGTTGTCCTGCCTCGACTGGCCGACACAATTATTGGCTGTATACTAGCGGTAGGGGCGGTTATGTTTATTTTTCCTGATTGGCAATCTAGACGACTCCATAAGGTTATGTCAGACGCCATTGATGCGAATAAACAATACCTCGGACAGATTATTGGCCAATACCGTGTCGGTAAAAAAGACAGTTTAAGCTACCGCATTGCACGTCGTCAGGCACACAATAATGATGCAACCCTTACTTCTGCGATAAGCACCATGCTTGCTGAACCTGGAAAATACAGAACAGCGGTTGATGAGAGTTTTCGTTTTTTAACTCTCAATCACGCTATGCTGAACTATATTTCTGCACTGGGTGCGCACCGCACTCGTATTGACGATAACTCAATTCATAAATTAGTGTTGGATGCACACCGTTGTATCCACCAGCATTTGGACGTTCTCCACCATCAGCTTCACCAGCACAGTGAAACGTGTGATCTATCGGATATTGAAGACGCCGGACTTGAGCAACGATTAAATGAATGGCGCGAAGAAGATGAGAGTTCCGCCCGAATGGTGCTGCAACAATTGCATCTCATCTATCGAATGTTACCGGAGTTGCATTCACTAGCAAGTAAGTTCGCCGTCCGCGTGAACTGATTATAAAGCGACTCACTGAACCATTAATTCTCTCGGGAAGCTTGTCAGCTTCCCTTCTAATTTGATGCAGTGTTCAGAGACAACTATTGCGGATAGAAGAAAAAGTGCTTTAAAGTCATATAGGTACACATTCCTACTTTTTTACGTACATTCCTACAAGCGGTAAACATCATCTTACATTTTTATCACATTTTGACGCTTCATTTGATTCAACCTGACAATATTCGGACAAAATAAAGCCAATGGAGTTCTAATCTAAATCATCTGAATAAGTTTGTTGTATGGCCATAGAGGCCCTGAAACTAGGTAGTGAAGGATAAACCTGTGTACAACGAGGAATGTGATATGAACAAACAGCAATTTAACGAACTAAAACAAAAGTTGAGTGATTTGACCGATAGCCAGCTAAAGTCTCTTCAAGGTGAAATCAGCAAGACACTTGATAAAAAACGTTCGCCACTGCTCTCTTCGGAAGAGCGCGAGATGATTTCTCAGCTGTTTTCTTAAACTCACTATCAATAAGCGAGTTTTCGTATTCTACAACCATTTCCTCCCGCTCCTATGGCGCACAAATTGTAAATTGTTTCACGCTATCATCAGCGCGGAAACCTGATATACCATTCATTCTGCCCTCCAACGAATAACCCCTTAGTCAACAGCAAATATTAATATAGTCAGCTAGTTAATCCTGCATCGCAGCTTCAATGCGGACGATCAGCATCTGACACTCTTATCTCATGTGAAAGCGAAACTTCCCGACGCGACCAGTAGTGGCAAAAAGCCAAACAGTACACTGTAAAAACGAGTGCACTTAGATAGCTTAATCAGCAGCGGGGATGAGTAAAACGTAACCATAAGATAGGGGATAATGTAAATCGGTTGCAGAAACATCACACAAAGAAGATGCGAAATAATATGCAACTCAACACTCCAAGAGCTGGGACTCGTTCTACGGATTAATGCGAAAGAAAGTATTAGGCTAACAGCAAGATTGATCATATCGCCACAGATGTAAATGGTTATCATTTAATACTATAAGTAACCATTCGAACATCTTCAAATATGTTTTAACTATCGGTTTCATCAGCCTAATCAATGAAACAAATGAATGGCGGTATAAATAATTTTCTTATTAAACGTTTGCGTAATCGCTAACCTTCACTTTCCGCCTTTTTGAGTCTTTTATCACATTATGTACGTTGCTATAGTACGCCCAACATAAAGACCATTCGAGGCACGGAGCTTCCTCAACAATCTCAAGAAGAGAAGAATTGGTACCGACAAATTCGGCAGATTTAAAGAGGGTCAAAAAATGGACATGAATATGGTTGAAATTCTAGGCTACGCAGCTTCAATCATGGTTGCTATCTCGCTTACTATGAAAGACATTGTTAAACTTCGTATCCTTAACTTTATCGGTTGCGGTCTATTCACCGCCTACGGCCTTATGATTGACTCATGGCCAGTTGTACTAACCAACGGCTTTATTGCATGTGTTAACGTGTACTTCCTAGCTAAAATGCATCAGGAAAAAAGCAACCTAGAGCCTGAAAAAGCTCAATAGACACCGATGTCTTAAAAATACAGTATTTAAAAAGCCCGCTAATAACACTTGCGGGCTTTTTTGCGTTTTTTACTTCATCCATTGAAGCTCTATGGTCTCTCGACGCGAGAACATAGCAACATGAGAAGTGACGATATCTTTTACTTTATCTAACCCTTCTTCAGAGTCAGATCCACAGACAATTGTTAACTTGGTATCACTAACGGTAAATACCGCCTGACCGGGAGGAAAAGTGACTAAGCCGTTTGTCTCATCCCATGTTGCAGGTACCTTGCGCGCGAAATGTCGACAAAGTACCACCAAGTATTTGCTCACGTGTTCACTTTCAATGTGAGCCGTTTCTTCAATCATAGGGTCACTTTACTTGCAATTTAGTTAATATTGATACGCGGCAGAAAGCTTGAAGTTACGCCCTGGCTCGTAATCATCTAGAGTAAATCCACGCGCCGTACCTGAACGGGATGCGTGAGATGTATATAACTCATCAAAGACGTTATCGATACCAAAGGTGACCGACAAGCCATCAATATCAGAAGGTACCCACTGCGCGTATAGGTTGTGAACATCGTAACTATCCTTGACGGTTTGACCATCAAATACGTTGTCTTCTTCTAGTATAAACATTGAATTCCAACCAAAGACGGTTTCTAACTCTTCTGACTGATAATCAAGCGTCAACGCAATGCTATCACCCATATCGATACTGCGTCCGTTACCACCAGCAACAGGGCCACCGTTGGTCTTATCTTCTGTATCCGATTGAGAGTAAGATAGCTTACTATTGAACTTATCGTAGCCATATGACGCACTCGCTTCAAAGCCTTCAATTTCCACGTCACCTAAATTGTAGATAAGGTAAGTTTGGCTTGCACTTTGATACTGTTCAGCAATGTAGTCATCTATCTGCGTCTTAAATAGAGTCACATTTGCGCCGAAAAAGTGCTTGTCCAATCGCTTAGCAAAACGTACTCCACCTTGCGTATTCAGACCAGTTTCTGGGTTCAAGCCGTCTTCAAGAAACGCCACATCTTGGTAAGCGACAAAGGTTTCCATCAACTCGGGGCCTTTGAATAGCGAACGCGCACTTGCAAATAACGTCCAGTCGTTGGTCGCCGCCCACTCAGCTGCCAGCGCCCAAGTCACTTCGTCGAAGTCGTCAGTGCCAGTTTCCGCCTTCCGTTCATAATCATCAAAACGTAGACCTGCGGTAATAAAGAAAGAATCCGAAACGTGGAACTGCTCTTCAACAAACACAGCTGTCGATATAGCCGACTCATCCATGAACTTACTGCTACCGTAATAGCTAGAGGATGTCTTATCCATGTAATCAAAACCATAAGTTACGCGGTTATCAAACTGTCCCAGCACCAAATCTGATTGGAATTTTGCGTTTAAACCGAAATTTTGGTTCTTCGCAGTGTTTTTCGACAAGCGATTTGCAGGCCAACGCGGTGCCATAACCGATTCATCACGTGTGATTTCCGTTTCTGTGTTGTAAAGGGTTACGTTACCTTGATGCTTGTCACCACGCAGTTCATAACTCAGAGTTACCGTGTCACGATCATAATCAGTAGGAATCAGTAGCTCACTCGACAGACCGTTGTTGGCTGCACCGGACATATCTGGGCGCGGGCTGTAATCGCCGCTGTCACGATATAAGTCATAGGAAATCTCAAATCGGTGAATGTCATTAAACTCATAGCCAAGTTTAGCCAGAATGTTATACACATCCCCTTCTGAACCAAAAGTTTGATTTCCATCGCCGTCTTCAAAATCATCACGCGTTACGTAGTGACCATAGACCATGGCATCGACGTTCTCCGATAATAAGCCATACAGAGTTAACGAGCCTTGTTGGTTGTCGTTCGAAGCATAGCCGCCATATACACGTGCGCCAAAATTTTCGTCATAGCGCAGAAGGTCACGAGCATCTTTTGTTTCAAAGTAGACAGAGCCACCTAAACCATTTTGAGTAACTGAGTTATTACCGACCTGAATATCTGCGGACTTTAGAATATCTGGGGTTAGCGTCAAATTGCCAATGTGGTGAAACATGCTTGCATGTTGTGATGCGCCGTCCAGACGGATATCTAAATCAGACTCACCTAAGCCTCGAATCGTAATTCTTTGGTTGACTGAGTGCGTACCACCAACATCCACACCCGGAATCTCACGCAACAAATCCGACATATGATCGGCTTGCTTAAGCGACATATCGTCAGCAAACATTGATTCCGAGTTACTTGAAACTTTCGTACCCCATACGACGACTTTTTCAGTATGAGAATCTGAGGTTGAATCGTCAGCATAAACTGGGTTCGCTAGCGCCATTCCCACTGCAAGGCAAAGGCTTGAAAGCTTGAGTGACGAACAAGCTGGGCTTTCCATATACATATCCCTAAATATTAATGATTATAATTCTCAGGTATAATAAGCATGGGTGATATAAATACAAAGATTATTAGGTTATGCAAAATCGCACACATATTATGAGGAAACGTCAGATGCAGGTGGACAAGCCTAAACGAGCTAGACTTGATAAAATATCTATGACTCAAATTTTGCAAGAAACGGAAAAACAGTTGATCGTAACGCACGGTCAACCGTGTCAACTGCAGTTAGCTGAAGGTGTTTTCTTAACATATCAATATAACGACCAAATTTTTGTCCATGGTGGACGCTGCCTAGAACTCGTCAACTCAAATATAGTTTCAACCGCTCAGTCATCCCTGTTGATCACCATTCTCCTTGAAGGAAAACTGTCTTTCAGCTACGACGATTTACAATTTGATTTGGACGCAACCAGGTCCCCTCAGGGGGTGGTGGTTAACTTGTTACAACCTGCAAACTTCTGTCGCTCACTGGTTAAAGACAATCGCGTTAACAAAATAAATATCCTCGTAAAGCCACAGTGGCTAGCACAGCGCTTAAATGACTCATGCGACACAACCAACTTTTTTCAGTCGCACCAAGCTTTCTATTCCCTAGAAGTATGTCCCATGCTCTCTGAGCTTGTTAGCACTCTCTTACGTAGTGGAACACCACACTGCTTTCAAAGTAAGATTGGGATTGAAAGTTTGATTTATCAGATTTTATCTAATGTCCTTCAGCAGATGCCTAAAGTTCATTATTCTGAACACAAATCAGTCACGAGCAGTAAGGATTATAAGATTGAAGACATCATCAATTACATCGAGATTCATCTAGCCGAAGAACTGAGCTTAGCAAAGCTATCGACGATTTTTTCTATGAGCGTGTCTAACTTACAACGCCGCTTTAAACAGTCATTCAGCATGACGGTGAACAGTTACATTCGTTACCGCCGTTTAGTCGTGGCTCGGCAACACTTGGAACGAGGTCTTGTTACCATTACCGAGGCTGCCTATGAAGCTGGTTATCACCATCCGTCTAATTTCACAAACGCGTTTAAAAAGACATTTGGAATGCCTCCGCATGAAGTCGCGAAAGTGTAGACGCGTATCAAGCAAATGGGGCGCTTTCGAAAAGCTGAAATTATCTCTTTTTACGGGAACTGACACCAGAGACCTCACTCTAACTCCTGCATATTGAAGCTATTTGGGTATATACTCGCGTTAAGCGTTATCTTGAATCAAGAGGTGAATTATGAATATAGGTGCTGTGGCCAAACTGACTGGCCTTTCCTCTAAATCTATCCGTCTGTATGAAGATAAAGGGATTATTTCACCTCCAGCTCGTAGCGTCTCTGGATATCGAGAATACTCTAACAACCACATCCAAGAACTCAACCTAGTATCACGCGCAAAAAATGCAGGGTTCTCTCTGCAAGAGTGCAAAGAATTTGTTCAGCTCGCACACAACCCAAATCGAAAAAGCAGCGAAGTTAAAGCCCGTACCATGGATAAATTAAAAGAAGTAGAAGAAAAAATAGCGCACCTTCTGGAGATGAAACAACAATTAGAAAGCTGGGTATCTTCCTGCCCTGGTGATGCGAGAAGTCGTTGCCCTATCATTGACGAGCTGACCAAATAAGTTCACCCGTTTAAAAAAGTAAAAGGAGGACATCAGCCCTCCTCCAATGGTTCAAACTCGTTAGTTTGCTTCAACTAGGAATTTGACACAGGGTATCTTTTCTTAAACGTCGATGCGGACGCAAACAGCCCTGTAGCAGCAAAAGTAATGAAAATCCCTAACAAGTATGATAATTCCTCGTGAGCGAGAAGACCGTAACTACTATACAAAAAGATAAACAAGACGAGTGCGACAGTAATACGATGGCACCATGGCCGTTTTACAGAATACTGAGCGTATTTTTGAACTAAAGCAAAGCTCATCTAACCACTTCCTTAATTACAAATCTATTAATTATCGGGGCCATCATAGGTACTTTCTTAGGTGGAGAAAATGTATGTGTAACTTTTCTCCGCAGGAAATCACACTTTTTCAAATAAAAAACCGTATAACGTACAAAATTAACGCAAACTCACAAAATGTTGACATGCATCAATAAGATGAGATTCAACAAAAAATAAAAATACAGGTTTGCTATAGGCGTGTTTTTACACTATTTCGCTCGATTAGTGTCGGCTCTAATTGGACAACTTCCGCTTCAGCTGCTTTGTCGTTCAGTCTTCGTAATAAAGTTTCAACCGCAGCCTGCCCCAAGCGATATTTAGGCTGGTGAATGGTTGTCAGTGATGGAGACATAAATTTAGCGATGTGTATGTCGTCGTACCCGATGATGGAAAGATCCTCTGGCACCTTGATACCAAGCTCATTAGCGGCATTGATAACGCCCATCGCCATCATGTCGTTGGAGACAAAAATGGCAGTTGGTAGTTCTCCCCTTTTCGACATCTTTTTGAATGCCTGATACCCACCTTCACATTCAAAATCCGATTCAATGATCCAGTTTGAATTGAACTCCAAGCCCGCTTCTATCATGGCACGTTTGTAACCTTCATATCGCATTTGAGCTTGATGCTTGATCAGCGGGCCAGTGATACACCCAATCTGTTTATGACCGCTTTCTATCAGGTGTTTCACTGCAAGGTATCCACCCCGTAATGAGTTGTCTTGAATCTTATCGCTGGTAAAGAGCATTGGTCCCCAATCCATCACTACAACTGGGATATCAGGGTAACGCTCGAACACATCGATACGCTCTCCTTCTAGGGAATCACACATCAAAATCAAGCCATCAACTCGTTTCTGAAGCAACGTACTAATAGATTGACGCATACGTTCGTTATCTCCTTCGGTGTTGCACAGGATCAGGCTATAGCCTTTATGGTAACAACTGCGCTCGACACCTTTTACCACTTCACCGAAGAACGGGTTGGTAGACGTTGTTACCAACATACCAATGGTTTGAGTTCGATTGACTTTGAGGCTACGCGCTAACGCTGATGGCGCATAATAATTAAGCTCTTTTGCAGCGTTATTAACGCGCTCCGATATCTCTTCGCTGACAAAGCGAGTTTTGTTAATAACATGGCTCACAGTTGAGGTGGAAACCCCTGCCAGTTTTGCGATGTCTTTCATCGTTGCCATGTTATGTATTCCTTACTTAATGGTTTTCAGCCAAAAATGCGTCTACCTCTTCACGAGTTGGGATAGACGTTTGTGCACCAAAGCGCGTAACTGAAATTGCCGCCGCGGCGTGTGCAAACTTAATCGCTGATTCTAAAGACAAACCTTCTAATAAACCAGTGACGAATGCCCCATTAAACGTATCACCTGCCGCTGTGGTATCCGTCGCATCGACGCGGAAACCCGCAATAATTTCGCCACGACCATTTTGGCTTAACCAAACCCCTTTTGCTCCTAGAGTAATCATTACGATTTCAATCCCTTTTGCATGCAGTACGTTTGCCGCTTCTTGAGCACTATCGTTATCCGTCACAGTCACCCCTGTTAGCACTTCTGCTTCGGTTTCGTTTGGAGTAATGACATCAATGCAAGCTAGTAACTCATCCGATAATTCACGCGCAGGTGCAGGGTTTAGAATCACATTCGTTTTGGCACCTTTTGCTACACGCGCCGCTTTTTCGATCGCGCATATTGGCGTTTCAAGTTGCATCAGCAAATATTCTGCTTGGCGTATGCGATCCAGATCCGGCTCAATTACCTCAGCGGTGAGCTTGGCATTCGCTTCCGCCGAAATACAAATACTGTTTTCACCGCTATCTGCTACCTGAATCATCGCGATACCGGTTGGACAGTTCGGTTGCATCTTCACCGCACTGATGTCGATGCCATCCATTTTAAAGTTCTCTCGAATATTGATACCGAATGAATCATCACCAACACAAGCAATAAAACCAATATCAGCATTCAGGCGTGCCGCGGCAACGGCTTGGTTTGCCCCTTTTCCGCCAGGGATAACTTGGTAGTTGCGACCATGAAGCGTCTCGCCAGGGCGAGGGAAAGAAGGCACTTGAAGAACATGGTCAGCGTTTACACTACCTAACACTACTAACTTATTCATACGGTTATCCTCGGTTCTGAATGAACCCTTTTTGAAAAACTGTTTTGGGAAATACATTAGATGACTTTAACTTCTCGTTTGAAACGCCTTAAAAAGTCAAAGGCATCTATTCTCACCCCCTCCCCCTAACGACAGATAAAACAGAGGAGAGAGCGAAGAAACTAAGATGATTTATCCAAAGCCGTAATTACTTAGTTACCACTTTTAGAGGCACTGGGATGTAAGCTTCGACGTTGTCACCTTTTAGTACTTTGTCTGCTGTTTCTACACCCAGCGCACCGATAAGGTCTGGTTGCTGTGCGATGGTTGCTGCAAGCTTGCCACGGTTAACAGCAGCGATGCCGTCTTCTGTACCATCAAAACCGACGATAACCACATCTTTACCAGATGCTTGAACGGCACGAAGTGCACCCAGTGCCATTTCATCGTTTTGTGCAAATACCGCTTGTACATCAGGGTTTGCTGCCAGTAAGTTTTCCATAACGTTCAAACCCTTAGTACGGTCAAAGTCTGCTGGTTGGCTCGCAAGAAGTTCCATGCTGCTGCTCTTAACGGAAGTCATGAAACCTTCACCACGCTCACGCGCTGCAGATGTACCCGCAATACCTTCAAGCTGGATGACTTTCGCTTTCTCGCCAACCTTCTCCATAATGTATTTACCAGCCATTTCACCGCCAATCACGTTATCTGAAGCAATATGGCTGACAACATCACCACGGCTTGCACCACGGTCTAGTGTCAGTACAGGGATATTAGAACGGTTCGCCATACGAATCGCATTGGAAACTGCGTCCGAATCTGTCGGGTTAATCAGAATCGCTTTCACACCGCGTACCGTCAGATCTTCGATGTTCGATAGCTCTTTACTCGGATCGTTTTGCGAATCGAGGACAATCAAGTCGTATCTCAGTTCTTTCGCTTTCGCTTCAGCGCCGTCTTTCATCGTTACGAAGAACGGGTTATTCAGCGTTGAAACCACTATCGCCATTGTATCTTGAGCTTGCGCAGCTACCGATACAGTAGAAGAAAGAAGTGCAGCAGAAATAAGAGTTGCGAGTTTTTTCATCGTTCTAGTCCTTTGTGTAGGGGGAGCCAGCACACGTATACCAGCTCGGTTTTATTCACATATCTTTGGATTGTTATGAATTACTTGTTTTTGTTATCTACCAGTACTGCGGCCAAAATAACCACTGCTTTTGCAATCATTTGGTAGTAAGAAGAAACATCGAGCAGGTTCAGAGCATTATTTAGGAAGCCGATGATAAGCGCACCGATCAACGTACCCATGATGCGGCCTTTACCACCCATTAGGCTCGTACCGCCTAATACTACCGCTGCAATGGCGTCTAGCTCGTAGCCCATACCTGCGGTAGGTTGCGCAGAAGACAGACGAGACGTCACGATGATGCCAGCAAGTGCCGCTAACATACCGCAAATTGCATACACACCCATCTTCACACGATCAACATTGATGCCTGATAGACGCGTAGCAGATTCATTACCACCAAGAGCGTAAACATAGCGACCAAAGCGAGTATGATTTAGTAAGTACCATGCGGCAGCAAACACAATCACCATTATCCAGACCGGAACGGGAATACCCATGGCATAACCTGTACCAAACCATGCAAATGCATCCGCGGTATCTGTAAAGCCAGTCGAAATTGGTCGACCATCGGTATAAACCATGGTTACACCACGCAATAACGTCATGGTAACCAGTGTTGCAATAAAGGCCTGAACCTTGCCTTTAGCGATAATGATGCCACTAATCGCACCCAGTGCAGCACCGGCAAGGAGAGCAGTGGGCACTGCGACTAGTACTGGTACTTCCATTGCAATCAGGCTTGCAGCGAATGCACCACATAAAGCCAGTACAGAGCCCACACTCAAATCGATGCCTGCCGTTAGGATGACAAGCGTCATACCCACAGCGATGATCGCATTAACCGAGGTTTGACGTAGAATGTTAAGAATGTTGTCTACCGTAAAAAAGTTCGGGTTCAGGAATGAAACGACAACTATCAAAAATATCAGTGCAATCAGCGATTTTTGTTCAATCAGCCATTCTTTAGTGAACAATTTTTTGCTGCTACTTGCATTCGGTTTGCTCATGGTATTGGTACTCATGCTGCTTCCTCATTGATCTTTTTGCCCACGGCACAGGCGAGTAATGTTTCTTGATCGGCGTCTTTCGCATCGAATTCGCCAGTAATACGACCTTCATGCATAACCAGAATGCGGTCACTCATGCCCAGCACTTCTGGCATCTCAGAAGAGACTAAGATGATGCTCATGCCTTCGGCTTTGAATTTATTGATTAGCTGATAAATCTCTTTTTTAGCGCCAACATCAACACCGCGTGTTGGTTCATCCAAAATTAGAACTTTAGGTTTAGTCATTAACCCTTTAGCGATCGCCACTTTCTGTTGGTTACCACCAGAAAGATTGCCAATGATTTGGTCACGTGTAGGCGTTTTAATGTTGAACAGTTTAATAAAGTCCTCCACCGCCATCACTTCGTCACCGTGCTGAATTTGGACACCTTTGGTCAATTTGTCCAAAGAACACAAAGACATATTCTCTTTAACAGATAAGCCAAGAACTAAACCATCGCCTTTTCGGTCTTCAGATATATAAGCGATACCATTGGCTAAACCATCTTGCGGGCTGACTGGATTAATGGTCTTGTTGTCCAGATTGATGACACCTTGCTCGCTCGGCAGCGCCCCATAAATCACCTTCATCAATTCAGTGCGACCAGCCCCCATCAAGCCTGAAATACCAAGGATTTCACCGCGCTGAAGCGTGAAGCTAACGTCGTGAACACCTGAGCCCGTTAGGCCGATAACTTCAAGGCAAGTCTCACCATGTTTCACATCAATACGTGGATATTGTTCTTCAAGCTTGCGGCCCACCATCATTTCGATAAGGCCATCTTCGTCGGTATCAGAAACCTGGCATTCGCCAATGAACTTACCATCACGAAGAACCGTAATATCGTCACAAATTTCGAAGATTTCTTTCAAACGGTGTGAGATATAAACAATGCCACACCCTTGAGCACGAAGCTCATTGATCACTCTAAATAGCGATTCGGTTTCGGTATCCGTTAGCGCATCAGTAGGCTCATCCATGATGATGACTTTGGATTCAAAAGAGAGCGCTTTGGCAATTTCTACCATCTGTTGCTCACCAAGGCTTAAGTCACCAAGCAAGGTGCGTGAGCTGTGTTTTACATTCAGGCGCTGGAGAAGCTTGTCCGCTTCATCGTACATTGTGCTCCATTGAATACGTCCCATCGCACCCGTAAATTCGCGCCCTAAATAGATATTCTCTGCAATCGTCAACTCTGGGATCAAATTCAACTCTTGGTGAATTATGCTGATACCCGCTTCTTGAGAATCTCTAGGGCCTTTAAACGCAGCTGGTTGCCCTTGATACTGAATGCTTCCCGAGTCCATGTGATAGATGCCAGTTAGCACTTTCATCAAGGTTGATTTACCCGCTCCATTTTCACCCATAAGCGCCATCACTCGCCCAGGGTAGACATTCAGGCTCGCCTTATCGAGCGCCTTCACACCCGGAAAAGCCTTTTCAATTTCGCTCAGCTGTAGAATGGCTTGAGTCATAATCTGTCCTCACATTCTCTGGCTTAAAAAACCACGCCAGCTTGGAAGATAACATTCGCATAGGGTGTGCATTCGCCAGTACGAACCACTGCTCGGCTTTGTTCTGTACGAGCTTTAAACGCCTCATGCGATACATAACTGATTTCGATCGACTTTCCGGTTCGGTCTTGTTCCTGACTTAACACTTCGATCACTGCTTTGTGAAGCTCCGGGCTCACGCTGCAAAACTCTTCTGCAAAGATGACCCCTTCAATCTGTGATTCAGACAACATCACGCGCACGGTATCAATCAAACTTGGTACCCCATGAGTGAGCGCTAAATCGATACGTTGTACATTCCCAGGGATTGGCAGGCCGGCATCACAAATGGTGATTTCATCGGTATGACCCAACGTTGCCACCAAGTAAGAAATATCTGAGTTTATCAGGGTACTTTTTTTCATCTCATAGACCTTTCGGTTACACGTTCATACATCGACAAGCGTCTGCACTGGGTTGTTTTGATTATTTACAGAAAACTCATCGAAACGTTTCGATGCAATAATAATTGGAAGGAGAAATTTGAAAAGAGAACGGTTTATAAGGTGTGAGAATGATCTGCAATTGAGGCTTCAATGTACATAAAAAGACAATCTTCATCACAAACCCCACCATCGAAACGTTTCGATAGTAGGTCTATCGACGATTACCTATGGGTATATCGCATCACTTGTTAATAACAAACACGTCTAATTACTGAGAAAACATCCAATTTGACCTTTTAAAAGCATATGCAACTTCACAGTTCTCAGAGAGACACCTGATTTTCAAGATCCGCAAACTCAAAATCTAGTTAGACTGCCGATACATTTATCATTCGTTAGCTACCAAGTCGGTAAGTAACGTGTGTAAGGACACAAACGGAATTGAAGAAACGGAATGAAATTAAGCAGAAGAGTAATTTTGCTCGTAACACCCGTCATCTTATTAAGTGCGGTGATCTCAAGTTATATTATCTATAGCATTCAGAAAGTCACACTCGTTAAACGGGAAGAGAGTTATATTCAATTGCAAATGGAAAAACTGGCGGGACAATTTCGGCTAGCCAACACTTTTCTGCATAGCTATGCTTACACGCTAGGTAAAAGTGACGTTCTGCAAGACTATTTAATTAATCACGATAATCCCTATCGTGAACGTGTTTTATTCCATCGCCTTGAAGAGACAACTGATGTGTTGAGTCACGGTTATCATGGCGATACCAATATGGCTATCCTCAATGGCAATCAAAAGCTGCTCTATTACGCAGAAAACCAATTTTTTGAATCTTCAGCGACTATCGATCCCAAAGTTGCGGAATACATTTCAGACAGCTTTTCAAAACACGCCGATTATAGCCGCACGGGTTTTATTTATAACTCCAGCGGTGAAAGTATTCTGATCCAATACGATTTGATTGATAAACGTACCGGCCAACACCCATTAAGTTTCGATCCTAGTAATACTTTTTTTGTTATCGTAACTGTCTCTTTGGAAGCATTTAGTGATATTAAACACGAGATCGAATTTGATACCCATAGTGTTATTACGTTTTCTGATAAACCGATATACCTTGATATCCCTCTTGCCCAAACAATACAGCTGCTGCCCCATTTTTTCGCCATACTCTCGCCTGCTGAATATCTGATGTGGAATAAAGTCGACAAAGTTTGGCTGGAGTTGGCACTTTCATTTGGGATCGCTGCATTTTGTACGATCGCGCTGATTGTTCTGGTTCTGTATCGAAATGTATTGCGTCCGGTTTCCCGACTAGACAAACAACTAAGCGAATTGGAAGTGAATAAGCGAGATAACATTGAAAAATTAGACACAAATGATGAGATTGGGCGGCTTTCTTCACGCTTCTTCGATATGTATGAGGAGCTAAACACCATCTACAAAAAAACCAAGCGGTTGGCAGAGACGGACCAATTGACACAGCTCGCTAACCGACATCGGTTCCATGAACTGGTCACTCAAGAGCTCGACTCCCCTTCTGAATATATGTGGGTCATTTATGTTGACTTGGATAACTTCAAATATGTCAATGACAAATATGGGCATGAATTGGGAGATACGCTTTTAAAGGTATTTTCAACCCACATTAAGAACGTGTGCCAAAAGATATCTCATCAGCATAACAGCCCTTGTTTTGGTGCGCGTCTTTCAGGTGACGAATTCGCGATTCTGCTTAGCTCTAACGAGCACGTAAACAATCTTCCAGACTTACTCGCAACCGAACTATTGAAACCTATCAATACTCTGAGCCACTCGTGGCCAAGTTCCTTCCCTATCACCGCTAGCGTGGGGGTGGCATGTTACCCTGAAGACGGCGCAGACATGGCAAAGCTTCTGTCTAATGCGGATGCCGCAATGTACCAAGCTAAACGTGCTGGTAAAAACCAATACGCCTATTACTCTGCGGACTTGAACATCGAGTCGCAAAGGCGAAGCCAAGTTGAGCGTGCATTAAGAAAGGCCGATGTAGAGGAAGAGTTTCGACTAGTTTTTCAACCCTATCTAAGTCGTTGCGACAATGAAATTGAAGGCTTAGAAGTATTGTTGCGGTGGAATGCGGAAGGTATAGGGGCAATCCCTCCTGCAGAGTTTATCCCTATCGCAGAGCAAACGGGTCTATTCGATAAGATTGACCGTTGGGTGTTCTCCAACGCAGCAGCGCGATACCATCAGTTGAGAACAATTTTTGATAAAGACATCATTCTATCGATCAACCTGTCCTCCGCAGAGTTAAATTCTCTGGAGATGGCTGAGTATATACACACATATACAACCAAGTACGAGGTTGATCCTAAATTTATTGAACTTGAAATCACGGAAACTTTCGCTTCAAACCAACGCGGAACAGCGCTGCTAGACAAACTTTCCAAGCTCGGTTATCGGCTTGCAATCGATGACTTCGGCTCAGGCTATACGTCACTTACCCAGCTTGTCCAATTCCCTGTTCAAAAGATTAAGTTTGACCGCGAGTTTCTACTCACATTGAAGGGAACCAATAATGGGCATGTAATCAAACCCATTATTGACCTATGCCACGCTCAGAATAAAACTGTTACTGCAGAAGGCATTGAACACGAAGTGATACACCAATGGTTGTCGGAATATCAATGCGACTTTATGCAAGGTTATCTTTTTGGAAAGCCAATGAATGTCGAGCAATTAAAAATATGGTGGGAAGCATCTAACCACTCGTTCTTCAATCAAAAGAAGCCGGCTTAGCACTTTACTGGCGGGTTTTCGCAAATAACCAGGCGGTGTTGACTCAACGTTGTTTTGTGTTTAGAGACTTAATAACGCGGTTTTTTGATGAAACAGCTGGCATAAAAAACTCACAGGCAAACCTTGTTGCTAAAGTTGGCTGCCCCCAGGCGCCACATATATCTTTATGGTTTGCCTTCTCTCTAGTAAATTGCCGACACTGTCCACATTTATTTGTCATTTTTTCCTCCTGCTAGCGAACCCCAGTCTATTGATGAACGTTGCTAAACATCTCTCTCATTTCACCGTTTGTCAGGAAAGTGGAATAAGAGAAATAGTTCGTCAAAATCTAGGTGGAAAAGTAGCACAGTGTATAAAGCGAAAATTTGATATTTCACAACGTTTATATTCATAGCTTAACTTTGAGAAAAAACGCTGTTAATGTCACTCTGATATTCAGTAACTGATGAAAAATAAATGCTTGGCCAGCTCGAATTAATGTTGTTCTAAATTGAACTGAATATATCTTTTAATCGCCCAAGCTCTTGCAGCGCAATCCTATCAACCTCTGTTCCTACCGGAGCATTATTAGACGTATACCAATCAATAGATTCCGCTTCATAACATTCTAAATCCCCTTCCCACTCAGTAACGATGTAATAATGTATGAGTTGTAATTCAATCGTAAGGTGATGAAGAGAACATAGATATACAAATGATTGCGGCGTGACATTCAACTCTTCTTTAAGTTCTCGAAATAATGTCTGCGTCTGCTCTTCACCTAGCTCCATATGCCCACCTGGAATAGCAATAGCTCCAGGATCAGTTTCTTTGTCTTTTACTCGTGTCTCCAACAGTATTCGTGAGTCTTTCACTAATATAAAGGAAACGCATTCATGCACTTTCATTCAAACCTCATAGTTATCGGTCATTTATGCCAATCTACACTGTGCAAGTGATATCATTCAATATTTAAATTATATTTTGTTACGACTAGGATCACAGAGTTAGCTTTAAATATCATTCGATTACTAAAAATAAACACATTGAAATTTCAGGGATTTTTTCAATTGGAGCATTATTATGCATTGTTTATAACCTGTTGAGCCAGATAAACGATGCTAATCACCATTTTAATAATTAGTAATTTAAGTTATTATTATATCTAAAGTTGACCTCAAGAATAGAAAAACCATTAATATCAAAAAGTTAGTTATAACAGCAAGAAATTAATAACATCCCAAACTATAAGTGTTTAAAGCATAACATTTAGTTTAGGGCAAAGAATATAATTGATGTGCATGTAGTATTACTGAACGCATGAAGCATTCGGCAAATTTGTAACACCTAGAGTTTTATTTGAGCAAAATGAAAAAAACATTTTTATTGTTGATATGGACGTTTTTCTCTGTTTCTCCTTTTGCTTTCGCCAAAGATTTGGACGGCAAAGCTCGAGTAGAGAATCAGATTTCTCAACAAGTTAGAAAAACATATAAAGACGCCAAACTAGAAGGCGTTATCGACTTTAAGCTATTTAACGATGCCTATTTAGCTTACAAGAAGACTAAAAAAAGAAAGAAGCCAGTACTTACAATCATTGACTACAGCAAACCGTCAACAGACAAGCGATTTTATGTGGTTGATTTAGATAGAAAGAAGCTGATCTACAATACCTATGTTTCACACGGTGTGAACAGTGGAAAGAAAACCGCGACGAAGTTTTCAAATATTGTGAACTCGCGTAAAACGTCTTTAGGTACGTTTTTAACCGATACGACCTATTACGGGTCTAATGGTTATTCTCTCCGCTTGGATGGTCTGACTTCTGGACTCAACGATAAGGCTCGCGAGCGCTACATCGTCGTACACGGCGCGAAATATGCCAACCCTTCTTTTATCAAAAAGAACGGCTATTTAGGACGTAGCTGGGGTTGTCCGGCTCTGCCAGAAAATCTATCTCGAGAAATCATCGATACGATTAAAGGCGGCAGCGTCATCTACGCAAGCGCATAATAAATTAAAAGGAGCAATGAGCATTTGCTCCTTTTAATTTACTAGGGTCATCCTTTCTCCTTCTCCACCATGTTTCATGCACAGTGTCGCTTACTCGTTCGTAGTTGTCGTTGCTGTGGTTGTCTCTTGAAACAATTCAAGCATAAAACTCCTATCAATCCGCAAGATAAGAAAAGGCTGTTCATCTATCTTTCCTATCGTTACTATACGTAGTCATGCAGTTAGTAATTAAGGTTCGAACCTATAGATAGCATTGCTCTCTGGTGATGGATTAGTTTGTAGAGTCAGCGATGAAACATTGATGTATTAGGGTTAAATTTTGCGTTATTTAATTTGGATGTTTTGGCTACTTTCTTTATCTTTGATTCCTAGCTGCATGCTATCGGTCTATGCGCATGATTATGATAATAACCTAAGCTGTACGTCAGAGCATTCATCGAATTGGACTCAACAATCACTAGCGACATCAGATTTTGCTTTAACCAACTTATCTTTAGAACATGATGATGCTTCGGTTTCCCATGACTACTCTCAGCATCACAAACGAGACATATTAGCGCTCGTCTCCTGTCGTCGTACTTCTCTACATGATGATGCTCAGTGTTTAAAATGCGAACCCGACTACCATTTACTTATCGCTTTCTTGCCGCCTCCGTTGCTCTCTATTGCCTGGTTAACAACGCCGCTACCGCAAGATAGTTTCGGTAAACTTAAAAGCCAACGAGCGCTTTATCATCTTCTTGGAAGAAATGAAGCAAATCTACTCTATATATTTCTACATGGCCGTGAATATTTGACGAAAGAAAAACAGAGAAATCAAGAAAACGTGTCAATAAGTGACATGGATACGCTTATATTTACCTGAATCCATTCGAGGCCAAATTATGACCAGATTCGCTATTCCAACCATCTTAACTTTATTACTCACTACATTATCAAATGTCGTCTACGCCGATATAAATCTTGAGCAAATGAGCAACCAGACTCTCTTGGAATGTGCTAATGTTTCGAACGTTAAGAGTGCAGTGCCAGAGCACAGAACCTCTTTTAGAAACTATTTAATGTCTGCTCGAAACTATAGCTTTAGTAAGCTTTCTTCTGCTGAGTCGGAATTTAAAGCTGCGAACAAAAATACTAAAGATGTTCTAAAAGTATATCAAACGCAGTGTCAGGAAGTTGGTGAACACCTCTATAGCATCGGATACTAAATAGAGCTTACCTGCTCCTGCTACTACCAATCAAAAAGGCGCATGCATACATTGCGCCTTTTTTCGATAAGAATAAAAAAGCGCACTATTTACCGCCATAAGGGAAGTTTTCAAACATTTCAGTGATTTCTTCTGTAATTAAACGTTCTCTTTTTTCACTGTCCATTGAAGCTGTTAATTTACGGCTAGAGAGCCCTTTCCAAACGACTTGGTTTGCTTTCTTGTCAACTAATTCAACGATCAAATTACCATACTTGCGCTCTCTATAACGTTCTGGACTGGAAGTAATAACACCAAAACTGTTCCACCCGTAACCAAAACTAACGCTCGATCCAGAAGAAACAAATTCTGTGTTCTCTACAATGTCATGATGGACATAAATATCGCCATCAGCCGAAACTCGTGCAAGGCCATTTGCCTCTAGTTGAGAGCCAATGCTCTGTTCAATACGCCTCGCGTCGATACTTGCGGGTGTACCACCCTGATCTCCGAAGTCGAATGTTTTATACGATGAAAAGTCTGCCTGTTTGTCGACATCCGTTGTTACTGTAGTACAGGCTGCCATAAACAGAGCCAATGTTCCTACCATCATCCTTTTCCACATAGATATTCTCCTTTCCCTTATCGCCAGTATCAGCGTTGTCTTTTTTTTCTTATACGGCTAAAAATAAAAATGAATCATTTGCCTACGACAAGATGACGGCTTCAGAGCTCTTTCTAATCCGCAAGCCAACTCACTTTTAGTGAAGCATGCATCTTAAAATCAAGTAAGTAGACACTATTGAGTCTTAACTAAGAATGCCAAGTGTTCAATATCGGGAAACTTTTTTCGCTAAGCCATCGCCAATTTAGAAGTTCTCCGATTTATAGTAACCACCACCAGCGTAAGAATTGAGTGGCTTTACACCATTCTGGATGATTTTTACGCAACCGACAAACAATTGAAGAGAAAAGACTTTTCTTTTCGAATTAATGTGGCATATTAGACGTGTCCTTTCGATGCGCGGGCATCGTATAATGGCTATTACCTCAGCCTTCCAAGCTGATGATGCGGGTTCGATTCCCGCTGCCCGCTCCAAGCTTTGTTTCTTAAGTTTAAAATCCTTTTGTTCACCATTCCCAACAAAGCAATTGATTTACTGTCAGTAACTCATCATGACAATTTAGCCTGAGTTATATTATCCAAAGCCGCTACGCTCTATAGAACAGAATTGCATGAAAAAAGCCACTCTCACGACAAGAATGGCGTTGTACCTATGACAGTTAAGTTCGGCAAAATAACAAAAACCCACAAGCTATCAGTTAATTACTGGTATTGGGTTAATCGCTTTATTTTTATTCATAGCTCCATTTCAGCTTTGATCTGCTCAACCCACCCTGAAATACGCTGGTCTGTCAGACTTGATTGATTATCTTTGTCGATCACTAACCCGACAAAGTCATCACCATCAACCGCATTAGAAGCGGTAAACTCATAACCTTCAGTGGGCCAAAACCCAACCATCTCTGCTCCACAGTTGGCGACATGATCGTATAGCTCACCAAGTGCATCCACAAACTCGTTGCTGTAACCAACCTGATCGCCCAATCCATATAACGCCACTTTTTTACCCGAGAGATCCATGTCCGAGAAGTTGGGTAGGAACTCTTCCCAACTCTCTTCTTGGCAATCAACAGATAGTCCTGGGAGCTGGCCTTCACCTAACGTTGGCGTACCCAAAATCAGATAGTCATAGCTGGTAAACTCATCGGCGTCGACGCGATTTATATTTTTCGGTTTATCCGCTATCTCATCACCCAGTTGTTTTTGAATCAATTTGGCCATTTTTCGGGTACTGCCCATATCAGTACCAAAAAAAATTCCTACTTTGCTCATAATTAGCTCCTTGCTTAAAATTTTGTCATGGCAGGGATATGTTGCAAAATACCTACCACACATTTAAACCAATAATATCAAAAGGTTATATTAACCACATTCGAACAATATCCGACATAATGTCGCAAAAGTGACAATTAGTCGTCGTCATCCTCATCTTCGTCGTCAGGCTGCCAAATTAACGGACGGTATATTTCTACACGGTCACCTTCTTTTACCTCACGATCCAACTGGGTGGGCTTACCGAAAATGCCTACTTTCTGTTTGTCGAGATCGATACCCGGAAACATATCTAAAATATTCGAAACCTCAATAGTACTTAGTACCGTTGCACTCTGGTCAACATCGACCGACAACCATACCTGTTCATCCGGTAATGCGTAGACAACACTTACTTTCATTCTTACCCCCTAGAACCCTGTGCTACTGCTGGCTTGGTGTTTGCCACCACAGCTTCGTATTTCTGTTTTAATGCCAAAACCAAGCCTAAAACTAGAAACCCTCCCGGAGGCAAAATAACCAACAGCAAACCGTGGTAATCATCAATGATGACTACTTCCAAAAACGCAAAGCGTTCACCCAAAAGTAGGTGTGCATTGCTAAACAGGGTTCCACTACCCAGAATTTCTCGTATCGCCCCGAGCATAGTCAGTACCCAAGTAAAGCCTAACCCCATAAAAAGCCCATCCACGATGGAGGGCATGACAGCGTTTCTGCTAGCGAATGATTCGACACGCCCGAGAATGGCGCAGTTTGTCACAATCAGAGGTATGAATAGACCCAGAACTTTGTGCAAAGAGTGAAGATAGGCATTCAGCAATGCATCCGTCAGTGTCACGAGTGTGGCGATAATAATGACATTCACTGGAATACGTACGGTTTTACTGATGACTCCTTTCGCCATTGAGTTCAGTGTGTTCGCCGCAACCATCACAACCATGGTGGCCAGGCCAAGCCCCAAGCCGTTCGTCGCGCTGCTAGTTACCGCGAGTAAAGGGCAAAGCGCAAGGGACTGCTTTAGTACAATGTTATTGCCCCATAAACCTTGTGAAATAATGGCTTGATACTGGTTTGATTCACTCATTGTTCGCTCCTTGATAAGAGTCAAGCGCTAACAACGCCTGATGCACGCCTTTGACGACCGCTCTGGGTGTAATCGTTGCGCCACTAAATTGGTCAAAATCGCCCCCATCCTTTTTAACCGCCCAGACACCTGTATTCTCTAAAGTACGTTTGGCAAAACTGAGTATCCAACTGCTTTTTTCAGCTTCGATTTTGTCACCCAGTCCCGGCGTCTCACTGTGGCTGATGATTCGTACGCCGATTATTTCTCCACTGAGATCGACTCCGACGAGAAATCGAATCGTGCCGCTGTATCCCTCTTGCTCACCTCGAATTACCCAGTCAACCAGTTGCTGCTTATCATCTTCCACTCGATACAGCTCGAATGACTGACCTTCAAACTCAATAATCTGGCGGTTCGAAAACACATCATTCGAATAAGGTTGTCCCGCAAGCACCTCTCTCAATAGCGCATTTTGATCTTCTAAGATACGCTGAGAAATTATCGGCTTTGTGGCCCAGTTAGTGACAAACAACAGTAATGCTGCAAGCGCACATGCACTAGAAAGCAATATGACCTGATACGAAATACGCTCTTTAAATGGCTGTAATCTGAGTTCCATGATTATTTCTCCGTCACTCGGGTCGCTCCAAACACATTTGGGCGCAGGTAGTAATCAATTAAAGGGCTGACCGCATTCATAATCAGTACCGCAAAAGCCACGCCTTCAGGGTAGCTACCAAAGGTTCGGATTAACCAAACAAGCAGCCCACACCCCAGCCCATAGATAAGCTGTCCGCGAATGCTGGTTGGAGAGGTAACAAGATCCGTTGCAATATAAAACGCGCCCAACATGGCTGCGCCACTGGTGAGGTGAATCCATGGCGATAAGTAAACTTCAGCGTTGATCAAATGACTTACCAACGCAGGTAATGCCAGACCAAGCATAAAGGCCACAGGTATAGCCCAGTGGATAATGCGTCGCCAAATCAGGTAACCGCCACCACATAAGATAAGGAAAGTACTGGTCTCACCTAGACTCCCCGAGTGCTGGCCAAAGAACTGCTGAGCAAACTCAACTGGCAAGGTTCTTTCAATACTGAGAGCCGTCGCCGCTGTCACACCGTCAAAACTCAGCCAACCATCCGGCACGGTGACTAAATTGTTGCTCAAATCTATCGGCGTTGGGGCTGCCCACTGAGTCATTTCAACCGGAAAGCAGATCAGTAGCATCACGCGCGCGAGCATGGCTGGATTGAATAAGTTCTGCCCTAACCCGCCATAAATTTGCTTACCCAAAATAATGGCAAACATGCTACCCAAAACCGCCAAGCTGATTGGGAACGAAGGCGGCAAGCTCATGGCAAGTAACAATCCGGTCAGTATCGCCGAGCCATCAAAACACGCACTCGCCTTCTTGTTCATTGCCAACAAACACAAACATTCACTTATTATGCTGGTTAAACAACACACGGCGATCAGCGCCATACTGTTGCGGCCAAACTGAAAGCCAGCAAATACACAAGCAGGTAATAGCGTCAAGATAACGAGATACATAATTCGTGTAGATGAGCTCCCATTATGAGCAAATGGGCCAATTACTGTGTCATATTTGATCATAACTGTTGCTCCTTCTCAGCGGCTTTATCTTGACGTGACACTCGCGCAGGACGTGCTGGTCTCTCTGGACGAGTAGGCCGTTCTGGACGTTCAGGTCGAGCATTTCGGGCTGGTCTCGTTACTTTTCTCTCGGCTTTTGCTTTCTTCTCTGCAGCCTCAAGGGCGAGACGTTGTTTTCTGGATTCATTGAGTACTTTGGTTTGAGCCGCCCTTTGCTCCATAAATGCATGAGATTGAATCACGCCCTTAGCGTGCATAAAGTACTGAACTAAAGGTATTGACGAGGGACAAACATACCCACATGCACCACAAGATAGGCAATGATTCACCCCTAACTCTTCTGCGCGTTTGAAGTCGGAAACCCGGGAGTATGCGGCCATTTGAAATGGCATCAAACCCATTGGACAGGCTCGAACACATTGACCACAGCGAATACACTCTTGATGTTTGGTTTCAATAAACACCTCGTCTTCCGTTAACGCCAATATTCCGCCAACCGTTTTGTCGACAGGTACCTGCATAGAGGGAATGACCTGACCCATCATGGGACCGCCCAATAGTAATCTCTCTGTCGAGTCACTGACCCCACCACAGTAATTGATAACTTCATTTACTGGGGTTCCAATGGGTACCTCTACATTTTTAGGTTCTGCGATCCCCTTACCACTTACCGTGACAATCCGTGAAACCAAGGGACGAAGGAATCGCACCGCATGGTAAACCGCCCTAACCGTGGAAATATTGTGGACCAGGATGCCAACCTGAGTTGCGCGCCCCCCAGGAGGAACATCTTTCCCTGTCAGCGTTTTGATTAAGTGCTTCTCGGACCCCATCGGGTAAATACTCGGTACCTTACGCACTTCAATGGTGTCGACTTCACTCGCGGCAAAACGAAGCGCTGCCAACGCATCGGGTTTATTATCTTCTACGCCGATAATTGCCCTTTGTGCACCGCTTGCGATCAGCATCATCTGTATCCCGGAGATGACTTCTTCCGGGTAGGTTTGCATGGTTAGATCATCACTGGTCAGATACGGCTCGCATTCGCCTCCATTAATGACGATGGTGTCTACGTGGGAGCTTCTTGAAAATCGCAACTTAACAGCAGCGGGGAACCCAGCACCACCAAGCCCGACAATGCCTGCTTTGGCAACGCGGTCGATAATCGTGTCGGCATCTAAGTTATGGATGTCTTCACCCGGAGAAGACACGCCCCATTGTTTATCGTCATTCGCGCGAATCACTACCGTGTCACACTTCACTTTCGCCGGGTGCGTTGTAATGTGCGGAACAATGGCTGTCACCACACCATTGACTGAAGAATGCAAAGGTGCGACGTAATCTGTCAGTCCAACAGCAATCAACTGCCCTCTGTAGACTGACTCCCCCGCACTCACCAATACCCTCAGCTTTGCACCCGAACGCGTCTGCAAAGGTAAATAGATATTCCTTGGCCAGAAATGACGGTCAATACGTTGATCTGACGTTAGCTCTTTATAAGCTTTAGGGTGAATACCGCCATTAAATGGTTTATTCCACAAACTAAAATTACTCAAACTGGACATGATTCACTCCTAAACCGACAACGAAGGTTTTGGCCAATACCATGTCGACACCGAAGGCGTCACTTCGGACATGGTTAAGCATCCTCGGGTACAGGCTTTTTCACACAACTGACAGCCGGTACACACGTCTTTTAGTACCGTATGTAACTGCTTCGGCGCACCGACAATCGCGTCGAAAGGGCAGGCTTTGTAGCATCGGTTACAACCGTTACACTGTGTTTCGTCGATACGTGCCACCAGCTCGATGTCTTGCTCACTCGTATCAATAGAAACCCCGAGCAACTGTGCAACATTCTGAGCGAGTAACGCCCCGCCAGGTGGGCAACATGCCGGGCTCAGCTCACCGGATACCATTTTTTCCGCAGCTTGGCGGCAACCAGCCTCTCCACACTGGCCGCATTGGCCACCCGGCAGCAGGGCTTCAACTTTGTCTATCCGCGGGTCGCCTTCAACGTGAAACACTTTTGCAGCGTAACCGAGAGCAAGCCCAAGCAACGCACCAAGCATGACAAAAAATATTAGCGTCGTAAGTAACATGACTTAACCTCCTCTATGCCATTCCGGAAAAGCCCATAAAGGCCATCGACAAAAAGCCCGCCGTGATGAATGCTATCGGAGAGCCCTTAAATGCTGCCGGAACCTGGCTCAACATCAGCTGACTGCGTAAACCGGCAAAAATGGTGATGACAAAGAAGAAGCCCAAAGCAGAGCCAAAGCTGAACATCACGGTGTTGAGAAATGACAAATTGTCTTGAACGGCCAACAATGCGACCCCAAAAACGGCACAGTTAGTCGTGATTAGAGGTAGAAATACGCCAAGAGACTGGTACAACTCGGGAAATGATTTTTTAACGTATAACTCGGTAAACTGAACGACCGCAGCAATGACCAATATGAAGGATATGATCCTCATAAACTCCAGATGCAACGGCTTCAAAATCGCAAACTCAATAATCCAGCTTGATAGCGTCGCTAAGGTAAGCACGAAAATCGTCGCGATCCCCATTCCCACCGCACTGGTAATTTTGCTCGACACTCCCATGAACGGACACAAGCCCAGGAATTTGGCTAAAACGACATTATTTACAAATGTCGCACTCAGAAAAATGATCAATCCTTCGGACATAACAGCACTCCACTAGCTTCCTTTCTCGAAGCTGGTGCATAGCGCATGCCACGGAGAGTTTTTGCACTGTAATGAATCAAACAACCCCGTCAATACAGCGCTAGCGAGTAGGTTAAGCGCTTTTCTTTACCAAAATAGCTGTGTCACAAAGTCAACAAATTTCATTTGTTCGAATGAATAATTGTCCGAAATCAAACAAACCTTTATTTAAACGAGCCCGACATGACAGGCCTGAGTGTTTGGAATAGGAAATGCATTGAGAGGGTTATATCGCCAAACGTAGAAGGAAAGACGTATGGAACAACTTGATAGTTTACTACCCGATAGCAGTACAAAGGGGTTTGACATGCAAGCGTTCGAACAGATCGTTGCTCATGCTCCTGTCGCCATCAGCATTACCGACAAAGATGGCAACATACTTTTCGTTAACCAGACCTTTAGCCAGATCACTGGCTATAGTTCACGAGAACTGATTGGTAAGAACTCGTCACTGTTGTCGTATAAGGCAACGCCGCAACGCGTGTATCAGAATATGTGGATCGCCATTACCAGCGGTGATCATTGGCAAGGTCAACTGGTCAACAGAAAAAAAAATGGGGAACCGTATATTGCTGAGATTTCGATTTCTCGGCTTAAAGAACAAAATGGTGAGACACGTTACTACGCCATCCATCGAGATATAACTGAGCGACACCAACGAATCACGGAACAAAAAAACCAGTTCACGCTTTTCCAGGCGCTGCTGAATGGTTCATCGACAGCCATTGCTCTGGTTGATGCATCCAACAAATTGTTGGTCAGCAATAAAAAGTATCAGCGAATAAAAAACAGTATTAACCACTCCCCTATCGAATTATTGCTGGATAGCATTCAAAAAGACTATCAACAGAGTAGCGTGGTTGAGTTCATCGGCGAGCATAAAAGCCGCACGCAAAATATCTCCGTTCGAAATGAAGACGGTAAATGCGAACGATGGTTTGAATTTACATTGGTTAAAATCCCGGTTTCAACCATCAATATTGAGCACTACTTTCTTCCTGACAGTAACGATGACTATAGCGTCATCTCTATAACTGAACGTACCAAAGAGAAACTTTTGGTTGAGGAACGGCGGATTAATGCTACTCAGTTGATGGTAAGAGACAATAAGTACGTCCACGCCATGCAAGAGGCACTAATGGGTACCCTGCATCAATTACAGGGACCGTTCAATGTCATTGATTCTGCTGTGAACATTCTAAAGCGAACAAACGCGTCTTGTCCCGGTTTGATCGCGATGGATGACGCAATGGCAAGTGCTAACGCGGCGATGCAAGAAATCATGCTCGCCATCCCAGAACGAGAAAGAGAAGCTCGGCAACCGGTTAATCTCAATGAAGTAATTCGTGACTCATGCAACATCAGCAATGATGAATTGATGAGGCTGTCGATCAACTTGGAACTTGACCTGTCACCTAGGCTTTCCTCCATTAACGGCACGCCTCATCGATTGATTCTTGCCGTAAAACAGCTCATCGACAACGCTTTAGATGCCATCAAGTACGCTAAGCCGTCAGATCGGACCCTGTTCATTCAATCTTATGAGAAAGACGGAGAGATAGTGGTTGATATTGAAGACAATGGTCTCGGGATTAAAGAAGATCTTCGTCTCACCGTATTTCAGCCATTTTACAGTACCAAACCAAAACATCAGTCTGGCTGTCGTGGTATTGGACTTTCAATCGTGCAACAGGTGCTCAATGAACATTCAGCCACCGTGACGATCTCAGACAGTCGTCGACTAAGCGGCGCAAAAGTCTGCTTAACATTTCCAATTAACAGCGGTAAGTCATTATGATTGAAGAGCATACTCTTTTAGATTTAGAGCGCCAATTATTGGCGGCAATGTATCGAATATCTAGTGTTCTTAACGCTAGTTTAAATTACGTCGAGTCATCCGACAAAATACTAAAAATTCTGCACGATGAGTGTCGTTTACAGTGCGGTATGCTCACCATTCTTGACCACCAAAAGAACATATTGTTGGTCAAGTCTGTACATAGTCCGCTTAACGGCAGTAACCGAGATCAAAGGAATGTTTACTACAAAACAGGTGAAGGGATTGTCGGAGAGGTCCTTAGCCGTGGTAGCTCTATGGTTATTCGCAACCTGGGTAGTGATATGCGCTTTGCGGACAAATTAGCACTCTACGACTATGACAAGCCCTTTATCTGTGTACCAATCAAAGACAGTAATAGTAAAGTCCTTGGTGCACTATCGGCCCAACCACCTAATGTCAGCGACGAGCACCTCACGCTGCTGTCCAAGTTTCTCGATATGATTGGCAACTTAATAGCCAAGAATATCCAATTGTCTCAGAACGTAGAGCGTACAGAAAAAGAGCTTGTTGATGAACGTGACGGACTGCGCCGTAAAGTTCGTAATAACTATAGTTTTCACAATTTAGTTGGACACACCAAAGCCATGAGACGGATTTTTGATCAAATTCGTCTGGTGTCTCGCTGGGACTCTACCGTTTTGGTACGTGGTGAGTCCGGCACAGGTAAAGAGCTGATTGCGAATGCGATCCACTACAACTCTCCTCGTGCTGATCGTCCGTTCGTAAAACTCAACTGTGCAGCGCTGCCGGATAACCTGCTCGAGTCGGAGCTATTCGGTCACGAGAAAGGCGCATTCACCGGAGCGGTAAAACAGCGTAAAGGACGTTTTGAAATGGCACACAATGGCACCATTTTTCTGGATGAGATCGGTGAAACCAGTGCAGCGTTTCAAGCAAAGTTGTTACGAGTACTGCAAGAGAAAGAGTTTGAGCGTGTTGGTGGAACAACAACCATTACTGTCAACGTGCGTATTATCGCAGCAACGAACCGTCATCTGGAAGAGGAAGTGGCGCAAGGAAACTTCCGTGAAGACCTATATTACCGACTTAACGTTATGCCGATGCACTTACCTCCTCTTCGGGACCGCATTCAAGATATTCCTGAGCTTGCCGAGTTCATGCGTAAAAAGCTAAGTAAGCAACAAGGTCGTAACCTCACCATCAGTGACGATGCAATACGAGTGATGATGAACCACAATTGGCCGGGTAACGTGCGTGAGTTGGAAAATACCTTAGAACGCGCGTCGGTGTTGTGCGAATCAGGTGTCATTGATGCCAGCTTAATCACAATAAACCAAACTGAACCGAGTTTTTCAGCGCCTGCTCAACCCTCTTATACACCTGCGCTTGCTACTGCACCAGTTCCTCGCGTGGCAGAAAGTCAGCTAATGCAAAGAGAAAAGAGCAAACCTGCCGACGAGAGAGAACTGGTTATTGATGCTCTGGAGCGTTCCGGCTGGGTAAAGGCCAAAGCTGCAAGGTTACTCAATATGACGCCGCGTCAGATCGCTTATCGAATTCAAATATTAAATATTGAAATGAAACAAATCTGACAATTCTCGCAAGCTAAATATTGTCAACTATCAGACAATTGTTACCAATCATTGTTCCTTACTTAATATAAAACAATAACTTAATTAAGGAACGATGATTGCAACGTAGCTTATTAAAGGCATTTAATCACAAGGGGCAGACATGGAAAGTCCTTCACCACATGCAAAAAGTGACGATTGTAAGCAAGATAATCTTCATCACTTTTTAGATAAGCAAACTCAGGATAAAATCGCGAAACACCCTTGCTATTCAAAGCAGGCTCATCAATACGCGCGCATGCACTTACCTGTCGCACCAGCATGCAACATTCAGTGCAATTACTGTAATCGGAAATATGATTGCAGCAACGAATCTCGCCCGGGAGTCGTGTCACACGTTATGGATAGTGCATCCGCGCTCAAACAGTTTTCTACGATTAAAAAGCGAGCACCTAATCTGACTGTCGTCGGGATCGCTGGCCCCGGTGATGCACTGGCAAATCCGCAAGCCACGTTTAAAACGCTTCGCGATATTCATAAGGCCGACCCTACCGTACAGCTATGTATCTCAACCAACGGGCTCGCCCTTGCTGAACATGTGATGACTCTGGCAGTGCTGGGCGTTAATCATCTCACCATTACGATTAATTGTATTGATGCTGACATCGGGGAAAAAATCTATCCGTGGATTTTTTACAATCGAAAAAGGCTCAAGGGCCGAATCGCGGCACAAACACTCATCGAGCGCCAATTGCTCGGACTACAATTAGCCGCCAAGGCAGGCATGCTAGTCAAAGTCAACACGGTCATGATTCCGGGCGTTAACGACCACCACATTGCCCAAGTATCCGAGAAGGTGAAATCTCTGGGTGCGACATTACATAACATCATGCCCCTGATTTCCGACCCAAGTCACGGCACCTATTTTGGGTTGAGCGGCCAGCGGGGACCAACGGACAATGAATTAGAGCATATCCGTCAGGAATGTGGTGTGCATATGCCGCAAATGACCCATTGTAAACAGTGCCGAGCAGATGCCGTTGGTATGTTGGGTAGTGAAAGTTCGTCGCCTTGTAGTTCAACAACTGCCTCCGCCGTCTATAAAGTTGCGGTAGCAAGCCATGGAGAAGCCCATATCGGATTGCATTTTGGTCACGCCGAACGCTTTGAGATCTACCAATATGACCGACAATCTCAGCAATTCTTGTTCGAGGAATCACGTAACGTTGCTCAATATTGTCAGGGTCAAAGCGACTGTGGTGAAGAGACAGAAAAGGAAGCCTTGTTCGACACGATAGCCGACTGTCAGATGGTTCTCAGCGCGAGAATCGGCATTACACCATGGCGTGAACTAGAGGAACGTGGCGTTATTCCCAACGTGGACTTTGCCTTCCAACCAGTAAACAGCAGCTTAGATGCAATCGCAAAACAGTACTGTCGTGAAACTCAGCAAACGGAGACGAAACATGAGCTTTTCCATCAACAATAAATGTGTTGGCTGTCATGCGTGCATGACGGTGTGTCCGAATCAAGCAATATACAAAAGCGACAGAGCAGACAGACCATTTGCCATTCATACCAAACGATGTAATGAGTGCGCATCTCTCTGGCATGAGCCACAATGTGCCAGTATCTGCCCTATTGAAGAGGCGATTGTTGATCGAACCAATCGCCCCTTAAATCCTTTGGGTAGCTTGAGCCCGCAACAGCAAGGGAGCTCGGTATAGTGCACGATAAAACATGCAATCAATACTGGCGACCAATCGTCCACTCTTATTTGAGTGGGCGCTCTGCTCTGCCACTTTACCTCGGATTGGAGAAAAGCCGCTTTACTCAAGTGATCGAGTTTTTTGGATTTGAGGTAAATTTAGCCAATCTCGAAACCAAACAAGCCACGTTACGTTGCGAGTTAATGGCATTACGAACCGAAGAATACGATCAGCTACGTCAATTATTATCTCAGAACTTGGCTAACTCACGTCCGTTTGCAGAGGAAATGGCCATCGTTATATCAAGTGGCTGTATGGGAAGCCAACACCTCTGGCATGACTTAGGGCTACCTGAACGGGTTGTACTCACGCATTTATTTTCTGACTACTTCCCTACCTTATTCACAGCGAATGTAAACAATATGCGCTGGAAACGGTTTTTATACCGTCAGTTGTGCGAAAGCGGTGGTGATTACGTGTGTCGTTCACCCAGCTGCGAAACCTGCTCAAGTTATAATGAGTGCTTCGAGACGGTGTTATGAGATCACTTAATGACTAAAATTGTAGAACGTGTCAGCGAACACTTTTGACAGTTTAGAGACACCCCCGAAAAAATAAACAAAAATAATCCTTTACATGTAGCGACTAAAAGACAATAATGGCGCCGCTCTGTTGTTCAGAGTTATTAAATGAAACATCACGTAGTAAAAGTAAAACCCTTAGAAAAACCAAGTTGTTATCCTCAGTGTTTCCCTTAGCTTCAAAGATACATTAAATAATTCAAGCTACTAGCGCATCATATTTTAGTTATTCATTTTTCAATTTATATAAGGGACATGTCATGTCTAATAAAACAACTGGTTCAGTAAAATGGTTCAACGAAACTAAAGGTTTCGGTTTCCTTACTCAAGACAACGGCGGTGCAGACGTATTCGTTCACTTCCGTGCTATCGTTTCTGACGGTTTCAAAACTCTTCAAGAAGGTCAAAAAGTGTCTTTTGAAGTAGAGCAAGGCCAAAAAGGTCTTCAAGCTGCTAACGTTACAGTAGCATAAGATTTTAAGTCGGGGCTGGCTGTATCTTACAGCCAGCCCAACTTATCTTCGCAAAATCACCACTCGGCATACCACCCAAAACCTACCACCTGTCTTTATTTCATCACCCTCTTCTATTCACTTTTCTGTATAGAAAACACCCTAACTCTCGTAAGTCATAAATTTTATAATGACATCCAGTATCTCTAGCTATATATAATACCAATCGTAGTAAATAACTGGTCATTCTAGCTTGTTAAAATGCTCGATAACTGCGTTGTCAATTTTGAACGTAGAATAAATAATTAGATACAGTATTTACGATGATAGTGAATTTTTGCTCTATACCAATCTGGATAAGTCAACGGTCAGATTATTGCGGGAATTGGTACTATTTAAAACACTTGCCCACTTAGGTAAAGAACATGACTGATGAAGAAAGAATTGAACTGCAAAAAAACAACCCTCTCCATGCCCTTAAACTCGAGACAATGATTACCGAACTGGTGGATTTTTATGGCTGGGACATTTTAGATGCAGCAATGCGTTTTAATTGTTTCCATACAAAACCCTCAGTCGCGAGTAGCGTGAAGTATTTAAAGAAAACGGACTGGGCGAGAGAGAAGTTAGAAAATTTTTATCTATACCGTTTTAAGCGTATGCCACGAGCATCGAGTGAAGAGTTCGAGTTATCGCCGCGTGCTCGTACGTTTCCACACGGACTTAAACCAAAAGAACCGATGGAGCTGACGGTAGAGTCAATCTTAAAGTCACAAGCGAAAGCCGCTTCAGCGCACAAAGAACGTTCATCTCGGAACCGTTCCAAACGATAATATCCGGACAGCATATCGCCGCCAAGAGCCTAGAAACATAAGAGCAATTAGGTTGTTTGAATATCAAAAAAGTGGAGGAGTTACCGTCTCCCCCACTTTGTCTCTATTAAAGCAATAAACACCAACTGCTCCCATACTTCCATACAAAGTCTTCAGGCAAATCCGGAAGCACCCAGCTATACATAAATTGAATATCAGCTCAGGCTCGCTAGTCTTGCCGCAAACCCCATAAAGAACATGCCAAGCAACCCGTTACCTAACTTTGCTAACACCTTATTATCTTTGAATAATTGAGTTAATGATGATCCAAGAAAGATCAATGTGCTCAAGTAAATGATACTAAAGGCTTCGAGAATAAACGCGAGAATTAAGTATGAAATCCAAGTGTGCTCATACGTATAGTCAATAAATTGGATAAAGAATGAGACGTAAAACAGGATCGCTTTCGGATTGGTCAAACTCAAAGTCAGTGACTTAGCAAACACATTTTCTCTCTTTTTAGGGCGGGCCACTTCCGCCTCATCACCATCCGTTTTACTCAGCAACTGATGGATGATTTTCACCCCTAAATACAGCAAATAGGCCGCACCCAAGTAGCGAATAATCGTGAACAGAACGGGAGACGCTTGAATTAATGATGCAACACCAAGATAAGAGAGCAAAATTAAAACCGCATCACCAATAAACACACCTGAGGCCGCTTTGTAACCCGCCTTAACACCCAGCGATGAGCTCGATTTCAATACATAGAGAGAGTTTGGACCCGGAGCAAGAATGATCATGGTCAGACCGACCAAATACGTCCATATATTAATTACGCCAAACATCTCCAACATGACGAGCAACCCTTTTTTAAAAAAACATCTAACGGAATCACGAGATATAACTGAAACCAGTAGCAAAGTCTATCTCGGACCATAAAAATTCACGCGACAGATATTACCGCATTCATAACAGACCTCTCATTTATGTTAGAAATTAATTAAAGATGTTATAGAACGTGATCAGCCTCCTAGAACTCACCGAATGTTACCGGTAACTTTGCAAATGTTCCCGGTAACATTCGGGCGTGATAAGTATACAAATAGATCCGATACAAATTAAAGGACGAATGAATGAACATCATACAAAAATCCCTAACTTCAGCTATCTCACTAGCGTTGCTATCAACTTCCGCTTTCGCTGCTGACTATAACTTCAAATTTCAATCCAGTGATCCATCTGGTGACAAGAACTTCCAGGTTCAAAAACAATGGACGGAGCGCGTAGAGCAAATGTCTGGTGGTCGTATTGAAATTGACTTGTTGCCAGTGGGTGCGGTGGTTAAACATACTGAAACCCTAGGTGCCATTAAAATGGGCATCATCGACGGTCATATTACCGCAACGGGTTACTTCACAGGCCAGGATCCTGCTTTTGGTCTGATTGGTAATATGGTTGGTGCGTGGTCTGATACACGTCAACTGCTCCAATACATCAACTACGGTGGTGGTTATGAATTGATGACTGAGCTTTATGCACCTTACGGTGTGAAATACATTGGAGGTTCAACAACAGGTGTCGAGTCATTTGTATCTAAGGTACCACTTAACGGTGTTGACGACCTTAAAGGGCTTAAGTTGCGAGCTCCAGAAGGTTTGGTTCAGCAAGTGTTTGCTGCAGCCGGTGCAACACCAGTAAACCTGCCAGGTTCCGAAGTCTTTACTGGTTTGAGCAAAGGCGTAATTGATGCTGCTGACTACACCGTTTTCTCTACTAACCATCAAGCAGGCATGAACGATATCGCAACTCACCCTGTTCAACCGGGCTTCCACTCTCTGCCAACCATTGATATCTCAATGAGTCAGAAAAAATGGGACAAACTACCAGCCGATCTTCAAGAGATTATGACGGTATCGGTGCGTGACTTCGCTGAAGATATTACAACTCAGTTACGTATTGCAGACCAGAAAGCCGTAAAAGAAGCAGAGGCGAACCCTAACATCACCATTCACGATTGGTCGGAAGAAGAGCGTAAGAAGTTCCGTCTGATAGCGATGGGCGAGTGGGAAAAATATGCCGAACTCTCTCCAAATGCTAAGAAGGTTTACGATTCTATTACGACTTACCTAAAAGATTCTGGCCTTCTATAAGTTGTTAAAAAAAGGGAGATTTACTCCTCCCTATTTCATTTGGAAGTAGACATATGAAAGAATCAGACACAAATGTCGTGGCTGAAATGCCTCACAATATACTCGACAAAGCAATAACCAAAATCAGTGAGCTGTTTAGTTTATTGTTTGTTGCCACCGTCCTCATTTCATTTTATGAAGTCGCAAGTCGCTATTTGTTTAACTCACCAACCATGTGGGTACACGAAACCGCCTCCTTTATTGGTGGCGCACTGTTTGTCATCGGTGGTGCTTACGCTCTGGCAACCGACAAACACGTAAGAGTTGTTCTCGTTTACGATGCAGTATCACAAAAGGCAAAGCACTATCTGAATGTCTTTCACCACTTAGCTGGACTGCTATTTAGTGGATTGTTGATTTATGCAGCGTGGCAAACTGTTGCTAACTCGTGGTTTGCACCTTGGGGTGGATTGAGATTAGAAACCTCGGGCTCCGCTTGGAATCCACCATTCCCAGCCCTGCTTAAAGGCATCATTCTATTTACCGTTTGCTTAATGTTTATTCAGTTCATTTTGCATCTGATTAGAGAAATTCAACAAATGAGGGAAGAAGGCGATGAATAATTTATCTTCTACCAAACCTACTGTGGCGAGCTACAAACCTGTGTTCCTTGTCATGGGCCTTCTGACCTTAGCAGCTGCTTTAGGATGGGTCGGTGTGCAAACCTTCACCTCGAACTTGTCATCAATTGGAATCGAGTATGGCAGCTTGTTGATGCTGGTATTGATGATTGGTCTATTGTTGACTGGCATGCAACTCGCTTTCGTAACAGGTCTTGTCGCACTGATCTTTACCTTAGGCTGGTTTGGTGTCGATGCGCTACCACTTATCACCAGCCGTATTTTCAGCTTCGTAAGTGGTTATGTGTTCCTTGCGGTGCCGATGTTTGTGCTGATGGCTGCGTTACTCGACCGCTCAGGAATCGCTCGAGACCTGTTCGATGCAATGAAAAGTGTCGGCCGTAAAGTACGGGGCGGTGTCGCGGTTCAGACCTTACTTGTTGCCGTGATCCTTGCTTCTATGTCGGGCGTTATCGGTGGTGAAACAGTGCTCCTTGGTATTCTTGCGTTGCCACAAATGCTAAGACTAGGTTATGACCGTAAGCTAGCAATTGGTACAACGTGTGCTGGCGGTGCGTTAGGTACTATGCTTCCGCCAAGTATCGTACTGATTATTTATGGTTTATCAGCGTCTGTATCGATTGGCGAGCTATTTAAAGCGGCATTTTTACCAGCGTTCATTCTGGCTATGTTCTACATGGCTTACGTACTGATTCGCTGTAAGCTTAATCCAGCGCTTGCACCACTGCCGTCAGAAGAAGATCTGGCCAAAGATGCTGAAGCTCACCCGAGCTACTTCAAAGCACTGTTCTTCCCTCTGCTATCGGTTGCTACGGTGCTCGGTAGTATTTACACCGGTGTCGCATCAGTCACCGAAGCTTCTGCGCTGGGCGTGGTAGGTATTGCTATCAGTGCTGCGATTCGTAAAGAGCTAAATTGGAAAATGGTCAAAGAGTCTTCCATCGCAACCATGCGTACCTGCGGCATGATCATGTGGATTGGTATCGGCGCTTCAGCTCTGGTTGGCGTTTACAACCTGATGGGTGGTATCGACTTTGTTGAGGAAACCATTCTTGCGGCAAGTGGTGGTAACCCAATGTCTACCCTGCTTATCATGATGGCAATCCTGTTTGTTCTGGGTATGTTCCTCGACTGGGTAGGCGTTGCATTACTGACTATGCCGATTTTCGTCCCGATCATTACTGGCCTTGGAATGGATCCAATTTGGTTTGGTGTGGTGTTCTGTCTGAATATGCAGGTCGCGTTCTTATCTCCACCGTTTGGTCCGGCAGCGTTTTATCTAAAATCTGTTGCGCCCAAAGACATTAGTCTAGGTGAAATATTTACCGCACTACTTCCGTTTATAGCACTACAAGTTTGTGTTCTTGCTCTGGTTATCATGTTCCCTGAGCTTGCATTATGGTGGCGATAAGCTTACCCGTGAAGCCTAATTATGAGTTGATACTATGAATAAAAAATTTGTCGTTATGGGTGTTTCTGGGTGCGGTAAATCTTCCATCGGCGACTCGCTGGCAAAATCTTTGAACATTCCTTTTTTCGATGGTGATGATTACCACCCAACGGAAAACGTTGAAAAAATGAGGAATGGTATTCCTCTAACAGATGAAGACAGAAAAGAGTGGCTGTTAACGCTCAATGCGCTCATCCAAGAACAAGACAACTTGGTATTGGCGTGTTCTGCACTGAAGCCCGAGTACAGAGAAACGTTAAGAGCAGGCTGTAACGATCTCACGTTCTGCTATTTAAAAGGCGATTTTGACACAATATGGTCACGGCTTAAGACCAGAAAAGATCACTACTTTCAAGGGTCGGCCATGTTAGAGAGCCAGTTTAACACTCTGATAGAACCGAGCGAAGAAGAAGCGATTTGCATCGATATCAATCAGCCACCGCAAAAAGTGGTCGACGATATTCTATCAAAAGTTTGATCAAGCAAGGGCTGGTTTACCAGCCCTCTTTCAATTTCTACCCATGTATTTTTGCCTAGGAGTGAATCAATATTGTATGGGTTCACATCCATTCAAACGTGATGAACTGGGGTATGAAAGAAATGCCTGAATACTTTGGTGGCAAAACTATTCATTAGCGCAGCTAGAATGATCAGCGCAATGCCCACAACCTGATAGTTAGAAAAACTCTCATCAAAAAACAGTACCTGCCATATCGCTGTAAACAGTAGATTGGTAAAAATCAAAGGGGCAAGTTGCGAGTTACTTTCTGCCAATCGGTAAGCTTTAGAGCGAAATATTTGATTGCCGACAACGAATATCGAGAGCGCCAAAAGGCATATCCACGCCAATAAATTACCCTGCGGCACTAATAAAATCTGCATGTCCGGTTCTGACAAGCCTGAGATGAACAATAACGGTAGAACGCTCACTGCAGCGATAAGAAATGTCCAGCTATTAAAAACAGAAGGCTTCACCTCCCCCTTGCTGGCACGAAAAAGACTCACCTGTGACCCTGCACTAAATAATCCCGAAGCTAAACCGATCAGAAGTTCCGGTCGAAACTGAATTCCAGACACATCCCCTGCCAACATTAAGACGCCAAGAAAAGTAGCCGCTAGACCAAATTTCGTTTCAGTTTTAATCTTTACTTTAAAAAACAGCTTTTCTAAAACGGCAATAAAGAGCGGCCCGGTCGCAAACAGCACTGAGCTTTCAACCAGCGATAACGTATTCAAAGACGCAATAAAGCAGAGTTGGCATGCAGCAATACATAGCCCACGAATAATAATAGGCTTTACTACGTTGCGTGGTGGCAGAGGTAGCTTTGCAGCCAATACGATTGCAAAAAGTAATAATGTTGGCATAAGAAAACGTAGAAACGTAAGCAGCTCAATGCCCATCATTTCGGTAAGTTTTTTTAATAGAAGTCCAATCAACGACAGACTGAACGTTGAAATTAGCATATAAGGTACAGCATGATTTTTCAGCAAAGTAATATTCTCCTTATCGACGCGCTCATACTAGTGCAATGACAACAGAGAAAAAAACGAATATATTTAAACAAACCTGTTAGATAAACTTACAAATGAATAAACGACCACCACTGAAATCTCTTTACGCCTTTGTTGCGGTTGCAGAAACCGGCAGTATGACCGAAGCGGCTAGCGTGCTTAGCGTGAGCCATTCTGCAATCAGCCAAGCAATAAAAAGCCTAGAGTCTCTTATCGGGCAACCGTTGTTTCAGCGTGTTGGCAGGCAGGTTCAGCTCAACTCCATTGGCCAGAAATACTACAGCGACATTGCTCCGGCACTAAAAACGATTGTCGAGGCGACAGAATCCGTCACTCATCAGCCACAATCAAATCGAATCACCCTAAATATGATCAACTCTCTGGCGATACATTGGTGGGTGCCAAGAGTAAATAATTTCCAGCAATATGCGCCCAATGTGGACATTCGCCTCTCAAACTTAATCGGCCCATTTGATTTAAACCAAGAAGGTGTGGATGTCGCGATCATTCACGGAACCCCCGATGAATGGGAAGATTACTATTGTGAAAAACTCGGGGATGATGAACTCTTGCTTGTTTGCAGCCCAGACTTATTACAACCATCGCAAGAACCCCCTACCTCTGCAGACTTGTTACAACGCTACCCCGCGATTTATGCCGAAAACCTGCGTAGAAAGCAAGATTGGAGCATCTGGTGTCAGGGTAACTCGCTCCCCGTCCCCAAACAGCGTAATAATTTGAGTTTTATTGCTTCCATCCATGCCGTTCAGGCAGCAATTCGGAAACTAGGCGTTTTCGTCACTCACCGATTATTCGTGCGCGACGAAATCAAGCACGGTTTGTTGGTAGAAGTAGGTAAGCCAGTTAAAAACCCCCATCTGGAATTTTTCTTTGTTTGCAAACCAGAAAAACTGCGTAACGAAAATGTTCTTACTCTTAAGTCTTGGCTGAGCAAAGAATTTAATAACGCATTAGATGATGACTATTAAGAACCTTGGATTAGCTCAGGTACAGAAAGCTGGTACCCTTCTTTGTCCCGTGAAACAGGGAAACCAAAACCAATATATGAGCGAAGAAAAAGCCCGGCAGAATGTGAGTATTACACTTCATGACCGGGCTTAGATGCTTGTGATTTAGATAACATCTTTATTGGTAACAACAGCATACAAGCCTATTCATACCGCTAAAATACGCCTAAATCGATGAACTCCAGTAAAAGCTCATTTTCTTAGTGATAGCCTTGAAACCAAGGTTTCTTTGGCTTGTTTCTATTGTCTGAATGGTTGTGCTTATTTTTATGTTTGCTGTCTGACTGGTTGTGCTTATTCTTATGTTTGTGGTGCTTGTTAGGATGATTAGGGTGCTTGCCGGGTTTATGTTTATCATCCTTGCCAAACGCAAGTACAACCACCGCAGGATCGTGGTCGGAAGCTCGATAAATATCGTAATATTTCGGTAGATCACCCGAGTATTCCGTCGAGTAGTCAACATAAGTTGATTCCGGCGAGTTAATATTCCAGTCGATAGCGTCAACAACGTTGTTTTCCGCTGTATCAGCATCTGCCAAAATATAATCGAGTGTACCTAGTGTATCATCGTAAGAATAACTGTATGAGTCAGGGTGTATCTCTCTAATCACATTTCGGTAGCCAAATGACTGTGTGAGACTTTCTGGCTGAGCACCGTCCATTTCTTCACTTCCAATAAAGGTATCGCGAGCCGGGGTTACCGAGTAGCCGTCTGGTAGATCGGTTAGCAACAAAATCGGATCTTCGCTGGCGTAGGAGTTCAGGTCACCCAGAATCAGCTTATGTCCGTCGATTTTAGCTAACTCGGTACCCAAATGTTGGGCAGCCGATACTCGGAAGTTTTCACATGAACCCTGTCCATCAGGATCTTCGTCATTCTGCAGATTCACATCTTCCCAGCAGGTTGAGCCCTTTGACTTGAAGTGGTTAACAGACACCGTAATGGTCTCATCACTACCTTTGATACGGAAAGTTGGCGTAATGGCATCCCTCTGATAGTTGTCGGTATCTTCACCTTCTGTGGCGTGTTGCTCCGGCATTTTAATCAGTCGGTAAGTATCGAGTGTGACTTTAGAAGGTTTGAATATCACTTGGTTGGTGATTGCATCGGTACCTACGTATTCATAATCTTCACTGGAGACATACGAATACTGGTCTGACTCATCTTGAATAAGAAGGTTAATTTTATTGACCAAATGCGCGACAGCGGACTCTTCGCCGAAGCCATTGTTTTCAATCTCCATCAAGCCAACGATATCCGCATCCATCGAGACAATAGCTTTTGCAATTTTGTCGCCCTGACGTTCAAACTCATCGAAAGTTTCAGCACCACGGTTGTCACCATAAGGGTTCTCAGCGCCACCAAATGGAGAGTTAAAGTAGTTAAGTACGTTGAAAGTAGCAACACGTAGATCACCATCGGCAACGTCAGGAGCAGTGGTACGATCATTGTTATGAATAAACGTGTCCTGGGTTGCTTGATTGGTTACATACAGACGGAAGTCACTGTATGAATACCCTAATACACCCTGAAGCCCGTTAATCGTGTCATCGATACGGATATAATCATCACTGGTCGTCGTACCGTCCTCCATTGGAATCGCACTTTCTGCCAGAAACTCGCTGTACCAAGGTACAACACCATTAGCTGCTTTTTGGAATGACTCAATGTAGATTCGGCGGTCTTTATTCTCATTGTCCTGAGCTAGCGCTTCGACGGACCCCGGTACATTTTTCTGGTTCATTTGTAGGTTAACCCGCTCATACGATGCCATCATATTGTAGCGGTAAGCATCATAATCAAAGCTGAACGTTCGCGTGATGTGCATGTCGGCCGCTTGGTCTAACTCAATAAGCATGCCTTCATGACGCTCCAGCGTGAAGTCGAAACTTTCGTCAGTATCCAGTTTACGCAGAGGGGTTGGAGTGATCGTTATTTGGGTAGGTTCGATATGATTGACATGTGTATCAATCAGTTGAGTCCAGCCATAGCTTTCATAGGCTTTACCTTGCACAGTCACGGTATTGCCGACTTCAATGCCATTAATATCACCTTTAACGAAGATGGCGTCAGAGGTATTGTCGTTACCGTCCCCATACTGGTCTTGCAGGAAGAATCCTACCGGAAGATCATTCCCTAGTGCGGAGGTTTGAATAGCAGTCACGATACCTGTCACTTCAAAATACTCTTGAGATTCGTACCCAGAATCAATGAGAGGTGAACTCCAGAACTCCCCTTGTATTTGCATAATCGTTGTGGCTGTCGCGTCGGGAATGGTGTTATCTGTCGTTTCATCAGATAGGCTTCCCAGACCGTCAAAGGTATCTTTAGCGTAGTCGCTCCAGTCACTTTCATCGTATACCGCACTCGCTGTACGGCCTATACGACGCAGGGTGATATCTTTACCCCAACCACTGGTTGTTGGCACATCACCAACAATATCGACCACAATACCGTTATTCAGAAGCGCAACCGCATCACCACCATTGTGTACCAGGCCAGAAGAAATGATAGTGGCGACATCAGAAGAAAGTGACAGCTCTGCTAGATTGTTCTGTACAACCAACAGTTCTTGCGCCGCCAATGTACCGTTCAAACTAACCATTTCTGTCGGGGTTGTGGAGCCGTCTTTATAACGTGCCAGCGTGTAGTTAGAGAGAGAAACACTTTCTACGCCATTGTTGTACAGCTCAATCGCTTTATTATAACTGCCACCTTCAACATATTCCGTAATCAAAACGTCGGCATTGGCAACAGCGGAAAGTGCCAGTCCCACCGATAATGTAATCAGTGTTTTTTTCATCTTGTATCTCATCCATGTTGTATTAGTTGAGTGTTTAATTTCGTTATGACTTACTTTTATTGGATAGTCATACTTTTATTAAACTAGCAGTTTAATATGACTTTTAAGTGACTAAAAAACAGATGCAAACCCATTTAAATAAAAATTAAATAACTACATTTCAAAAACTTAAGTCAACCCACCGTGTCAATACTGAGTTAAAGTAATATGAAAGTTTAATTAATCTATCTACCTTAAAAATAACAGAATTAAATATAATAGAATGTAATCGCATACATTTATTATTTAACTTTAGCGATGGAATTAATTAAAGTTAAACGTAAAATTCAAGTTGAGACCTATACAACGGTGCAGCTATAAACCAACTGTTTGGGGAAGTATTTTAAGGTTAAAAGGTATGGGCACACACCTTCAAGATTTCTGGTTCATCTATCGGCAAGTAACCTCAAACCTTAGCTATTTTTATGCATTTACGCACACACCTGGTGCAAAGATGTTTCATTTCTGTTAGCTTACGCAAGAGAACGCAACAATCATTTTGCAACCCATTGAGCAATGGCTAATCATTCGAGTCAAACAACATGACTTATTCTCAATTAGTCCGCTTGTAAATACGCTAGACGCGATCGCGTGCTATGTCATCATCAATTTGAATTACACTCGAACAGAATTATGCACACTAGAACCAATACTCCTTTTGGCGTGACTCTCAATATCATCGGGTCGGCCCTCTTCGCAGCTATGTTCGCTTACACGTCTTTACTGGGCGAACTTGATGGAGAGGAAATATATGGATGGCGTATTTTCATTACTGTCCCACTGTTAACCGTTTTTATTCTCGCCAACGGGAACTGGCACCAAGTCGTGGCTATCTTTGAGCGAATGTTACAATGTGACTTAATCTTCATTTTGACTCGCTTCATCGCGTCCTTTTTGATTGGAATTCAATTATGGCTGTTTTTGTGGGCACCAATGAATGGCTACGGACTTGCCGTGTCGCTCGGCTATTTTATTATGCCGATCACGCTAGTTTTGGTGGGACGCTTGGCATTTAACGATCAAATGTCTCGCTTTCAGAAGCTGGCGTGCGTTTTCGCCATACTTGGCATTCTCAATCAAATGGTGATATCTCAGACGTTAGCCTGGCCTACCTTGGTAGTCTGCCTAGGTTACCCCATTTATTTTTGGCTAAGACAAAAAACCAACACGAATAATATTGGCGGTGTCTGGTTTGACATGATGCTGAGCCTGCCTGTCAGTCTCTACTTTATTTTTGATAGCGGGCACATTATTCAAGAGATCAACGTAAGTTCTGATCTGCTTTGGTTAATCCTGGGGCTAGGGTTAATCAGTACATTAGCGCTCGCATTTCAATCTCTGTCTGCACCTCATCTAAACTTGAGCCTGTTTGGCCTGCTGGTTTATGTTGAGCCTGTCCTTCTGGTCTTGGTCGCTGTTTTATTGGGCGAGAGCATCACAGCGAAAGAATGGCCAACGTATATTGCAATTTGGCTTGCTGTTTTTGTACTCATGATTGAGGGATACCTGAGTTTGAAGAAAGCAAAGTATTAAGTGGGAAATGGTGTTCGCTTGACGAAGAACCACACCTTCACACTAAACAGTCATCCTGAAAAGCGACGAAGGAGCGTAATTCAGGATCTACTTACCGCGCACTTTATGGCCAAAACTTTTCTTTAACGGCCCAGTACGCTGCTATTAGATTCCTAGTCTCGCTAGGGCTCGCTGGAATGACTCAGATAAAAATGGTTAAGCGATTGGTATTTTGTAATAAGTGGTGGGGTTAGTAAATCACAGAAAACGCCCCCCTCGCCACTCAACGTAAATGAAATGGCTAAGCATGGTATTATGAGCATCTAACTATAAATAATGAGTGTTTATAGTCGGTCATTTTGTATCCATAATTGTCGGCATAATTGAATCTTCCCGCTCCTCTGGATTCAATATAGCTTGCTCTTGCTTCTGTTTTTCGTGTAACGCTTCGATTAGCTGACGATCTAGCTTGGCAAAGTAGAGATCTTCTTCCGCTTTGCCTTTTAAGCGAAGTTTTTCTGTAAAGTCCATATTAGCCACCTCTTAACCATGACCATCTACCTGAAGTATAGATGAATGAGTAAAGGTGGAACCACAACCAAACGTACTCTACTTGAGCATTTCATGTATTGTTGTTAACAAATCGCAACGGATTTAATTAGCGCCCAGACACGTTTCTTTCGCTGCAAATCGAGTTCATGAAGTGATTTAAGCGTTACCCTCGCGAGTAAACGCTGTTGATTACTGAGTTCTAATACAACTATCGCTTCACCAGTTTGAATGGATTTCGATTCAATCTCGACAATCTTTGCCGGTAATCGGTTAAGCACAGTGGTGGAAACAGGCTCATCCAATGCTATTCCTACGTCGCTTGCCAGAATCCGACATCGCTGGCGCTCTCCAGTATTCGCCGTTTCACCGGGCACATAAAACGTGACATCGTTACAAGATAACTCGGTCATTGCGTACTTTTCGCAACGGCTTTTCACCACTGTGTCAAATACGCTCCCCATTTCCTCGCCAAACAGATGACTAAACTTGGCATCAGACATTACCTGTTGAGCACCGCCACTGGCGATGATGTTGCCTTGATTAAATAACACAATATGGTCGGCTAACCTTGCCAGTTCTTGCACCGAGTGAGTGACATAGATGATAGGCAGATCCCACACCCTCTGAAGGCGTTCAAGGTAAGGTAAAAACTCTTCTTTTCTGGCATGGTCCAGTGCAGATAACGGCTCGTCCATCAGCAACAATTGTGGTTGTGTCAGCAAAGCGCGCGCGATCGCCACTCGCTGCTTCTCTCCTCCGGAAAGCTGTGATGGATAACGATTCAACAAGGTTTTGATGCCTAATAAGTGCAATATGCTGTCACGATGAAAAAGGATCGGTTGGTTTTTTACCCTCTTCTCTGCATAAGCTAGGTTTTGATCAACGTTTAAATGCGGAAATAGGCTTGCCTCTTGAAAAACATAACCAATTCGGCGTTCAAAGGTAGGAACAAAAACTTTTCCATCCCAGCTTTGCCATTGTTCGCTATTGACTCGCACTTCGCCTTGCTCGACTCTGACAAGCCCCGCAATGGCTCTTAAACAGGTAGTCTTCCCACAACCTGAATGCCCAAAAAGTACAGTCACACCTCGACTCGGCAGTTCTAACTCAGCCTTGAGCTGAAAGTCTTCGTAGTTGATGTTCAGCTTAGCGCTTATTGCACCTTGATTGATTGCGCCTTCATTTTCAGTACTTATTACACCTTCAATTTCACTCACTGTCGCGTTGAACATTCGATTACCTCCTACTCCATTCTGACTTTATGAAGATTGTTGAGCCAATGAATCAACAACAACGCCAGAAAAGAAAAACCGACTAATCCAGCCGATAAAATATGCGCATTAAGGTAGTCGAGTGCTTCAACATGGTTGTAAATTTCGACCGACATGACCCGAGTTTGTCCCGGTATATTTCCGCCAATCATAAGCACGACACCGAACTCGCCTAGTGTGTGGCAAAACCCCATGACAGCAGAAGATAAGACCCCTGGCCATGCCAGAGGCAGCGTGACCGTAATAAATGTATCGAATGGCGACGCACGTAATGTTGCTGCGACTTCCATTGGTCTTTTACCAATGGCGGCGAACGCGTTCTTAAGCGGTTGGAGGACAAACGGCAGAGAGTGTATGGTGCAAGCCACCGCAATACCTGTGAAAGTGAACGGCAGTTGTTGCCAGCCCAACAGATATAAAAATTGTCCCACACTGCCCTGCGGCCCAAGCAGCACTAGCAGGTAAAAACCGAGAACGGTCGGCGGCAGAACCAAAGGTAACAGCAGAACAGACTCTATCACCGGCTTAAAACGCGATTTACCATGACATAGCCACCAAGCTGTGGGTATGCCAATCACCAGCAGTGCGCACGTTACGACAAAAGCCAACTTCAGTGTCGTAGCAATCACTAAACCATCCAATGGTATCCCCCTTACTCTCTCTTCAGTCGGTCAAGTACCCATAACTGCGAATAATGTCTTTAGCACGATCGCTTTTCAGGTAACTGAGAAATTGCGTCACACCGACTTTATCTTTGCCCGACTTCAGCACCGCCGCATCTTGCTTAATGGGCTCGTAATCACTAGAAGGGATTTGCCAAACGCTGCCTGACTGAAATTTCCCCTGCTGATAAACCTGAGATTTCGCCAGTAGCCCGATTTGTGCATTACCGGTAAAAACAAATTGATAGGTGGCGTTCAGCCCTTTGCCGATAACCAGTTTATTTTGCGCGCCTTGCCATTGTTGATGCTTCTCCAGCATCTGCTGTGCTGCTAACCCATAAGGGGCAAGCTTTGGGTCGGCGATCGCCAGGTACTGAAAATCTCCTGAAAACAACTCTGATTTAACGTCAAGGTTCTCAGCAGGCGACCATGCCACCAAAACGCCTTGTGCGTACGTAAAACGGTTATCAGCCAATTGTTGTTCCACCAGCAACCGAGGGCGATGTTGATCGGCTGAGAAAAACAAATCAAATGGTGCACCGTTAACAATTTGCGCATAAAGCTGGCCCGTTGAACCTGTGCTAATCTCTACATCATCGCTATGCTGTTGCTTGTAATCACTGACTAATGCTTTCATCGGCCCATAGAAGTTATTCGCAACCGCAACGGTCAGCGTTTGACTGAAAGCAGCATTAGAGAGCAGAGAAAACGCTAAACAACATTGCAATATCATTCTATTTTTTGCCATAAAACTACCCTTTTTCTACTAACAACTGCGATACCCACTGCTTTTGTATGTATGCTTTAGCACGTTGTTGGTGTTTCTGCTTTAGGTATGGGTAAGCTTGCTCAAACGATACCGGACCACTAGGTTTGACTGAGTGAACGCGAACCAAATGGAAACCAATTTCCGTCTCAATAACTGAGCTAATCTCCATTAGATCAAGCAACGGTAACTGCTGCGCGATTTGCGGAAAAAGTTTGGCCTCTTCACACCATCCCAGGTAGCCATCATTTACTGCACTAGGACATTCAGAATATTTAAGTGCGACTTGCGAAAAGTCTCTCTCTTTTAACTCTTGCTTTGCTTCCTGAATACGTGCAAAAGCAGCTTCGCGGTGATTTTCCTCAATTTCGCTATTTACGGTGACCAGTATTTGACTCAGCTCCCATAGGCTTGGTCGGACAAACTTTTCCTGGTTGGCTTGATAATGTTCAAAAGCGGCTTCTTCGCTCAGTTCAGGAACATCACTACTAATCTGTTCTAACACTTTATTGCAGCGAAGTTCGTCTTTTAACGCCAGCCTCAGATCACTTTCCGATAATTGCTGGCCTCGCAGTGCACGATAAAACTCTTCTAAGCTTGGGTACCCCTCCATCACTTGATTCATCGCTTGTTTAAGTTCATCGTCATGAACATAAGTTTGGATACCTAGACTAGAACTCAGTACTGCAGACTGAATTCGAAATAGCTGTGCCACCTGGGCATCGACATCCTGGCGTTGCTGATCACTTAGCCATTCCGGGTTTAATTTGAATTTTTCTGTCGCCACTTTCGCTGTAAGGTAGTGGCGTTGATACGCTTCCATGCGGACACTCCTATGCCTCTATTGGGGTTAATCGTGTGGCATCTAGCCTGATAATGTGGTCACCAAACTTAACTTCATAATCCACCGAGCCATCCTCCAAGTTTCGGTACGCCCGGTGTACTTCTATTACGTCACCTTTAGACGCGAGCGGCTTACCAAACATCACCAAGCTGCAAGTTAGTTTTGCTTTATCCAGAGATCGAAATAGACAAGGAACCCAGGGTAAGGCGGCGTCAATAACTTCACTATCTCTCACACCCACCACTTTGTTTTCTGCTTCGATAAAAACCTGATAAATGAGCTGTGTCTGTAAAAAATAACCGCAACTTCGAACAATCCCCGTGCTTCCAGCAGTCACCAGCAACTCTCCCTTGTCTCGGTCTCTAAAACTGCCATCATTACGAATATTTCTTACGACTCTCACTTCTTTACCCGGCTCAAAACGGGGCATGTTTATCGGCATATTGTTACTCCGTTTTATCGCAGTCCGACTGACACGTAGCACAAGCACTTTGATTCACGGTTGGCAGTCGCCCACGGGCAATTTGTCCATAGGCTGTTGATAGTGCATCGCGATAATCATCGTAACTATCCGTCGCCTTTTTCGCTGTTAATAGCTGTCGACACAGCCTTAACAGGGGAATGTGCTTGCTTTGCACAACCTGACGACTGTATTCAATGGCGAAATAGTCTAAAAAGTCCTCTACACTCTCAAGTTGCTCAAGATCTTCGATGAGTGCGCTTTGTTCGGTGATGTCCATATCATTCACTCCTAAGATATCGAGGCTAAGCCGTGTGTAGGATCATGGATGTAAAACTTCTTAACTGCTGCGGGTTTGGGACGCATTTATAGGTTTCAGACCAATTAACCAGCTGCGCTTTTATTAATTCACACTGCGCTTTAGTCAATCGAATGCCCATCCCCCCATAGATTGACTCGATCGCTTGATTACCCGAGTGCTTACCCAGCACCATTTGATGAGTACGTCCGACTAAACCAGGTGCTACCCCCTGATAGTTATTGATGTCTTTAAGTAAGCCATCGACATGGATACCAGATTCATGGGTAAAAACACATTCACCAACTATCGCTTTTTGTGGAGCGGGTTGGCGTCCAGATGCAACTTGAACATAGCGACACAAGCCATCAAGTTTTAATAAATCAACCCCAGTTTCCGCTTGCTTCAATACATTCAGGGCAACGGCCACTTCCTCTAGTGCTGCATTACCCGCACGCTCACCAAGACCATTAACGGTAGTATTTACAGAGTTGGCTCCAGCACGAATCGCAGCCAGAGAATTCGCTGTCGCCATTCCCAAATCGTTATGCGCATGCATTTCAATCTGTAGACCCGTTTTTGCGCGTACTTCGGATATGATCTGGTAAGTTGAAAACGGATCGAGAATACCGAGTGTGTCAGCAAAACGAACTCGGCTCGCGCCAAAAGACTCTGCCACTTCAAGTACCCGACATAACACATCATGATCAGCACGAGAAGCATCCTCCATCCCTACACAAACCTGCATTCCGCTATCAAGAGCTTGTTGAATAACGCGCTCGCAACCAAGCAAAACATCGTCCAAAGTTTTATTCAGCTTATGTTTAATTTGTTGATGCGAAACCGGTATTGAGAGATCGAGCCAATCAAGCCCGAGGTTGCCAGCACGCTGAACATCTTCTGCCAGCATGCGGCACCACCCCATCGACTCTGCCTGATTCAAATGACTGGTAATCGCTTTGATGGTTTCCCGCTCTTGCTCTCCCATCGCGGGAATGCCCACTTCAAGCTCTGTGACTCCGGCCGATTCTAGTAACGACGCGATATTTACCTTTTCTTCGGTGGTAAAGCCCACTCCTGGGCTTTGTTCACCATCGCGCAATGTTGTGTCATTGATAATGACGCTTGCAAGCTGTACATCCTTGTCCATCGCCATACTCCTAGCCATATACAGGAATAAATTCCGTGGCACTTCCTTGTTGAGTTTCCGAATTCCAATACGGAGACATCTCGCGCAATCTCTCCACAATTGGAGGCAAATGCTCTAGCACATGATCAATATCTTCATCGGTCGTAAATCGAGACAGTGAAAAGCGTAACGTGCCGTGTGCAGCGGTAAATGGAACCTGCATTGCTTTCATGACATGAGAAGGTTCTAATGAGCCAGATGTACAAGCAGAACCCGATGATGCGGCAATTCCGACCTGATTCATCATTAACAGCAGAGCCTCACCTTCAATAAATTCCACTGCAATGTTGGTCGTATTAGGAACTCGTCTCTTAGGAAAACCTGTCACGAAGCAATTTGGAATACGAGCCAGTAGTCCTTGTTCAAGTCGATCACGTAACATTTGAATGCGCTGCGTATCTGTTTCCAGTGCTACACATGCCAGTTCAGCAGCCTTACCCATTGCGATGACAGATGCCGCGTTTTCCGTGCCAGCTCGTCGCCCACGTTCTTGGTGGCCACCTCGCAGTAACGGACGAAACTTAGTGCCGCGTTTTACATAAAGCGCGCCAATCCCTTTAGGGGCATGGAACTTGTGACCAGAAATAGACAACATGTCGATAGGACAGCTTTGAACATTGACCGGGCATTTACCGACTATCTGTACCGCATCAACATGTACGACAACACCATAACGTTTCGCTAGCTGAGCGACTTGCTCTACGGGGAATATCGTACCGGTTTCGTTATTCGCCCACATGATAGAAATTATCGCTACATTTCGACTTAACGCCGCTTTCAGGGCTGTCATGTCGAGGCGACCTTTTTTATCCACACCTATCCAGTGAACGGTGTAGCCTTTGCGCTCCAACATCTGACAAAGTTGCAGCGTCGCCGGATGCTCAACTTGTGTGGTAATGATCTCTTTCTTATCTGGGTAGGCTTCAACCGCAGATAGAATGGCCGTAGAAGTTGCTTCGGTCGCACAAGAAGTGAAGATAACTTCGCTTGCGTGTTCCGCACCAATTAACTGCTGAACTTGTTCGCGTGCTGTCTCCATCGCATGACCGACGGCGGCTCCGAGACGATGAATCGAAGAAGGATTGCCATAAAAAGTATCTAGATACGGTAACATCACTTCGAGCGCTTTAGGGTCAATACGGGTTGTCGCATTGTTATCAAGGTAAACCAGCTTATCACTGCTTAATTTAGCGTTAAACGTCATAAGAGCCTTCCTTTTTAATCGTGTTTGATGAGGTTTGTTGTACTGGGAACACCGTATAAGCGTCACCCAAGGCTTGGGTAATTTTTTGTTCCAGATTTGCCAGTGTCAGGCCAGATAAACCGCAACCGACACACGCACCGCTCATCTCGACGAAAACAATGTTGTCTTCAATATCTAACAGGCGTACATCGCCACCATCCGCTTGTACCGAAGGACGAACCTGTTCAATGATCGACTCAACAATAGCGATGATCTCGGTGTCTGGCTCATAATGACTTTTGGCCACGTCGATAATTAGCCCTTTCTCGGCCATTTCTTTGAGGCAGTCTTCCAAAACCCACTCAATTTTCTCGTGGCAAGAAGTACAAGCCCCGCCGGCCTTGGTGTAGTTGACCACTTCTTCAAGCGTGGTGAGCTTATTGGCTTCCACTACACGTTTTATCATCAAATCATCGATAGCAAAGCACTTACAGATTAGCTCCCCTTCTTCATGATCGTCTTCTAAAGTCTCACCACGATAGTTAGCAACTGCCGCATGTAATGCTTCCATGCCCATTACGGAACAGTGCATTTTTTCTGGCGGTAACCCATCAAGATATTCCGCGATGTCGTTATTGGTAATGCTCATGGCCTCATCCAGTGATTTACCAATGATCATCTCTGTTAGCGCTGATGAAGACGCGATAGCACTGCCACAGCCGAACGTTTGAAAACCAGCGTCTAAGATCACTTCACTGTCCGGTTCTACTTTAAGCGTTAAACTCAATGCGTCTCCGCAACTGATTGAACCGACATCTCCACGTGCATTAGCATCACCAACTAATTTTGCGTTTTTAGGCTGAAAGAAATGTTCCTTCACCTTATCTGAGTAATCCCACATAGCCACTCCTTGGTTGAATATCTTTCGATTCTTTCGATATTGTTACCTTTGCAATAACCCGACCAAGATCACATAAAATATAAACCATTGACTTATATAGATAAAAAATGTGTTTTATGTAACATTGAAATAAGCACGACAAAATTGTCATACTGTTTGTAGGGATTATGACAAAACAAATTGTCAGATAAGAAACATCAAGAGTACAAAGCGGATTGACTAACAAGGATGAGAACTCATCCTTATTAGAAATTAAGCCCAAGCGGTGAATCAAATCTAAAAGTCAACGTCATTCCGAGGAACCATAGCGACATCAGGAATCTACTCACTTTTAGCGCGAAACCGGAGCTGTCACCTTCAGTGCCAGTACACTCGGAAATAAGATCCTGAATCACACTCCTTCGTCGCTGTTCAGGATGACCGATTAATTGGAATAGGATATCCGTCGCTAAGCCGCAGCAAAGGTTTGGCAGTTTTTCGGACATACTTTTGAACAAGCTTCACAACCAATGCAATCTTCGGCGTTTTTAAGCGTCATAACCATCATGACTTCATCTTCGTCATAGTAATCATCATCTTCATCAATGTCGTCGTTCTCAACCAGATCAAACACATCACGCGAACAAACTTTGAAGCAGCGCCCACAGCCGATGCAGTTTTGTTTATCAATTGCCTGAATATATTGAGGTACCCATGGATCACCACCTCGGGTATAACTTAGTTTATTACTCACATTAACCATCCTTGTATTAAACGTTACCAATCTTCATCCATAAGCTGAGTTAGCCTCTTTTGCGTGTCTGAGGTTTCAGGCAGCTTATTTTTCTTTAGGGCTCTGGTGAGCCATCCTGTCTGACCGCTGTCCAACTCTGTCATCGCCTCAGTGAGCAAATAGTGAATGTCACACTTCTCATGTACTTTGACTGGCTTGATATCGTATTCAAGCAATTGTCGAATCGCTGCAGCGCCACATGCATTACAGAATATTGCGGCACACCCAGATAAGTCAGCGATACGACTGGGCAATTTATCGTGCGCCGGGCCACTCGTGCTGTATTCAATGGCTTCCATCAGGTGCCACTCCGACTCGTAGATACCGTAAATCAGCACGCCTTTGGCGGAACCAAAATGTTGGTCAACCGTTTGTCGATCCGAAGTGGTAAAAGCTAATTTAACTCGCAGGTTCTCCTCGGTCGGTTCAGGTGGGAGGTGTAGCCTTCTTTTTGTCGACTTCATAACACCTCCGTTGTCGGTAATACGTCATCGGCATTGAAGCGATAGTAACTGACGTGTGGGGTTACCTCATCTTTATGGTTACGAAGCAATAAGTTAGCGAGAGAGAACAGTCGTTGACGAGCACCTTCATAGCCTATTTGTTTCATCTCCATGTTGCCAAACTGATCAAAACATGGGAAGCCGACTCGCATAACCGGAACAACCGACTCGCACACATTGGCACAATGGCTGTTGCCAATCACTAACGTTAATTCAGGGTTTGACAAATCGATGCACGATAAATCACCAACAATCACTTCTTGCGCTTGCATGTCTTGCAAACTGGGAACATCTAACGTCGTGACGACCTGACTCACTGTACCACCAGCCATGGTGATTAGGTCGACGTAACCTTGCGCCAAATCAGGCTCAAGTGCGATGGTGTATTGCTCGCCACTGAGCAGAAAATGAATATCGAGCAATGCATCCTGTAGTCGTTGGCGCTCACGTGTTATCCACCCTGGAACAGAACGACCACTGATCTCAGATAGCGTCATGATAAATTGGTCGATGGCGTCTAGATTCATCGCCATCCCAAACTGGCGGTAATCAATACCGAATCGTACATTAAGCCATTTTGCGACCTCTTCCAGAGATTCACCGAATACCAGCGTTTTCGCACTGTCGGCCATCAGCTCAACTTCAAGCACAGAGGTGCCACCGGTGCTTGTTGCACTGTAATCCTCGCGACCTAAGTGACCATCCAACGAAAGCGATAAGTCAGGAACAATGACCGAGTCCAGATCGAATGCTTCCACGTAACGTTTAATCGTTTCAATATCCGCAGAAGTCATCCCAATAGAACAGAGAATGTTAACTTGTGTGCGCTGTTTGGCACGACCTGTAGGCCCTTTAACCAATTGCTTCACGACACTACGAACCGTATGCGCGTAACCGGTTTGCATTGAGCCGATGAAGTCTGGAGTCACTACCGGGACAATTCTCGTATTCGAATATTGCGGATGCTTGAGAGCGAAATCGGTAATCACATGATACAGGTCAGCGCCCTGCATTTCCGTCAGCCCCGTACTCATTAGTACGATCAGTTCAGGGGAATGCTTTTCACATAACACCTGTAGTGCTTCACTTACATTACTCTCTCCACCCATAACGGCAGAAACTTGGTCAATTGCCGTGTTCTGTAATGGAATAGGCTCCCTTAAGTGTTGAATAAGGTAAACTTTAGTGAACGCACTGCAACCTTGAGATCCATGCATCAAAGGAATAGAGCCGGCAAAACCAAGGGTAGCCAAGGTTGCACCCGTAGCTGGACTCGTCTTTAACGGCTGAGTAACCAGCGGGGAGTTTTGTTTGATTGGAGTCACCATATCAGGCTCCTTTTTCAATGATGGTGGAAGTGAATGTTGCGTCTTCGACGATCCAGGGAGCCTGACTTTGAACGGCTTGCCAGATAGGTGCTTCTATTGTTCTGCACAGTTCCTGCGCTAAGGTGAGCATTCCTTCGTACCCGGCGTAGGCATGTTCGCGCTCTTGGTTGATATCCAAAAAAGGTATCTTAGCTTTTAATGCGGTGTACATGTTTCGCCCACCTGCAATCATGACATCAGCGTGATGTTGATGATAAGTATCGAGCAACAAAGTCGCGCCACCTTCATCCAGCATGAGCGCTTCTTTACCCATAATCTCCATAATTTTATTTTTATCAGATTGGGTGGATTTACGGGTGCCTGTTGCAACACACTCAATACCGAGTTCTTGCAAAGCACTCACTACTGACCAGGATTTAACGCCCCCGGTATACAGCAGCGCTCGCTTACCATTGAGCTTTTCTGCGTAAGGAGCCAGAGCGGAGCGAATGCGACTTTCTTGTTCTGCAATCAAGGTTTCTACTTCTTCGCTCAATTTAGGGTCGCCAAGTAAACGGGCGAATTCTCGCAGTGAATTCGACGTGTCTTCGATACCGTAGAAGCTCCCTTCGAACCAAGGTATACCCCACTTTTCTTCCAGTTTTCGAGCAACATTCACTTGTGCCCGAGCACAAACGACCATGGCAGCGTCTGCACGATGCATAGTTTGTATTTGATGAAACTGAGTATCACCCGCCATACAGCACAATACTCTTAACCCCAAACGCTCAAATAATGGCGATACATGCCAAAACTCTCCGGCAATATTGTATTCACCAATTAGAACGATATCGTGTACGCGGCGAGTTGAATCATGAAGCATTTTTGGTTTTGCCGGCGGCTCGGCGCTGCCTACGACGCGTTCAACCATAACATTACCAGCGATTCGGTTACCCAGATTTTTATTACCGTAAAAACCCGCTGCATCGACAGGGATTACAGGTATATCCCAACGCTCTGAGGCCAGGGAACAGATGGCTTCAATATCATTCCCTTCGAGGGCAGGAACGCAGGTCATATAAACAAAAACCGCAGGTGGTTGATGCTGTTTAATAAGTTGTTTTATCGCGTGTAGCAGTCGTTTCTCCGCACGTCCCATGATGACGTCCTGCTCATTGAGGTCCGTGGTAAATCCATAACGAAATAGATTACTGCCCAGAGCACGAGTCCCGCGGTTGTTCCAGCTGTTTCCCGCACAGCCAATTGGACCATGGACGATATGTCCCACATCCGCTATTGGTAGTAAGCTTATCTGAGCGCCATCAAAACAACATCCTCCAGCCGTTGCCCCAGGCTTTGGTCGGCTACAACCACTTTTTTCTCCGCTGTTGTGCTCACAGGCGGGTTCATCTTGCAGTAACTTGATCTCCGAACGCTTCATGCGGCTCTCCTTGAGTTGCAACAGTTAAAGTTGAGATACTGATTACTTAGTTAACTGCAAGTGCCATTCCACTTGTAACTCATTGATTAAATTAGACACCAACAAAAACAAAAGCTGACATTGTCGTAAAACTGACAAAAAGCGCTTCACTCATCATGAAGCGCAATAACCAGCCCAGAACTCTGAGCTAAATCCTGAGTCAACGAACTGCACCCAGACGAACTATGAGACACTAAATGGACATCAAAACCGCTCGCTTCGACGTACGCATCATGTGAGCCCATTTCCTCTTCAAAACAGAGAGTAAAGCGCAAGTCAGGGTAATTGACTTGCAGTCGAGACAAAGTGTCCTGACTAATATCGGATTCATTGGCTAACTGGGAAACAATATCTGACAGCAAACCCTCGGTTAAACTAGCCAGTTCAAAACCAGTAGCACGCTCAGCAGTAACAGAATTACTCATCGCTCTCTTCCTCCAATATTTTCTCGGAAGCCTCAATGCCTAGAATACGTTTAACCCATGGAGGTGGGTTGGTCGCAATAACATTTGATAGATCCGATAACACTTCTTCAGCAGACATCGGTGCCAGCTTTTTAATCGGATGAATGTTGGCACGAGTGACACGTGCAGCAGCAGGGCCACCAATAGACAAGGTGAACAACATGTTGCAATCACGAATTCTATTTAACATCGCGATAGCACGTTCTTCGCCTTTTCTCTCTGTCGGCATTTCACGTACTTCAACCAACTGATGTTCCGTTGCACTGACTTCATAAATCAACACACGTAAACAAGAACCATAATGGCCATTCACCATTTCCCCCTGATTCGAGGTCAAAGCGACTTTTAGTTTTGGTCCTGCAATCGGCGCTTGTGCCGAAACTTGTGGTGCTGAAACATCGCTCACTTCAGGATTACACAAAACATCCAGAGCACTAGACACTTCTTTACGTGTAGGTCCAGAACCTAGAGAGCTCACCATTAAACGAAACGCCTTCGGCGATAAACCCACTAACTTAGTTTCCGTCAGTGGCTCACCCAGATGTTGGATCAATAGCCCTAACAAAGAGCGTAAGTCGATATTCGGTAGCGATTTTGACGCCAAAGCAACTCGAAGAGCTGCTTGGTCAGAAATAGTCGTGTCCATCATGATATTCCCCCTTAACTTACGCCGCTTGTAACCGTCTGGCTTTCACCGTGATTGGCAATCTGGGCTTACTGGTCATTGGATCAATATGATAAATAGCACCATTTGCCAGGCGCACTTCACCGCCCCATTTATCTTCAGAATCAAATTCGAAGAAAGTAATCACCTCTTCCAAATCCTTTTTAGGTAAATAAAGCGACAACTGGTTATTTTCGTTGTACTGAATCATTACATTAGCCATAACAACTCCCTCGTTTTCGGCTGAAAAATGACCGACGGTAAACACCGTCGGTCACTCAAATTAACGAACTAAATCAAAACCAAGGTCAGTTTTGCCTAGGTCGCTTGTGTCACGATCCAGCTTAGCCAGTACTTCGTTAACCAAAGTGGTTAGGATGTACATCGCACCTTCATAGCCCAGTGTAGATTGGCGATGTAAGTGATGGCGGTCGAAAATAGGGAAACCAATACGAACAAGTGGTACTTCAAACTCAGCGCCTTTCGCTTTAGTATCACGTTCGATGAATTTACCGTACGAGTTACCAATCAATAGATCTGGCTTGTCAGTAAACATCAGTGAACGTAAGTGCCACAAGTCTTGTTTGAAGAACACTTCGGCACCGGCACCATACGGTGTCTCTGCCAGTTGTGCTTCGATTTCTTTCTTCCACTTCTTAGAACCGTTGTTACAAAGAACATGCTTAATTTCACAACCAAGCTCGGTTAGGAACTTACACATACCCAAGAGGTAATCCGGGTCACCGTAAAGCGAAATCGTTACACCGTGTAACCAGGTGTGAGAGTCCGTCATCATGTCAACAAGACGGCCACGCTCTTTAGTTAGCGACGCAGGGATTGGCTTACCAGTGACTTCAGAAACTTTCATTAAGAATTCATCTGTCCACTCTAGGCCCATAGGGATAGTGGTCTTAGGAACCTCGTGTTTCCAAACACCCTCGATGTATTTCTTAGATTTCACAAGTTGATTAGGCTGAAGCAAGAAAGTTGTTTTAGCATTCGGTGCATCTTTCATTTCTTCAATAGAAGTACCACCAGCATACATGCGGTATTCACCGTCTGCAGGGGTATCCAGTACTTCAGATGGATCACATAGGAAAGAGTAATCAACGTCCATTTCTTTCAACATACGATGAATGACGCGATAGTTACCAAGATAAGTTTCAAATCCAGGAACAATGTTGATTTTGCCGTTGCTGCCAACCTTAATACTTTCTTGATCAGTAAAGTATTTCATCATGCCTTCAAACATGCCGTCCCAACCTGTCACATGACTACCAACAAACGATGGTGTATGCGCAAATGGTGTTGGTAGCTCTTTTGGAATATGACCTTTAGCTTTCGCGTTGTTAATAAACGCGTTCAAGTCATCACCAATGACCTCAGCCATACAGGTAGTAGAAACCGCTACAACCTCTGGTTTGTATAGCGCGAACGCGTTTTCCAAACCTTGGAACATGTTTTCCTGACCACCAAAGACTGCCGCATCTTCTGTCATTGAGTCAGAAACACACGCAACTGGCTCTTTGAAGTGACGGTTAAAATAAGTACGGAAGTACGCAACACAACCTTGAGAGCCGTGTACATAAGGTAATGTTTTCTCAAAACCTAGAGAACACAGTACCGCACCCAATGGCTGACAAGCTTTTGCCGGGTCAATCGTGATGTGTTTACGAGCAAAGTTAATCTCTTGGTATTCTTTCGTTGTTGTCCATTCAAAGGTTTCACGAACCTTCTCAGCATCAACGCCTTGTTCAAAAGATGCGCGTTTATTCGCCATCATCTCTTGATATTCTGGTTGCTGAAAGAGAGCATAACCAGTTTTTATATCTTCAACTTTTTGAGTCATGAGTATTCTCCTACCGTGCCACTAATCTGTGAACTCCGGCTCGGGTTACATTAATTGGAAATCCTTTCCAACTCACATTAAGCAGTTTTCACTAGCGCTTCGTCTGATGCTTCTTCCAACCAAGGGGCTTTCATCTTGTTCCAACATGGGTTATTGATAGTCAAATCCATATCGCGGGCGAAAATAGCGAAGCCATCAACACCGTGGTAAGGACCTGAGTAATCCCAGCTGTGCATTTGACGGAATGGGAAGCCCATTTTCTGGAATACGTATTTCTCTTTAACCCCAGAACCAACAAGGTCTGGTTTAAGCGCTTTAACGTATTCTTCCAGTTCGTATGCACTTGCATCATCGAATAGCAGTGTTGAATCCTTCACTTCCGGTGTGGTTTTCACGTAGTCATCGTTGTGAGCGAACTCATAGCCGGCACCCGTGATTTCCATACCTAAGTCTTCATACGCACCAATGATGTGACGAGGACGTAGACCACCGACATAAAGCATCACTGACTTGCCTTCAAGGCGAGGGCGATACTTGTCGATAACCGCTTGCCATTGCTCACGGTAGCGTGCAATAACTTCTTCAGTTTGCTTCTGGATCTTCTCATCAAAGAATGCAGCAATCTTACGCATTGACTCTTCGATCTTAGTTGGACCAAATAGGTTGTATTCAACCCATGGAATCCCCTGTTTCTCTTCCATGTAACGAACGATGTAGTTCATAGAGCGGTAACAGTGAACCAGGTTCAATGCCACTTTCGGTGTGTTTTTCATTTCTGGTAGCGTACCGTCACCAGACCATTGAGCAACAACACGTAGGCCCATATCTTCAAGGATGATACGAGAAGACCAGGCGTCACCACCGATGTTGTAGTCACCAATGATGGCTACATCATAAGGGGTTGATTCGATCTTCGCTTCACCTTCAGATGCATCCAGTACATAGTCACGAATCGTATCGTTGGCGATATGGTGACCCAGAGACTGAGACACACCGCGGAAACCTTCACAACGTACAGGAACGATGGTTTTACCGATTTCTGCGCCTTTTACTTTTGCTACCGCTTCGATGTCATCACCGATAAGACCAACCGGACACTCTGACTGTACAGAGATGCCTTTTGATAGCGGGAACAGTTGCTCAAGTTCATCAATTGCAGCTGAAAGTTTTTTGTCACCACCAAAAACGATGTCTCGTTCTTGGAAGTCAGTGGTGATATTCAAAGTACCAAATGAATCAACACCAGTCGTACCAGAGTAGTAGTTACGACGACCAGCACGAGAGTATTGACCACAACCTACTGGACCATGAGAGATATGAATCATATCTTTTACCGGTCCCCAAACTACCCCTTTAGAGCCTGCGTAAGCACAGCCACGCACGGTCATTACACCAGGAACCGTTTTACGGTTAGAAGTGATACAAGTCCCTTCTGATTTAGAGTCGGTAACCGCCACGTGTTTCTTGCGGTCTTCACGCGCTTTCTCAGGATAGACTTCCAATACCTCGTCTATCAGCGCCTGCTTTTGTTCTTTATTCATCGACATAATCTGTCTCCAAATTTATTTTAGCGTATAGCATACCAATATATATTTCCGCTATATCAATCGCTTAAGCTAGTTCGGCAGCAGTTTTACCAACGATAGACTCGTCTTCAACTTCCATTATGCCGAATTCCATTAGCAGGTCTTCCAGCTCATCCATCGTACATGGCTCTGGGACAACGAACATTTCGTTCTCGATAACTTTCTTAGCCAGAGCGCGGTATTCGTCTGCTTGGTTACAAGTTGGGTCATACTCGATAACGGTCATACGACGGATTTCTGCACGTTGTACGATGTTGTCACGAGGTACGAAGTGGATCATTTGAGTACCGATTTTAGCGGCAAGTGCCATGATGAGTTCATCTTCACGGTCCGTGTTACGAGAGTTACAGATTAAACCTGCAAGACGAACACTACCTGTCGCAGCGTACTTACAAATACCTTTAGAGATATTGTTTGCTGCGTACATTGCCATCATTTCACCAGAAACAACGATGTAGATTTCTTGTGCTTTGTTTTCACGAATCGGCATCGCGAAACCACCACACACCACGTCACCAAGAACATCGTAGAATACGAAATCTAGATCTTCATCGTACGCACCTTCTTCTTCCAGGAAGTTGATCGCTGTGATTACACCACGACCTGCACAACCAACACCTGGCTCTGGACCGCCTGACTCAACACATTTAACGTCGCCGTAACCAGTCAGTAGTACATCTTCTAGTTCGATGTCTTCAACAGTACCGGCTTCCGCTGCCATTTCCATGATGGTGTTTTGCATCTTAGTGTGTAGAATAAGACGAGTTGAATCCGCTTTCGGGTCACAACCGATGATCATTACTTTTTGACCCGCTTCAGCTAGGGCCGCCACTAAGTTTTGAGTTGTAGTGGACTTGCCGATGCCGCCTTTTCCGTAAATTGCACATTGACGAATTGCCATGGTCTATCTCCTTGTTTAATTTTAGACTCATGACACATGTTGCGAAATGCATACCAATTACCAAATTAATTAAATTTCAATAACTTAATACATTTCACCTTTGTATTTCTGAAAACAAACAGCTGACATTGTTTGTTTTAGTACAAGATTTGTTTGTCGTGATTGGAATGGCTTGGCTCAGGTTGGCACAAGAATAAGAAAAGGGTAACGGAAAGACGCATGTTACCCTTGGTATGACTATTGGACCGAGGTTGTGACTAGTTCCTAATCTCCCATTAAGGCATGCAGAGAACAATCATCGTCGACACTCTTATTGAACAACTCACTCAACGCTTGGACTTCATCTAAGCTTGGCTCACCTTTCGTCAGCTTATATATAGAGGCGACTTTCTTCTCTATAACAGTGACCATCCCTTTTATTAATGGATCGTCTCTGGAAATCTGCTTATCTACCAGTCGGGTTTGCGTTAACAGTGACTCTATTTTGTCCTGAAGATCCGTCATCTCCATTGGTGTACGGATTCGATACAGATATCCACCCTCGACTTTTTGTCTGGCGACATACCCGACATGATCGAAAGCAATAGCCTCTCTCACCAATACAGTGGCACTGGTTTGAACGTCATAGTGCTTAATATCAACGGGGGTATATTTGAATTCTGGTTGGCCAGATAAATTATCCGTCCGAGCATCAACCAAAGCACAAGGCTTACTTAACGGACCCGTAATTTCATTCCAGTGAATAGGAACAAACAATTCTCCTGGCTTCATCGAGTCGCTAATCATTGCTTTAACGACGCACTCACCGTGTGAATTGAACACAGTGACCATCTCACCGTCACTAATGTCATATTGCATCGCCGTTTTGGGATGTAGCAACACGTACGGCTCACTGGCATGCTCTGCCAAACGAGTCGATAACCCGGTTCGCGTCATGGTGTGCCACTGATCTCGACTTCTGCCGGTGTTCAGCACTAACGGGAAAACTTTGGATGTTGTTGCTTGCGGTGGTAGATGTTTTACCGCAATAAAGTTGGCGCGATGGTCGTCTGTAAAGTAACGACGATCTGTAAACATTCTCTGATGAACAACCTCCTGCTGTTTCTGCTCTACAGGCCACTGCTGTGGAGACAGCGTGTTATATTCAGAGTCCGTTATTTCAGTAAGGCCAGCCAAACTCAGGTCTCTTTGTTTGGTCATTTCATTTTCGTGGCCAAGGTTACCTACTGTTGTCAGTTGGGCATACTCTCTGAATATTTCTCCCTCATGTAAGTAGTCAAACGCGTCTTTAAAGCCAATTCGTTGTGCGACTTGAGAAATAATCCACCAATCTGGCTTCGCTAACCCCGGACTGGCCAGAAGTCGACGTTGACGAGAGATACGACGTTCAGAGTTTGTCACTGTACCCGATTTTTCGCTCCAGCCTTGCGCCGGTAATAGAATGTCAGCGTAAGCTGTTGTAGCAGTCTGCTCAATACAGTCGGAAACCACCACTAAAGGACAGTTTTCCAATGCTTGCTTAATCTTATCGCTGTCAGGAAGACTGACTATCGGGTTTGTCGCCATGATCCAAACGGCTTTAATCTCGCCGCGATGAATGGCATCAAACATATCAATAGCTTTTAATCCTGGCTTCTTCGCTAAGGAGTCGGTTTGCCAGAACGCTTCAAGGTTCTCAATATCATCAGGACGATTAAACTCCATATGTGCGGTTAGCGTGTTCGCCAGAGCACCGACTTCCCGACCTCCCATCGCGTTTGGTTGCCCTGTAACGGAAAATGGACCAGCCCCTTCTTTGCCTATTTTTCCGGTAGCCAAGTGACAATTAATAATGCTGTTCACTTTGTCAGAGCCCTGAGAGGACTGGTTCACCCCTTGGGAATATATCGTGATGACTTTTTCTGTTTGAGCAAAATATTCATAGAATTGCTCAAGCGAAGCAATATCAATCCCAGTCGTATTACTCACATCTGCATCATTTAATGCTGACTGGTAGGCATCACTGAAACCATTTGTCGATGAACCAATAAACGAATGATCCATTTTATTATGTTCACCGAGATGCACCAATAAACCATTAAATAGTGAGACATCCGAACCCGGATTAATCGCTAAGTGAAGGTCTGCAATTTCACAAGACTCATTTCGACGCGGATCGATGACAATAACTTTAAGATTAGCGTTGGTTTGCTTAGCGGCTCTTAAGCGCTGAAATAGTACGGGATGGCACCAAGCCAGGTTAGAACCAACCAATATCACCAAGTCCGTTTTCTCAAGGTCCTCATAACAGACCGGAACGGTATCCATCCCGAAAGCACGTTTGTGTCCGACAACCGTGGAAGCCATGCATAAGCGCGAGTTACTATCTATATTCGCGGTGCCGAGAAAGCCTTTTATCAGTTTGTTCGCCACATAGTAGTCTTCTGTCAAGAGCTGGCCCGAGACATAAAATGCGACAGAGTCCGGACCATATTTTTCAACCGTATCAGCGAAACCTTTTGCTACGCGAGATAGCGCATTGTCCCAGTCAGTGTCACACCAGTCACCTGCTTCTGATCTAAGTTTTGGAGTCAATAAGCGACCGTCATGTATCACGGTATCTCCCAAAGCAATACCTTTAGTACATAACTTACCGAAATTTGAGGGGTGCTCTTTGTCGCCACGAACTTCTAATAGTCCATTTGACATTGGTCTGGCTTCAATTCCACACCCTACGCCACAATAAGCACACGTTGATTTGATCCATCCTTCGCTCATACCCAACAGTCTCCAACTTTATTTTTAAGAACTAACCAGCAATATTCATTCCAATCACCATTATTTTGTTGTTTTTGATTTTTTATTGCTATTTTTCATTAACTTAACAAAACAACTAACCCCAAAGTGGTAGATCCATATACCCCCTACAACTACCACCTTTTGTGTATATTTACCTATTTTGATGCAACCTTGATCACAAAATACCTATGTCTACCACTTTTGGTATGAGCCCCTCTACCCTCCACATTCCGCTCAATAGAAACGCCCACAACCTTAACGTACTGTATTTAAAGATATTTATATTTTATTCGTAAAAATAAATCATGATGGCACCCATATTGCTTTGTGAGATACAACTAGCAAAATCACATTCGAGGCAATGATGATGAATACAGAACATTCAGTTATTGGAAGCGTATCACTGGTAGGGGCTGGTCCTGGCGATCCAGACCTACTTACCGTTAAAGCACTTAAAGCGATTGAGCGTGCCGATGTCATCGTATACGACAACTTAGTCAGTGAAGATGTGCGAGCGCTGTTTCCTGTTCATTGCAAGCTCGTCTATGTCGGCAAAGCAAAAGGTTGCCATAGCTATAAACAAGAAGAAATAAACCAACTGATTGCCAATTTTGCTTTGGATGCAAAAAACGTCTGTCGTGTTAAAGGTGGAGACTCATTCGTTTTTGGACGTGGTGGAGAAGAAATGCTTTTTCTCACCAAACTGGGAATTAATGTCAGCGTGGTTCCGGGCATTACCGCTGCTTCAGGGTGTTCAACTTACTCCAACATCCCCCTAACCCACCGAGGCTTAGCGCAGGGGTGCACCTTTATCACCGCTCACGCTGATAAGAAGCTTGAGATTAACTGGTCTGCATTGGCTCAGCTCAACCAAACTCTGGTCATTTATATGGGTTTGACCAAAGCGCCACTCATACAAGAGCAGTTGATCAGTTCAGGTATGAACTCAGATAAACCAGTCGCAATTATTGAAAACGGTTGTACGCCACAGCAAAGAACGATCGTTGGTCAGCTATCGGATCTCTCCGAACTGATATCACGTCACTCAATAAAGTCTCCAGCATTAATCGTAATCGGTGACGTTGTTTCTGTGGCGAATCAAATGGACTGGTTACAGCAGCTTAATAACAAAAATACGGAAGCACTTTCCGAGTCACGTTTACTCAAAAGCGCCTAATGACACGGCCATGGAAAGTCAGATTTACTAAGGGAAATTAGATTATGAGCAAGCAAAAAATCATTGTGGTCGGTAACGGAATGGTTGGCCATAAGTTTATTGATACACTAATCCAGTCTGAGCAAGACAATGTTGAAGTCGTCACGTTTTCTGAGGAGCCTCGCCTCGCTTACGACCGTGTTCAACTGACTTCTTACTTTACTGGTAATAGCGTCGAAGACCTTGCGTTAACCAGCGAAGGTTACTACCAGTCAAATGGCATAAAATATTTGCTGAATGAGAAAGTAAGCAACGTCAATCCGGATACTAAAGAGATTGTTACCTCTTCAGGTCGTGTAGAAAGCTACGACAAATTGGTTCTCGCGACAGGGTCGTACCCGTTTGTCCCACCGATTCCTGGCAACGAAAAAGAGTTCTGCCATGTCTACAGAACCATCGAAGATCTGGACGAAATAGAACGCTCAAGTAAAGCGAGCAAAGTTGGCGTGGTGATTGGTGGCGGCCTTTTGGGTCTGGAAGCAGCAAATGCAATTAAAAACCTAGGGCTAGAAACGCATGTTGTCGAGTTTGCCCCACGTCTAATGGCGGTTCAGCTCGACCAAGATGGTGGTGACTTACTCCGCCGCAAGATTGAAGCACTGGGTGTTACCGTTCATACAGAAAAAGCCACCACCGAAATCATCGATGGAAATGAATGTCGCTACAGAATGAACTTCGCCGACGGTACTCATATTGATACTGACATGATCGTCTTTTCAGCTGGCATTCGCCCACAAGATGAGCTGGCGCGTAATAGCACGATAGAGATTGGAGAGCGTGGCGGTATTGTAATCAACAATCACTGCCAAACCAACTATGAAGATATCTATGCGATTGGTGAGTGCGCATTATGGGAACAACGTATCTTCGGATTAGTCGCACCAGGCTACCAAATGGCGAAAGTCGCGGCTCAACATATCCTTGGTTCAGAGCAAGCTGCACAATTCACTGGTGCCGATATGAGCACCAAACTGAAATTAATGGGTGTTGATGTTGCAAGCATTGGCGAAGTTCATGGCCAAACGGCTGGTGCGCTCTCTTACACCTATAAAGATGAGATTGAACAAGTCTATAAGCGCCTGATTGTTTCTGAAGACAAGAAAAAAATTGTTGGTGCGGTATTAGTGGGTGATGCAGATGCCTATGGAAACCTATTGCAGATTCGCCAAAACGATCTTCCGTTACCTGAGAACCCATCCGTATTAATCCTGCCTAACGTGGCTGAAGATGAATCTGCCGGGCTCGGTATTGACGCTCTGCCTGACAGTGCGGTCATCTGCTCGTGCTTCGATGTCACCAAAGGTTCAATTAAACAAGCGGTGGCTGCTGGCTGCACCACGATGGCGGCACTAAAAGAGACGACCAACGCGTCAACAGGCTGTGGCGGCTGTAGCGCTTTAGCTAAACAGGTACTCGACAGCGAGTTAGAAAAACTTGGCGTCGAAGTGAATAACGATATCTGCCAACACTTTGCGTATTCACGTCAGGAACTCAGTGATCTTATTCGTGTAAACAAAATCAGAACGTTCGATGAGTTGTTGGAAAAATATGGTAAAGGGCTGGGTTGTGAAGTCTGTAAACCTACCGCGGGTTCTATCTTAGCTTCCTACTGGAATGATTACATCTTGCAGGATGAACATATCGAGCTTCAGGATACCAACGATATCTATCTGGGTAACATGCAAAAAGATGGTACCTACTCTGTTGTACCACGAGTCGCTGGCGGCGAAATCACACCAGAAAAACTCATTGTTATTGGCGAAGTTGCGCGTGATTTTGATCTTTATACCAAAGTCACGGGAGGACAACGAATTGACCTGTTTGGTGCTCAACTCAACGACCTACCTGCAATATGGCAACGCCTGGTTGATGCAGGCTTTGAGACTGGCCACGCCTACGGTAAGTCGGTTCGTACCGTTAAGTCTTGCGTGGGCAGCACCTGGTGTCGCTACGGCGTAGGAAATAGCGTGGGCTTCGCTATCGATTTAGAAAATCGTTACAAAGGCCTTCGCTCCCCTCACAAGCTTAAATTTGCGGTATCCGGTTGTACTCGTGAATGTGCTGAAGCCCAATCAAAAGATATTGGCGTGATAGCAACAGACAAAGGATGGAACCTCTACGTGTGTGGTAACGGCGGTATGCGCCCACGTCACGCTGACCTTCTCGCTACGGATTTAGATGACGAAACACTGATTAAATATGTCGACCGAGTGCTTATGTTCTATATCCGCACAGCAGACAGACTGCAACGTACTTCCGTCTGGCTAGAGAACCTGGAGGGCGGCCTTGATTACCTCAAAGAAGTGGTTATTGAGGATAAGCTAGGGCTAGCCGAAGAACTTGAAAAATCGATGAAAGAGAGCCTGGAAAATTACCAGTGTGAATGGAAAACCACATTGGAATCTCCTGAAAAACTGCGTCGATTCAGCCACTTTATCAACAGCCCTGATCGTGATGAATCACTTCAGTTCGTCAAAGTAAGAGAACAGAAGTTCCCGAAAAACACAGCTGAAGAGCTTGCTATCGAAGTGGTCGAAGTTAACTGATACCAATCTGGATAATTAATTTTTAGGAGAATCGATATGAGTAACTGGATATCAATCTGTGAATCATCGGCAATCGCACCCAACACAGGTGTCTGCGCAAAAGTAGATAAAAAACAAATCGCGGTGTTTTTCAGCCAGCGTACCAACTCTTTGCACGCCATTTCTAACTATGACCCGATTGGTAAGGCCAATATTTTATCGAGAGGCATTGTTGGCTGCATAGACGAAACATTGTGTGTGTCATCGCCGTTATACAAACAACATTTCTGCCTGGAAACGGGTCAATGCATTGAAAACCCAGAGTACAGCCTGCCGATTTATGAAGTAAGAAACAACAACGGCATCATTGAGATAAGACAGTAACGAGCAGTATCAGTAAAAGCACCACGTCATTGCCTTATTAGGGCAATGACGCTGAGAAAACTTTTAAAAGGAATAATGAACATGGAAAGCTCTAAATTTACACTCCTTTCCTTTACAGGGAAAATGAAGATTCTCCACTTAAGCTGGATGGCATTTTTTATTACTTTTGTTGTCTGGTTCAACTTTGCACCAATGCTACAAATGGTCAAAGAAACACTTGGCCTATCCTCTCAGGAAATCAAAACCCTTTTAATTTTGAACGTCGCACTGACCATTCCGGCTCGCGTACTCATTGGGATGTTTACCGACCGCTTTGGACCTCGCATTGTCTATTCAGCACTGCTGGCCGTCTGCTCTATCCCATGTTTTATGTTCGCCTTTGCAGATTCTTTTATTCAGGCAGCGATAGCTCGTTTCCTACTTGGCTTTATCGGCGCAGGCTTTGTTATTGGCATTCGTCTCGTATCTGAATGGTTCCCACACAACCAACTTGGTACTGCAGAGGGTATTTACGGTGGCTGGGGTAACTTCGGTTCTGCCGCAGCAGCATTTACCCTACCAACGCTAGCATTAGCCTTCGGCGGTGACGACGGATGGCGCTATGCGACAGCTCTGACGGGTGTGATGAGCCTTCTTTTCTCGGTTGTTTTTTACAAAAACGTATCAGATACACCAAAGGGAGCTACCTACTTCCGACCAAAACATCTTTCTGCAATGGAAGTGACCTCGAAAGGCGATTTCTTCTTCCTACTGGCGATGAAAGTCCCTATGTACGCCGTTCTCGCACTGCTTGCGTGGAAATTATCACCAACCAACATCAACATGCTCGACCAATGGATGGTAAACGCGATCTACGTTGGACTCGTGGTGCTTTACATTATCGACGCGAATCAGGTTTGGAAAGTCAACAAAACAATTTTCAAAAAGCCAGTGGAGCCTATTCATCAGTACAAATTCAAACAAGTTGCGGTTCTAAACGTGCTGTACTTTGCAACGTTTGGCTCTGAACTAGCCGTGATTTCAATGTTGCCACTGTTCTTTTCAGAAACATTTGAATTATCACCTGTTGTTGCAGGTATGGTGGCTTCGGCTTACGCCTTCATGAACCTGATGTCTCGTCCTGGCGGTGGCTTAATTTCAGATAAGTTTGGCCGCAAGCTCACACTGCTTATCCTAACGGCTGGTCTAGCGGTAGGTTACTTCCTGATGGGACAAGTAAACGAAAGCTGGCCTGTATGGGTAGCAGTAGCAGCGGCAATGGCATGCTCATTCTTTGTTCAAGCTGGTGAAGGCGCGGTATTTGCGACCGTTCCACTTATCAAGCGCCGAATGACTGGACAGATTGCGGGTATGACAGGTGCTTACGGCAATGTTGGCGCAGTGACTTACCTAACCATTTTATCTTTCGTTTCTTATCAAACGTTCTTCTACGTAATCGCCGCTACGGCGGTCGTTGGCTTCGTCGCTCTGATGTTTATGGAAGAGCCATCAGGTAAAATTGCAGAAGTTAACGAAGATGGCAGTGTGACACTTATCGACGTATCTAGCTAAAGTTTATAGAGAGAAGGGTTTTATAAATAAGTTTGATATAAAACAGGTTTATCGGGAGATATTGAACTTGACTCACTTAAATGCACTAGGTCGGTACCGTTTCAATATCGTTCAAAAGCTCGACCATCGATGGTTGGGCTTTTGTTCTTATTCCTTTTTATTCTGGGAAATGTGGCAAGGAAGACTTAATGTCAGTTCAAGAAAAGCCAACTCAAGAAAAGCAACATATCGAATTTTCGGGGTGTTCTTTAACCGGTAAAAGAGCAGAAAACCAAGACGCCTTTATCGTCAAGTACCCAACCACTCGCGATGAACTCGCTTACAAAGGGGTTGTGGCTTGTATCGCTGATGGTGTGAGTTGCAGTAATCAGGCCCAACAAGCAAGCCAGACTGCTACCACTCAATTTGTTACAGACTACTATGCAACACCGTCAAGTTGGAGTATTAAGCGCTCGGTTAGTGAATTACTCACCAGTTTAAACAGCTGGCTTTATAATCAGGGCAAAGATCATCTTTACCATAACGGTATGGTGACAACTTTTAGCACCATTGTGATTAAATCCAATACCTGCCATATCTTTCACGTTGGTGATAGCCGTGTTTACCTCTATAGAGATAACAACCTCACCCTACTAACCCGCGATCATCAGCGCACTAATTTCGGTCACCAAAGTTACCTGACTCGAGCCCTCGGAATGGATGAAAACGTTGACATCGATTTTCAAGCATTACAGCTCGAAGAAAATGATACATTAGTTTTAACCACGGACGGCGTACATGAGACGTTAACACATGAAGAAATCAAACGTCGAGTTAGCAGCGTAGACGCTTGTGACGAACTGGCTCAAGCCCTATGTGACGCTGCGATATTGAAAGGAAGCACCGACAATACGAGCTGTATCGTATTAAAAGTTGTTGAATTACCAAGATTTAACTTGATTGAGCATCAAGCAGCCTTACTTGCCAACAACATCCCACCAGCATTAGTGAAAGGTCAGAACCTTGATCATTTTGAAATACTAAAGACCCTATATGAAGGATCACGCAGTCACGTTTATCTCGCTCTAGATAAACAAAAAGGCGGCAATGTGATTATTAAAGCACCATCACTCAATTACAGTGATGACCCTGAGACACTAAAGCGGTTTGCCAATGAATATTGGATAGCGACTCAATTAGACAGCCTGCGCGTAATGAAAATGTTTCCACGACCAAGGCATTCAAATTTTCTTTACCAGGTCTGCGAATACATTGAAGGAATTACCTTGCGTCAGTGGATGCATGATCATCCCAACCCACCGCTCGAGACTGTGCGTGAAATATTGGATGGGATCGTAAAGGCCGTACGGGTTTTCCAGCGAGCAGACATGGTTCACCGTGATCTTAAGCCCGAAAACATTATGATCACGAGAAATCAGGAAGTAAAAATCATCGACTTTGGTGCAGTTGAAGTAAAAGGCCTCAGCGAAATGCAAACCGAACAAAACGCAGCCTTCCCTCTTGGCTCCGTTAACTATACCGCTCCTGAGTACATTAATACCGGGGAAGCAAGTACTCTCTCGGATCTGTTTTCTATCGGGATTGTCGGATACGAAATGCTCACTGGGCACCTCCCATATAAAGAGCACTCTCAGCAAACATTACAGCAAGCCAGACATGTCAGATGGCAGTACCATACCATTAAAGAATATCGCGAAGATATCCCGCTTTGGATTGACCTAGTATTTAAAAAGGCAACGTCAGAACTCCCCAATAACCGTTATCAGGCACTCGGAGACTTCGTCGCAGACCTGTTCACTCCGAATACTCAACTATTAAACGGCGTAAGCAACAAACCGCTACTGAAACGTAACCCTATTTTATTTTGGAAGTCCTTTGCTTTGATCGCTTGTTCTATCGCGGCCATTGAAGGGTTACTGTTACTGCGTTTAATACCCAGTTAGGCACCAGAGGTAAGGGAATATTTTCACAGCGCGAAAAAATAATTGTAGATTTATTGGCCCTAAATCATGATGATAAAGTAATAACACTGAACACGTTAAAGGAGTTAACGGTGAGCTCAGAAGAAGCAACGATAATGTTGGTCGACGACCACCCACTATTTCGCAGTGGGTTACGACAACTGATTGCCTTAGAAGAAGGCTTGCAAGTGATTTGCGAATATAACAACGGAACGGATGCAATCGAAGGGGCGGTTCAACACGATCCGGACTTAATTATTCTTGATCTAAACATGCAAGGAATCGATGGCTTAGAAACCGTCCGCCAAATGAGAGAAAAAGGTGTCACTTCTCGTGTTGTAATGCTAACCGTATCTGACAATGAAGATGATGTGCTCAATGCCATATCAAGCGGTGCAGATGGCTACCTGTTAAAAGACATGGAGCCGGAAGATATCGTATCTAATATAAAACAAGCGGTATTGGGACAACTTGCCTTGTCTGATCGACTGACCAAAGTACTTCTTCAATCAAGCAGTAAGCCGAAAAAACGCGCTCAAGAAAGCCCACTCAAAACCCTCACCAATCGAGAACTTGAAATTCTGTCACTCATCTCTAAAGGCATGAGTAATAAACTCATCGCTCATGAACTAAACATCACAGACTCAACAGTAAAAGTCCATGTTAAAAATCTTTTAAAGAAATTGAATGTCAGCTCGCGCTTGGAAGCCGCTGTCTGGATGATCGACAATCAATAGTCAAAATCTAGAATATTTGTCACCACTTCAGTTTTAACAGAGTTAGCAATAAAGCAATTTTGATGTGCCATATGGTGCATTTTTTCTAACTGTGCAAACGAAGGCTGTTTGTCACCAGAAAACACGATTTTGGGATTCAACATCACGCGGGACACCCACTCTTTCCCGTTGTCCTCTTTTGTCAGCTCCCCCTCGGCGGCGTCTACATAAGAGTCAACAACATAACGGCGTTTGGCTGCTATGGACAAAAACACCAACATATGACAGCTCGAGAGTGCTGCAACAAACGCTTCTTCCGGATCCACATTCTCTTCGACTGATAATGGAAGAGGAACCACATGAGGGGAAGGAGAAGCGGGTACTTGTAGGCCCCCATCAAACGACCAAGTGTGCGCCCGGCTGTATTGATTGTCGCTAAAAACTTCACTTGATTGACGCTGCCATTCGATTAAGGCAGTGTGCTTACTCATACTCAGCTCCTATCTGTTTTGGAGTTACATCGTTCTAATTAATTGAAGAAAGACAAAAGTCGATGAAACCAAGTGATCTCACCATAGGCAATCAAATCATAAATGGTAAAGAATATCATACAGATAATGGCTAGCTTGGCTAAGCGGTAAACAATAAACATCACAAGTTCCTTTGGTTTTTTGGTAGTTTACTATCAGCGACACAATTTAGAAACTCAGATAAACACCCGCACTCTTTTCATTTCAGAGCGTTAATAGGTGAGTTCATACAAACCAACGATGTCATGTGGTGTTTTGTTTGAATATCTATATCGTTGGCAACGACACGGGGCCCATGCGAAAACATTCTATAAATATTTCTTCAAATCAATTTTAACAATTTGAACTTTCATCAAAAAAATATAGTATGAGATGTCATACACTTTCACAAAACTTATACCTATAACCACTTTTTTAATGCAAACATTTCGCCTATCTAACTTAAACCTTCGCTACAAGACGGCTTTATACTTCTCACTTGGTTTGCTTGGAATGGTACTAAGTTGCCTGATTATAAGTCGCTCTTTTTTTCTGTATAGCGTCGACCAATTAGAAAACATGGAAATTGACCAGGCCAACCAGCAAGCGCTATCAGTGGTTGATTTGATGATCTCCCAACAAAGCGCTAGCTCTTATGACTGGGCATATTGGGATGAAACTTACGATCTTTTTCTCGATAATCCCGACATAACGGGTTATACGGAACGAAACCTGTACTTAGAAACGCTCAACTCGTTACATCTGGATATGATGTCTTTTGTCACGCTTACTGGACAAGAGCTACTCTCGCTAACTCGAGAAAATTCAGCTGAAAAATCTTCTGCGTTATCCACTAAAGTTGTACATCATCCGCTCATTCAACAGCATATCGCGTCGATGAACCAAAAACCGGATTCTCATCAAGCCCAACTTTCCGGGCTATTAAAAATCGATAACACGATCTGGGGGCTTAGTTTAACGCCGGTAAAAAACAGTAAGGGTAATAGTGATTCAAATGGCTGGTTATTATGGGGAAGAAATTTAACGACGCGCTTTCTCGGTGACTTTGCATCCATCCTACCCGCTCATAGTTCATTAACGCCTCTAGCCCCTTCACAGCCTGAACACACCTTCACGCAAGATATAGGCAAATCTTCGACGGCTATTACCAAATCTACGCTACTGCACGACCTAGGAGGTTCTCCTATTGCATGGGTAGAAACGGAAATGACGCGTGATTACTACTCTAAAGGTAGTGCTCTGTTTCTGTACCTATTCGCTACAGTCGGTGTTGTCACCGCAGCCATCGCAACGGCCACATTAGCCATTTTCAAAAAGAAAGTGGTGATTCGATTCAATCAATTTGCTGACGACATACACAAAGTCGCCTCGGAATATAAACTTGAAGATGTTCTGTCGATTACTAAGGATGAACTGGAGTTGGCATCTAAATTAGTACAGCAGCTTTCTGATAATACGTCCATAACGCAGTCTCAGTTAAAAGATTCAATGCATAACTTTAGCGCGTTATATCATAGCTCTTCGCTGGGCATGCTTTTTGTGATTGGGCGTGAAATTGTCGACGCTAACCCGCGAGCTTTAGAAATGCTGAACCATCAAAAGTCCGAGTTGATTAAACGTCCTCTCAATAGCCTTTGTTCACATGATAACGGCGAATCACGGCTCGAAGAGATGATGACTGAGTTAGCAAACGGCAAAACTCTGTTCGAAGCACAAGTACTTGATAGCCAAGGTGATACTATAGATTGTCTGATCGAAGCCACACTGATTCAACACGACGGACAGAGTGCGCTCATGTTGCTCATTCAGGATATTCGGGAAACTAAACAGCAAGCGGAAATGATTCAAAGGTTGACCGATTTTGACCCTGTCTCCGGCTTCTGCAATCGCCCATCTATCATGGAAGCGCTTGATAAATTGGTAAAAACACAACCTAATCGCTTTTCATTCATTTTCCTTAAAAATAATCAGCTAAAGCAACTTGCAGAAGTGTATGGACATCGTCTACTCGACGAAGCCATTCAGCACCTTTCCAAATTGCTGCGTGAAGCATTGGGGCAATATAAAATCGGTCGAATCAGTGAATATGAATTTATTATTCTAATCCCTGAGGAGACAAACCATCAGGATGTGATTGAATCCACCAATCAATTATTAAAGCAACTCTCATATAAGGCTGTCTTTTCTAACATCACTGTATCTCTTAATAGTAAAGCGGTGATGATGGACCCCAAAATCACCCACCAGCCTGTTGAACATCTTCTGATGGCGGCACGCCACTCTGCACAATCGTTAAGCGGACAAAAGGTTCGTGAAGTATTCGTTACCGGAGCAGCGCTATCTGAACAAGCAGAAGCCTTAAAGATCATTAATCGTGACTTGGAAGCAGCAATACAGCAGGGCGACATCACTCCGTACTACCAACCAATCGTTGATGCCAAGTCAGAAGAAGTGATCGGATTTGAGGCGCTTGCACGCTGGCAACACCGAGAACTCGGCATGGTATCACCGACTGCTTTTATTCCTGTTGCTGAGCAAGGAAAACTGATTATTGAGCTTGGGCAGTCCATCCTCAAGCAATCTTGCGCATTTATTGGTCCACTTAATCGAGAGCGTATCGCTAAGGGATTACCGCAACTCTCAGTTCACATTAACTTGAGTGCACGCCATTTTTATCACTCAAATTTAATTTCCTACCTCACGACATTGATTGATGAATACCAAATCTCTGCAGGAAGCCTTGTGCTCGAAATCACCGAAAGTATGCTAATGGGCGCTAAATCTAACTCCATCAACAGCATCAACGAGATTAGGAGACTGGGTGTTCAACTCGCTTTGGACGACTTTGGGACCGGCTACTCCTCATTCAGTAGCATCTGTAACTTCCCGTTGGATATTGTCAAATTAGACAAGTCCTATATTGATGAAATTGAATTCAATGATCGAGCAAAAACACTGGTACGTAATATTGTAAATATGTCTCAGGAGTTAGGATTAACGATCGTGGCAGAAGGTGTGGAAACAGCGAGTCAGGTGCGAAAACTCAAAGTCTGGAATATCAATAACCTACAAGGCTTCTACTTCTATAAGCCGATGAAAGGTAAGGAAGTGTTGCAGAGGTTCTCCGGTAAACAAATCCATTAGCTTAAGTGAGGCAGGCAATCATCCCTTGAACTTGCCTGCCGACACTCCTGCTCCGCCTTTACCGTTCATGCCCTCTCTCCTGATCTTACAATCCAAAGTCATCTAACGACGCATACAGTGACTACTTGCGTATATACTTTAAACAAGTTCCTGTCACTGTACTAGGAGGACGGTATGAAAAGAATACGAATATGGCTCTTGCCGTTTTTCCTGTTTGCCAGTCAAGCATTGGCGAACACGGTATGGATCGTCCCGGTCAACGGTGCCATTGGTCCCGCTATCAGCGACTACCTTTCCAGAGAAATAGAACAGGCTCAGCAGGAAAATATCAGTTTAGTCATTTTGAAAATGGATACTCCGGGAGGCCTCGATAGCTCGATGAGAGACATCATCCATGCTATCACTACGTCATCTATTCCAGTCGCAACTTGGGTTGGCCCGTCTGGCTCACGAGCAGCCAGTGCGGGTACTTATATTCTTCTTGCCAGTCACGTCGCAGCAATGGCAGAAGCAACAAACCTTGGCGCAGCTACCCCTGTCGCATTAGGTGGTGGTGCTCCAGGAGGCCCTTCCCCTAATGAAGGCAAAAACCAAGATGCCGAAGACCAACAACCGTCAGATAGCCAATCCGAAAAAGTCCCCGCCAAAACAGCAATGGAGAAAAAAGTCATCAATGACGCCAAAGCTTATATCAAAGGGCTGGCCAAACTTCACGACCGCAATGCTGAATGGGCGGAGAAAGCGGTGAGCGAAGCAGCAAGTCTCGATGCACAAGAAGCACTAAAACTGAATGTTATTGATTATATCGCTAACTCGCCAGAAGAACTGGTTCAGATGATAAACGGCACAACCGTTAATATAAACAATCAACCCGCGACATTGTCATTGGACAATCCGGTATGGGTAGAAAGAGTGCCCGATTGGCGTGCTGAAATGTTAGCGGTCATCACTAACCCCAATGTGGCTTACATTCTTATCCTTATCGGTATCTATGGTCTGCTTTTGGAATTCTATAATCCTGGGATCGGTTTGCCCGGCGTATTAGGCGGTATTTGCCTGTTACTTGCTATGTACGCACTGCAGATGATGCCGGTCAACTATGCTGGTCTGGGCCTCTTACTGCTCGGCATTGCACTAATGATTGCCGAAGCGTTTAGTCCAAGTTTTGGTGTTTTAGGCTTAGGCGGTGTCGTTGCCTTTGTTCTGGGGTCGATATTTCTCATGGAGAGTGACTTGCCGAGCTTTCAAGTCGCACTACCTTTAATTTTTGGTCTTTCAATCTTTTCTGTTGCTCTTATTGTGTTGACTGTCGGCATGCTAGTAAGAATACGCCACCGAAGGGTCACTACGGGTCTTGAAACCTATCCCGGTAAAAAAGCAATTGTGAGCGATGATTTCATTGACGGTGAAGGTCGTGTGCAAATGGACGGCGCATTCTGGCAAGCCAAAACAGATGCAAACCAAGGACTCAAACAAGGCGACCAAGTTACCGTTGTCAATGTAAAAGGGCTAACCTTAACGGTGAAGCCCAGTGACCGCCCTAACCAATAGGAGGCGAATATGTTGCTCTACACTGTTTCAGTGATCCTGGTTCTGTTGATCGCGCTAGCGACACAGATTTTCAAAGTATTACGTGAGTACGAACGTGGTGTGATCTACTTCTTAGGTCGATTTCAAGAGGTAAAAGGCCCTGGCCTGATCATCTTGATTCCTTTTATCCAACAAATGGTGCGCGTGGACTTACGAACTGTCGTTCTGGACGTACCGACCCAAGACCTTATCACGAAAGATAACGTGTCTGTTCGCGTAAACGCTGTGGTGTATTTTCGCGTCGTCGATCCACAAATGGCCATCAACAACATTGAGAGCTACAATGAGGCGACCAGTCAGTTAGCACAAACGACTTTGCGTTCAGTATTGGGTCAGCATGAGCTAGATGAGCTTCTCTCCGAGCGAGAGCGACTCAATAAAGACTTACAAGCGATCCTTGATCAACAAACGGATGACTGGGGTATTAAAATAGCCACCGTCGAAGTCAAACATGTTGATCTGAATGAAAGTATGGTCCGCGCGCTCGCTCGTCAAGCCGAAGCTGAGCGTAATCGTCGTGCGAAAATCATTCACGCAACCGGTGAATTAGAGGCGTCTAACAAGTTAAAAGATGCAGCTAAAATGTTGAATGAAGCCCCAAATGCACTGCAATTACGCTACATGCAGACACTAACTGAAATCACCACGGACAAAACCTCAACGATTATTTTCCCAATGCCAATTAACTTAGTTGAGGCGGTACAAGATATTGCGAAGGCAGTGAATAAGGACAAAGAAAAAGAGGATCAATAATCCTGAGTTTTCATCACTGAAAGATTCTTCAGGATGGCCGTGTTCTATTCTCTTTCATCGACGTCATTCCAACGAGCCTTGGCGAGACTAGGAATCTACTATCCGCACGGTTAGAAGTTTTAGGGATTGCCCTAACAGCAAAGTGTTCTACAAGTAGATTCTGAATCACGTTCCTCGCTGTTCAGAATGACGTGTATACTCAAAACCACATAGACAAAAGCCGCAGCATAACGATGCTGCGGCTATTATTATTCTTGAACTTTCTGTTCTGGAGTAATTAAGCTACTTTATCTGACCTGAAGTTACCGAGTAGCGCATCATACAGCTCATTGTCGCTCAGTATGCCTACCAACTGGTTATCTTCTACCATCAATAAAGGCTGGTTACTGCGCTGTTTAAGTTCTATTGCTTCGCGCATACTGATATCCGGGCTAACCTGAACCAACGCGTTTTCTTTCACATCATCAAGGTGCGATGATTCACTATCCCAAAGAATCAATAACCTGTCAGTATCGATTAAACTTAGTCCTTGCGGTTCTTGCGTCACCCAAATTCCATTCTCAGGACAAATAAGAACGCGCTTATCTTCACGTACTAATGAGTGACTCGACTGCATCAAAGAGCGACCTTTGAGTACATTTAGCGGGTTAGTATGAGCGACAAAGTCTGCTACATAATCGTTCTCTGGTGTCAGGATGATTTGCTCTGGCTTACCATGCTGAATCAGTTTGCCCGACTCCATGATTGCGATGTTGTTACCGATTTTAAGTGCTTCATCCAGATCATGACTTACGAACAGAATTGTCTTGTTTAACTTCTTTTGTAGAAGAATCAGTTCATCCTGTAGCTGAGCACGAATCAATGGATCGAGTGCCGAAAACGGTTCATCCATCAATAGGATGTCAGTATTCATCGCGAATGCACGAGCTAAGCCAACACGCTGCTGCATACCACCAGAGAGCTCGTGAGGGAACTTACTTTCCCACTCTGACAAGCCAACCATTTCAAGTTGTTCACGCGCTTTTTCACGACGTTCAGCTTTGCTAATACCTTGCATTTCTAAGCCAAAGGCCACGTTATCTAATACCGTTAACCATGGCATCAAAGCAAACTTTTGAAACACCATAGAAACTCGGTGTGTACGCAAGTGGCGCAATGTCTGCTCATCACAGTTCGCGAGTTCCACCATGTTGTCACCGTCTTTGATTTTCAAAGAACCACGGGAGATATCGTTCAAGCCATTCACAGTACGAAGCAAGCTGGACTTACCTGAACCGGATAAGCCCATGAGCACACAGATTTCGCCTTGTTTAACGCTCAACGATACATTGTCGACACCAACCACTTGATCGGTTTCATCGATAATCTCTTGTCGTGATTTACCTTGATCAAGCAGAGTCAGTGCTTGCGCTTGTTGCTGACCAAAAACAACATCGAGGTTTTCAATAGTAATTGCGTCCATGATTATGCCTCCTTCTGGTTTGGTGCTTTACACAAGCGATCGAGGATGATTGCAACCAGAACAATGGCTAAACCCGCTTCAAAACCTTGTGAAATGTTTACCGTGTTTAGTGCACGTACGACAGGCTTACCTAAACCGTCTGCACCCACCAATGCCGAAATCACCACCATAGAAAGCGACAGCATAATACACTGGGTTACGCCCGCCATGATACTTGGTAGTGCCGCAGGTAGCTCTACTTTAAACAGCAGTTTCATGCGGCTTGCACCAAATGCTTTACCCGCTTCAATCAGCTCTTCCGGCACTTTAATAATGCCCAGATAAGTTAAGCGAATTGGTGCCGCAATGGCGAAGATAATCGTCGAGATAAGCCCCGGTACAATACCTAAACCAAACAGAACCAGTGTTGGGATTAGGTATACGAACGTTGGTACGGTTTGCATCAAGTCCAAAATCGGTCTGAGTAATGTGTATAGCCAAGGACGATGTGCCGCCATAATGCCCAGAGGTACACCAATTAATACGGAAATCGTTGTCGCTGCGAAAACAAGGACAAAGGTTTCCAGCATCTCTTGCCAGTAGCCAAGGTTGAGAATCGCTAACAAAGCAAGCACGATAAATACCACAAGAGGAATACTACGGTGTAGAAACCAAGCGATAGCGGCCGTCATAATGATTGGAGCCGAAGGTGGCATCCATTTGAAGATGTCCACCACAAACATAATGATGGTTTCAAGTGTAATAGAAATCGTATCAAAGAAACCCGCAGCATTGATGGTTAACCAATCAACACCTGTTTCCATCCACTGCCCTAGTGGTAGTTTGTTGTCTGTAATCATATTCACAATAAACCCTTTGTGTTAATGAAGCGGGCATTGCAGCCCACCCGATAAGACCGAATTAAGCGTTTGATTTTAAGTATGCAGAGATTGCTGTTTGCGCATCTTGGCCATCGACTGTTTTCACATCTTTCAGCCACGCTTCGATTTGATCTTGATTGGCGTTTAACCAAGCTTGAGCCGCTTTCGATGGCTTTTGCTTCTGGTTAAGAATCGCTTCCATTAACTCGTTTTCCATTTCCAAGCTGAACTCTAAGTTCTTCACTAACTGACCGACATTTGGACACTCAGAAAGGTAGTTTTTACGCACGTTGGTATAAACGTTAGCGCCACCATAGTTTGGGCCGAAGAAGTCATCGCCACCAGACAGGTATTCCATCTCAACATTGTTATTCATCGGGTGCGGCGCCCACCCCAAGTAAACAATCCACTGGTTGCGACGTACTGCGCGAGCGACTTGTGAAACCATACCAGCCTCACTAGACTCGACTAAGCTGAAGTCTTTCAGGCCAAACGCATCGCCGTCGATCATGGATTGGATTAGACGGTTACCATCATTACCCGGTTCGATGCCGTAAATGCGATCTTTAAATTTGTCAGCGTGTTTTACCAGGTCAGCAAAGCTCGTCACACCAGCATCGTAAACGTATTTTGGTACCGCGAGCGTGTATTTTGCACCTACAAGGTTAGCTTTAACGGTTTCAACGGTGCCAGCATCACGGTATTTAGCTATATCACCTTCCATTGTTGGCATCCAGTTGCCCAGGAAAATATCGATGTCGCCATTTGCCATTGACGAATAGGTTACTGGTACAGAAAGCAGATCTGTCTTGGTCTTATACCCCAAACCTTTTAGAAGCTCGGAAGTAACGGCGGTTGTTGCAGTAATATCTGTCCAACCTACATCTGCAAATCGAACAGTTTCACATTGGTTTGCGTAAGCACCAGTAGCTAAGGTACTTAACGCGATAGATGAGAAAATTTTAGTGATCTTAGACATGTTTAGTTCCTTGTAATGATTTCTGACTTACTTGTTAATTTGTTATTCATTTAGAGATCGAAGCTAAATCTCTTTTTGGGGGATGAATTCGTTGAGTCTCTTGCCAATTCGGTGCTATCCAAACCGGTATATTATTTTGTGATTCGAGTTTGTTGCCCAAGATCATATCTGCCGCACGCTCTGCCACCATGATGGTTGGCGCATTCAAGTTGCCGTTCGGAATGGTGGGGAAAATGGATGAGTCCACAACGCGCAAACCTTGAATACCGCGCACCTGACACTGCTCATCAAGTACTGCTAATGGGTCATTGTCCGCGCCCATTTTGCAACTGCACGAAGGATGGTATGCGCTCTCGACATTTCGCTTTACCCACTCGTCGATCTGCTGGTCGGTAGTGACATCCAAACTTGGCTGGATTTCATCACCGCGAAATTCATCCATTGCTGGCTGGTTCAAGATTTCGCGAGTCAGGCGGATACAATCACGCCAGTCTTGCTTATCTTGCTCAGTTGAGATGTAGTTGAACTCGATCTTTGGTTTATCGTTCGGATTCGCAGATACGACTTCCACTGAACCACGACTTTCTGGTTTATTCGGACCGACATGAACCTGGAATCCATGGCCGTCGAATGCCGCTTGACCGTCATAACGCATCGCAGCTGGTAAGAAATGGTATTGAATATTCGGCCACTTCAAACCTTCGCGAGAACGAATAAACGCGCAAGATTCAAAATGGTTCGTTGCGCCAAGGCCTTTACGGGTAAGGATCCACTCGGTACCGATAAGTCCTTTGCTGACCAAACCTAACTTACTGTTCAGTGTGATTGGCTGTTTACAGTGATATTGGAAGTAAACCTCTAAGTGATCTTGCAGGTTTTGACCTACGCCTTCCAATTGGTGCTTCACCTCGATACCCGCTTTTTCCAGCACGTTTTTCGGGCCAATACCGGAAAGTTGCAGTAGCTGTACTGAGCCAATTGAGCCTGCGCTCGAAATAACTTCTTTGTTGGCAAAGCACTGTTTTACCGAACCAGATTGCTCAAATTCAACGCCTACCGCTTTCTTGTCTTCAAGTAAGACGCGGTGTACAGTGACTCGCTTGATTAACGTGAAGTTATTACGCTTTTTGGCGCGGCTTAAGTACGCATTAGACGTCGAAGCGCGCACGCCGTTGTCAACGGTCATGTGCATCGGACCGAAGCCCTCTTGCTGATAACCGTTGTAATCATCCGTTTCTGGGTAACCCGCATCCTTACCTGCTTGGATAAAGGCTTCGTATAACGGGTTGAGCTTCATATCGTTACCGTTGCAGGTACCAACTGGGCCGTGGTCGCCACGGTATTCATCTGCGCCACCAACCCAAGATTCCGCTTTACGGAAGTAAGGTAAACACGCTTGGTAGTTCCAACCTTTTGCGCCTTCTTCTTCCCACTGGTCAAAATCACAAGCGTGGCCACGTACGTAAACCATGCCATTGATCGAAGAGCTACCGCCAAGAACTTTACCGCGTGGGCAGTGTAGTTGGCGTCCATCAAGGCCATCTTCTTTCACGGTCTCGAACTGCCAAGCGTACTTTTCAGTGTTCATCGGGTAAGAGAGCGCCGTCGGCATCTGGATAAAAATACTCTTATCCGTACCACCCGCTTCTAGTAATAAAACAGAGTGTTGACCGCTTTCACTTAAGCGATCCGCTAAAACACAGCCGGCCGAACCCGCACCGACGATAATATAATCGTAGTGTTGTTGCATTTTGATTCTCCTGGAAGGTTATACCAATCACAGTAAATAAGTGGACAGCGATAGCGTAGGAAAAATGCTAGAGAACAAGGCGGAAATTTTCGATAAGTAGTAAGCCTACAATCAAAATTGACAACGAAGTTATCGAGCATTTTAACCAGCTAAAATGGCCAGTTATCTACTACGATTGGTATTAAGCGTAAGGGCTTTCGAAGTCGCTCAGCTGAACCAGCACGCTCTTAGTTTGCGTGTAGTGTTTCAGTGTTTCGACACCGTTTTCACGACCAATACCAGATTGTTTGTATCCGCCGACAGGCATCTCTGCAGGAGAATCACCCCATGCATTCACCCAGCAGATACCCGCTTGAATTTTATGAATCACGCGATGAGCGCGCGATAGATTCTGAGTGAAGACACCCGCAGCCAGACCGTACTCAGTGTCGTTGGCACGTTCGATAACTTCAGTTTCATTACTGAACTTCAGCACTGACATAACCGGGCCGAAAATCTCGTGCTGCACAACACTCATGCTATCGTCACAATCAACAAATACTGTTGGTGCAACGAAGTTACCGCTTTCCAGGCCGTTGTCCGTGACTTTGTAACCGCCAGTCAGTAGCGTTGCGCCACTTGCCTTAGCCTCTTCAACCGCAGACAACACTTTGCCTTCATGGTCTTTTGAAATCAGAGCACCGATTTGGGTGTTTTCATCTAGAGGATCGCCGACAATCAATAATTCAGTACGCGTTTTCAGCTGCGCAACGAACTCGTCATAAATGGCTTCATGAACAAACACGCGCGTACCGTTGGTACAAACTTCACCCTGAGTATAAAAGTTAGCCACCATCGCCGCTGAAACAGCGTCGTTTAATTTTGCATCATCAAATACGATCAGTGGTGACTTACCACCCAGCTCCATCGTAACTTGCTTGAGCGTTTTCGCACTGTCGCCCATCACGATTTTGCCCGTACCCACTTCTCCCGTGAATGATACTTTTGCAATATCGGGATGTGCCGTTAGCATCTGACCAACACGGTAATCACCTTGCACAACGTTGAATACGCCATCTGGTACGCCTGCTTCTGAGTAAATTTCCGCAAGTTTTAACGCAGTCAGTGGTGTTTCTTCTGAGGGTTTAAAAATCATTACGTTGCCCGCAGCCAATGCTGGCGCAGATTTCCACATCGCAATTTGAATTGGATAGTTCCAGGCACCGATGCCCGCACAAATACCTAGTGGTTCATGGCGCGTATAGAAAAACTGGTTTTCGTTTAGCGGTTGCTGATCACCTTGTAGACTCGGGGCTAGTCCAGCGTAATATTCAATCACGTCAGCACCCGTTACCACATCAACAGCAATCGCTTCTTGAATTGGCTTACCGGTATCAGCAACTTCGAGCGCTGCTAGTTCATCGTTTCGCTCGCGTAATATTGCTACCGCTTTATGCAGAATACGGCTACGCTCGATAGACGTCATCGCAGACCATTTTGCAAAACCACGTTTTGCAGATTCGATAGCCGCTTCCATATCGTGCTGGTTAGCTTGTTTAACATTAGCTAATGGCTCACCATTGGCCGGATTGTATGTGGTGAAATGCTCTTCAGAACATCCGATATACATAGCACCATCGATGTAGTGTGTTTTCATTTCCATTGTGAAGACCTGTGACTTTTATAATTTATGAGAGTAAAACGTTAGCTGCTTTTCTAGGTAGTCATTGATGATGACTCTTGCTTTCTCAGCATCAATGCCTTGCGGGTTGAGCGTTCCGCGAAGCCATATACCGTCGATCAGTGACGCAATCCCGTGAGCAACCAATTCTGCTTGCTCCGCACTTAATAGTGCTTTTAGTTCTCTTCTTAGATGGGACAGAAGGCGTCGTTCATTCACTCGTTGCAGACGCTTGAGCTGCTCGTCATGCATAGAGTAAGACCAGAAAGCTAGCCAAGTCTTAGCGACTTTGTTTTCTGCCTGAAAGCCAACAAAGTTGCCGTCAATAATGGCATTGATACGTTGGTGATGAGCATCAGCTGGCAACTCTCGAAGCTTTTTCGTGATCGTGAATGAAAGCTGGCGAAGGATCTCGCGCATCGTTTCTTCCAACAGCCCGTGCTTACCACCAAAATAATGATTGATGATCCCCGTTGATACTCCAGCCTCTTTGCTGATCAACGAGATGCTTGCAGCGTGTAAACCGACCCTGTCAATCACGGACATCGTCGCTTTTACAAGCTGTGGTTTCCTGATTTCAGGCATTCCCACCTTCGGCATTTCGTCCCCTTTCATTTTTAATTGAACGGTTAGTTAAATATAAAATGCCTGAAAATTAGTTCGATCTCAAACCATTTCTATAAATACATTCAGAAAATGTTGGAAATTTGTGCTTAGAAATACAAAGGTGGCCTGTTGATCTTGACGACTTAGAAAGTCATACCTAACTCAAACAACAAAAATTAATTTATAAATATCAACAAGTTAAAATTAACATATTATTATTTTTGTATTTCAAGATTTTTGGGTAGATTAATTTCTAAATTTTTCAATACAAAAAATTTACATCGAACACTAATGATTGCACCACAACGGTGTGGTTTGAACAAACAATGCCCACAGTATGTGGTAACAGTCTCATAACATTATAAATTTCATCTGCACCGTTCTTGTACGTTTGCATATATGATACTGCGTGCCCTTTAATGTGTATGACAAAGTGTGAACTATGCACGGTTTTAAGAAGGGCGATTAAAAAATGGGGAGGAAGGCATCGCTAAGTGGATATCGGCCGAAGAAGAAATGAAGCAGACACGATCGGAGTTAGCATCCATTAAGAAACGCTGCTATTGGCTAACAATACAGCGGACATTGTTAGCCTTGTGAGCGGGTTTACATTCGCATACCACCATCAACTTCTAATACTCTTCCGGTCACGAATTCGTTAGTTAACACATATTTCACGGTAGCAGAGATTTCATCAGCGAGACCCAAGCGCCCAACAGGGATCATTCTGAGCAAGCGTTCCATGGCTTCTGGTTTAATCTGATCCGTCATCGCGGTTTTGATAACTCCGGGCGCAATCGCGACGGAGCGAATCCCAAAACGACCCAGTTCTTTCGCCCATACGGTAGCCATAGCAGCAACCGCGGCTTTCGATGCGGAGTAATTGGTTTGTCCGATATTCCCGGCACGCGCGACGCTTGATATATTAATTAGCACACCTTTACTGTCAGTCTTGAGCATTACTTTGCTCGCCTCACGACCACATAAGAAGGTACCAGTCACATTCACATCTATAACCGACTGAAACTGCTCCAGAGACATGGGCGTTACCTGACCATCTTTGACTTTAATAAACATACCATCACGCATAATACCGGCGTTGTTTATCAAGCCATTCAGCTGTTTAAAGTCTGCTGCAATTTGCTCAAAGGCAGCACAAACTTGTTGTTCGTCGGTTACATTAGTCACATAGCTACGCGCAGTTACTCCCAGATATTGACACTCTGCCTGTGTCTCGCTCAACTGCTCTGGGTTGAGATCAATCAGAGCCAGATTGACACCACTTTGAGCCAGTGATAGTGCCATCTGTTTTCCCAAGCCCTGGCCTGCACCTGTAATTGCAATGACTTTATTTGCTAACTCCATAAGCGCTCCTTAGGCCTGATTTTGCTTTTGGTAGAACTCAAACAAACTAGAAAAATCTTTTTCTCCGTTACCCTGACCGTTATGAAAATTAAATAGATTGCGTGCTAGGCTACCCATTGGCGTTGAAGTTTGACTGGCAACTGCCGCTTCCATAGCGAGACCAAGATCTTTGGCCATTAGCTGACTCATAAAGCCACCTTGATAGCCATTACTCGCTGGCGCATTTTCCATCACGCTTGGACATGGGTTGTAGAGTTCTAGTGCCCAGTTACGCCCAGAGCTTTGCAACATAATGTCAGACAGCACTTTAGGATCGAGACCGTTCTCTATACCAAGGTTAAGTGCCTCACAAGTGCCGCTCATCAGAATACCCAGCATCATGTTATTGCAGATTTTCGCCACCTGTCCCGCGCCAACTTCACCTGCATGGAAGATGTTTTTTCCCATATGGCTAAGCACCACCTTTGTCTGAACAAAGTTCTCTTGTGAACCACCAACAATAAATGTCAGTGTCCCAGCAGCTGCGCCAGCAACACCGCCCGAAACAGGCGCATCGACAAAGCTGATACCAAGCTGCTGTGCTTTTGAACCAACCATTCTTGCCGTCGCAGGGTCGATTGTTGACGAGTCGATCAGTAACGTTCCAGATTCTACGCTTTCTAAGATGCCATCTTTGCCAAGATAGACGCTTGTGACATGTTGACTGGCTGGCAACATAGTAACGACAACACTCGCTCCTTGTACCGCTTGCTTAACAGAATCAGCACTCGAAGCACCAAGTGCGCTTAGTTCCTCTATCGCGTTCGGATTTAAATCAAAAACTTCAACATTTAAACCTGCTTTGACGAGATTCTTAGCCATAGGTGCACCCATGTTGCCAAGACCAATAAATGCTATTTTATCCATGTTATATCTCTTCCTTATCGCTTCGTCGTACGGATACTGCGTTTAACTATTCCATTGAACTAGAGTTCTGCCGAAGCCAATTGTGTTTTGGTGAATGGGTAATCAACGGAATCAATCGGCGCAAAAAAGCGTTGCAGCTCCTGCGGTGTTACATCAACAACACATTTGTGCATCCACGTCGGTTGGTTGGTTTTATCAATGATGAGTGCACGAACGCCTTCTCTAAAGTCACCTTCTAAACCGCAGCGCAGAGTCAGATTGAACTCCAAATCAAAACAGGCTTCCAGTGAGAGGCTTTGATATTGAGTTAGCTGCTGGTAAGTAATATTGAGGGAGAGAGGACTGCCATACCTGAGCGTTTTCTGCGCGTTCACGAACCATTTATCATCCACATCAGTGCTGGTTATCGCTTCAGTTATCGTTGATAAGTCACCACGACAAAGTTGCTCGATCAAATTAGCATGAGGTAACAGCATGCCCTCACCCGGCTCTTTGATTGATAGTGAGTGAAGTAGCGTCGCAATTTTCTCGTTAATATCCACTTCACTCTTCCAACGAATACTGGCGAGTTGAGCGAAGAAACTTCCCTTACTATCTGGAGATGCAATCCATTGACTTAACCCTAATGCTTTCATGTCGGTCGCGTTGATCTGACATGCGGTTAAGCCAAGAAACAGTGCGAAATGTTTTGGTAACTGATTCAAAAAATAGGTCGCACCCACGTCAGGATAAAGACCAATCTTGATTTCTGGCATCGCAAATCGTGTAGTCGTTTCTGCCACGCGATGGCTCGCGCCCATAAACAAACCCACACCACCACCCATCAGGTAGCCATGCCCCCAAGCAATAATGGGTTTTGAGTAAGTATGAATAAGATGATCACAGCGATATTCGAGGTCGAAGAACGTTTCCATGGCTGAAAACGCCGCTTCAAAATCTTGCTCTTTGTTCTCTAACGCGCGGTAGATCGCTTGAATATCACCACCTGCACAGAATGCCTTTTCACCCTGAGCATGTAAAACGACCGCGACGATATTGTCATCTGTTTGCCACTCAAGCAGTTGATTATAGAGTTGCTCGATCATCACATAGCTCAGTGCGTTAAGTGATGCTGGGTTATCTAATTCCAGCACACCGATGATGGAGCCATCAGCACATTCAAGCTTTGACACATTGACTTTGCTGGTCATATTCACTTTATTGACCATGGTAACTCCTTAACTATTGGTCCAGTTAGGCTTGCGCTTTTGTAAAAACGCATTTACGCCCTCTGTCTGATCTTGCGTATTGAAAAGCTGTAAGAACAGTTCACGCTCCAACACTAACCCTGCCGCATGAGTCTGGCTGCGTCGATTCTGGATGAGTGTTTTGCATGCAGATACAGACTTAGGCGATTGACCCGCAACACGCTGAGCCAATGCCATTGCTTCGTCTAATGCCTGGCCTTTCGCGACCACCTCTTCGACCAAACCAATTTTCTCCGCTCGCTCAGCAGTCACACGTTCACCACACAAGATCATGCGCTTCGCCCAACCTTCGCCGACTAACGCAGTAAGATTTTGCGTTCCTCCGGCACAAGGCAACAAGCCGACAGTGGCTTCTGGCAATGCCATTTGTACCTGTTCTTCAGCGATACGAATGTCACACGCCATCGCCACTTCTAGTCCGCCGCCCATCGCATAGCCATTGATGGCTGCAATAGAAACGCCATCAAATGCAGACAATGCTTCAAACGCTTGGCCAAACGCGAACGCCATATCTGCCGCTTGCGATTTATCACCCGATGCAAAGTTGTTAAGGTCCGCGCCAGCCGAGAAAAACTTCTCCCCTTCGCCTGTTAAAACTAAAGCATAAATAGAACGGTCGTTGCTAAGTTCAATCGCCAACTCTTTAAGCTGATTCAGAGACTCTAGCGTCCACGTATTCGCAGGTGGATTGCTGATGGTTAGCTTAGCAAAGTGATTTTCGCGCTCTAATTTGATTTGTTCCGTCATAATCTTTCAATCCCTTTATTAATCCTTTCGGTGCAGCTCTGTCTCACTGACTAAACCAGCTCAACGCCTTCCGTGAGTAAACGTCTAGAAATGATCAGACGCATGATTTCGTTGGTACCTTCAAGAATCTGATGCACACGAACGTCCCTGAAGTGGCGCTCGACCGGATATTCTTTGATGTAGCCGTAACCACCGTGGATTTGCAGCGCTTCGTCACAAACTTTGAAGCCCACATCAGTCGCGAATCGTTTCGCCATTGCGCAGTAAGCACTTTTTTCTGCGTGTTGAGCATCCAGTTTGGCGGCAGCAAGTCTCACCATTTGACGTGCAGCGACCAGCTCTGTCGCCATGTCCGCTAGTTTGAATTGCAACGCCTGGAATTGTGCCAATGAGCGGCCGAACTGTTTACGCTCCGTCATGTACTGTTTTGCTTCGTTCAGTGCTTGCTGGGCTGTACCAACAGAACATGTGGCGATGTTGATTCGCCCCCCATCAAGACCGAGCATAGCGAACTTAAAGCCTTCACCCTCTTCACCCAACAGATACTCTGCCGGTATGCGAACATTTTCGAAGGTGATCATACGAGTTGGCTGACAGTTCCAGCCCATTTTCTCTTCTTTCTTACCGTAACTAATGCCTTCGCTGTCAGCAGGCACAATAAAGGCAGACACACCAGCAGCCCCTTCACCACATGAACGCGCCATTACGACCAGTACGTCAGTATCGCCCGCGCCAGAGATAAACACTTTTGCGCCATTCAAAACAAACTCGTCACCATCACGCACTGCACTTGTCGTCAGCGAAGCCGCATCAGAACCTGCATTGGGCTCAGTGAGGCAATAAGAAGCCAGTTTATCACCGGCAATCAATTCGCCACTAAATTGCTGAGCCACTTCCGGCCTGGCAAAGCTGGTGATCATCCAGGTCGCCATATTGTGGATAGTCATAAACGCAGTAGTTGCAGTACAGCCCATCGCCAGTTGTTCAAAAATGATTGCAGCATCCAGACGAGAAAGTCCCAAGCCCCCGTGCTCCGGTGGGGTGTAGATGCTCAAAAATCCCAGCTCACCCGCCTGACGAAGGACATCTTTAGGGAAATGTTGTTGTTCATCCCACTCTGCCGCATGAGGTGCCAGCATTTGTTCCGCGAACTGTTTCGCCGCGTCTGCGAATGCGATTTGATCTTCGTTTAATTCAAAATCCATCTTGAAATCCTAGGGTCTAATTCATTTCAATCGAATCTAGGCCAAGCTCTGACTTCGGCTTGGCCAGAATGTTGTCAGCGAGGATGGTTAGTTGAGCTCGATAGTCATATTCGGGCCGCTTGGGATGTCGTCTTCAAACCAGCGCGCGGTTACAGTTTTCGTTTCGGTATAGAAGCGAACCGCTTGTTTACCGTAAGCATGCAAATCACCATAGAAACTGCCTTTCCAACCCGTAAATGAGAAGAATGGCAATGGTACCGGAATTGGCACGTTGATCCCCACGTTACCCACTTCAATATTGTGCTGATACTTTCTCGCGGCGGCGCCATTCGCCGTGAAAATAGACGTGCCGTTACCAAAACGGTTGGCATTAATCAGTTCAATCGCTTCGTCCAGGTTATCCACTTCCATGGTGAGCAGTACTGGACCAAAGATCTCTTCCTGATAAATCGACATGTCTGTTGTCACGTTTGTAAACAGTGTAGGACCAACCCAGTTACCATCAGGAAAGCCAACGACTTGGCAATCTGTCCCATCCAGAACACAGTTTGCGCCAGACGCCTTACCTTCATTGATGAGATTCACCACACGTTGTTTCGCTTGCGGGCTTATCAGCGGGCCATAACCAGCGGTTTCATCATCCCACGCACCAGGCTGAACTTGAGATAACGCCTCCTTAAGCTCCGAAATCCACTCTTTGGTTTCGCCGACAAATACCGCGACCGAGATCGCCATACAACGCTGACCAGCTGCACCTACTGAAGCGCCAACCAGGTTATTGATTACCTGCTGTTTGTTCGCATCTGGCATGATGACCATATGGTTCTTCGCACCAGCAAATGACTGAACGCGTTTTAGGTTGTCAGTACCCGTTTTGTAGATGTACTCACCGACTGGCACAGAGCCGACAAAAGAGATAGCGCGAACAACGGGATCGGTAAGAATACGATCCACTTGCTCTTTGGTACCGTGTACAATTTGCAATACGCCTTTTGGTGCACCCGCCTGTTCGAACAGCTCAGCCAGTTTCATCGCGGTAAGCGGCACTTGCTCTGACGGTTTCAAAATAAAGGTGTTACCGCAAGCAATCGCCATTGGGAACATCCATAGTGGAATCATCGCTGGGAAGTTAAACGGTGTGATACCTGCACAAACACCAAGCGGTTGGATGTAAGAGTACCCATCAATATTGGTCGCGACGTTTTCCACCGTTTCGCCCATCATTGAGCTACAAATATTCGCGGCTTGTTCCACGACTTCAATACCACGCCAAATATCACCTTTTGCATCGGCAAGGGTTTTACCGGTCTCACTTGAAAGCAATATTGCCAACTCATCGTGCTGTTCTTTTAGCAAATGTTGGTAGCGCAGCATCAATCTCGCTCGCTCCGGCGCAGCCACTTCTTTCCAACGTTTAAACGTCTCTGTTGCGCTGGCGATCGCCGCATTCATTTCCGATTCCGTGGCACAAGGCACTTGAGCAATCACTTCATTGGTTGCCGGGTTGGTTACATCTAGCCATTGTTTTGAATCGGAGATGGCGAATTCACCACCGATATACTGCTTTACTTGTTCTGTCATGATGACATCCTTGTATTTTTCAGCTTGTTACTGACTACTGTTATGTAAGTGAAACTTTGTTGAGAATGATTTAGCAGATTTCAATCGCGATTGCGGTTGCCTCGCCACCACCAATACAAAGTGATGCGACGCCACGTTTACCGCCGGTCTGTTTAAGCGCGTGAATCAAAGTGACGAGGATTCGGTTACCACTTGCGCCAATTGGGTGACCCAACGCACAAGCCCCGCCGCGCGGATTAACTTTGTTCTCATCGAGTTCAAGTACTTTCACCGCGTATTGGGTCACAACAGCGAAAGCCTCATTAATTTCCCAAAGGTCAACGTCCGATTTGTCCCAGCCCGTTTTTTCCAGCAGCGTTTCAATCGCGAAGACTGGTGCAATAGTGAACTCTTCAGGCAATCTCGCATGAGTGCTATAAGCCACGATTTTGGCAAGGGGTTGCAGGTTTTCCTGCTGACCAAACTCGCTGTCGATTAAAACCATAGCCGATGCACCATCAGAAATTGAACTAGAGTTCGCCGCGGTTACGCCGCCATCTTTCGCAAACGCAGGACGCAGAGTTGGGATTTTGGCAACGTCGAGTTTGCTAGGTTGCTCATCGTCGACAACCAAGGTATCACCACGTCGACTTTTCACATTGACAGGCACGATCTCTTCTTTAAACAAGCCCTGTTCAATCGCTTGCTGCGCACGTGTCACTGATTGCTGAGCCCATCCATCCATGCTTTCGCGATTAAACTGAAATTTTTGTGCTGTTTGTTCAGCAAATACACCCATCAATTCACCTTGATAGGCATCCTGTAAACCGTCATAAAACATGTGATCAAGGACTTGTTCGTGGCCTAAACGAAAACCTTCTCGCGCTTTCTTTAATAGATAAGGAGAGGAAGACATGTTTTCCATGCCACCCGCAATGACAGCATGTGCGTTGCCAGATTGAATCAAATCATGAGCAAGCATCACTGTCTTCATACCAGAACCACAAACTTTGTTCAGTGTCGTACAACCAATCGATTGTGGCATATCCGCTTTCAAGCTTGCCTGTCTTGCAGGCGCTTGCCCAACACCGGCAGGCAGTACACAGCCCATCAGTACTTCATCTATTTTGTTTGCACCAAGCTGACTTTCAGCTAAAGCGCTCTGAATCGCTGTTGCCCCGAGTTCAGTGACATCGGTTGAAGCTAATGCACCTTGAAAAGACCCGATCGGCGTTCGTTTAGCAGCAACAATCCATGTTTCATTTTTCATTCCGTTAACCTTTTGTTGACGTTTACGTCATAACTATACTAACATTTACGTTAACGTCAAGTTTGAGATTATTGTTTGTTCGAGTGAATCAGCAGTTTCGGGTAAACGCCAGTAATATCAAGGCTCAAGAGTGTTCACTAGTTATTTACTTTAACGTTAACGAACTGTATATTCGGATGAATGTTATACGAAAGTCGTAAGGTTAAAGAATGAATACATTTAAGATCAGTGAGCTCGCGAAGGAGTTCGATATTACAACCCGAAGTATTCGCTTTTACGAAGATTTAGGTCTGCTAACTCCAGAACGTAAAGGCAATACACGAATCTACAATGGTCGCGATCGAATTCGACTAAAACTGATTTTGCGAGGTAAGCGATTAGGCTTTTCTCTTGCAGATATTAAAGAGTTATTTGAACTCTACGATACCGATCAAAGTACTGAGCAGTTGAACTATATGATTCGGTTGATCGAAGAGAAGAAGGCAGCATTGCAACAGCAGGCAAACGACATTCAAGCGGTAATGATGGAGTTAAATGCGGCGCAGTTGCGATGCCAAAACACACTGAGATCCATGAAAGGCGAAAAAGTCACCTGACAACTCAACACTGGGATGTAGGTGACGTAAAGGCAAGGACACGCAATGAAATCTACCTACTCTTCCCTAAACTTTGTTTATGACGAAAATACCGATTTGCTTCGCGAGCAAATCAATAGTTTTGCTGCAAGAGAAATTGCGCCTCTCGCGCAATCTATCGACCAATCTAACGACTTTCCAAACCATCTTTGGTCCAAATTAGGTGAAATGGGTCTTTTAGGTGTGACCACCAGCGAAGAGTTTGGTGGTGTAAACATGGGCTACCTCGCGCACGTGATTGCGATGGAAGAGATCAGCCGGGCATCTGCCTCGGTCGCTTTAAGCTACGGCGCGCACTCCAACCTTTGTGTTAACCAAATCCACCGCAACGGTACACAAGCACAAAAAGACAAATATCTGCCTAAACTCATCTCTGGTGAGCATATTGGCGCCCTTGCCATGAGCGAGCCCGGCGCAGGTTCCGACGTGGTCTCTATGCAGCTTAAAGCCGAGCGAAAAGGCGATATTTCCTGCTCAACGGCAACAAAATGTGGATCACGAACGGTCCTGATGCACACACTTACGTGGTCTACGCGAAGACCGAGCCCAGCCTAAATTCCAAAGGCATCACGGCCTTTATTGTGGATCGCGGGTTCCCAGGTTTTACTCAGGCGCAAAAACTCGACAAATTGGGCATGCGCGGCTCGAACACCTGTGAGTTGGTATTCCAAAACTGCGAAGTCCCTGCCGAAAACATTCTCGGTAAAGAAAATCAAGGTGTGAAAGTGTTGATGAGCGGTTTGGACTACGAACGCGTTGTGCTTGCTGGCGGCCCGCTTGGCATCATGCAAGCGTGTATGGATATCGTTGTGCCGTACATCCACGACCGTAAACAGTTTGGCAAATCCATCGGTGAATTCCAGCTTGTGCAAGCAAAAGTCGCGGATATGTACACACAAATGAATGCCGCAAAAGCCTATGTTTACGCTGTCGCAGCTGCTTGTGATCGTGGTGAAACCACACGTAAAGATTCTGCTGGTGCGATTCTCTACAGCGCTGAACTGGCTACCAAAATGGCTTTGGATGCGATACAGCTACTTGGCGGTAATGGCTACATCAACGAGTTTGATACCGGCCGTTTACTTCGTGATGCCAAGCTGTATGAAATCGGGGCGGGCACCTCAGAAATTCGACGTATGCTTATTGGTCGCGAATTGTTTAACGAAAGTGCCTAGACATTAGCTCCCTGGCGTTCTGACTCAAAAACATTTTCTTATTCAACCTAAATTGGTGACAGGGATTCTATACCTGTCGCCCCGAATGGAGATCGGCTATTTATGGCTTGTTTGACGACCAATATTAATACCCATTCAGAGCAGTATCAGGAAAATTACCGCTCTATGGCGTCACTTGTGGATCAACTTTATACCGTGACCGCGAAAATAGAGAACGGTGGCGGCGAAAAAGCGCGAGAACATCAGCAGAAGAAAGGCAAGCTTCCGGTCCGCGAGCGTATTCTTGCCCTGCTCGATCCTGGCTCATCCTTTTTAGAAATCGGTCAATTTGCTGGCTGGGATGTGTACCCTGATTACGTTCCATGTGCTGGAGTGGTTGCAGGTGTGGGTGTGATAGACGGCACCGAATGTATGATCGTCGCAAACGACGTGACGGTAAAAGGCGGCAGTTACTACCCACTCACGGTGAAAAAACATTTGCGCGCACAAGAAATTGCACAAAAGTGCCAACTGCCGTGTGTTTACTTAGTCGATTCAGGTGGCGCTAACCTCCCCCGTCAAGATGAAGTCTTCCCAGACAAAGATCACTTCGGCCGTATTTTCTATAACCAGGCTCGTATGTCAGCCAGAGGCATTCCGCAAATTGCGGTGGTTATGGGGCTGTGTACCGCTGGCGGCGCTTATGTACCTGCTATGTGTGATGTTTCCATCATCGTAAAAGAACAAGGTACAATCTTTTTAGCCGGTCCACCTCTGGTTAAAGCAGCAACAGGAGAAGAAGTGAGCGCCGAAGATCTTGGCGGTGCGGATGTGCATTGCCGTACGTCAGGCGTGGCGGACTATTATGCAGAAAACGACCATCATGCATTAGAGATCGCAAGACAGGCCATCTCTCACATCAATCACTTGAAACCGGTGCAACTCAAGCAAAAAACACCGCAAGAACCACGTTTTCCTGCGCAAGAGCTGTACGGCATCGTCGGCACCGATCTTAAAAAGCCGTTTGATGTAAAAGAGGTGATTGCACGAATAGTTGATGATTCACAATTTGATGAATTTAAAGCCTTGTTCGGTGAAACCTTAGTCTGTGGCTTTGCTCATATCCACGGTATGCCCATTGGTATCGTTGCTAACAACGGCATTCTATTTTCAGAGTCAGCACAAAAAGGCGCACATTTTATTGAGCTGTGTGCACAACGCAAAATTCCACTTCTCTTTTTGCAGAACATTACTGGCTTTATGGTTGGTCAAAAGTATGAAGCAGAAGGCATCGCTAAGCATGGCGCAAAAATGGTGACTGCTGTTGCGTGTGCCGACGTGCCTAAATTTACCGTTGTAATTGGTGGCTCATATGGCGCAGGTAACTACGGTATGTGCGGCCGAGCTTATGATCCAACCATGATGTGGATGTGGCCAAACGCTCGCATCTCCGTCATGGGTGGCGAACAAGCGGCTGGTGTGATGGCGCAAGTTACCCGAGACATCAAAACTCGCAAAGGTGAAAGTTGGAGCGCAGAGGAAGAAAAAGCCTTCAAACGCCCAATCGCTGAGCAATATCAGACTCAAAGCCATGCTTATTACGCCAGCGCTCGTTTGTGGGACGACGGCATTATTGATCCAGCGAAAACCCGCGATGTTGTCGGTATTGCTCTGTCTGCCGCACTCAATGCCCCAATACCAGACAGCAAATTTGGCATCTTCCGTATGTAGTCGGATGAAACGCAAACCTTCACTCCTCGCTATCCATCAATGATCAACAAAATACGGTTTAGCGAGTATTGGAATATCAGACTGAAATGTCAGACAAAGGAAGTCACATGACCGGACTACTGCTTGAAAAAGACAGCAATGGCGTTGCCTGGTTGAGCCTAAATCGGCCAGAAAAACACAACGCGTTTAATGATGAATTGATTGCTTCACTGATCGAAACACTGGAACAGCTCGAAAAGGACGACTCTCTGCGTGCACTAGTGTTAACCGCGCAAGGTAAACACTTTTCTGCAGGTGCAGACTTAGGCTGGATGCAGTCAATGGCAACCAAAACCGAAAGTGAAAACCTGCAAGATGCGCAGCAATTAGCAAAACTTTTGCATACGCTGGATACCTTTAGCAAACCAACCATTGCCATGATTCATGGTGCAGCATTTGGTGGTGCACTTGGGCTTATCTGTTGTTGTGATATCGCGATAGGCACACCTGAAAGCCGCTTCTGCTTGAGTGAAGTAAAGCTCGGTTTACTACCCGCTACGATCGGCCCTTACGTAATCCGAGCGATTGGACAACGGCAAAGCCGACGCTACTTTTTAACAGCGGAACTGATTGATGCAGAGACTGCGCTGTCGATGAATATCCTTCATCAAATCGATTCCCAGCCACAAGAGGCGGTCAATCGTACTATTGATCTCATGCTTAATAATGGCCCGCACGCCATGCAGGCAGCAAAAGCACTTTGTTTACGTTGTGACAACCAACCTATCGAACACGCATTAATTGAATACACCAGCCAAGCAATTGCCGCTGCTCGTGTGTCCAGTGAAGGACAAGAAGGCCTGACTGCATTTTTTGAAAAGCGCGCCGCCAATTGGAGGAATCATGTTTAAAAGAATACTGATCGCAAATCGCGGTGAAATCGCCTGCCGAATCATTAAAACCGCAAAAAGCATGGCTATCGAAACCGTTGCCGTCTATTCCGAAGTGGATCGCGACTGCTTACACGTTAAACAAGCTGACTTTGCCGAATTTATTGGTCCTGCTCCGGCGAGTGAGTCGTATCTGGATATTGATGCCGTCATCCGTGCTGCAAAGAAATGGCAAGCCGATGCTATTCACCCTGGCTACGGCTTTCTGTCGGAAAACCCGAAACTGGCGAAAGCGTGCAGTGAAAATGGCATTGTATTTGTTGGCCCTTCCACCAGCGCTATTGAGGCAATGGGTTCTAAATCTCAAGCCAAAGCAATCATGTCTGACGCCGACGTACCTCTCGTTCCGGGCTATCACGGCGCAGACAACAGTGTAGAACATTTATTAGCTGAAGCAGCGAAAATTGGTTACCCAATCATGCTCAAAGCAACCCAAGGTGGTGGCGGTAAAGGCATGCGAGTGGTCAACAGTGCGGCAGAAATGCCATTAGCCATTGAGGGCGCGCAACGTGAAGCCCTGTCGAGCTTTGGCGACAAACAGCTTCTGATAGAAAAATGTATATTACAACCTCGCCACGTTGAAGTTCAGGTATTCGCCGACCAGCATGGCAACTGTGTCTATCTCTCTGATCGTGACTGTTCTATTCAACGTCGCCATCAAAAGGTAGTCGAAGAAGCACCCGCACCAGGGCTCAGTGATGAACTTCGCAAACAAATGGGCGCAGCCGCTGTTCAGGCAGCACAAGCGATCGACTATGTTGGTGCCGGTACGGTTGAATTCTTACTCGATAACCGAGGTCAGTTCTATTTCATGGAAATGAATACCCGTCTGCAAGTGGAACACCCGGTCACTGAGTTGATTACCGGCGTTGACTTGGTTGAGTGGCAGTTCAAAATCGCGGCTGGCGAGCGTTTGCCTATATCGCAATCCGACATCACGCACAACGGCCATTCAATCGAGCTGAGGATTTACGCCGAAGACGCCGAGAATGACTTTATGCCGTCGACTGGCCGCATTGATTACTTGAAAGAACCAGTCTCAGACAGCAATGTTCGCTTGGCGTGTGTGCGTGTCGATAGTGGTGTCACACAAAGCGATGCCATCAGCGAATACTATGATCCGATGATCAGTAAGCTGATTGTCTGGGGTCAAACGCGTGACATTGCACTCAAACAGCTTAAACAGGCTTTAACTCAGTATCACGTGCGTGGCGTCACCACCAACATCGGTTATCTGCACAGCATTATTTCGCAGCCAGCCTTTGCTGAGGTTGAGCTGGACACGGGGTTCCTCATCAAGCACCAGCAAGGCATTAACGAGCAGCAAAAGGTGTCAGAATCTATCTGGCTAAGTTTGGCGGCTGTCGCTCGTTGGAATGATCTGGCCTCAAAGTCCAGTGACTCAGCATTACCTGCTCCAACCACGCAAGGGTTTAGACTGTCGGTTAATAATATCTATCGCTTTAACTTCACAGATGCAAATGCCAACCATCAGGTTCGTTTACAAAAATCCTCACAGGAAACCGTTGCTCAACAGCCTGACCACTTCACTGTCCAATGTGGAGAAGCATTGCATCGAGTTTGTCTGATCGAAAGAAACAACCCGTTCATTGTTGATATTGACGGTGTACGATATACCTTCAGTGTGCTCAATGACGAGCAGAAGACAACGCTATTTTATCTTGGACAGCAACGCACATTCTCACACCAGCCAAGCTTTGAGTCGCCGAAAGGCAAGGATGATGAGCTTAGCCCAACCGCACCACTTAACGGCGTCATCTCCGCAGTCATGGTGAACAAAGGCGACGAAGTGGCTGCTGGCGATCCGCTGTTAGTTCTCGAAGCGATGAAGATGGAATACACCATCACAGCTCCCGTAGCAGCCACCGTTGATGAAATTTTTTATCAGCATGGAGACCAAGTACAGCATGGTTCGATACTGCTGCATTTGGCTTCTACGTCAGAGAGTGACTGTATCGATAAGGAGCGAGAGTATGCTACCAGCGAAGGTTAATATCGTCGAAGTCGGCGCACGAGATGGCCTGCAAAATGAAACGGCAGTGACGCTGGTCGACAAAATTCGCTTGATCAACCAATTAAGCAACAGTGGCTTAAAACACATTGAAGCGGGCTCTTTCGTCTCGCCGAAATGGGTTCCACAAATGGCTGATTCCGCTCAGGTGTTTACTGGTATCAATCAGCAACCTGACGTGGTTTACAGCGCGCTCACACCGAACTTAGCAGGGTTAGAACGAGCACTGGAATGTGGTGTAAAGCAAATCGCGGTATTTGGCTCGGCTTCTGAAGCCTTCAGCCAGAAAAATATCAATTGCAGTATTGCGGAAAGCCTCGTGCGGTTTGAACCGGTTATCGCATTGGCAAAGCAGCATAACATTCCTGTTCGAGGGTATTTATCCTGCACCATGGTTTGCCCATACGAGGGAGAAATCAAGCCAGAGCAAACCACTGCTGTGGCAAATACGCTGTTTGACATGGGGTGCTATGAGATTTCACTCGGTGATACAGTTGGTAAAGCGACCCCTAATCGCGTCATTGCCATGCTTGATTCTTTACTGGGTCAATTGCCAAAAGATTCCCTAGCGGTTCATTTTCATGATACCTATGGGCAAGCGTTGGCAAACATCTACCAAGCCTTGCTCATGGGGATCAACACCGTTGATAGTGCTGTTGCTGGTTTGGGAGGATGTCCTTATGCAAAAGGTGCGAGTGGTAATGTCGCCACAGAGGATGTGCTTTATCTGTGTGAGCAACTTGGTATTGAAACGGGCGTCGATCTCAATGCTGTCAATGAAGCAGGCTGGCAAATTTGCCGAGCATTAGGTAAACCTCCAACCTCAAAAGTAGCACTTGCACTCGGCGATCCTAGAAGCCTGTAATGAAACTATGCAGTAACTCATGAATAAACTGAGTTGAAATACTTTTGTGAGTTACTGCGTTATCAACCATCTAATGACCGCGGAGTAGCGAAACCTGCTGACGCCCCTCAACCGCAAAACCTAGCGTAGTTCATCAACTCTTTTCGCCATACTATGCGACACCATGAATATTTTTCATGTGCCACATTAAGTAAAAGCGTTTTAATTCATATGGCACCAAGGGTATAAAAAACATTCTATCTATAACTCAAAACAATATTGAATTTGAATCTCTACTCGATTTTTTGTCACTAACAACAGACATAACGTCAGAAAAATAAATTAGAAAGTACAGAGATAGCTAGGAATAAGTTCAGGTTTACCTAAGGTATAGGATGTCAGCTCAAAATGAATAAAGACTTTACATTTACAATTAATAGCATTTGCTTTGATGAACATTATCAGCCTTCTGATAATACGCGTATCACAACAAACTTTGCTAACTTGGCCAGAGGAAAAAGCCGCCAAAGTAATTTACGTAACACCTTAAAGATGATTAACAATCGATTTAACGCCTTAGCGAGCTGGGATAATCCTGCAGGCGATCGCTATTCAGTAGAACTGGAAATAATTTCAGTTGATCTGGATATTGAAGGCAGTGGTCAAACCTTCCCTTCAATTGAAGTATTGAAAACAAATGTTGTTGATCATAAAACCAACGAACGCATTGAAGGCATTGTCGGCAATAATTTTTCTTCTTATGTACGAGACTACGATTTTAGCGTATTACTTTTGGAGCATAACAAGAACCAAACTCAGTTTAGCATTCCGGATAACTTTGGAAATTTACATGGCAAGATTTTCAAGAGCTTCGTAAATTCAGAAACTTATAAGAAAAACTTTAAAAAAACACCCGTTATCTGCCTGAGCGTTTCGGACAGTAAGACCTATCAAAGGACTGAAAATCACCACCCTGTGTTAGGTTTTGAGTACCAGCCAAACGAATCGTCTTTAACTGAGCAATACTTCAAAAAAATGGGTTTGCAGGTTCGCTATTTCATGCCGCCAAACAGTGTCGCGCCTTTGGCCTTTTATTTCTTTGGTGATTTACTTAACGATTACACCAATCTTGAGCTTATTAGTACGATTAGCACGATGGAAACCTTCCAGAAAATATATCGTCCTGAGATTTATAATGCTAATTCGACAGCGGGGAAACGCTATCAACCCAATTTAAAAAACCTCGATCATTCATTGACTCAAATTGTTTATGACCGAGAAGAGCGCAGTCAATTAGCTATTGAACAGGGCAAGTTTACTGAGGAAAACTTCATCAAACCCTATAAAACGATTCTTGAGAATTGGTCTGCTAATTACGCTTTATAATCACCCCAAATAGACGACAGCCTTTATTATGAAAAAATTATTACCTACTTCAACGTCAGGCAGTTTACCTAAACCTTCTTGGCTTGCTCAACCTGAAACCCTTTGGTCACCGTGGAAACTTGAAGGTGAAGAACTTACAGCCGGCAAACAGGATGCGCTACGTATTTCTTTGCAAGAACAACAATTCGCAGATATTGATATTGTTAGCGATGGCGAACAAACGCGACAACATTTTGTGACCACCTTTATTGAGCATCTAAGCGGTGTTGATTTTGAGAATCGCAAAACGGTTAAAATTCGTGATCGCTATGATGCAAGCGTCCCAACAGTCGTGGGACCGGTTTCTCGCCAAAAGCCCGTTTTTGTAGAAGATGCTAAGTTCTTACGTCAGCAAACAGACAAACCGATTAAGTGGGCACTGCCTGGTCCTATGACCATGATCGATACGCTGTACGATGATCATTATAAAAGTCGTGAAAAACTGGCCTGGGAATTTGCCAAAATACTCAATCAAGAAGCCAAAGAATTAGAAGCTGCGGGTGTGGATATTATCCAATTTGATGAGCCAGCGTTTAACGTGTTCTTTGACGAGGTTAATGATTGGGGAATTGCAGCATTAGAAAGAGCCATTGAAGGCCTGAAATGTGAAACGGCTGTGCACATTTGCTACGGGTATGGGATTAAAGCCAATACTGATTGGAAAAAAACGCTAGGCTCCGAGTGGCGACAATACGAAGAAGTCTTCCCAAAACTGCAAAAATCTAACATCGATATCATCTCATTAGAGTGCCACAACTCTCGTGTGCCTATTGAGCTACTCGAATTGATTAGAGGTAAAAAAGTGATGGTAGGAGCAATTGATGTCGCAACCGATACGATTGAGACAGCCGAGGAAGTCGCCAATACGCTGCGCAAAGCACTTGAGTTTGTTGATGCTGATAAGCTCTACCCTTGTACCAACTGCGGTATGGCACCGTTGTCTCGACAAGTCGCAAGAGGCAAGCTAAATGCCTTAAGTGCTGGGGCAGACATCGTTAGAAGAGAACTATTGGCTTAATACACTTCCAAACTAAACTAGGGTTACCGTGTTCGAACTGAATGGATTCTGAATCCATTGTCCAACTGGTAACCCTTCATCGAATGTTGCTGTCTATCTTTGCATTTAGAATTAGGCTTGGGCAAACAGATAGAAATCTGAGTAATCTAAGGTTTCGGCCTAATCTAAAGGTCGATTATCAGCGAAAAATCGTTTGATACTCTCCCGTTTTCTTATTGATAACATGCTGTTCTCTTACTTGTTCCGTGCCCTTTTCATTGATGTCATCGACCCAGTAACCGTCGTAACTATTAACACAAGTGATTGAGTCACCACTATTCCACGAGTCATGTACCGACACGTTATCCACCCTCATACCGTGCCCTTTCAGGATATCGGCGTACTTTGCCCCAAAATCTAAACAAAACTTGATGCGTTCATTTATGACGGCTTGGCGTTTCGCCGCCTCTTCTTGTTCTCTTTTCTCACGCTCTAAGTTTTGGCGTCTTTGCTGTTCTAGTGCTACTTGCTTGGTCAGGCTATCTAACGTTGCCGCCTTGTCGATGCCACTAAACTTTCGATGTAGATAAATTTCTGAATTCTCGTCATAAGCAATGGCATAGCCAGTATCAGAAACACCGGCGACGCTACAGGTCAGAACACCATCTTGAAAATCTTCAGCAACAACTGGCAATTGATTTAAAACGAGCGATGACACTGACATTGATGGTTGGAACTCTTTATCTTGGGTGACAACCAGCCTACCGAGCTCTTCACACTTCTCTACATGCACATCCGATAAAACAGGATTATTGGTAGTTGTCGTAACACACCCTGCTAGGCTAATTAACACAGCCAAGGAGATAATTTTTTTCATATACAGTCTTTTACTCAGCGCTACTCGCACAAATATTAAAGCTCGAAGGTATTACATCAGTCTTTACTGAGGATGTATAGTTTGGTTTTCCGTTTCACGCACGGTATTTAATCAAATCAGTCAAAGAAATCGATTCTTAGTAACAAACTAAATGCACCTAAATGAATTACATTGCTTTCTTTGTCCGATGTAATTTTACCTTCTTTCAAGATCATCACCCTCATCTTATCAACATAGTTGCTACTTAGGGAGTATTGAACGCCATTTTTAGCTTAAACAACCAGTTAACTTACCAAAACAACAATATTCTATAAAGTGTCACTAAAGACGCTTTCGTATTACTAGGATACTCACAAGCCCTAATCATCATTTGATAATTCAAAGCCAATAAATAGTTACAAGAAATTACATGCCTCAAAGAAGGACAAGCTAAGTTTTAGGACGGTAAGTTATCTGTCGCCAGAATGACAAAAGCCATGGCGATATACCATGGCTTCGAGTAAGAAAGGATTTAGGCTGTAGTATTATCCCCACACACCTTGTGTTGGCTCGACTACGCTCTCGCGATAATTGAGCGCCGGTGTTCTGTCTTCAGATAAAAGCAACGGTCCATCAATATCGACCCATCGAGCCTGTTGAGCGAGAAGCAGTGCTGGGGCCATTGCGAGAGAGGTGCCGATCATGCAACCGACCATCACTTCGAATCCCATATCCTGCGCATCTTTAAGCACAGCTAATGCTTCCGTCATACCGCCGGTTTTATCCAGTTTGATATTTACCGCCTGATAGCGTCCCTTCAAAGCGGCTAACGAGGTACGGTCAATACATGACTCATCAGCCGTAATCGGCAACAATGGAGTGATGGTTTCCAGTAAGTGTTCTTCTTCAAACGATAGCGGCTGCTCGACCATTTCGACACCGAGTTCAGTTAATACAGGCAAGTAATCGCACAACTGCGCGAAACTCCACCCCGTGTTGGCATCAATCACTAACCGGGTATTTGGCGCAGCCTTGCGTACAGCACGAACACGCTCCAAATCGCCGTCACGACCTAACTTAAGCTTAAGGATCGGGCGATGACTTTGTGCTGCCGCGGCTTTCCCCATGTTCTCGGCACTATCAAGCGATAGAGTGAATACCGTCGTTACTGGCTGCGGTGCGTCACTAAACCCCGCCATTTGCCATGCTGGTTGCTGTTTTAACTTGGCTTCCAATTCAAATAAAGCACAGTCAACTGCATTGCGCGGCGCTGCAGATGGCAGCAGTTCACGTAGCTCGTCTCGGCTGATACCCGACTCTACCGCTTGAACGACAGACTCAACATCCGCCAATACATCGTATGGGTAATCTGGCTCGAAGACGTTCATCCGTTCGCACTCTCCACGCCCTACGAGTCCGTCTTGTTCAATCTCAACCACAACCACTTCACCATGCAGCATTGGATCCATACGTGAAATGATGAATGGTTCATGTAGCGGCCACCTTTCAACACGCACACTCATTTTACGCATAACAAACCTCTTCAATGCCATCGACGATTTTCGCTACGCCAGTCCGCACAGGGTCGACCACAGGTACACCAAATTGTTTCTCTATGCGTGCGATTTCAGCCAACGCTTCTTCTTCACTCAAGTTCACGGTATTTAGCGCGATACCACCTAGGCGAATATTCGGGTTGGTCACGCGGCCCATAGTAAGGTTAATGTCGATAACCGTTTGTAGATCAGGCACACTGAAACCTTCCATTTCATCCATTTGCGTGCGACCTGCTTCGTGACAAACGATGATCACATCCGCCTGAGCACCATGCAGCAGACCAAGGCTAACGCCCGCATAAGCTGGGTGTAGCAGAGATCCCTGCCCTTCGATAATGTCCCAGTGCTCTGGCGCGTTGTCCGGTGAGAGCGTTTCAACCATGCCAGAAATGAAGTCAGATACCACCGCATCCACTGGCACACCACTGCCTTCAATGAGAATGCCGGTTTGGCCAGTGGCGCGGAACGTTGCCGGAATGCCGCGTTTTTCCATCTCATGATGAATCGCCAGAGTCGTAAACATTTTACCAACACAACAGTCGGTACCAACGCTTAGTAGACGTTTACCAGTGCGAGGAAGGCCCGTACCACAGACCATTGGCCCCTGAGGTACGCGAACATCTAATAATTGTTGGCCAGTTCGCTCAGCAGCAGCAACCAGCTCAGTAACGTCGTTTAGACGCATGTGCAGACCGCTTGCTACGTCCATCCCTGACTCCATAGCTTCAATTAAAATATCAACCCAAGCCATTGGCAACGTACCACCTACTGGCGCGAGGCCAAGAATAAAGGTTTTCGCTCCGCATGCGGCCGCCTCACGTGGTGACATTTCTGCGATGCCAAGGTCTGCCTTCGCGCCCGGAAGTCGGTATTGTGCAAGACATTTTTCTGGTCGCCAGTGAGCCACACCTTTGGCGACTTTCGCCATCAGAAGATCATTTGCATCGCCCAGAAACACCAAATAAGGCGTTTTCAATTCAATCTTGTTCATTGTGTTGATCCTTTTTTAAAGTCAAACGAGCCCACAAGAGTCTTTGCTCCTGTTGCCTTCAGGTTGTGGTTGGTTGAAAAATCAGGTCGTCGCGACGGTGGCAGGCTTAGCGCCCGGTGTTCGCTGGATCTGATGACGATAGAGGTAACGCTCTGCCTGACGCCAGGCCAGAACAAATGCGGTTGCGATAACCAGATACATCGCCGCCGCCAAAAAATACGTCGAAATATCGAAAGTCTGAGAAAATGCGCGTCGGGTTTGGCCCATTAAATCCATCACGGTAATCACACTCGCGACCGCACCACCTTTGAGCATTAAAATGCATTCATTTCCAAGGGCGGGAAAAGCGATGCGATACGCCAGCGGCATGACGATGCGTCGGTACAATAAGCTATTATTCATTCCCATTGACTTGGCCGCTTCTATCTCACCTGCGTCAACAGACTGAATCGCACCGCGTAATATCTCGGTCTGATAGGCCAGCGAGTTAAGGGCAAATACCAATAGCGCACAGTTGACTGGGTCACGGAAGAAACCCCACATCCCCATTTCCATTAGCCAAGGACGAAACTGACCGGAGCCGTAATAAAGCAGAAACAGCTGAGCAATCAGTGGTGTACCGCGAAAGAAAGAGATAAATAATTGTACTGGCCAGCGATAGAACTGCGACGGCTGAACACGCAATAGTGACATAGGCAGCGCCAACAGTGCCGCTATCGAAACCGAAATAAAAGTGATTTTAAGTGTCATCCATGCTCCATCGAGTAACATCGGAGCGACTTTAGCGATAAAATCTGTCATAACTTTCTCCTTAACGACTTACTCGAATGCCACGCTTTGCGTGTTGCTCCATGACTGCTAATAATCTTTCGCAGCAGACGCACACCGCCCAATAGGCTAAACAAACCGTGAGATAGAACAAAAATGGCTTTTTCGTTGCGCCAACCGCGATGTTCGCTGCGCGCATCAAGTCATCAAGCGCGATGACCGACACCAGAGCGGTATCCTTTAATAAGTTGATCCACAGATTCCCTAACCCCGGCAGAGCCAAACGCAGCAGTTGCGGGCGCTCTATCAGCCAGAAGATTTGAAGTTTGGACAACGCGAGTGCGTATCCTGCCTCACGCTGACCTTTATCCATTGCTTTCCAGGCACCACGTAGCACCTCCGCGGCGTATCCGCTAAAAACCAGACCAAGTGCAATCACACCTGCACCAAACGGATTCAGTTCAAAAAAACTGTTACTCGGGTCAATCCATTTCAGCGTTTTGTTAATCAGTAGACCGACGCCATGGTAGATGATAAACAGGGTTAACAACTCCGGAAGCCCTCGCAACACAGTGGTATAAATATTGGCAAACCAACGGTGGCTTTTACTTGTACTTATCGACAGTGCCGCCACGCCAGTTCCCAAAAATAAACCAACAGGTAAGGCACACAGCGCTAATCCAAGGGTTACTGCTAAACCTTTAAGCAGTTCGTCCCCCCAGCCAGTGTCGCCCAGACTCAGATACATCATATAATCCATCGCGTCGCTCTCTTTATGATTTACTACTCAGTGGCGACGATAGCCGCCACGAAACTGGCTTATTTCAGAGTCAGTAAGTTAATCGAGAAGAACTCATCGTTGATTTTCTGATAGGTACCATTTTTGATGATGCTGGCTAGCGCCTGGTCCAAACGCTGGCGAAGTTCCTGATCCTCTTTGCGGAATGCGATGCCTACACCATCACCCACATATTGACGGTCCATGATCAAGTTACCGACTTTCTCACAACACGCGCCGTCTTCTGAGCTTAGCCAATCCGTCATTGGCATGATATCGCCTGCCTGAGCGTCAATACGGCCACTGACTAGGTCAAGATTCACCGCATCCTGCGTAGGGTATAAGCGCACTTCAGAATCTGGATATTTCGCTAACAGATACTCAGCCTGTGTCGTTGAGCCTTGCGCACCTATGATCATGCCTTTCATCGCCTCTGGAGACACATCTTTAATGTCAGACTGTTTATCGACAACAAACGTCATCGCAGACGCCTGATACGGCGCACTGAATGCCACTTGTTGTTTGCGCTCATCGGTAATGAACATGGAAGCCAGAATCATGTCGTATTTACCCGCCAACAGCGCTGGAATAATTCCATCCCAATCCTGAGCAACAAACTCGCATTCGACTTTCATCTCGGTGCAGAGCGCTTTACCGATTTCGATATCAAACCCAGCTAACTGACCATCCGCGGTGTAGTAGTTAAACGGAGGATATGCCCCCTCTGTACCAATTTTAATGGTTTCTGCGTTAACGCCCGCAGAAGCAGCAACGGCCACGGAGGTAGCAAGCAAAGCACCTAAAAATTTCCCTTTTGACATCATGGATTCCCTTCTACTTTTGTTATCGTTTCATTCCAGACTCTCGCTCGCCAAGAAGATGTTTCCCTTCCACTTCAGCAAACGCTCACAAAGACAAGACTGAGTATGTGAAAAAAGTAGTTAAAAGCCATAATGATGAATTAGTATGATATGCATAGCCTATCGCTATGGGCAGTCATTCAATGAACAAACAACTCAAGGACAAACTGCATGCTCAACCCCAAAGATCGCCTTCTGCGTAATCTCGACTGGAACTTACTGTATACGTTTTTAACCATTGTTAACGAAGGTGGTATCAGTGCTGCTGCGCGCAAGTTATCGCTCAGCCAACCCAGCGTAAGTAATGCGTTGAAGCGACTTGAAGAGCACGTCGATAAGCGACTTATCATGCGTAAAAAAGGCGTATTTTCTCTTACGCTGCACGGAATGCGGGTTTACGAGTATGCGTCATCAGTGAGCCGTATCATCGGCAACATGGCGGATCAGTTTGTTGATCAAGCCGATAATATTCAGGGCGAGCTGACAATAGAGATTGCCAGTCATCTGCAGTGCCCGGCATTCGATGCCACACTGGTGAACTATCATGCTCTGTATCCCAACGTTATTTTTAACGTCAATACCCATCCAAGCACTGACATCGTTAGTCACGTTGCAGACGGCATACTGCATATAGGGTTAAGCAATAAAAAAATAGCCAAAACCGGCATTCGCTGTGACTTCCTCGGTTACGAGCAAATGGGCTTTTATTGTGGGCGAACACACCCTTGCTTTGGACGAGAAGACCTAACGTTAGATGAGATTAAAGGCTTACCATACATCTCTTTTGAAAGTGACCAACCCGGAGAAGGTTTGGACGCGATTGCTCACTTTCGCGAACAGCAGCAGTTTTGGGGAAAGTTGGTCGCTGTTTCATCCAATGTAGAAGAAGTTCGCCGCATGATCATGGCAGGAATTGGCTTCGGCGCACTCACCGTCGAAAGTGCCAAGCCTTATGTTGCGCAAGGATTACTCTGGCCTCTTCCGCCTTATGAATCCCTGCCTGTGACTGAGATGTACCTGGTAACGCCAGAAACGGTCGCACTCAACGATATTGAGGTGCAGTTTGTTAAATTACTCAAACAACAAACTCAGGCGTTAGTGCGCGATACACTCAATGCGACTCAGAGTGCTCATCACCAGCCCAGTGGGGAGTAAACGACAGTCCCTAACTGGACGAACATTGGCTACTTAACGCTGCCCTGCTAACGCAAGTGTCATCTCTCTTGCAGATATTTCTTGGCAACCTTGGGGATTTTGGCCGCACCATAATGGCGTGAAGTCATCCATGCCTTGGCTTTCAGCTTTTTTTCGTAGTTCTGTCATTTCAATTGAAGCAAATGGGAACTCCGGCACGGATGAGCTCATATAACCCAGTTCTCTCATCGCGCGATTCACGATGCCACGCGCTGGTTTACCGGAAAAAATATTCGTTAATGCGGTATGTTGTGATTGCTCTTGTTTCAGAGCTTGCCTATGAAGTGCCGACGTTTGAGCTTCCTGACATAATAAGTAAGCCGTTCCAACTTGTACTGCTGTAGCACCTAGCTGCAGACAAGACTGTACTGAGCGGCTGTCAGCAATACCACCCGCCGCTATCACGGGAACATTGACTCGATTTACAGTTTGAGCAAGAAGCGCCACCAAACCCATCTGCGTCGAGATATCTTTAGATAAGAACATTCCTCGGTGACCACCAGCTTCTATTCCTTGTGCAATAATGCCATCCACTCCGCGTGATTCTAGCCAAAGAGCTTCCTCAACTGTTGTCGCAGACGAAACTACCTTTGTTCCCCAACGTTTGACTCGATCTAGTAAGTCATTATCGGGTAGCCCAAAATGAAAGCTAATAAATTCTGGTGAAAACGATTCAATCGCATCGGCTATTTCATGGCTAAATGACACTCTTTTCGCACCACCTGCTGAAAAATCCATACCTAAACCGAGTTCATCAAAGTACGGCTTCAGCTTATTTCGCCAAATGGCTTGGCGCTGTTGATTGAAAGGAAAAGATTCATGACAGAAAAAATTAAGATTGAATGGCTTATTGGTCGCCGCTTTGATCAACTTAATTTCACTAACGATTTGGTCAATGCTTAACATACCGCAAGGTAAAGAGCCTAGCCCTCCCGCCTCACTCACTGCAATTGCCAGATTACTTCCTTGCACACCAGCCATCGGTGACTGAATAATGCAAAGTTCGGTACCTAATAATTCCTTGTAGCTTCTGTTCATTGTTTTCATTACTTGTTCATCCTACAAAAAGGCTCGGCTGCCTTGTAAATTAACGCCCAAACCATCAGTGCACAACTATTTGCATAGATAAATACCAACAGCAATGAAAAACAGTATCCGTTTCAGTAGATGAATTACTTTCCCTGCTAACGAGTATCTGAGCTTTCTACAGGGTACTTATTTCTCATAAATATTGTTAAGGCTATCAATAGTCGACTACTGTTAGTGATGTAAAACTTATTTCGGACGTTATTTGTAGAGCTCGGTGAGGCGACCTACAGAACTATAAATGTGACAGAAAAGTTCTTGGGCGTGAACCGATAAAGGAACGCATCATGAGTGAGAACGAGAAAAACAAGCCGCAAGGAATCTATAAATATTATGAAAAGAATCCTGAGTCTGCGGATAAGAAAGTCTTTGGCCGAGTCAGTTATCCAGACAGGCGGGGCTTCTTAAAAGGTGCAGGGTTAGCCACTATGGCTGCCGTGCTTGGCGGAGCCATTCCCTTTCACCGAAATATGCCCGCAGGCATTATTCCAGCTGCTTTTGCGGAAGGACTAGATGATGTGATGATTGAAGGTAAAGATGGTCTGACAGTGCTCAACGACCGGCCCATGAATGCCGAAACACCACCTCACCTTCTCAATGACGACATCACCCCGACACGAAGACACTTTATACGCAACAACGGTATTCCCCCAGTAGACGTCAACGCTGAGGCTTGGAGTTTAACTATTGACGGTTTGGTGGATAAACCCATGTCACTGACGATTGCCGATTTAAAGAAAGACTTCGATGTTATTGAGCAGCAACTCGTCGTGGAGTGTGGCGGTAATGGTCGTGCATTCTTCGACCCGAAAGCATCAGGCAATCAATGGACTTATGGTGCAGTCGCCTGTTCAAGCTGGACCGGAGTGAGGCTCGCAGATGTTCTCAAAGCGGCAGGCGTCAAAGACGGTGCGGTTTATACGGCACACTACGGTGCAGATAAACACCTTTCGGGTCAGGAAGGTAAATTGCCAATTTCTCGCGGTGTACCCATTGCCAAAGCGATGGGAGCGGAAAACCTTATTGCTTTCGAACAAAACGGTGAACCGCTTCATCCAATGAATGGCGCTCCTTTGCGATTAGTTGTGCCGGGCTGGCCGGGTTCCTGCTCGCAAAAATGGCTGACTAGGATTCAAATCCGCGATCAGGTTCATGATGGTCCTAAAATGACTGGCACCTCCTATCGCGTACCAAACCGCCCCGTTGCACCTGGTGAAGAAGTCGCAAAAGAAGATTTTGAGATCATTGAGCGTATGCCAGTGAAATCACTGATCACTTCTCCGCAAACCAACACCCAAGTTGAAGGTAACGAAGTAGCAGTGCGCGGTCATGCTTGGTCGGGAGATCGTAAAGTGAGCAAAGTCCAGATCTCTATCGATTTTGGCGCAACTTGGATGGATGCCGATCTCGCCGATCCAGCAAACGAGGGCGCATGGCAAACCTTTAATGCCAAGGTGAAGTTCCCTCAACCGGGCTATTATGAAGTTTGGGCGAAAGCGACAGACGATCAAAATGTTAGCCAACCTTTTGCCATCGCTTGGAATCCAAAAGGATACCTGAACAACACCTTCCATCGTGTAGCGTTAGTGGTTAAGGGGTAAGAACGGTGAAACACAACAAACTCAAGGAGCGGGTCTTCCCGCTCTCTGTTGCGCTAATTGCCCTTTCTAGCGGCGTTGCTTTTGCTGACGAAGCGTTGATTGCTGCTGGCGAACAACAAGCCATGGTATGTAAAGCCTGTCACCAATTCGAGCCCGACGGTGTTACGGTTGTTGGCCCTCCGCTATGGGGATTAGCAGAGCGTACTATCGCCAGTTTTGAGGGCTTCAATTACAGCGAAGGAATTAAGCAGCATCAAGGAAAATGGGATGCCGAAAAGCTAGATGCATTCATAGCTTCACCAGAAGAATTTGCTCCAGGAACCAATATGCTGTTTCCGGGTGTCAAAGATCCAGGTGCTCGCGCCGCGATCATCGCATGGCTTGCCACCAAGAATCCATCACCTCCTGATTGGCTCACCGCCTCGTCCGGCATGGAGGTAAAGTCAGCGGGCGATGGCATTTTAACGCCAGGTGAGAACATGGAACTGGTTGCTGCAATATGCTCGGCATGTCACTCTTTACATATGGTCGCCCAGCAAGGCTTAAACCGAACGCGATGGGATAAAATGCTCGACTGGATGATAGAAGAGCAAGGTATGGAAGATCTAGCTGGCGATGACAGAGAAGCCGTGCTTGATTATTTATCAACGTATTATGGTCAATAGCGATATGTCTGACTCTGAGAAGTCACAACTCGCTACTTTTTCTGCCATACCATCCAATGCTCTTTGTCTTGGAACACGTCAACGCTATCTGCGACAGGAGCTGATTCAATTAGATTGAAAGACGGCTCTAACTGGCTTTCTAGCTCTCCACTACGTAAACAAAAAGGAGGAAAACGTGAACGGTACTCATCATCGATGACAAAGTAGCCGACCAGTAGACCATCGCTTGGCAATAACCGTTGAATCATTGCAAAGTAATCATCCCATTTCTCTCTTGGTAGCGCTGCCAAAAATGCACGTTCATAAATCACGTCAAACGGCTGGGAGAATTCAGCGCCAAACACATCACCCAGCCTGACTGCATCTTTATGTTGGCCAAGCTTGGATTTTGCGAGGTTCACGGCTTCTTCACTGTAATCCATCGCGACGACATCATGCCCATATTCAATAAAGTGCGCGACCTCATAGGCTGCACCACAGCCAGGAATAAATACCGTTTTTGGGTCCGAAGAAACTCGATTGAGATAATGTTTCAGCTCTTTAGGCGTTTGATTTCTATCCCAAGGCATTGTGCCTTTGTTAAACAGATCGTCCCAAAATTGAACATCTATAGTTGGTAAGTTTGTCGTTTTCATTGCACCTCCTCTAAAGCTGTACAGTTTAATCGAAAAAAGGGATACGCGACTTCACTCGGCATCCCTTATCTCCTAGCGGTATATTTCGATTTAATACCTAACGTTGCTCATTTCGTAAATCGTTGATCAATGGTTGTTCTGCACTTTTTGAAACAAACTGTACCTTGCCCTTGAGCTTAGTAACAGATTGCAACGTGGCTTGAATATCGTCAGCAGAAACATGAGCTTCTTGGCAACAGAAAGTAATGGTATCGTTGAAACCGTCGCGTTCAATTTTTAACGACCCCGTAATTTCATGGCGTCGACACACTTCCTGGATTTGATGTGGATAGACAAATAAGCCTTTGACTTTGACTGCCGAATCCGCACGCCCGAGCCAGCCCTTTATTCGCATGTTGGTACGTGGTGAGCCTGAATCTTTTTCAATGTAAGCGGATAAATCCCCTGTCGCGTAGCGAATAAGCGGGAATTTTTCATCAAGAGAAGTGACTACCACCTCGCCTACTTCACCCGGTTGGACAGGAATACCATTCGGATCAACGATTTCGACAAGGATATCTTCTGCAATCACTAAGCCTTGTTCACCAGGTACTTGGTAAGCAATTAAACCAAGTTCTGCACTCGCATAGGCTTGAGACACCGCGATTCCCTTGTCTAAAAACGCTTTTTGCATATCTGCCGTTACTGCTTCACCAGAAACCAGCGCTCTAGTTATGCTAGACAACTGGCCATATTGCTCTTGGTATTTCTGTAGCAAAGTAAGCAAATAAGATGGTGTGCCAGTGTAGCCAATCGGCTGAAGCTGTTTGATGGCTTCAAGTTGTGCTTCGGTGTTACCTACCCCAGCAGGAAAAACCGCACAACCACAGGCTCTTGCACCGCCATCCATGATAAAGCCACCTGGAGAGAAGTGATAAGATAGCGTATTGTGTACTAGGTCACCGCGACGAAAACCTGCGGCATGGAACGCCCGTCCCATACGCCAGAAGTCCGACTCATCCGTTTGTGCTTCATACAGAGGCCCTGGAGATTGAAACACGCGCGCCATTTGACCGATAACAACGCTGTTTAAACCACCAAATGGCGGTTTAAGTTGCTGCTGATTTGGGAGATTAAATTTACGCGTGATCGGAAGCTGAGAAAGCCCTTCACGACTGCTCGCCACTGAAGAATCGAGATCTGCGAACAGTTTGCCATAGTGCTCGCTGTGTGCCTTCGCGTTTTCAATCAGTGGTGGCAAACGCTGAAATAGAGACTTTTCTCTCTCTACTGGAGATAAAGACTCTTTTGCATCGAATAACTCGTTCATCACTGCTCCTTATAACCAACGCTTACGACGTTTGTAAGATTTTAAGTTCTTAAAGCTCTTGCGCTCTTCATCACCGCCACCGAGGTAGAACTCTTTCACGTCTTCGTTATTAAGCAACTCATGCCGACTGCCATCGAGCACAATTTTGCCTGATTCCATGATGTAACCGTAATCGGCGGCATGAAGCGCAAAGTTCGCGTTCTGCTCCACCAACAACATGGTGATGCCCTGATCTTTGTTAATCTTCTTGATGATGCTGAACACTTCTTTCACCAACAGTGGAGACAGCCCCATAGAAGGTTCATCCAGTAAGATCATTTTCGGCCGAGCCATAAGTGCACGGCCAATCGCTAACATCTGCTGCTCACCACCGGATAAATAACCAGCCAGACCAGTGCGCTCTTTCAGTCGAGGGAAATAGTCAAACACCATTTCGATGTCTTTCTCGACTTCGTTATCGTTGCGGGTAAAGGCACCCAGGCGAAGGTTTTCAATCACCGTCATGTCTTCGACAATTCGGCGTCCTTCCATGACCTGGAATATCCCTGAACGGACGATTTCTTCCGGGTTCTTGTTGTCGATACGCTCGCCCATGAAATTAATTTCACCACGGGTTACTTCACCATCCTCGGTCTTCAACAACCCAGAAATCGCTTTTAGCGTGGTTGATTTACCTGCACCGTTGGCACCTAAGAGCGTCACGATTTGGCCTTTTGGTACTTCAAGGCTCACGCCCCGCAGAACCAGAATAACTTCGTCGTAAACCACTTCGATGTTGTTTACCGAGAGCAGGATTTCTGCTGGTTCAATATTCCTTGCTAATTCACTCATCACGCCACTCCTTGTGCAGGTGAGAGTGACCTCTCACCTGTCCTTGTTTTGTTATTAGTAACCTAGCCAATCATCACGACGTGACAATGTAACCTGGGACACTTTCTTAATATCGACCTTGCCGCCTTGGTTATTACCCATAAACACGTTTACGGTTGTTGTACCGCGATGGTCTTCTGGTTGCCAGTTAGCAGGAATACAAACACCTTCTAGCCCTTTCGGTACCCAGTTTTTATGTACGTACATGCCTTTCTTGATGTTATCACCAGTAATACCACCGTTGTCTTTCGCCCATTCCATCGCTTCTTTCATGTAGAACGCAGAACAGACACCGCGGATGTAGTGGTGAGTTCGGAACTCGCCCGGCTCAGACTCAGAAACCTTAGAGATTTCCTCAACCAATTTCATGCCTTCAGTATCGTCACCCCAAAATGCGGTCATGCCAGGAAAAACGTAGTCTTTCAGACCGTCACCCGCCGCTTCAATGACAGGCTTGTCCCCACCCCAGATGTTAGCCATGTACTGGAAGTCAGTGCCGACCGTGTTACACGATTTCACCAGAGAAATAACCGATCCGCCTAGGTTAGCGATGTAGCCGTAGTTGGTACCAGACTCTTTAAGCGACAGACATTGTGCTTTGAAATCACCTGGCTTGAGTGACACAACTACAGGGTTTTGCACTTCAAAGCCAAGCTCTTTGGCGTACTCTGCACACGCTTCTTTGGGTGCATTCGGGAACGGGTGGTTGTCACCGATGTGTGTAAATTTAGGCGCAGTGGTATTGCCCTTCGATTCCCAGTCTTCTTTCGCCCATTTCACCAACGCACGGCAAGCATCCGAGTAAGAGGCACCGTAGAAGAAGTTGTACGGAGCCGGCTTGGCTGTTTTCGGGTTTTTACCTGTTGGGTCTGTTAAGTGGCCAGAATAAGACGCCGAAAATACTGGCACTTTGTCTTTGGTGACAAAAGAGATCAACGCTTCGGTATCCGCCGTACCCCAGCCTTGTAACGCCACCATGTTCTTACGAGCAACCCAACGTTTGTAGTTAGAAATCGCAACTGGCACTTTGTATGCCATATCAACCGTTTCAAATTCTAATTCGGTCCCATTAATGCCGCCATTCTGGTTAATCCATTGCAGTGCGTCTCGCACACCTGAACCATAAGGCTTGCTCACATAAGCAGTGGGACCAGAGAAGTCCACAAGATGACCGACAAACACGGAATCTTCTGCCCAAGATGCGGTAGTAAACAGTGCCGAAGATAGCACTAACGTTGTCACTAAATGTCCTTTGTTCATAACTCGTTGTCCTTGTTATTGATGTGTATTCCACTTAAGTACACGACGTATCGATTAATAATTAATATGAGAACGGATAATGTTTCCAATATGCTCGAATCTGCTGCCAGCGATGTGACAATCCTTGCGGTTCGAAAATTAGGAACAGCATGATGACCAGACCGATGGCCATTTCTTTGAAGTAAGCCAGCCCATCAATAAACGAAGTGTTATCGCTAAACGCTGCCAGGCCTGTTACACCAAACTCTAAAACTTCTGGCAGCAATACGATAAAGATCGTGCCCATTAATGTGCCTTTCACTGACCCCAGACCACCGATGATAATCATCGCCAGAAACTGAATAGACATCATGATGGTGAAGCCTTCGGCAGAAACAAACCCTAAATAGTGCCCGTAGAGTGCTCCACCGATGCCGGCATAGAAAGCACACACACCGAAGGAGAGCAGGCGATACTTGGTCAGGTTGATACCCATGATTTCTGCTGACAAGTAATGGTCTCGTACTGAGACAAACGCACGTCCATCACGCGAACGGATGAGGTTCGATGCCCACATATACATAAAGATCAGCGCAAACAGTGCAACATAGAAGAAGCTTTCATCGGTTGAAAACTCGAACCCAAACAGATTGATAGGGTTTGCGCTTGCACCGTATGAACCACCACTAAACCATTCAGCGCGAGCAAAGAAATCTTCTAGAATGAACTGCGCTGCTAACGTCGCGATCGCAAGGTATAACCCTTTGATTCGTGCGGCCGGAAGACCAAAGATCATCCCAACAATCATGGTCAGGTAACCCGCCAACGGAATGGCAAACACCACTGGAATGTTGTACTGGTTATTCAGCCAAGCCGATGCAAAGGCGCCAAAGCCAAAGAACGCACCGTGACCTAATGAGATCTGCCCGGTGAAACCAACCAGAATATTCAAACCAAGCGCAGCGATACCAAGGTAGGCAATCTGAATAAATAGGTTTAAGAAGTAAATATCCAGCACCAACGGGGCCGCCAGCATGGCGATAACACCCGCAATGGCAAGGCTTCTGATGGTTTTGGTTTCAAAAATCGGCGTATCACTTTTGTATGTGGTTCGAAAATCCCCACATGGGCGCATGCTAAGTTGAGCCATGTTATTTCTCCTTAAATACGCTCAATATCTTTGGTACCAAACAGGCCATATGGCTTGAAGGCAAGAATGATTAACAGCACATAGAAAGGTGCGATGTTGTACAGGTTACCGACTTGCAGGTATTGGCTATCAAAAAACTCAGCCAGATTCTCTAAAAGCCCGATGGTGATGCCGCCGACAATCGCTCCGATCACAGAGTCCAAACCACCCAAAATAACCGCTGGGAATACTTTAATACCGATGATGGATAGCGCATCTGATACGCCATTTACGATCCCGATAACAATCCCTGCTGTCGCGGATACCATCGCCGAAATAGCCCAACTGATGGCGAACACTTTCTTAATCGAAATGCCAAGACTCTGGGCTACTTGCTGGTTAAATGCTGTCGCTCTCATTGCCAAACCCATTTTGCTGAATTTGAAGAACCAGTAGAACGCCCCCATGATGATCATCGAGAAGATCAAGCTCAGGATGTAGGCAAACTCGACGTTGAGACCGCCAATGTTAACCACGTTGGTTTCAAACACTTGTGGGTACGACACAGCGGATACGCCAAATATCCATTTCATCAGAGCCTGGAAAAACATCGACAAACCTATCGTGACCATAATAACCGAGATGATCGGCTCACCAATTAAGGGTCTGAGCACAATGGTTTGGACGGCGATACCAAACACCATCATAAAGGCGAGTGTCAGTAAGAAACCGATGAAGAACGGCAATTGCAGATGAACCAGTGCCGCCCAGCACACCCATGCGCCAATCAGTAGGAACTCACCCTGAGCGAAGTTCACCACCTGAGTGGATTTGTAAATCAGTACAAAGCACATGGCGACGACGCCATACAACATGCCGACGATCACGCCATTAATGACGAGTTGCAGTAATAAATCCGTATTCACTATGCGATCCTCCGTTGTTCGCTGTCCACCAGTGAGAGCTCATGTTGAATCAGTGTTTCAATCACCAGTGACGTTTGAATGCGTGTCTTAGTCCCATCTTGATAAGTGATCACTGTATCGACATCGACATTCGGTGCAGCACTGTAAATGGTCTCGATGATGTCACCGTATTTCTCCGCAACGACACCGCGACGAACCTTACGTGTACGGGTTAACTCACCGTCATCGGCATCCAACTCTTTATAAAGAAGAATGAATTTGCTGATTTTCTGTGCGTCCGGTAGAGATTCATTGACTTTAAGGACTTCTTCGCGAATCGCTTTGTACACTTCAGGTTGCGCAGAAAGGTTGGTGTAGTTGGTAAACGCAATACCCTTTTGCTCCGCCCACTTGGCGACGATCGCATAACGAATACAGATGATTGCAGAGAGCCAAGGTCTGTCTTTGCCCACGACAACCGCTTCCGCGATAAATGGTGAAAACTTGAGTTTGTTTTCAATAAACTGCGGAGAGTAACGATCACCATGGCTGGTTTCCGACATGTCTTTTAATCGATCAATCACCACTAAGTGACCGGAATCTTTAAAGTAACCCGCGTCGCCAGTGTGCATCCAGCCATCTTGCACATCTTCGTCATAAGCCGCTTGGTTGTTGAGGTAGCCGGTAAACATACCGGTGCTTTTCGCAATGATTTCACCCACCCCATTACTATCCGGGTTGATGACTTTCACTTCCGCATTGTCAAACGCCACACCAACTGAGTCGTAGTCGACATCATCCGCTTTATGTACGGTGTACGCTCCACACATTTCAGTCTGACCATAAAGCTGTTTGAGTGGCACACCAATCGCTTGCAAGTAACGGAACGTATCCGGGCCCATTGCCGCACCGCCTGTTGCCGCAGAGGTCAGATTGGAGAATCCTAAGCGGTCACGCAGTGCACGCAGTAGAACCCATTCGGCCAATTTAGAACGTTTACCCTGATCCAATGCTTGGTTCGCCAGCTTCATGCCGAGTTTGTACATCTTTTGTTTAAATGGCGTGGAGTCCATCATTCGAGCAGACACGTCTGCCACAATGTTTTCCCACACGCGGGGCGCCAACAGAACGAAGTTTGGGCCAATCTCGCGTAAGTCCGCCATCATGGTTTCCTGCTCTTCGACAAAATTGACGATTTGACGAGAAATCAGGGCCTGACCAACCACGTACACCTGCTCCATGATCCAAGGAAGAGGGAGAACAGAAACATAGTTGTCGCCCGGAGAACGTGGATCAGCACGCAAGTAAGCCGCACAGTGATCCAAAAACGTACCGCTGTGAAGCTGGGCAAGTTTTGGTTTGGAAGTCGTCCCCGAGGTGGTACAAAGAATCGAAAGATCGCTGCCTTTAGTTTCCGCAACCATATTCAGATATTTGTCAGGATCGGCTTTGTCGATCAATTGACCTTTTTTGTAGACTTTTTCAACATCGATAAGTCGTGGGTCATCGTACTTACGCATCCCGCGCGGGTCACAATAAATGATGAATTCAACGCTCGGGATTTCATCACCGAGCTCAAGCAGTTTGTCACATTGCTCTTCATCTTCTGCAATCACGACTTTCGCTTTGGCGTAATTGATTAAGTACGCGACTTCCTCGTGCATCGAGTCCTGATAGATGCCCAATGAGAAACCTTTGATTGCATGCGCGGCCAGCTCTCCCCAAACCCACTCAGGTCGGTTGTCACCTAACAAGCCAACAACATCTTGCTCTCCGACGCCTAAATCCTGAAGCGCTAATGCCATCCACTTGACTCGGTCTTCATAGTCCTGCCAAGTAAATTCTCGCCAAATACCAAACTCCTTCTCGCGCATTGCGACCTGCTCTGGCCAGTGCTTGGCGTTATGCTGCAACACTTTTGGAAAGGTATCTAAGCTGGTTATATCTGCCCAATCATTATGTTGCTGTGCCATTATGCACTCTCCTCTAATGTCGGAAGGTCTTCACCTAAATAGGCTTGTTTCACGTGTGGATTCGCCATGACTTCTGCTGGCTCACCCATCGCGATGTGTTTACCAAAGTCCAAAACTAACACTCGGTTAGAGATGTCCATCACCACACCCATATCGTGTTCGATCATAATGATGGTGATGTCCAACTCTTCGTTGAGATCCATGATGTAACGTGCCATGTCTTCCTTTTCTTCCAGGTTCATACCAGCCATCGGTTCATCAAGCAGGAGAAGTTTTGGTTTTAGAGCAATGGCGCGCGCAAGCTCAACACGTTTGCGTAATCCATAAGAAAGCGTGCCAGCTGTGGCTTTACGGATGTGTTGAATTTCTAAAAAGTCGATGACGTCCTCTACGTACTTGCGGTGTGCCATCTCTTCTTTTTGTGCATTTGAGAACCAGTAAAGCGGCCCCGTGACAAAGTTGTTTTTCAGCAAGTGGTGACGGCCAACCATGATGTTGTCGAGTACAGACATATGTGAGAAGAGTGCTAAATTCTGGAACGTTCGACCCAGACCTAACTCAGCTCGTTGACTCGGTGTTCGCTTGGTCACGTCATCACCAGCAAATACTACGGATCCTTTATTCGGCGTGTATCGACCAGAAATACAGTTGAGCATTGATGTTTTTCCGGCACCATTGGGACCAATGATTGAAAAGATTTCCTTTTCGTTCACATGGAAGCTCACATCGGTTAAAGCTTTAACCCCACCAAAGGCCAATGAAATATCGTTTACCTGCAAAAGAGGTGTTTCCGATACCATAGTTGATCTCCCTTTCTTTTTGAGTGCGTTCCGTGAAGCACTATTTAGATATCAAGCCTGACGTTGATACTGGCAACGACTCACACCTATGCATCAGTCACTTCCATTCAGTTTACGTAAACGTCAATGTAAAATCAGAATAGTGCCTAGAAGTTGAAGTTGCAATCCAGTTCATCGATTAAGATTTGAACCAACGCAAACTTTAGGTAAATAAATTGTTAATACGATTTCATTGTCGGACGTTTACATATTCGGATAATTAGGGCCACCGCCACCCTCTGGTGGTGTCCAGGTAATATTTTGGCTCGGGTCCTTGATGTCGCACGTTTTACAGTGAATACAGTTCGCCGCATTAATTTGTAATTCGGTCTGCTCTTCATCTTGGACGAGTTCATACACGCCAGCAGGACAATAGCGTTGCGCAGGTTCGGCATATAGCACTAGATTCTGTTCAATTGGAATTCGCTGACTAGCAAGTCGGAGGTGACATGGCTGGTCTTCTTCATGGAAAATATTGGATAAATAGACCGATGAAAGGCGATCAAAACTCAGTACGCCATCAGGTTTTGGATAGGCAATCTCATGGCTTTTTTCTGCCAAAAGTAACGACTCGTTATCAGCACTATCACAACGTACATTCCACTTAGCTTTGCCTTTTAACAGGTTGTGTTCCAGCATGGCTAAGCCTCCGCCCAACCAAGCGCCAAAGCGGTGAATACCACTTGAAAAATTACGCGCCTGATACAGCTCTTCATACAGCCAAGACTGTTGGAAATGTTTCTGGTAATCAGCGCTAACCGACTGATTTGAAATCGCTTCAAACACCGCTTCAGCGGCGAGCATACCGGATTTCATTGCGGTGTGCGTGCCTTTAATTTTGGCACCGTTGAGCGTTCCAGCATCGCAGCCAATCAGCAGTCCACCGGCAAATTCTTGCGTCGGGAGAGAGTGAAATCCGCCTTTCGAGATCGCTCTCGCGCCATAGCTGACGCGCTTACCATTTTTAAGGTACTGCTCAATCATCGGGTGATGTTTGAACCGCTGGAATTCGTCAAATGGGCTGAGATAAGGATTGGTGTAATTGAGGTCAACGATCAGACCAACGGCGACTTGGTTACCTTCTAGTTGATAGAGGTAGCTTCCCCCTGTTGCCTCACTCGCAAGTGGCCAGCCTAAACCATGCACAACTAACCCTTGCTGATGCTGCTGAGCTGGAATTTCCCACAGTTCTTTAAAGCCAATCGCATAGTGTTGAGGCGTCTTATTTTCAGCCAGATTAAACTTGTTGATAAGTTGCTTACCGAGATGGCCGCGCGCACCTTCAGCAAACAGGGTAAACTTAGCGCGAAGCTCGATACCCGGTTCAAAATTGGCTTTCTGTTCACCGTTTTTATCCAGGCCCATATCGCCAGTAATTACGCCACAAACACGGTTTTGCGCGTCAAAAATCGCCTGACTGGCACTGAAACCTGGGTAAATTTCCACACCTAAGTTTTCCGCCTCATTCGCCATCCAGCGACACAAATTACCTAAGCTAATGATGTAGTTACCATCGTTGTGTAACGTATTTGGCACCGCCCACTTTGGTAGTTCATGGCCATTGAACTCGCTGCTAAGATAGTAGGTTTTATCTTGCGTTACTTTGGTGTTAAGCGGAGCGCCTTTTGCTTCCCAATCAGGAAATAGCTCGTCCAAACTGCGCGTTTCAAACACCGCGCCAGAGAGAATGTGCGCGCCGACTTCTGAACCTTTCTCTACAACACAAACTGAGATTTCTTGGTCTTTTTCCATTGCCAATTGTTTTATGCGGCAGGCAGCAGACAAGCCTGCGGGTCCCGCTCCAACAATCAGAACATCAAACTCCATGCAGTCTCTTTCCATGGTTGTATTCCCTTCTTCTTTTCTCATGTTGCCAACTTGTTAAACAACAATATATTTAAAGTTGACGCAAACGTAAAGGTAAATTAACATCAATTTAAAGACGTCATCACATAGCCTTCACTGTAAAAAGGAATCTAACGTGAAAATACTAGTGCCAATTAAAAGGGTCATTGACCCTTACATTAAGGTCCGTGTTAAATCGGACAACAGCGATGTTGAAACCAATAACGTCAAGATGACTATCAACCCTTTCTGTGAAATCGCCGTTGAAGAAGCAGTGCGACTGAAAGAGCAAGGGATTGCAGAAGAAGTCATTGTTGTAAGTGCTGGTGGCACACAATGTCAGGAACAATTGCGTACGGCCCTAGCGCTAGGCGCAGATCGAGCCATTCATATCGAAACTGAAGACAAAATAGAGCCGCTGGTTGTATCGAAACTGCTAAAAGCACTGGTTGAGCAAGAGCAAGCTGAGCTTGTGATCACGGGCAAACAGTCCATCGACACCGACAACAACCAAGTCGCACAAATGCTGGCTGCGTTACTAGACTGGCCTCAGGCTACCTTCGCATCTGATGTAAAAATTGAAGATCAAAAAGTTCAGGTGGTGAGAGAAGTAGACGGTGGTTTGATGACAGTGGCAATGAGCTTACCAGCGGTGATCAGCACTGATTTACGCTTAAATGAGCCTCGCTTTGCATCATTGCCAAACATCATGAAAGCCAAACGAAAACCGCTAGACACGATCACACCTGAGAGCCTGGGCGTCGAGATTGTATTTAGTCAGACCACCACCGAAGTGACGCCACCAGCACAAAGAAAAGCAGGCGTCAAAGTGGAGTCTGTCTCGGAACTTATTGATAAGCTACGGAACGAAGCGAAGGTGATTTCATGAAGAATCTAATTATTGCAGAACATGACAACCAACAACTGCATGCGGATACATTGAAAGTCGTGAATGCTGCGAGTCAGGTAAGCCAAGACAATACTCTAATTGTGGTTGGTTATCAGTGTGAAGACGTCGCCCAACAGGCAAGCCGTGTTGATGGTATCGCTAAAGTAATTTGCATTGACGACGAATCGCTGGTGCACCAGTTCGCGGAAAATATTGCGCCTGTTGTGGCAGGGCTCGCCGACGGCTTTGACGGTATCTGGGCAAGCTCTTCATCAAAAGGCAAAGATCTTGCGCCTCGCATCGCAGCGAAATGCGGAGTTGGACAGCTCTCTGACATCGTTCAAGTAGTGGATGAAAAGACGTTTATTCGCCCCATTTATGCCGGTAACGCCTTCGCCAAAGTGACGTCAAGTGATCCAGTGCGTGTAGTAACCGTACGTGCTTCGGCCTTTGACCCAGTTGCCTGTAATAGCCAAGTTGACATTGAACATCAGCAAACCTCGGTTCAATCACCCGTCGTAGAATTGGTCGCTATCGATAAGACCGTTTCTGAGCGACCAGAACTCACTGCCGCTGAAATCGTCATTTCTGGTGGTCGAGGTGTGGGTAGCAAAGAGAACTTCGAACTGATCGAGAAAGTCGCCGATAAACTTGGCGCAGCGATTGGGGCATCCCGCGCTGCCGTAGATGCGGGTTTTGTCGCTAACGACTTACAAGTTGGCCAAACCGGTAAAATCGTCGCACCTAAACTTTATATTGCAGTTGGGATCTCCGGGGCTATCCAGCATCTTGCAGGCATGAAAGAGTCGAAAGTCATTGTTGCAATCAACAAAGATCCAGACTCACCGATCTTCGAAGTTGCTGACTATGGGTTAGTTGGTGATCTTTTTGAAATATTGCCGCAGCTCGCTGAACAACTCTGAATAACCTAAGCTAATTAACTCAGAGCGGATAAAATCTCCTCTGAGTTTTTTATCCCCTCATATAAACTATTTTGCTTAAGCACCAAACATCGACAGATTCAACTCAACACTTTCACCCAACCAATAAGCGTGAAGTGTATGATCTTCCAAATCATTTCCTGTATCAGCATGTACCAAAACCGATAAACCATGGCGATTTTGATCTAACCAAGGCACCAGCTCATCAAATTCATTAGCGGTGAACTTGATCTGACAGCTCCATTTAGGGTGTGGGCCAACCAGCTTTTCATGAACTCTACCAATGTGAACATTAAAACGACGTCCAGCTTCTTCGCATAGCGCTGTGGCAAACCTGAGTGTCTGCTTATCAAAATAGACATGGGCATGGTAAGCCCAGTGAGAATTTACAGGTCTTTTAATTTCGTTCATGTTTTACTTCCATATCCTTAGTAACTAAGGATTTATAAATACTAAGTTAGCTGCCTCAGTGTAGACTACCTTAACCATCTTCAGAGATGAAGTTGGCCGTTGCGATTTATACCTTATCTGATAAAAGGTAATTTGTATGGTGTTCTATTGTTACCATTACCTCTGAATTGAAGACACTGGCTCTGCTTTCCTTTTAAACCAACGATGGCCGAATACGTTGATTATCAGCCCAATAGCAATGACTACTACACCTGTTATTTGATAGAGGCTAAGGCTCTCGTCCAATAATATCCACGCGCTGAGCAAACCAAATACCGGGACCAGTAGTGACAATGGAGCAACCAAAGCAGTTGGATAACGGCTAAGCAGATAACTCCAACCTCCGTAGCCAACAATGGTCGCCAAAAATGATAGATAAACAATCGAAAACACATTGTGCCATTGCATGTTTAATAAAGAGCTTTTGATAACATCGGGACCCTCTATCGCGAACGAGGTAATGGCAAAGGCAAGTGTTGGAACTAACGCACTCCAGACAATCAGTGACATCGTTGGCACGGTGTAATTTTGCATGATCACTTTATTAGTAATATTGCCAAGCGCCCAGCAGGTAGCAGCGCCAAGAATTAATAGAAGGGTAAGCCCAGTCAGTGAAGCGGCTCCATCATGTTGCGCCGCCGCAAGCAAGTAAACACCGCAGCCAGCAGTCACAACAGCAATCACATTGTGGCGCTGCACCGTCTCTCTCAGCAGCAGTATTCCAAATCCCAGCGTGATAAATGCCTGTGCCTGTAAGAGAAGTGATGCAAGTCCTGCCGCTAAGCCAACATTCAGCGCCCAGAAAAGTAACGCAAACTGACCAAAACTGATGGTTAAACCGTAAGCAACCAGCCATTTTAAAGGCACTTTAGGGAGAGGAATGAATAGCAACGCAGGAAACGCAACCAAAGCAAATCGCAGTCCCGCCAGCAACAGAGGTGGCATTCCTTGCAAGCCAACTTTGATGACCACAAAATTGACACCCCACACCAGTACGATGGTGAGAGCTAATAACCGATCACGTAATGACATTATGCTTCCTTTCAGGCGTCCACCGTATCACGTAATTCGGATAGTTGGCAAAAGCGGCTTACCGATTACCTCTCGGGGGATGAGTTGGATATAGAATTGAGATCACAGACTGCCTGAAACATTGGATTAAAACAAGAGTTGCATATGCTTTGTTTATCCGAAATGAAAAGAGCCCGAGATAGGCTCTTTTAATGACATACTAAACACAATCATACATAGAGCGTTTATGACATAGCATGAGAGTGGTTATCTTTGTATATTTTGATCCACTGGTAAATGATCACCAATAGAATACAAAGCGCGAGTGCGATACGCGTTGCACCCAGAACACCCTGCCATCCCCAGGCTTGATAAAACGGCTCGAGGAAAAACACGCCTAAGCTTGCACCGGAATAATAAAACAAACTGTATAACGCTTGGGCACTGCCTTTAGATTTAGTGGCTTTTCGACCAATCAAGGTACTAGCTTGTGCATGACAGAAAAAGAAGCCAACTGAGACCATCACCATACCAATCACCATGGTATAGATGTTAGACCAGCTCATTAAAAAATTGGCCATTAACATGATGATTGCACCAAACGCCACGCCAGCAATCTGACTGTGTTTTTTTGCAAACTGACCGGCTAGCGAAGAGCTGGTTGTACCGCCCAACAAAGTTAAAAACATCAGACTACGAATATCGCTAGGCAGGTTGTATGGGTAATCACTTAGCACCATCATCAAGTAATTAGAGAGATTAACAAACGTACCAAATGCCAAACCGATGAGTAGATAAAGCACCACCAGCTGTGGATTCTTTAGATGATAGCCATAAGCTTTGAGACATTTGCCTACTTTCAGAGGAGCAGGTTTGAAATGGCGCTGTACAGGCAACAAGTAATAGATGATGGCATACAGAACGACACTGATACCAGCAATCATATAACCAGCGTACGCCCAGTTACCAAGCAGTTCCGTGCTAAGTCCACCCATTAAGCGGCTGCAGATTCCGCCCAGTGTATTAGAGGCTACGTAAAAACCGACTGCTCCCGCTAACCAACTTTTTCTTAGCTCTTCCCCCATCAGTGGTACGGCTAAAGCCGGACACACCGCTAAAAACATCCCCTGCAAAAAGCGTAAACTTAAGAAAACATCATAGTTTTCCACCATAGGCAGGATAAGAGAAACCAAAAGCCCAGCTGCCGTCCCCACTAGCAACACTTTGCATCGCCCGATAGCGTCAGACAAACTGGCGAAAATCAATAAACCTAAGCCCATACCGAATAGTGGGGCTGACATGGCTAAGTTTGCTGCCAACGAGCTCACCTGAAACTCTTGCTGAAGAACGGGTAGCAAGGGCTGCAACCAATAGATATTGGCAAAAGTGACGATGGAGAAGAGACAGACACAAATGACGACTCTGCTGTAATGGGCTGATTTTTTCACTGCTGACTACTTATTCTTATAAAGAATTAATGAAACTGGTTACAACGTAAGGGTATCGACCAATTGACAATAAAAAAAATATTTTGTATTTATCAGATCCATAAATATTATTTATACACTTAAATAAACCAATGACATCACAACGTGACTAAGGTAAGGATGGGTTGATATGGAGCTACGTCAGTTAAAACATTTTGTTGCCGCCGCAGAACTCGGCTCAATATCCGCCGCAGCCAGGTTGATGAATTTAGCGCAGCCAGCAATCAGCAGTAGTATCAAGAAGCTAGAGCAAGAACTAAAAACACCACTGTTTAACCGCAGAGATCGCGGTATTACTCTCACCGTTGCCGGCAATGAGTTTCTCTCTCACGCCAAACAAATCTTAAATCAGGCGGAAGATGCAAAACTGGCGATGCAGGCAATGGAAGGACTAGATCAGGGTCTGGTTGACGTTGCCGTACCCAGCATGCTCGGCTCTTACTATTTCCCCCCTCTTGTGATGGCATTCAGGCATCAATACCCGAATATTGATATGAACATCCTTGATACCGGTACTCGTAATATTCGACGAATGCTGCTTGAAGGAGAAGTGGAGCTTGGTGTCGTCGCCAGTAAAGATCTCACACCTGAATTAGAAAGCGGCCCATTAATTCGCGAAGAAATGGTCGTCTGTATGGCCGTTGATCATCCTTTGGCAGAAAAAGAAGTGATTAAGTATTCTGATTTCCTTGCTCACGACTTAGTCCTGTTTCAAAAAGGCTACTATCACCACACATTAATCGACAGAGTTTCTCAACAGGTTAATATTAAACCGAAAGTCGCGTTTAGCAGTAACTTACTGCCATTGATCAAAGCGGTAATTCGTCAGGGCTACGCCATTTCGCCAATGTGGAAAGTCGCGATAAGCAACGACGATGAGATAGTCACCCGTCCATTTGCTGAAACATTCGAAATCGACTTGAGCCTGGCTTGGCGTAAGGACAGCTACCTTTCGCGTGCTAATCAGACGTTTCGCGATTTTCTCTTATCTGAAGTCAATAACGCTTAGATTTCATCGGGGCCGTTTGTTAACCAGCCCAAATTGTTCATCTGCCGCCTGTGCTATTCTTGTATTAGATGCCTTAGAGACAAGCAGGCTGGTGTTTATGAGTACTCCATCAGACTTACCGTTGCACAGATATTTTGTTCGAAACATTCAGGGCAGAGACCTGTTTGTGGGTGACATTCATGGTAATTTCGAACTGCTTATTCATGCATTAAAAGCACTCCACTTCGACAAGTATCGCGATCGCGTATTCTCGGTTGGTGATTTAACCGATAGAGGAGATAGCTCATGGCAATGTTTAAACCTAGCCAGAGAAAAGTGGTTTTTTCCCGTGTTAGGAAACCACGACAGCTTTATTCTGGAAAGATACGATCAAGATCCCTATAGAAAATCCACCTGGGTGATGAATGGCGGCGAGTGGTGGCAATCTCTGACTCCCTCCGAGCACGAAGCCGCCAGAGAAACGGTTTTAAAGTTTTATAGTCTGACTCTCAGTGTGGAAGTTAACGCCTTACTTATAGGCGTGTTACATGCAGAATATCCCTTCGCTCAATGGCCACCCGACGAAAATTCCGTAGATAAAGAATCGATTAAGACGATGCTTTGGGGGCGGGATGATATTTTAAGAAGTACAGGTAAGCACATTAGTAACGTTGATTTTGTTGTGTCCGGCCATACCCCGTTAAACAGCCCCAAAATAAAGAAAAATAAGTTATTTATTGATACTGGCGCAGGTTACAGTGCGAATAACTTCATTCCTGACCCTCGTATTACTCTGTGTGAGTTCCACCCCGGGAGCATAGAAATACACTCGATCAACATGCATGATGAAAAACGACTAGAGTTTGAGGTTATTTAGCCTTTTTATTGCGTGCGTAATCATACTCAATGGGGTCAAGGCTATTTGTACAGACACCGTTTTTTTGTGGTTTATCGAAACCACCCGTTTATTCAACCCAACATTGCCTAACTTTGTTTCTTTTTTGACTAAGCTTTAAATATCAACAAACTACTTAAAGCCAGAGGTCAGGATGAGAAAGCAGCTACAAGTTGTAGTAACCGGTGGTCCTGGTGGTGGGAAAACCACTGCATTGGATCTATTTCGCAGAGAGCTAAGGGATAAGATTGTTGTTGTTCCTGAAGCAGCCACTTTGCTCTTCTCTGGTGGTGTCGCCCGCTCTGATAACGAACAAAGTATTAAGATGGTACAAAAGACCATTTTCCAACTGCAAAAAAACCTCGAAGATATCCATAAGATCCAGTACCCGGATAGATTGTTAGTCTGTGACCGTGGTTCACTTGATGGTCTCGCTTATTGGCCCAACTCGGAAAGTGACTTTTTTAAGCAAGTAAACTCGACATTCGAGCAAGAACTTGAACGATATGATGCCGTGATCTTTTTTGAGTCTGCCGCGGCATCTGGGCAAGACATCAGCAGCAACAATCCAACCAGAAGTGAATCTCTGGAACAAGCAGCAAAATTAGACAAAAAGCTGCAACGAATCTGGTCCAAGCATCCCCATTTTTACTTTGTTGGCAGCTCGGAGTCTTTTGTTAGAAAAATCATGTTTGGAATCATGACATTAGAAAATGTGATAAACCGCTACCCTACCCATACTCTGCAAAGTCAGAAATAGAACCAGCGGCTTAAACTATATTTCTGAGATAACGTCGGTTGTGAAGTGATGGATAACGATGCCTTCGTTCCAGTAAGTTTCTGACCACCCTCCTTTGCGCTTTAGTGCGCGAACAAACTGCTCAGGCGTAGGCAAAACTTCCCACACAGAAGGAAGAAAAACAGCCCGGTGCCCTTCATCTTCTAATAACAGCCCATCAATACCGGGACGTAATGTTGCCAGTAAGTTTGCTTCACCATGGTTTTTTAGAGGTTTAAGATCTGATAAGACGGATATATCGACGTTCAATCCAGCCCGATCAGCCGTCGTAAGTGGCAGAAATCGTGAGTCCTGAAAGCCGCTGGAATACGCATTTTTGCACACGTTAAGCCACAGTGGTTCATTTGCTTTTAAAGATCCAATGCAGCCACGCAACTTTCCGTGATGTTGTAACGTAACAAAGCTCGCTGCTGGCTCGAGTAACGCCTTATCGTCTGGCTCTGGCGGCAGTTGCAATCCATTTCCTCTGATCGCTTCATCAAGAACCTGCCACACCATTTGTAAAAGGCGCGTTTTCGCCTCCTGACTTAATTCAAAACAAGATGAAGCTGGCATAACCGACGACTCCTTCGGACTGCTCTGGGGACCGGTTTTCATGATGAGCCATAACATCACCCGAGTTGGTGTAGTTCACACACTTGATTTCCCAGTGTTGTTCTTTAGCGAATTCGAGCAATCCATTGATTGCATTGCAGCCACACGCTCGTTCTGGGTGAATATTACTGCCGAACGACAAAACACGCTGAATGGTATCGGCATCAATCTCATTGGCTTCGCTGTAAGGATGGTAATGACTGAGATCGCTACTCACCACAATCAGAGTGTCAGGCGTTTTTGTCACCGCTTCCAATATCCGCTTAACGGTTCCATGCAAGTCGCGACCTACGACTATCGGCAAAAGCGTAAAGTCATCGAGACAATATTGCAGGAAAGGAAGTTGCACCTCTAAAGAGTGTTCCCAATGATGAGCTTGATCTGACGTTGTGACCAGCTCTTGCGACAGTAAATCTTCAACACCATCGCGATCAATCATCACTTCTCCCATTGGGGTTAGAAAAACATCACTGTCCGGCACTGCACACCCGTCGAGTGCGACATGATGACTTGGCCCGAGCAACACCACACGAGAGCAATTCTCGGTGCTATTACTAAGTAGGCGATACCCCTTGGCAGCGACTTCACCGGAATAAAAGTAGCCTGCATGGGGCACAATCAGTGCCTTTGGCGCCTCAGTTAACAGTGCTTGCTCGGAGAAATAATCGGCGAGCTGACTTGTGAGTTCATGTGCTGTTGCGGGATAAAATCTTCCGGCCACCGCGGCTTCCCGATATTTCATTACATTCCTACTCGTATTGCATCAACTATACTTTTAGTGTAGGTCATTAGAGGGTGAATTCACTATGCAAACCTCTCCTCCCGATTATTTCCCAACTCGCTACTGGCATAAGCTAGAAGACGGTCGCGTGTGTTGTGATGTGTGCCCGCGTAAATGTACCCTTCGAGAAGGAAAGCGTGGTGCCTGTTTCGTGCGTATGCATAAGCAAGGAGAAATCGTACTAACCAGTTATGGCCGTTCATCAGGGTTTTGCATCGATCCCATAGAGAAAAAGCCTCTTAACCACTTCTATCCGGGGTCCAGTGTTCTCAGCTTCGGGACCGCTGGTTGTAACCTCAGTTGCCAGTTCTGTCAGAATTGGGATATCAGTAAGTCGCGTGAATTTGATACTTTGTGCGACACGGCAATGCCGGAAGAGTTGGCAGAAACAGCCCTAAAATACGGTTGTAAAAGCTTAGCGTTTACCTACAACGATCCGGTCGTATTTATGGAGTATGCAATCGATGCTGCCATCGCGGCGCGTGCGCTTGGTTTGAAAAGCGTTGCAGTTAGCGCAGGCTATATCTGCGAAGAACCGAGAGAAGAGTTCTACCGCCATATGGATGCGGCGAATATCGATTTGAAAGGGTTCACTGAACATTTCTATCACAAAATATGCCACGGCCACTTGCAGCCTGTTCTTGATACCCTGCTGTATCTAAAAAAAGAAACCAACGTGTGGTTCGAAATCACCACTTTGCTCATCCCTGGTGAAAATGACAGTGATAATGAGCTCAACGCCATGTGCCAATGGATATTCGAAAATTTAGGGCCTGATGTTCCGCTCCATTTCAGTGCCTTCCACCCAGACTTCAAAATGCTTGAAAAGGGCAGGACGCCACTGAGCACCTTATTACGAGCTCGGGATATCGCCCTCTCGCACGGGTTGAACTTTGTTTACTGTGGAAACGTTCACGATCCAAATTCCGACGCTACCTACTGCCCTTCTTGCGGTAAACCAGTCATAGAAAGAGATTGGTATCAACTCGGGGAATACCATTTAGACGACACTGGCCACTGCAATCACTGTGGCCACGAAGTGCCTGGGCGATTTGCAGGACCAAGAGAAAACTTTGGCCCGAGGCGTATTCCTGTAGCTATCCATCGGCTTTGATTTACAACTAGAAGGGCTACACCATTTGTATTCTCAAGCTAAGCCTTTGCAATTTGTCGTGGTTGCTCCGATTACCCGCGCAACGTTCTTCAAATTATTTCCACCAGCAAAAGTAGCAACAGCCAGTTAATCTCAGTTTTAAGCAATACAAATTGAGTGTTTAACCAGGCATTGAAAAGTGAATTATCTGAAAAAGCGTTCGCATTTTTACTTTAGTAATTTATTTATTATTCATTATGTTACTCCGACTGTGCTCAGAGCAGAAAGGTGTCCAATTCATTTAGTTAAATTTATGTTTGCATTTTTAACTAGTGTGCAACCGAAATAAACCGATTAGTTTTAGTAGCACGTCAATGACAACGGAGCGACGACGATGAAAGTACTCATTCAATATACTCAAGCAGGTAAATACCGAGATCAGGCATGGGAAACATTAACACTTAAATCTAAAGGCCAAGTGCAAGCTGTAACTCCAGCATGCGCAGCCCAGTTGATTGAACAAAAGAAAGCAAGTTTGGTCACATCTGATGATGATCAGATCATCTTCTTCACATAATCAATTGCAATATTGTCACTTGAGAATAGTCTCTTAAAAAACATAGGCACTTAAAACAACGCCTGAAACCAGCCAGTCAAACTGACTACACTGTGAGAACAAAAAAGTAAAACTAAATAGCGTTTATAACGATATGGGATTACGCTAGCTGTCTTTCATCCAACAATTATCCTCAATGAAGGCAAGCTCCTCTTGGTATCCAGAGCTTAAAAGCGGAAATCGTTTATAGGTTTTTGGATCCAAGCTATTTAGTTCGATATGGAAACCCGGAGCCTGACGGTCGCGTTTCCATTGATTGCGAAATAGCAACTTAAAAAATTTGACAATATATGAGGCCATTGTTTGTTTGTCGATGAGTTCAAATTCTTCCGTCATCACCTCAAAAATATCTATTGGCGACATACCGGCTTCTAACGTCAAAAAGACCATGCGATCAAGTACCTCATAGGGCATCAAATCATCTTCATCACGTTGCTCTTCGGGACGCAGTTCTGCGGTAGGTCGTTGATTATTTATGTATGCAAGCGCATCAAGCTTCATGATGTGATTACCTGTACAATAGAACCCTTTCTGCTCTAGCCATACAAGTAATTTGAGAATTCGGCTTTTAGTAACGCCGGAGATAGGCGCGAGCACACCAGAAGAGTCGCCATCCATGGTGCAGTAGCCTACCGCCCCTTCCGACATATTACTTGTCGTAAGCAGCAGTTTATTTTCCAGATTAGCAATGAACCAAATACTCGGTGAGCGTACCCGTGCCTGAATATTTTGTAGCGCGATATCGTGATCCTCCCAATTGAGATCGAGGTGAGTTGCTTTTGATATCATCGACTCGTAATTCTTAACCACCTCGGCAACATTTAGGTTTAGAAATTTCGCCCCAAAAGAATCCGCAACTTTTTGCGCAGCGGTACGAGTTACTGAACCACTGTTAGCACTGGCCTGATACGCAGTGGTTAACATATTCGCCATGATTGCCGACGCAGTATCCATGACGAGTTGATGCTGATCGTCTGTTGTATCCGATTGCTTAAATTCATCTCTTTGATCTTCATGTATAAATTGACTCAAGTGAGTAGGCAGAACACACTCGGCACCTTTCTCTGTTTTAGAAGCCAGCTCCCAAAGCTCTAGGATAACGGCTGCATAAACAGCGCTCGCAACTAATGCAGAATCAGCCCCACCACTTAACGAAAGCGCGTAGCCACCAGTGTGAGTTTTCTTCAACCAATCGCGCAAACCGATCGCTATCGCACGCAGTGCTTCTTCATGTTCCAGGTTCTCGCTCTCTTCCCAAGGTTGATTGAGTGGCGGTACACATAACTTGGGACGATCGGACGTTTCACTGAGTGTGACTTTAACGATCGCTTCCATATCGAAGTCATGCTTTTCATAATAGCGCTGGCTGTTATTAATTTGACCAATCCGACTGCGGGCTAAATCGATATCTGCCGTAATGACTTCAACATCACTCATGTGAAACCGTTCGCCTTTAGCAACTAAACTGCCATCAACCGCAATCATCACTCCAGCATCATAAATTGCACGGCCAGATTCACATCCAGAGAGGTTGGAATACACATAACATGCCGAATAAACACGGCTCGATTCTTCTACAAGCCGCTTCCGGGTTAACGATTTTCCAATCGCAAAGTGACTGGCGCTTGGGTTAGCAATGACTTCCACGCCCTGATTAAAGAAACGTTCCGAAGTTCGGTCGGCGACCCAGGCATCTTCGCAGATTTCAAAACCAACTTTGACACCGTTAACGCTGTAAACCAGATTGCCAACACGCACAGGTGGTGTCCCCTCTTTGAGTACCACCGTCGCGTTTTTATCTCGAGTCCAAGGCGTAAACCAACGTTGCTCATAATGAAGACCATTCGCAGCTAAATTCCGCTTTAGAGAGATGCCTTGAATTCCTTCATGCGTAAGCAGCGCAACGCCATTGTAAACCCGATTGTTGATCATCACGGGTAAACCAACGGATACCGCCATACTTGCTGGAATCGATGGTAGTAAGTCGAAGACACTTTTAAGCGCCCGCTCAGAGACATGAGGACTATGGAAAAAATCTTCGCAACCATAACCAGAAATACATAGCTCAGGCGTAATGAGCAGTTCAGAGCCCGCTTGATACGCAATATTGATTGCTTTTTGAATGTTGTGCAGGTTTCCAGTCCAATCCATTGGGGTCTGGTTTAGAGAGCATGAGCTGATACGCAGTTTCTTCACAATACTTCCTTTGCTCGGCGCTGGTGCTAAGTCCATAACAGTAAGTATTAGTGATTAAAGCGAAAATGAGCAAATGTAGACTTAGTTTACCGATTCTGAAAAGAGCTTATTTCGAGAAGCACATGACAATATTGTCGAGAAATTGGCTAAGACATTGCGTTCGAAACACTAAGCAATGTTTGATTATAAGGTTGATAGCTTGTCTGCTAGATCATGTATCAAAAGCCTATCCTTGGCTAAATAAGGACAACAAACCATTTTTATTTTTTTTTGGGCATGACATGTGGTTGAGATAACATCGATAAATTACTCAATCTTGCTACATTTTCCGCAAGGTTTTCCAAGTTGATTTCCGCTTCCTCTAACGCTTCTGATAAGCTCATCGCACGTGAAACGCACACAAATACCGCGTCAATGCCACACTCATAAACTGCTTGATAATTTCTCCCTGTGCATCCTGCAAGCGCGATGACTGGAAGATCAAATTGCTTTGCTACTTGGGCGACACCCATAGGAGTTTTTCCATGTACAGTTTGTTGGTCGATCCGCCCTTCACCAGTGAAAACGATATCCGCATCCGATACATGTTCTGATAGCTTAACCGTATCTAGAACGATCTCGATACCAGGTTTCAAACTGGAGGATAGATAGCCAATTAATGCCGCCCCCATTCCACCTGCCGCACCAGCGCCTTTTTCCGACAGAACATGCCTTCCCATGACTTGTTCCGTTAACTCTCCAAATTTTTTCAGAGCGCCATCTAGCAGTTCTATATCTTCTTTAGTAGCCCCTTTTTGTGGCCCAAATACATTAGACGCACCTTCTTCCCCACACAAAGGGTTGTCCACATCGCATGCCACCAAAATCTCACACTCAGCTAGGCGCGCATCAAGACTTGAGTGTTCAATAACAGCTAACTCAACCAATCCAGCACCATCAGATGTGATTTCCTCACCGGCTTGATTTAAAAACCTCACACCCAATGCTGCGAGCATACCAATACCCCCATCATTCGTTGCACTACCACCTAATCCGATAATAAAACGCCGTATACCTTTATCCAAAGCATCAATAATCAGTTGACCTGTACCGAAGCTACTTGTCCTTTTAGGATCTCGTTGGTCTTGTGGAACTAGATGCAAACCGCTTGCTTCTGCCATTTCGATCACAGCGGTTTCACGGTTTCCAAGAATACCGTAATGAGCGTTTACTTTAGTACCTAGTGGTCCTTTCACTGAAACAACAACCAACTCACCTTGAGTTGCATCAACTAACGCCTGAACAGTCCCTTCTCCACCATCAGCAACTGGTACAGTGACGAATTCAGCGTCTTTCCAGACGCGTATAAGCCCTCTTTTAATCGCATCGCTGACTTGCTTCGCGGTCAAGCTCTCTTTAAATGAATCAGGGGCAATCACCACTTTCATTTTATTCTCCTAAAAAAATGGTCTTTTAGACTACACAAAGGTAATAAAGAAACCCATATTGACGTTTCCAATATGGGTTTCTGGATTTATTGTTTATTTTAGCTAGGCAATCGACGCTACTGAGTTTGTTTTATTGCTTTTGATTTTTACCGCAATAATAACGACGGCAAGTACCGCTATTGGTACTAGTGGGTCGATGTAAGTGCCACCTTTACCAAATACTAAGTTCAGTATCATGATAATTGATGCGCCAATCGCCCATGCAATCGTTGACGATACAGACCAAATCTTCAATTGATCCGTTAGCTCAGTAATACCCAGCGTACGGTTGATGATATGGAAGTAAGAGTCGTTTAGATGAGAGAAACCTACAGGACCTACCGCACACGCCAACGCTACGAAAACAGGATCTAGACCTAGTGTTTCTACAAGAGGCAGAGTCATTGTTGCTGCCACCATCATAGAGGCTGTCGCAGAACCTTGAATAAGGCGAAGCATAGATGCGATTGCCAACGGTACGAGAAGTGGTGGAATACCGCTGCTTGCGATAGCTTCAGCAACCTGTGGGCCAGCACCTGATGCTTTAAGTACCGCACCCATTGCACCACCACAACCTGTTACGACAAGGATTAAGCCCGTCGTCGATAACGCATCGTCCATTGAACCAACCATATCTTTACGGTCAATATTACGAGTCAGACCATAAAGCGCCATTAGAACACCTAGACCAACTGCTACTACTGGGTTACCCAATAGCGAAAGCGTTGTATGTAGCGCTGAATCACCCTTACCAACTAGGGTGTTAGCTAGGATAAGTGCGATTGGGATCAGGATAGGACCGAACGATAAGAAGTTACCTGGTAGTTCTTTGTCATCTGTCGCTTTTACTTTTTCAAGGTTTGCCCAATCCGCTTGATTCGTAATCCAAGTTTCACCATTTGGTACACGGTAGTATTCATTACCTACACGACGAATGTAAATCATCGATAGCAGCATCATCGGGATTGATACCATCAGACCCCAAAGCATGTATTCACCGAGGTCTACGCCAAGTATACCAGCAACAGCTACTGGGCCAGGTGTTGGCGGTACAAGAGCATGAGTAATAAGCAGGCCTAGGGCAAGAGTGACACCTAAACCAACCGCAGACTTACCCGTATCACGTGAAATTGCGCGGACAAGAGAGTGTAAAATGATGTACGCAGAATCACAAAATACAGGGATTGCTACGAGTACGCCTGTGAAGCCAAGTGCAAGATCCTCACGACCTTTACCACAAATTTTTACGAAGGTTTTCGCCATTCTGACCGCAGCGCCAGAGCGTTCAAAACACGCACCCATTATAACGCCAAATGCGATGATTAGGCCGATACCACCCAGAACGCCGCCAAAACCAGCTTTGATCGCGTTAATTAGGTCTGTTGGGGCCATTCCTGCAAACAGACCCATAATGATACTGGCAATAACCATAGCGAGTGCTACTGGGATACGCGTTTTTACTATCATCCCCATCATGGCGATGATGCCAATCACAATTCCTATTAATGCTCCGTCCATTTTTGTTTCCTTTGTCTCGTGTGTAGGGTTTTGTGCTCGTGGGCAATCAAGCAACACCCACAGCACTTATTGTTATTTGTGATATTCAATCTGATTGATTAAATAGGCTTTATATTTTCCATCTAGCTTTGTAGAGCAAAGCCAATTTTAAATTTTCATCTGTTATAGGTACGGCTTGACCCAGTTGAGTCCTTCCTCTGTGGTGTTTCTTGGGTTGTATTCGCAACCAATCCAGCCCTGATAACCTGAGTCATCTAACACATCGAACAGGTGTGGATAGTTCAGTTCACCTTCCGAAGGTTCATGTCTTTCGGGTACGGAAGCGATTTGAATATGGCCCGTGTACGGCGCAAGCTCTCGGATAAGCGTGCTCAAATCACCATCCATAATTTGTGCGTGGTAAAGGTCCAGTTGCAGCTTCACATTTGGTCGGTTGACTTGCTTAACTAATTCAACAGCGTCGCGCTGATGAGCGATGAAGTAGTTGGGAACGTCTCGGCTATTTAACGGCTCGATCATGAGTTCAATGCCATGCTCAGAAAACTTGTCTGCTGCATAGCGAATGTTGGCGATAAACGTTTCTACATGTTGCTCGAGAGTAAATTGCTTATCAACGATGCCTGACATTGCATGTACCTTTTTGCAGTTCAGTTTGTCGGCATACATTAGCGCTGTATCTACACTGGCTTTAAACTCATCTTCACGCCCAGGAATGGCAGCAAAGCCTTTCTCGCCTGCGTCCCAGTTGCCAGGTGGCATATTGAAGAGCGCTTGTTCGAAACCAAATTGCTGCATTTTGTCTGCCAGATCCTGCGCTTCATAAGCGTAAGGGAAAAGGTATTCCACCGCTTTAAAACCCGCTTGATGCGCTTTTTCAAAACGTTCCAGAAATGGCACTTCTGTAAATAACATGGTGAGATTTGCTGCAAACTTAGCCATTATTTACCTCTCCCTTTTAGATCTTGGACTTCGGCATCTGTTAGGTAACGGATCTTGCTGTCTTTAAGAATGAAAGCCAGTTTCGCGGTTTCTTCGAGCTCTTCTGCATTATCTACAGCATCTTCAAAGTCAGTGCCCGTTACGACTGGCCCATGATTCGCAAGTAAGAATGCGCGATAATCGCTGGCTCGTTGTGACAATTCCTCTGCAATTTGAGGATCACCTGGGCGAAGATAAGGAATAACCGGTAGCTCGCCAATGCGCATCACATAATATGGAGTAAACGCTTTTATTGCGTTGTCACGATCCAACCCTTCCAGACACGACAGTGCGGTTAAGTAAGTGGAGTGCAGGTGTACAATCGCGTTACACTCTGAGTTGTTACGGTAAATTGCCAGATGGAACGTCACCTCTTTTGAAGGTTTCTTACCTGATATGTGATTACCATCGATATCCACTACTGATAACTCTTCTGCTACAAGGCGGCCAAATGAAGAACCTGTCGGTGTTGCCAGAAAGTGACCATTGGGTAGTTTTATCGATAGGTTACCAGCACCACCGGTGGCGTAGCCGCGCTCAAACATAGAACGCGCCAGTGTTACCATTTGTTCTCGAAGCTGTTGCTCCGTCTTAGAATTGTTGCTCATTCGTACCTCACTCACGCAAAGAATGATTGGGCTTTAGCGAAAAAGTTTTCGTCACCAAAGTTGCCAGATTTAAGTGCCAGAGAAAGCTCGCCTTCTACCGATTTAACCCAAGGCACACCAGGTGCGATTTGAGGGCCAATATGGAAGCCTTTAACTTTCAGGCTTTGAGTTACGACACCCGAAGTTTCCCCTCCCGCAACAATGAAGTTCTTCACGCCATTTGATTGAAGTTTGACGGCGAGTTGGCTAAAGAACTGCTCTACTGCGTGGCTTGAAGCCTGAGCGCCATATTGCTCTTGAATCGCTTTCAGAGCAGTCGCATCAGCTGTCGCGTAGACTAGAGGTGCGAACTCGCTTTCGATATTTGTCATTACCCAATCAAAGACGACATCCGAGTAATCCTCATTAGTCAGACAGGTCTCAACATCGATTGCAAAATGAGGGGCTTGCTGCTTATAAACCGAAACTTGTTGATTGGTCATCACAGAGCATGAGCCAGAAAATACCACCGTTGGCGCTTTCACCGGGGTACCGGCTTGCTTCGCATCACTCTGATCTTCGAGTTGTTCAGCCCAGTTTTTAGCAAGTCCCGCGGCCAGACCTGACCCCCCAGTCACGAGTTTTAACGATTTCGCGGCTTGCCCAAGCGTAACCAGATGTTGAGCGTTGAACGCATCGACCACCGCGTAACGGTGCCCCAGCTCTTTAAGCTCAGCAAAGCGTTGAATCACCGCTTGTGCACCTTGTTCGATCGTTTGGAAGTTCACCAAGCCGGTTGTACCGTTTGATTGAGCATTCATCATGCGGATCAGGCTTGAATCAGTCATCGGTGTCACTGGATGATTACGCATTCCAGAGTCGCTGAGCAGATCCTCGAACACAAACAGGTGCCCGTTGTAGACCGTACGACCATTTACTGGCAGAGCAGGACAAACGATGGTGAAGTCTTCACCAAGTTCAGCAAGTAACGCATCAGTAACAGGTCCAATATTGCCTTCTGATGTACTGTCAAACGTCGAGCAGTACTTAAAATAGAACTGCTGACAACCTTGTTCTTGCAGCCATTGAAGAGCAGCGACAGAGTCTTGGATTGCTTTATCAACAGCGCATGAGCGAGATTTCAGACTGATCACAACCGCATCTGCGCTTACGTCAATCTCTGTCGTTGGGATTCCGTTTAATTGCACTGTTCGCATGCCGTTTTCAACCAGAAAACCTGCAATGTCCGTTGCGCCTGTAAAGTCATCCGCGATAACACCTAATAACATATTTACTTCTCCACTCCAGAACGCTTACTTATCTACGCCAGGTAGTTCGATGCCATCAAAAATCTTGATCACCGCACTGTCGTCTTCCTGACCAAAACCTGCATTGCTTGCGCTGACAAACATGTTTAGTGCTGCGCTAGACAACGCCAGTGGAAATTTAAGATCTTTCGCAGTCTCTGACACAAGGTTGAGATCCTTAACAAAGATATCGACCATCGATTTTGGTGAATAATCGCCATCCACTACATGCTTCATACGATTCTCAAACATCCAAGAGTTACCCGCAGCGTTTGTTACCACGTCGTACATAAGATCCAGAGGGATATTTGCACGGGCCGCGAGTGCCATGGCTTCTGCGCCGGCGGCAATATGAACACCAGCTAATAACTGGTGGATGATCTTCACTGTCGCGCCAAGACCAATCGCTTCGCCGATGTTGTAAACTTTTGCTGCCGTGGCTTTGAGAACGGGTTCAAGTGCATCAAATGTACTTTGCGCACCAGATGCCATGATAGTCATCTCTCCTGCTTCTGCTTTCACTGCACCACCAGAGACTGGCGCATCCAGCATGACCAAATTGTACTCTGCAAGTTGTGCTTCTATTTGCTTGGCAGCATCAGCAGAAATAGTGGCTGAGACCATGACTGGCGTATTTGGTTTTAATGAAGCGGCAAGACCGGTCTTAAACAATACGGTATTTACTTGTTGTGCATTTACGACAAGGACCAGAACAGAATCCAGCTTATCGGCAAACTCCACCGCATTGGTTGAAACGGCTTTTGCGCCAAACTCTGCTAATTCTTCAAGCGCTTGCGGGTTTAAATCAAAACCATAAACATCAAGGCCTGCACGCACACAAGATTTTGCTGCGCCCATACCCATTGAGCCTAAACCGATCACACCGACAGATTGAACTTCACTCATAGTAACAATGCCTTCTTGGTAAATATTGAATTGAATTTTGTTAATTCTTGTTTATTGGTTGTGATTATATGTGAAGATCACCAAGTGGACTCCGTATTAAGTCACACTTTTAACAAAAATTAACATTTAAATGCTATTTAACTCGTTATAAGTGTTGAAACAGCGTTGTTTTGAGTGAGTTCACATCCTTAACACTGTGAACGCAACATATGTTCACAGATATTCACATGTCATCGAAAGGTTGTTAGGATATGAAAAACAAGAACATGAAGTGAAATAATGATTCCAGCAGAACGTCAAAGAACAATATTGTCCCTTTTGTCACACCAAGAAGTCCTCAGCATCTCTGATTTAACGGAGCATCTCGGTGTGTCACATATGACGATTCGTCGTGATATTGTGAAGCTAGAGTCTTCGGGAAAAGTGGTCTCTGTATCCGGTGGAGTGCAGCTTGCTCAGGTACTGCATAGTGAATTGTCACACGATGCGAAAGTAGAACAACAGGCTGATGAAAAAGCTCACATTGCTCAAATTGCCGCAACGTTAATCGATAGAGATGCCACCGTATATTTAGATGCAGGTACGACGGCATTAAGCATTGCTCACCAAATTGTTGATCGTGATGATCTGTTAGTAATTACCAACGACTTTTCAATTGCCGCTTATTTAATGACCCATAGTCAATGTGAGCTGTATCATACGGGGGGCAAAGTTGATCGTGAAAACCAATCGACCATTGGCGGTAAAGTTGCCGAGTTCCTCGCGGGGATGAATATTGATATCGCCTTCATATCGTCTTCATCTTGGAGTTTAAAAGGATTATCTACACCCAATGAAGGTAAAGTTTGGGTAAAAAAAGCCATAGCAAAAGCGGCGCAAACCAACTATCTCATCACAGACTCGACAAAATATGGTCGTGTCGGTAGTTTCCACGCGTTAGATATTGAGGAGTTTGATGGCATCATCACCGATCAGAACCTATCGCAAGTCGTTAAAGTAGAGCTTATGGATAAGGGTTTGACCGTGCTTGATAAATTACCCTCTCTGAGCTGATAAAAGAATCATCGGATGGCGATTCTTCCTTCGTGCTTACTAGCGGGAGGTGGAAAGGCTTTATCTAAATCTAGGATGTCTTCATCAGTCAGTACGATGTTCGCAGAATCCATATTCTCTTTCGTTCTTGCTATCGAGCTGGATTTAGGTATCGCTATTACGCCCTTTTGTCGAGTCAGCCAGGCTAGTGCGATTTGAGCTGGCGTCGCTTGATGACGGTCCGCGATATTTATCAAACCTGGATGGTGTACCAAAGCACCTTGATCAAGCGGGCAGCAAGCCATCATCGACATGTTGTGTTTGTCGCAAAAAGGTTTCAAAGCCCATTCCGGTTCACGATGCGAGAGGTTATAGAGCACTTGGTCTGTCGCACATAGTCCAACCGTATCAGCCGCACAGAACTCTTCCAACTCATCAATCTCAAGATTGCTCACCCCATAATCACGAATCTTGCCTTGGGTTTTTAGCTGATAAAGTGCTTCCAGAGTTTCCTCAAACGGGACGGTACCTGACCAATGAAGCAGATAAAGATCCAAATAATCCGTATTTAATCGAGTCAGACTTCGTTCACAAGCCGCAATAACGCCCTCTCGGGAAGCGTTATGAGGATAAAACTTGCTGACCACATACAATCTGTCACGATAACCAGCCATTGCTTCTCCAGCAATACGTTCGGCTTCACCTTCGCCATACATCTCTGCGCAGTCGATTAACTTCGCTCCATATTCAATACCAAAGCGTAAAGCGTCGATTTCCTGCTGCCGCGAACGAGGATCCTCTCCCATGTACCAACTTCCCAGCCCCAACTGAGGTATCACGTTACCGCTGGGTAAAATAAATTCAGCCATCCCACTTTCCTTACGCTTTATATTTTGTGTCGCTCGATATTAATCCGTGCATTCTTCGAATCACTTGATTTTGGTTACACATATAGAAATGTAGGCGTGTTCTCGCAGCTCGTAAACAGGCAATTCAATCAACCATTGCTACTTTGTAATCACGTCAGGTCAATGCACCACTTGAGGTCAAAGATTCTATTTCCCTCACCAGTTTGGTTCGAATATCGCCCTTATTCCGGCAACATAAATGCACTGAATCATCAATCCATATAGGAACATAGCGAATTTCCAAGCTGGCATACTTCTGGCTTAGTCACTTTGCTTTTAATGGTTTTCGGTTGTTACATACACTACTCTATTGACAAGGGCTTACGAAGATAGGTCAAAAACCATGGGTATCAAACATATTCAATGGAGTGACTTATGAACAACAAATCGAACGTTCTCTATTTAAAGAACACGGAACCATTTTCTTCTGACTCGATGCCAAAAACGATGGCAATACGTGCGAGCTTGCTCCACTTTCTCGAAGATCCCGCTAAGGTCTCCAACCTCAAACACGCTTTTCAATATTTTGAAGACGGTCTGTTAGTCGTTGAAGATGGTCTCATCAAAGACGTGAAAGCGTTTAGCGATTCAGATACAACTCAATATGCCGACATCGTGGATTATCGCGGCAAGCTTATCGTGCCGGGTTTTATTGATACTCATATTCACTACCCTCAAACAGAGATGATTGCATCGTATGGCAAACAGCTACTCGAATGGCTAGAGAATTATACCTTCCCGACTGAGAAACAGTTTGAAGACAAAGTTCATGCAAAGGTGATCTCGCGATTCTTTATCAACGAACTGCTAAAAAATGGCACCACCAGCGCTTTAGTGTTCGGTACCGTTCACCCCGAATCCATCGAGGCTCTGTTTGAAGAAGCGCTTGAGAAAAACATGCGTATTATTGCTGGTAAAGTGATGATGGATCGCAACGCGCCAGATTATTTACTCGACACGCCAGAATCCAGTTACCATGACAGCAAAACACTGATCCAGAAATGGCACAATCACAAACGGCTTCAATACGCCATTACCCCAAGGTTTGCTCCTACGTCATCGCGTGAGCAATTAACGGCCGCAGGTAAACTCAAAGCAGAGTTTCCCGATGTATACGTTCAAACCCACCTCTCTGAAAGCAAGAATGAAGTGGAATGGGTTAAGTCTCTTTTCCCTGAACACGAGGACTATTTTTCGGTCTACCAACACTACGGGTTGACTGGCGATCGCTCCATCTTTGCTCATGCGATTCATCTCAATGAACGGGAGTGGAATGCTTTTGAGGACACAGATTCTGTTATCGCGTTCTGCCCTACCTCAAATCTTTTTCTTGGTAGCGGGCTGTTCGACTTAGACAAAGCTGAACAGAAGAATATCCGCGTAGGATTAGGTACTGACGTGGGTGCTGGTACCAGTTTTAGTCAATTCCAAACCTTAAATGAAGCTTATAAAGTGATGCAGTTACAAGATAAAAAACTGTCCCCATTTAAAGGATTATATCTCGCAACTCTTGGCGGGGCGAAATCACTCAGTATCGACGACAAAGTTGGTAACTTTGAAATAGGCAAAGAAGCCGATTTTGCAGTCTTAGACTGGGCCTCAACAGACTTACAACACCTTCGACAGCAACATGCGAAAAGTTTAGAAGATAAGCTGTTCGCGCTGATGATATTAGGGGATGATCGAAACGTAGATGCCACCTACGTTGATGGTAAATTGGTTTATTCCGCCAAAACAACCTCTGCCGTATCGATATAAAAAGTATCTAAGCCCAAACCAGCCGGAGTTATAGCAACCCGGCTCTAGCACCAAAATATAGCCTTTCAAGATCACTTTCGACATGAATCAACCTAATTACAATAACTTGTAGAAGTAGACCGTCGCTTCGAGTTCACCACTGGAGCTACGCGCGAATTGAGGAATTTGCCCTGCTTCGTTATAGCCAATAGCGCGATATAATGATGATGCAATATCGCCGAGTCGTGTGTCTAATACCAGTAAAGACAAGCCGATTTCTTCAGCTGAACTTTCCATCAGCGACATCAATTTTTTACTTACACCTTGCCCTCTCTCACTGGTTTTGACCATGAGCTTTTCAACTTCACCTCGGTGTGAACCGTTGGCTTTTGAGCACAGAGAAAGCTGGACTGTGCCAATAACGCTTCCGTTGTCGTAAGCTAAAAAGATCTTTCTGGAACCAGCCTGAATATCCGCCTCTACCGACTGCCAATAAGCATCAACTTCCTGCTCATCAACCGGTGTTAAAAATCCGACTGACGCGCCACTTTCTATGCAATCAGTAAGAAGCGCATGCAATTGAGCAACCAAACCAGAGATTGAACTGACTTCTTTTATATCCACTTAACTTTCCCTGTTTAGACGAGCACGCTCAGTTTAGTTAACAAACCGAGCTGTCAACGTGTACTAACTCTCTTTAATACTGTCCTGATACTTTAGCGCGCATGCTTTGCAAATACAGGCTTTTCTTCTTTTTTCTTCAGGAACTTGGGAAAGTAGCCCTTCGGGAAATTTTATCGACGGGTCGTTACACCAACACGATTTAGTTATGTCTTTATCACCTAAATTGAGACAGGAATTCGGTTGGCCACACAGAGGGCAAACAAGCGGGTCTGGAGTGACGGATTTGATTTTCAAACGATACCTTTTAATTTTATGCCTTATTCGCTGTAAACCAGCTATTAGGTACTTTGACTGCGGTTACCTGGCTCGTACAACAGAGAACACCATCAGAAAAAAGTTCGCAGTTCACTGTCATCTTATTTCCGTTGACTTCTTCTACGGTGGCCACCAACTCAACATTTCTATCGATGGGTACTGGCTTGAGGTAATTAACTTCTAATTTCCCTGTCGCGTACCATACTGCTTCACCTGAGCCAATTTCTTGTCCCTGTAACTGATAACCTTTGGCAATTGCGGTGCAGATACAATGGCAATCAATCACTGTAGAAATGATACCACCATTTAGGAACTGTGTAGGACCTGCACAGTGATGAGCAGACGGAATAAATGTACAAGCGGATTTATTTTCCCCCACCCAATGGCTCTTAATTTGTAAGCCAGACGCATTCTCTGGTCCACAGCCAAAACAGTGGTTATTTGGTATCTGATCTTGAAACGCTTTTCCCTGCTGCATACTTCCTCCTAGAACCGACTCTTATTTATTATCGAAATACTAACTAGTCTTTCAGCTAGCATGTCACTTTAACTAAAATTTAACAAGTTTAGCTTCAAAAATTCAAAGGCTTATCAAAAATCAGGCAGGCTCAAATAAAACGGTGGGATCTAACAACAATCTAGTGAGCTGAGAGGAGTAAGGACGTAATCGACTCTAAGAAGAAAAGCACAGAAAGCAACTGAGGATTGTTGCTTTCTGCGCCTCACTATAAGGCTGGCTATTTTTCTCGCTCGCCAGGAAGCATATTTTGTAAGTAGGAATGGCCAGTAATTCGCGTCATCAAAACCACAGCGCCAATGTGAACGCAAACACACACAAAGGTTAAGTTGACTGCGGCCTCGTGAATCTCTTTAACCCAATCTTCTCCCCAGAACCTGTCTGTTTCCATCAGATACCCTGAGATTCCGATAGCTATTAGTCCTATCCACATGCACCAAATCATTATCGCGCCTGCAGGATTGTGACCATGATGATCATCAACTCGGGTTTGGTACACCTCTTTTAAATGCCCTATCGCTTTAGGAACGGAGGGTAAGAAGGAGGTAAGACGCGCCGGAGGTTTGGCGATACATCCCCATAACAACCTTAAGACAACGGCTCCAACCGCAGAATACCCAACCCACTGGTGTAAAGTGCTACCGTCCTCGGTAATAAAATAGTTTATCAAGAACAAACTAGCCACAAGCCAGTGGGTGAGTTTAACGACTCGATCCCACTGAGTTTTCTTAGTCATCGACTTCCTCTTTTACTATCGTCATATCAACCGGGTTGTAATAGATTTCGACACGCTTACCACTGGTGTCGTAGCCATATAACTCGTAGCATCCTGTATCGGTTTGTTTAAACTTCTTCACTTTATAACCTTGTGACTCAACCATTTTCTGAGCCTCGTCGAATTGCATCCAGTTATCTGGGCTTTCTTCGGTACAAGTAGGATCAGAAGCATAAGCACCAAAAGAAAGTAGTCCTGCGATCATCATTATTGAAGCTAAAAGTGTTTTACGTTCCATATGATTATTCCTGTTAGTGGTAAGAAAGATTCAAACTCGCCACCAAGATTAATCGCCATAACTTAAGAACCGCTTAAGAATCATTGCATAGAGGAAAAAATTAGCATTCGATTGAAATAGATAACGCTGGCTGAAGAATCAAAGAGGATTAAATGAAGGAAGAAAAAATGGAAGGGAAGCAAACGTCATCTACAAGGTAACTGACCTATACCTTATAGATGAAATCCGTCTTTCACAGATGATGGACAAACCAATTGGTTTATTTTGTTGGTAATAGCGAGCGTTTGAATTGTTGCTATCTATTACGCCACAATACTAACGACAGCGAAGTACAAAAGTGACGGGCCAAGTAGGCAGCCTAAAGCGGTATAAAAAGCAGCAGTGATACAACCGTAAGGCACCAGCTTTTCATCAGTAGCTGCTAACCCTGCGGCGACACCGCTCGACGTACCTATCAAACCACCAAACACAATCGCAGAGCGAGGAGAATTTAAACCGATATATGGCGCAATAAAAGGCGTTAGAATCATCACCAGAATTGACTTCACCAAGCCCGCGGCAATAGAGAGCGCCATGACTTCAGAACTTGCGCCCAGAGCAGCACCTGTTACCGGACCCACTATGTAAGTCACGGCTCCAGCACCAATCGTCGTGATGCTTACTGCATCGGTATATCCGAACGCCATCGCGATGGCGGCACCAGACACAAAGGACATCACCACGCCTAGAATGAGCGCCGTTACACCAGACATCCCAGATTTCTTTAATTCATCTAATTTGACGCCGAAGCCAGTCGCAATAATGGCGAAATCACGTAGCATTGCGCCACCCAGTAAACCGATACCAGACAAGAGTGGGATATCAACGGCGCCTTTTGTCCCCCCACTAATTGCTCCCGAGACGTAAGCCAGCGTTAGGCCTAACATAATCGCAATCGCTGAGCCGTGTATTCTTCCTTTGGTCCATTTTTCAGATACCCAGAATGAGAACCACATCATTAAACCAATAACAGCAAAACCTACGATCAGCTCATATTTATTTGATACAGAGATTAGAGATTCAAACATTAGCGCCCCACCTAAGCTTGTTGTTTATCAAGTTGGGACACTGAACTTGTTCCCATTTTGGTAATAACTGGTACTAACGCAAAACCAACTGCGACAGCAGCAACACCCGCCGTAATCGCCATAGGTCCACCGGTAATGGCACCAATCACGTTTTGTTTAGCTGCCATAGCGACAACGATTGGGATGTAAATCGCGCTCCAAAACGCCACCCCTTGTTCCGTTTTTACATCGATCTTTTTATGTTTCTGCAGATAATCACTCGTTACGATTAAGATAACCATTGCGATACCAACGCCCCCAACGTTTGAGGGTATACCAAGTAAAAATCCCAAGACTTGGCCTATCGCCAAGCCCGCGAGTGTACAAAGTGAAAGTAGAGCTACTCCATAAATGATCATTCGTCACCTCCGATATGTGATACTTTCGTTTCGAACCCTGTCAATTGTTATCACATTGTTAACCTCAATCAATTAACATCTTCTGAAAACTGTTAACCTCAGGGTAATTAATTTGCTTTAGGTTTCTAAAGCAACAGTATCAAACCCAAAACAAACACTTAAAAATAAGACACTTAATTGAAAACAATCCCCTTTTAGTGTATCCAAGCGACATAGGTTAAAAGTGACATTGAAATGCATTTTTGTGATCAGAGGAAACAATGGAAAGAAACATTTAATTTACATGACAAGCGACTAAGTTGTGTAAGTTAAACGTGTTTCAACACTAAGTTTTAAAAAATTCGGTAAGACTGTTGGGGTTAGTTTTTGAAGATGGATTTAAGAGAAGTCACTGAACTATCCTCTCTCACAACTTCCATTTAAAAAGATAAGCCGCTATTGAGAGAGGAAAGTAAATGAAAAAAGTTACGGAGTTAACTGCCTTTTGGTTCGTGGTTAACCTCCCAACAAATTTGGGCTCTGTCCGCTTCTACTTCGGTTAGAGGCTCGACAAGTTTGAGCTCATTAAAACAGCGTTCGGCTAAGCGATGGTACATATATGTTCCTCGCTCTTTCCACTTGAGCTCATCGTCCGATACGTCTCTTTTGCGTTCTGCAGGACTGCCTAAAATCATACTCCTTGGCGGATAATCACTCTTGGCTTTTACAAAGCTGTTCGCACCAACAATGGACTCCTTTCCTATTCGAGTCAGATCCATAACGACAGCATTCATACCGACTAAGGTGTTTTCGTCGATACAACAGCCGTGAATAATCGCTCCATGCCCGACATGAACATTTTGTTCGAGAATAGTTTCTTTACCAGGAAAACCGTGTACCACACAGTTGTCTTGAACGTTAGAGCCCTTTTTCACGATAAGACGGCCAAAATCACCACGCAATACCGCCAGAGGGCCGATGTAAACATTTTCTTCAATAATGACGTCACCGATGATTTCAGCGCTCGGATGAACGAACGCCGAAGGGTGAATAACGGGAATAACGTCAGCAAACTGATATATGGGCATTGTACTTCCTTGTTACAAAGCTCACTCTAACTCAGACCACCAAAACGGATGTAGTAGTTTGGTGACGGAACGGGCAGCTTTCCGTTTGGAGTTTCGCTGCTCTCCATTACGTACCTCAGTGCCTTAGCGTGAACTTTTCGATAGATATTAATAGTTAACTGTTCAGCCTCTTTTCGTGGCCAGTCTTCCGGTAGCAGCTCGGTTGGTAAGTCTGGGTCTTTCACTATTATTCGGCGATAAAAGTGAATAACCAGCAATCTCATTTTAAACGCATCTTCTTCACTAATCGCGTCATCCGACATAGACTCTAATATTGCCCATGCTGAACGGAACAGCTCGATAAACTGCTGATAATTTTCAGCAATACGCTCAATATCCCATGACTGTCGAACCATATTTCTTAATGCATCTTCGCTTTCAGAATACAATTCGGCCTGCTGGAATATCTTGGCGCTAGAGATGGTTCGCGTAATCTCTTGCTTAATTTCCGGCGTCAATTGCTGTAGATCTGGCTGAACAAAAAAGTCCTTGTCGAATAAACCAAACCCTTTATGTTGCAGGTATCTCACTTGTTCTTTACTGCTATTCGTCGGGCCAAGTGACGTATGAATAATATTCCAACGTTTGCTCCACGTAACTTTCTCAGAATGGTAAATCTTCTTGTTGGCGTTAAGCATTTCGTTATATCTGGCCGGGTCCAGATAGTAATAACTCTTTCGACCGACTTTATTGACCGTCAACCATTCATCTTTATGCAGGCGAAACACAGACGAACGCACGACGCGTTGATTCAAGCCCAGTGTTTCCATCGCTTGAATAAGGTTGCCCAACCAAATACCCCCACCGCATGTCCACAAATAGTCTCCAAAATAAGAAACAATTAACGAGGTACCGCTAATAGATTGATGACCGGAAATGTCGTCGAAAAATGAATGTAGATCTTGGTTCAAAATAGCTCCATGTTTGGCTTTAACTCGTTTTTAACTATTGAAAGCCAATCCGTTTCCCTAACTAATCTTTGTATTATTCACAATTAGGGCGGTTATACCACTCTCGAATTCAACCTTTATCAAGAGTGGCATATTTCACAGTTAAGCTTTTGGACGCAAATCTCTCACACGCACCGCTTTACCTTCAGATCGAGGGATGCCATTCACCGGAAGTAAATCAATGGTAGTAGAGATTCCGATCATCGACTTGATTTGATGTTGTAGGCGTTTGGTAATCATTTCACTTTGGTCCAGATAAATGTTGTCTTTTACTTCCAACAACACAACCAAATGATCCAGGTTACCTTTTCGAATCACTTCAAGTTGGTAATGTGGGCTAAGCTGTTCGATTTGTAGAATCTGCTCTTCGATCTGCGATGGGAACACATTGACGCCCCTGATGATCAACATGTCATCGCTGCGCCCCGTAATTTTATCCATACGACGCATCGTGCGCGCAGTACCCGGCAACAAGCGGGTCAGATCACGTGTACGGTATCGGATGATCGGCAACGCTTCTTTGGTCAATGAGGTGAAGACAAGTTCACCATGCTCACCATCAGGCATCACATTGCCGTTAACAGGGTCAATAATTTCTGGATAAAAGTGGTCTTCCCAAATAGTTGGACCATCTTGAGTTTCGACACATTCCATCGCAACACCCGGGCCCATTACCTCTGAAAGACCATAGATGTCGAGAGCAACAATACCTAAGCGTCGTTCGATTTCTTTACGCATCTCATTTGACCAAGGCTCAGCCCCAAAGATGCCGACTTTCAGCGAGCAACCTGATGCGTCACCACCGTAATGCTCTTCCAATTTATCCAGCAAGTTGAGGCAGTAAGAAGGTGTCACCATGATGATGGTCGGCTTAAAATCTTCAATCAGTTGAACTTGTTTTTCGGTTTGTCCACCGGACATAGGAATAACCGCAGCACCTAGACGTTCTGCACCATAGTGCGCCCCTAAACCACCGGTAAAGAGCCCGTAGCCGTAGGAGATATGAATTAAATCTTTCGCACTACCTCCCGCGGCACGAATCGAACGAGCAACGATGTTTGCCCACGTATCAATGTCATTTTGCGTATAGCCGACAACCGTTGGTTGTCCGGTTGTACCGGATGAGGCATGAATACGAGCTACATCTTCCATCGGTACGGCAAACGAATTAAAAGGGTAATTATCTCTTAAGTCTTGCTTGGTGGTATAAGGAAACTTATTGATGTCCTCGAGACATTTAAAGTCTGATGGATGCACCCCTGCTTCATCAAACTTCTTGGTGTACATTGGTGAATTTTTATAAGCATGTTCAAGCGTCCACTTCATGCGTCTGAACTGGAGTTCTCTTAACTCCTCAACAGAAGCGGTCTCAATCGCGTCCAGCGTATTCGAATACTTAATCATGTGTCGATCTCCTCGTAAGTCCTTTTGTTTCTTATTGGCTGTAAATCACGTCTGTTGTATTTGTTTTTATTTCAGACGTTTTCGATGATCATTGCGATCCCTTGCCCTACGCCGACACACATACAGCACAAAGCATATTTCCCATTTCTACGTTTTAGCTCATTGCTCGCAGCCATTACGATTCGAGCTCCACTCATACCTAATGGATGACCTAAAGCAATTGCCCCGCCATTCGGATTTACGTGTTCGGCGTCATCAGAGACACCTAATTCACGCAATACCGCCAGCGCTTGTGATGCGAATGCTTCGTTGAGCTCGATAACATCCATATCATTAATTGATAATCCTGTTATTTCTAGCACTTTTTTCGCGGCTGGCGCTGGTCCGATTCCCATAATGGCAGGCTCTACACCAACGGTTGCTGTTGCCAGTATTTTAGCCTTAGGCGATAACCCATACTGCTTAACGGCATCATCGCTAGCGATCAGTACTGCAGCTGCGCCATCGTTCACGCCAGAAGAGTTTCCTGCGGTAACCGATCCATTTTTTGCGAACGGTGTTTTGAGAGCAGCAAGCTGTTCCAGAGTCGTTTGAGAACGAGGATGTTCGTCTTCGTAAACAATAATAGGCTCGCCTTTACGTTGCGGAATAGAAACCGCAACAATCTCTTGTGCAAGCACTCCGTTCTCTTTCGCTTGCTGCGTTCTCTGCTGGCTGCGTAATGCAAACACATCTTGATCTTCGCGGCTGATCTTAAATCGCTCCGCCACGTTTTCTGCGGTCTCAGGCATTGAGTCAGTGCCGTATTGATTGTGCAGAGCTGGGTTAATAAAACGCCAACCAATCGTGGTATCGAACATTTGACCATTTCTGTCGAATGCGGAGGTCGGCTTGCTCACCACATATGGAGCGCGAGACATAGATTCGACACCACCCGCCACCATCAGTTTCGCTTCGCCCGCTTTAATCGTACGCGCAGCATGGCTTATTGCGTCCATTCCAGAGCCACATAGACGGTTGATTGTTGTACCGGATACTTCGATAGGCATACCCGCCAACAGTAGCGACATACGGGCTACGTCGCGGTTATCTTCACCCGCTTGGTTAGCACAACCCAAAATCACATCATCAATCGCCGACCAATCTAAGTCTGGATGGCGCTCCATTAATGCTTTGAGAGGGATCGCGCCCAGATCATCCGCGCGAACGCTTGAAAGTGCGCCACCAAGTCGACCGATTGGGGTTCTGACGCCGTCACAAATATATGCATTAGTCACTTAACTGTCCTCCTTTACTAGCTTTGTGCCAATTCGGTGAGATTTCCCCCGAAACAGTGCTACTAACTTCTGGTCTTGATTAACGATTTCTATGTCGTAAGTACCGGTTACATTTCCTTGAGATTTCACATTCGCAACGGCCGTTAATAGATCGTTTTCAAAAGCCGGGCGAATGTATTCAATACTGCATCCAGAGGCCACCGCAACTAAGTTTTCACTATTACAAGCGCAAGCAAATGCGGTATCCGCCAGGGTGAATATCATGCCTCCATGGCACGAGCTGTGGCCATTAAGCATCGATTGAGTCACTGGCATCGTGACTTTTGCCATCCCTTTGGCAACGTCCACGACGTCCATTCCCATCGACTTTGTGCAGGTGTCATTTTCTAACATTGCTGCAACAGCCTTTTCAGCCACTCGTTTTTCATGCGCGGCTTCGTTCATCTGTTGCGAGAATTGCTTTGGATTGACGACGATCATGCTGCTTCTCCTTTGGCTTGAATTGCGAATTGGCGAAGCAATGGCGACGGGCGATACCTTTCTTCGCAGTAGAAGGATTGCAATTGAGTGAGCGTGTCCAGCACTCGTTGCCAGCCGAGGCGTTCCCCTTGCTCAATTGGACCAAGTGGATAGTTAACACCACTCTTCATTGCTACATCGACATCGGACAGAGACGCGCCTTGCTGATTGACCAGATCGAGCGCTTCATTGATCAACATTACCCAAGTACGCCATAGGATCAGGCCAGGATAATCATCCAGCACTAATACCTGTTTGCCTTTCGATTGAAAGTAAGCGACCACAGCTTCAGTTTGTTGTGCAGAGTTCTGCACGGCAGGCGCAAGCGCGATGATGTCGCTAGCGGCGTAATCTTGGCAGTAATCAAAGACAACCACAGGGCTCTGCAACTGTTGAGATAACTCTGACGCTGTCACACCTTGAGTTGGCGTAACAATGATGTCGTCTATACGAAGCTGAGGAATACCTTCGTGGCTATTGCCATGAGACAGTTGAGTCAGTTCAACAAAGCTTGACACGCCACTCCAGTCACCTTGAAGGGATACCGACAAGTTGTCTGGCAGAGCACATTTCTGCGCGAAGTTAACACTTGGTTTCTCTGCCGAAGCATTATAACAATAGAAGCCACGACCCGATTTACGCCCTAAGAAACCCGCTTCGACAAGCTCTTTCTGTGTCAAGGATGGAGTAAAGCGTTTGTCTTGGTAATACGCGTCATAAACACTTTTGGTAACGGCGTAGTTAACATCATGGCCGATCAGGTCCATAAGCTCGAAAGGCCCCATGTTGAACTGACCAGCTTGGGTAATGATACGGTCGATGTCTTGCACTTCCGCGACGCCGCACTCCAGTGATCGCAAACCTTCTGCATAAAACGGTCTTGCAACTCGATTTACAATAAAGCCGGGAAGAGAACGAGTGATCACTGCGTGTTTACCGCACGACTCAGCCCACACTTTTGCGGCTTCTGTAGCGGCCGGAGATGTCGCAATTCCTCGTACTACTTCAACTAACTTCATCAATGGCGCAGGATTGAAGAAGTGCAGTCCAACGAAACGTTCCGGTTTCGCCAGCGCACTGGCAATCGATGTCACCGAAATCGACGATGTATTCGTAGAAAGCAGACAATCTTCCCGGCAAATTGACTCTAGGTCTCTGAATAGACTTTGTTTGATCGCCAGATCTTCAACAATCGCTTCGATAACCAAATCCGCGCTCGCGACATCTTGCAAAGCGTCCGAGCAATACATTGCCTCTAACAACGTGTCTTTAGCATTTAGTGACATTTTGCTGTTCGCAACACGCTTTTCTAAACGCGCCGCAATAACCGATTTGGCATGATCTGCTTTGCCCAGCTCAAGATCGAACAGTACCACTCGGTATCCAGATTGGGCTGCTACTTGTGCAATGCCGGCACCCATAGTACCCGCACCTATAACCGCGACGGTTTTAATCGCAAACTCCATGATTACTTCCCTTTAAACTCAGGTGCACGCTTGTCGAAAAATGCGGCGATGCCTTCGCGGTAATCGTCCGTTCTACCCGCTAAACGCTGAAGATCTTTTTCTAAGTCCAGTTGAACTTCCAAGCTGTTTTCGCTGGAGTGATTCAGCGCATGTTTGATAAAACCCAACCCTTTCGTCGGCTGCGTAGCCAAATGATGTGCAACTGACATTGCCGTCTCGATCAGTTCTTCATCTTCAACGCATTGCCAGATCATGCCCCACTCTTGCGCCTGACTTGCGCTCACTTTGTCACCAAGTAACATCAGAGCTTTCGCTCGTGCTGAGCCCACTAAACGTGGCAGTGTCCAAGTACCACCTGAATCTGGCACTAAACCAATCTTGCAAAATGCCTGAATAAAGCTTGCTGACTTAGCCGCAAATACGATGTCGCACGCCAATGCAATATTGGCACCCGCGCCCGCAGCCACACCATTGACCGCAGCAATGACTGGCTTAGGCATTGATGAAATTTGTTTGATCAAAGGGTTGTAGTATTTCTCAATGCTTTCGCCAAGATCTGGCATTTCTGAACCACTATTTACGTTGCGATCGTTCAGGTCTTGCCCTGCACAAAATCCTCTGCCAGTACCTGTTAGCAGCACTGCGCGTACTGAAGCATCAGTTTCCGCCTGTCTTAACGCTCGCTTAAGCGCTTTATGCATATCTGGGTTAAAGCTATTCAGTTGCTTGGGACGGTTAAGCGTTATGACTGCTACACCAGCTTCTATCTGAAATAAAATTGACTCTTCCATTGATTAATTCCCTTTAAATGTTGCTTTTCTTTTATCAATAAAAGCCTGAATTCCTTCCGCTCTGTCTCGGGTTTCCGCAAGCAGACTGAATAACTGTCTTTCCATCATCAGTCCTTGGGCCAAGGTGCCATTTGATACTGATTTTAATGACGTTTTAGCGGCGCGAATGGCTAAAGGCGCATGTTGGGCAATACTTGTCGCTATCTCTTGAGCTTTATTGAGCGTGTTTTGCGACAGCGTGACTTCACTGATTAAGCCTGCGTTAAGTGCCCTTTGAGCCGCGATTGGTTTTCCAGTCAGCACCATTTGGTTCGCAAGTGATTTTCCGACAGTCCGAGCGAGTCGTTGTGTACCACCTGCTCCAGGCATTAAACCCAAAGTGATTTCTGGCAGACCAAACAGCGTACCCTCTCCTGCGACAACAACATCGCAAAGCAGAACGAGTTCTAACCCGGCCCCAAGTGCGTAACCATTGACCGCTGCAATCAGAGGCTTTTCAAACTGGTCAATACGTTGCCAAAGTTTTGGTCTCGGATTTAGCCAAGTCTCTATCGACTGCTGACTCGACATCTCGTGTATATCTGCACCTGCAGCAAATATCGTTTCGCCGCCGTAAAGCACCACTGACTTAATGGAAGTGTCCAGAGACACCTCTTCCAGTAGCTCCGCCAGATGTTCCAGTACGTCGTTACTTAATGCGTTGCGCTTTTGTGGACGATTCAGCGTAATCGTTAACACCCCCTGTTCAGAGATGTCGCACATAAGCTCCTGATACTCAGTATGTAATGCCATGCTACCCTCTACACATCAAAGTCGATTTCAATTTCGCTGCTTGTCGGAACCGCCTGGCAGCTCAAAACGTATCCATCTGCTACCTGATCGGCTTCCAGGCTGTAGTTTGTACCCATTTCAACCTGACCGGATTTAACTTTACAGATACACGTTGCACATACGCCGCCTTTACACGCATAGGGAAGGTCCACACCCTGACGAAGCGCCGCATCCAGCAAGCTGTCATCTTGTGAGTTCATGTCAATCTTCATGATGCGACCGTCACGCTTAAGCGTCACTTGGGTATTTTCTGACTGGTTAACTGGTTTCGCTTTAGACTTGGTTGCAGTGTTAAAACGCTCGACATGGTAATTGTCTTCGCTTAACCCGCCTTCAACCAACGCGGTGTAGCAAGATTCCAAAATTTCTTCCGGACCACAGACGTAACACGCGTCAAAGTCACTCCAGTTAAACAGGTTACAACCAAGTTCGCGTAGTTTGTCGCCGTCCAAGCGGCCATTCCATAGCTCGACTTCATTGGTTTCACGCGAGAAGAAGTAACTCACGTGTAAACGATCCGGATAGCGGTTCTTCAAGCCCAACAATTGATGACGAAACATCATGCTATTCACGTTGCGGTTGCCATACAGTAACGTGAAAGTACTGTTGTTTTCCTGCTCTAACGCTGACTTAAGCATGGATAAAATTGGAGTAATACCTGAACCTACTGCAATACCTAAGTAGTTCACATTACGCTCAGGACTTGGTGAAAAACCAAAATGACCCTGAGGTGTCATCACCTCAAGTTCATCGCCTGGCTGAATTTCGTTGACAGCGAAATTTGAGAAGCGACCTTCTGCAATGGCCTTGATACCGACTTGCAGACTATTTTCACTCGTGGCTGAGCAAATCGAATAACAACGTCTCAGATCCTCACCGTTGATGTTCGATTTAATGGTGAGGTGCTGACCAGGGTGAAAATGAAACTGATCGGCAAGGTCTTGTGGTACGTCAAAATGCAGCACCACAGAATCTGGCGTTTCCTTGTCTGCACGAGCGACTTTCAATGGGTAAAAATCTGTCATAATAATCCCTTACTTTATATGCACTTGAAGTAATCAAATGGTTCCAAACACGCATTACATTGGAAGTGTGCTTTACAAGCTGTGGAACCAAATTCACTCACCATTTTCGTATCAACGCTGCCACAGTGTGGGCATTCAGGCTGTGCATTGATGGCTGTGTGCATACACGCTTTTCTGTCTGGTGGCGCGATTCCATATTCACGTAACTTTTGTTTGCTCGACTCTTGAATCCAATCCGTTGTCCATGCAGGATCAAGTTGTACTTCAACTCTCACATCCTCGTACCCTTCCGTGTTCAGGGTGTCTCGGATATCGTTCATCAGCATTTCTGTCGCTGGGCAGCCGGAGTATGTCGGAGTGAACTTCACTACCCAGGCACCGCCGACTTTGGCAATATTACGAACCATGCCCAGTTCACCAATCGAAATAACCGGGATTTCCGGGTCTGGAATCGAGTTAACCAACTGCCAAACGCGGTGCGTCTCTGGATCAGACAGCGAATCGAGTGTTTGCTTAATCATCAGCACGCCCTACCACTGTTGGTTTGGATAAGTCCGTTGCATGTACTGAAGTTCGGCCAAAATGAAACCTAGATGTTCACTGTGCTTACCGGATTTACCGCCTTGTAGAAAGTACTTAGACTCGGGCATCTCTAGCGTCGCTCTCTCTAGCGTTGCATTGACATTGCGTTGCCACTGAGCTTTTAGTTCAGAGGCATCAACAATAATGTTCTGCTCTGCGAGCGCGATTTCTTCTTCACTTGGCTCAAACATCTCATCGGTGTAACGCCATAAATCGTTCAGTGCTGTCTGAACTTTCTTATGGCTTACCGCGGTACCACCACCTAAACGTTCAATCCAACCTGAGCTGTACCTCAAGTGGTAAGCCACCTCTTTCAGGGATTTCTTAGCGATAGCGGCCAACTGTTCGTCATTACTGTTTGCTAGTTCTTGAAGAAGCAGCGCATGGTAGTTGTCGTACAGGAACTGGCGCACAATCGAAATATCGAAACCTTCATTTGGACGTTCTGCCAGCAGTAGATTTTTGTATTCGCGCTCTTCGCGAAGATAAGCGTAGTCATCTTCTGTTTTCTGATTACCTTCAAGCTCTGCAGCGTATTGGTAAAGGTTACGAGCCTCACCAAGCAGATCTAAGCCAATATTTGCCAATGCGATGTCTATTTCTAGTTCCGGTGCGATACCACACCACTCAGATAGACGATGACTGAGAATAAGATTGGTATCTGCCAGTTGAAGTAAGTAGTTTACTTTTGTTTGTTGCTCACTCATGACTTACTCCCTACATATGCTTGATGTCAGCAGGAATGGTGTAATGACTAGCGTGGCGATAAACTTTATCTTCAGCAGGGTCAAAAAACGGACCTTGCTCGCTCGATTGAGACGCAGTGATTTGGTTTGACTCAACAACCCAGATAGAACAGCCTTCACTACGACGAGTGTATAGATCACGAGCGGCTTCGAGCGCCATTTGGCCATCAGAAGCACGGACACTGCCTACATGCTTGTGATCCAAACCTTGTTTGCTTCGAACGAATACTTCGTACAACGGCCAGTTAAATGAACTCATCTTGATTCTCCTTAATCTGTTTCGATTCTTGTTGGCGCATCTACTAGGCTGCGCTTTCCATCTGTTTTGTTGCGTAAGCGCTAGCAGCTTCACGAACCCATGCGCCCGCTTCCCAGGCATCACGCTTGTCTTTCAAACGCTCATGGTTACAAATGCCGTGTCCATGGATCACTTGGTTAAACTCTTCCCAGTTGATCTCGCCAAACTCATAGTGACCCGTTTCTTCGTTCCACTTCAGGTCTTGATCCGGAATCGTCATGCCCAGTGCATGAACTTGGTGAACCGTGTTATCAACGAACTTCTGACGTAGGTCATCGTTGCTTACGCGTTTGATTTTCCAAGACATGCTTTTTGCTGAGTTCGGAGATTCACTGTCGTTCGGACCAAACATCATCAACGCAGGCCACCACCAGCGGTTGATAGAGTCTTGAAGCATTGCTTTCTGCTCATCGCTGCCGTCAGCAAGTACTCGACATGCTTCATATCCCTGACGTTGGTGGAAACTCTCTTCTTTACAAATTCTCACCATGGCGCGTGCATAAGGCCCGTAAGAGGTACGACACAACGCCACTTGGTTAACGATCGCCGCACCATCAACAAGCCAACCAACCACACCTACATCAGCCCAGCTCAGAGTTGGGTAGTTGAAGATGGATGAGTACTTCATCTCACCGGTCAGCATTTTTTCATACAGGTCGTGACGCTCACCACCTAAGGTCTCTGCCGCGCTGTACAGATACAGACCGTGGCCAGCTTCGTCTTGAATTTTCGCAAGCAATACCGCTTTACGACGCAGAGATGGTGCTCGTGTTAACCAATTTGCTTCTGGCAACATTCCGACAACCTCTGAGTGAGCATGCTGACCTATCTGACGTACCAGTGTTTTACGGTATCCATCAGGCATCCAATCTTTAGGCTCGACTGCAATCTCTTGTTCGATTTTTCGCTCGAATGACGTTTGCTCCGAAAACATCTCAACCTCCATTTGATACATTTTTAATGTTGTTTGTAATTTTAATGTATCACGTAAAATTACATTAGCAACACAATAATTACAAAAAAGTAAAATATGATGCATTTGATTGTTAAATTTGTGATAAAAAAACAGGGCCAGATGGCCCTGTCAGATTGATGACGAACCCCACTTTTTTAAGTGGGGTTCGTTTTTATGAGCGGCCGTAGGCCGCGATCGCGATATTTTTTGCTAGATAAACTGTAGAGAGTTAGTGTTTTTAAATTGGCGTATATAAGCGAGGATTTGCGCTATTTCACCCCGATTTAGGCCGAGTTTACGCAGATGACTCACCACCAACGCTATCTTTTTGATGTTTTGCGCAGCCGCTGCCAACCAGCACTGCATCTGCACGTTGGCTAACCCTCGAAAACGAGCGTATCGATGACCATGATGTTGTTTGGCATCCGCGAAGCTTCTCTCTACCGTTTCGCTTCTCCGCCTGTAGGTTTTCTTTCCATAAGCTGAGAGCCGCATCTGGTTGGCTCTATCCATGGCTTCCGTATAGATATGCCTTGTGATGACCTTCTTCATGTTTTTACTTTGAGTACAGTCATCACGCATTGGGCAGAACGCACACTCTTTAGGGTCTGAGTGATACTCTCGGTAAGCGTCGCGTGACGTCGTCTTGTAGATAAGTTCCTGCCCGTTGGGGCAACGATAGCTGTCTTTTTCTTTGTTATAGATAAAGTGTTTCTTCTTGAAGGCATTCTTTGTTCGTGATGGTCGGCGATAGCCGAACACACCAAGTATCCCTCGGCGCTCAAGGGATTCAGCAACGGGGGCAGTGAAGTAACCGGCATCAAGGCCAACAGCGATGGGATTGAGGTTAAACTGTTCAAGCGTGTGGTCGAGACGGCGGATATAAGGTTGAGAGTCATTCACATTCCCCGCGGTCGCATGGGTATCAACGATGATGCCGTGCTGGCCATCGACCGTGCGGTGGTCGAGATAGAAGAACCCTTGCGGCTTGTTGTCGCGGGTCATGAAGCCACTCTCGGGATCAGTCGTACTGCTCTTCGTGTTCTTAGCTTTCTGCTCAGAAGTTCGTTCTTTAAGCGGTCTCTTCCCCTCTTTAGCTCGGTCTAGTGCAACGTCTTCATCCAACATATCTAAATAGGCGTTCGCTCGGACAGCCGTTTGTTTATTGGTGTGCTTGTTTTTGTTCGCATTCGCTTTGAGATGAGTACTATCGGTAAAGAGCTCTTGTCCAGCGACTAAACCTTTCGCCATCGCTTGTTGAACGATGTTAATAAAGATGCGTTCGAAGACATCCGTACCATTGAAGCGACGAATACGGTTTTGACTAAGAGTCGAGGCATGGATGACCTTTTCTGTGAGGGACATACGGAGGAACCAACGATACGCGACATTCACTTCGATTTCTTTGACAAGCTGACGCTCGCTTTTTACTCCGAAGATGTACCCCAGTAGGATAATTTTGAATAGACGGACAGGGTCTACAGGTGGTCGGCCATTGTCTTTGCAATAAAGGTGGGCGACTTCATCACGAATGAATTCAAAATCGATAGCAGAGTCAATTTTACGAACGAGATGGTCTTTGGGAACAAGTTGTTCCATCGTCACCATTTCAAGTTCGTACTGTTGTGGAGAAGGTTCTTGAAGCATGTCGGAGTATCCATATTTCTATACTCCTATTAGATCAAAGGTCTAGCTTGAAAGCTAGACCTTTGTCAGCAGTCTGACAGGGCCAGATGGCCCTGTTGAGTAGATTTGCAGGAATTTTTAGCCAATGTCTGACCCGTTAAAAGTCACCTTGCTGTCTCGCGACCAAGGTAAGGATCGTATAAAGCGCGACTGGCTTTCCGTCCTGATTGCACACTTCTACATCCCAGGCCACAACACCTTGTGCCTGTTCTTCAGCAGAACGCTGGCGCTTCTTAATTTTCTTCTTGCACGTCAAATGAACTTGAATGGTATCGCCGATTTTAACCGGTTCGATAAACCTCAGTCCTTCCATTCCATAGTTGGCGAGAACTGGCCCAGGTGCGGCTTCCACAAACAGGCCCGCAGCGGCTGAAATTACAAAGTATCCGTGCGCAACCCTTTCACCAAACATGGAGTCTTTTGCCGCGATCTTATCCATATGTGCATAGAAGTGATCACCGCTCAAACAACCAAAGTTAACGATATCCGCTTCTGTTATCGTTCTTCTTGCTGTCGTAAGGGTTTCGCCGATTTGCAAATCTTCGAAGTACTTTTTGAACGGATGAATCGGGTCACAGACCGTTTCAGCTCCGCGAACCCACTCTCGGCCTATTTTAGCCAGCATGGTTGGTGAACCTTGAATCGCGGTGCGCTGCATGTAGTGTTTTACACCACGCAATCCACCCATTTCTTCACCGCCACCAGCACGTCCCGGGCCACCATGAACAAGCATTGGCAGCGGCGAGCCATGGCCAGTAGACTCTTTGGATGATTCTTGATTCAATACGTGTAAACGGCCGTGCGACGAACCAATTTCAAGTGCAAGCTGAGCAGCCACACAGCCCGAAGCGGTAACGATACTGCCGACTAAGCTGCCCTGACCTTTTTTAGCTAACACTACAGCATCGCTTAGGTCACTGTATGGCATAAGTGTACATACCGGACCAAATGCCTCGACAGAATGGACCTCCTCAACCTCATGAGGGTTGTTGCAGCGAAGCAGAGTTGGCGGATAGAAAGCGCCCTCACTTGGGCCCTGAATACTTATGTCTGACGTATTGCCACCCGTCAGTACATCGCAATAATTGGATAACGTTGTGACTTTTTCTTTTACGTCGTCTAGTTGGCTTTTGCTCACCAATGCGCCCATCTTGACGCCCTCGATTGCAGGGTCACCGACGGCGACTTTCTCAAGTTTTGACGTTAGCGCCGTTGCGACTTCATCAATCAAATGTTCAGGTACGATGGCACGTCGGATCGCTGTACATTTTTGCCCTGCTTTCACCGTCATCTCGCGAGTCACTTCACGTACAAACAACGCGAACTCCGGCATATCAGGCGTGACATCATCACCTAAAATGGCACAGTTCAACGAATCAGCTTCCATTGTGAATGGAATGGATTTCTGTGTAATCGAATGGTGAGAGCGCAGCATTTGGCCTGTTTGCGCAGAACCAGTGAATGTTACGACATCTTGATAATCTAGGTGCTCAAACATATCGCCAACAGAGCCGCAGATAACCTGAATAGCCCCTTCAGGCACAATACCGCTGTCTTGCATCGCTTTAACCATTGCTTGTGTCAGATATGCGGTTTCTGTAGCCGGTTTAACAATCGCCGCCATACCACCTAACCATGTCGGCGCAAGCTTTTCTAACATACCCCAGCAAGGGAAGTTGTATGCGTTGATGTGAAGGGCGACACCAGTCTTGCTGGTCAGAAAGTGACGAGCCGCAAAGCCGCCTTCCTTAGAAAGAGGTAGTAATTCATCCTCTGCCCAAATGGTGTCGTTTGGTAACTCGCGGTTCGCTAGACTAGAGTAATTGAACAAGGTACTGACACCTCCTTCAATATCAATCCAAGAGTCCACTCTGGTCGCGCCAGTGTGCTGTGAAAGCGCGTAAAATTCTTCCTTTTGGGAAAGCAGATACTTAGCCAAATCTTTGATCATGTTGGCACGTTCTAGGAACGTCATTTGGGAAAGCGCTTTAGTACCTCGCTCTCTTCCATACTCCAAAACCTTAGAAGAATCCATACCATCCGCATTGACCTGATACAACGCTTCTCCAGTAATTGCACTTGAAACCACACGTGGCTTCCCGCTTCCAAAATACCATTCTCCGGCTACGTAACTGGTTAATTGTTCCATTTCTATACCTCGTTAATCCTTAATGCTGTAGCAATTGCCTCACTAGAATTTTCCACCAATGACGTGCTTAATTCGTCCTTAGCACATCACTTATGAAATGGCTGTGTTGTTCATCTTTAAAACAAGTTCTGATTCACAAAATCACAATTCATTAACAATCATGATACACAACCACAATTTTAAATGATACGTTTAAATCATCATTTGACCTAATTATGTGTCACATGATTGGAAAATTAATTTATTTAAATGGGACTTACAAAGGAATCAGTATGTTTAAATCAACCGTAGCTAAAGGCCTGGCAGGATTGCTCGCTTCCACCCTATTGGTGAGTCACAGTGCTCAAGCACAAACACACGAACTAAAAATCGCAACATGGCTCAGTCCAATGCAGACCATGAATGCCGATGTACTGCCAACCTGGGGAAAATGGATAGAAGAAGCCACAGATGGACGTGTGACGATTAAACTTGAATACGACTTGGCTCACCCCAAAAGTCTTGTTGAATTGGTTGAAGATGGCGCGGTTGATGCCGCTTGGACATTTCATGGTTATCTCCCAGGACGTTTTCGCTTAACTCAAATTGCTGAGCTTCCGGGTAACAAGGCCGGTGGTGAAGCCGCTTCTGTCGCTCACTGGCGCGTTAACGAGAAGTACTTTAAAAACTCATTTGAATACAACGGAGTTGAACTGGCCGGGGTATTTGTTCATGGCCCAGGGCAAGTCCATATGCGCGAGCCGATAAAATCTCTTAAAGATCTGAAAGGAAAAAAAATGCGTGTAGGCGGTGGTATCTCCACCGAAGTAGGTAATCTACTGGAAGTGTCGGGCGTAAGCGCACCTGCTACAAAAGCCTATGAGATGCTATCGCAAGGTGTAGCAGATGGTCTGTTCATGCAAATGGATATGATGAAAGCCGCCCGCTTTAAAGATGTCGCACCCTACAGCTACAAGCTACCAACTGGTTTATATCTCGGTTCATTTGGTATTTTCATCAGTCCACAATTTATGGAAAAACTCTCTGAAGAAGATCGTCAGGCAATCAGAAGCATCTCTGGTGAAAGGCTCTCCGCACTTGCAGGTCGTTACTGGTCTAAAGCCGACGAAATTGGTGAAGCTGATATTATCGCGTCAGGAAGCAAAGTAGAAAACTTGTCTGATGAAGATATTCAATACTATGAACAACTTACTCAAGGTCTAGACGATAAATGGGTGAAATCAGTTAAGTCACGTAACGTCGACGCCGAAGCGGCATTAACCGAATTCAGAAAAATCGTTAATGACTACGAGCCAGTCGAGCTTTAGGAATCAATATGAACAACTCATTAATTTGGTTTACTAAAAGTTGGGAGTCTTCTGCCCAACTTTTGGATAAGTTTCTGAAGCTGTGTGCGTGCCTGATATTACTTTCAATGATGCTGCTTACCTGTATCGATGTAGTAGGACGCTACCTGTTTGAAAAGCCAGTAACCGGAAGTGTAGAACTCACGGAGTTACTTTTAGGTGCGCTCATTTTCTCTACGATGCCGTTGGTGACGTGGCGCAAAGAGCATATCAGTGTTGACCTAACCGATAGCATCATTCCCCGAAAGGTAAAAAACGTACGTGATATGGGCTTTGATGCAGCGGTCTCTCTTTGTCTCGCAGTAATGGGTTTCAAAGTATGGGAACTGGGTGACCGCGCACTGATGTACGGAGAGATAACCGAATATCTCGAAATCCCAACCTATTATTTTGTCTATTTTCTGGCTATTTCATGCTGGCTAACCGCAATCACTTCGCTTGTTTTAGTGGTTACGCGAATCTTTAACAAAGAGTATTTAAATCAGAGGGATTGATATGACTATTGCCTTAATTGGTTTCGCAGTACTGATGATACTAATACTGTTAAGAATGCCGATCGCGTTTGCAATGGGTGTGGTGGGATTTATAGGTTATGCAGCTTTGGGGGACTGGAATTTTAATGGCGCACTAACTATCAGTGCTAAGCGATTGATCGACACAGCGCAGGATTACGGTTTGTCGGTCATTCCTATGTTCATTCTGATGGGGAACTTAATCACTCGAGCGGGAATGTCTCAAGAACTGTACCGAGCTTGTTATGCGTTTTTGGGTCACTATCGAGGCGGATTAGCAATGGCGACCGTAGCAGCGTGTGGTGGCTTCTCTGCCATTTCTGGCTCTAGTTTGGCGACATCGGCAACCATGGCTAAGGTTGCCATGCCTTCGATGAGAAAGTATGGATATTCAGATGGCTTAGCTGCAGCTTCCATTGCAGCAGGTGGAACGCTAGGGATCTTGATCCCGCCAAGTGTCATTCTGATCATCTATGGCGTACTCACCGAACAGAGCATTCGAGACCTATTCGCAGCAGGATTTATCCCGGGCATGCTTGGTATCTTCATGTACCTTTTAGCAACAAAATACGTTGTATGGCGCAACCCAAATGCAGGCCCTAAAGGTGAAAAGATGTCTAAGGAAGATAAAAAAGCCGCGCTGAAGTCTGTCTCGGGTATTCTTGGGTTATTCGCACTGGTGATGGGTGGAATATATCTGGGCGCTTTTACCCCTACAGAAGCGGCTGGTATTGGTGCCGGTGGTGCCTTTGCTATTGCACTCTACCGCCGTTCTCTTACCATCAGTGTGCTTAAAGAGATCCTGATTGATACCGCGAGAACCTCTACTATGCTGTTTGGGGTCATTATCGGTGCGCTAATTTATTCCAACTTTGTAAACCGTACTGGTTTGCCACATGAGCTCGTCACCTGGATGGAATCTTTCGGTGCAGAACCTATTTATGTGATTCTGGCCATCATGGGGATTTACATTCTACTTGGCACTGTGTTCGAAAGCCTGTCAATGCTTCTGCTGACTGTACCCGTGTTTTACCCATTGGTTGCAAGCTTAGGGTTTGATCTGGTCTGGTTTGGTATAGTTGTTGTCGTTGTTACTGAGATCAGCCTAATTACTCCCCCGGTAGGATTGAACATTTTTGTGCTCAGTAGCGTCGTCAAAGACATCAAAACCAGCACGATATTCAAAGGCGTCACTCCTTATTGGTGCGCAGATATCGTTAGATTACTGTTGTTACTACTTATACCGCCATTGTCTCTATGGCTCCCAAGTATCATGTGACAAACTAACATCATCATAGCGATATTCTTTAGGATGAAAGCGTCTTAAAGAGTATCGCTAACCTTTTATCATCAACGTTTCACTAAATTGGTTATCTAACAACTTATAGACGCTTTTGCCCTCTCCACTTATCCAGTCCAAGACCTTTTTATCCGGAATCAATAATGGCATGCGGTGATGAAATGCGCTGCATTGTTCATTTGGCTCTGTTGTTAATGTGACGAGCTCTTTCCCATCATTCAAAGCAATACCTGCCATATATAGAACATTGCTCTCGCCAAGGCTGAATAGATATTTGGCCTTTTTGCCGTTTTCTTCTTGCCATTCATACCAGCCCGAACATGGAACGATGACTCGGTCGAACTCAAACGCACTGGCGAACGTCGCCTTAACTGCGACCGTTTCGGCTTTAGCATTAAAGATAAGGTTCTCTGCCCAATCAGGTTTTATGCCCCAGGGTATATCAAGTTGTTGGAGTTCACCCTGCAGGGTCCCAACGACAGAAACAATTTGTGTCGGCCTAAGGTCTCTATTGGTATCCGTTTTAAAACTGATCCCAAGTTGCTGAGAGACAATTCTACAAAGCGGGTCGCTAACAACATTTAACCTTCCACACATATCACTCTCCTACCAAACAACTGATGAAATACACATTATAGTTACTTTCTGAACCATCACTCTTGCATACATTCGAGACATTCACACTCAGGAGTCAATACCTAAAGACTAGACATTAAAAACTTAATTATCAAAAAGTTAAACAACAAAAACTTCTCTTATTAGCCAGTATAAAACTCAAATTAAAGTCAGAGAATTTCAAAAATTGAATAGCCTTTTCTTTTTTCTAACTAACGCCATGACGAATCAAGTGTTAACTTAACCTTAACATCTTACATAAGGTAAAAAACCGCTGACGGTAAAAGTTGACGATTTTATTCAGCCCCAAGAAAAAGAATAGCCTGACTAAAAAAGCGCTTTACGAAAACACTCTACTAACAATTGGACGTTTAAGTATGAATACGATTATTAAAAAGACTGCTGCCACTGCATTGTCATCACTTCTGCTAACTGCACCTGCGTTCGCCGCAGACGTTACATTGCGATTTGGGCACTTTTGGCCTTCTGTGTCTGATGTTCATAAAGAGATTTATCAAAAGTGGGCTGACACTGTTGAAGCGGATTCTAATGGCCGCATTAACGTCGAGTTATACCCGTCTTCTACCCTTGCTAAGCCACCAGCACAATACGATGCAGTTAAACACCGTATTTTAGATATGACGGCAACCGTGCAAGGTTACTCAGCAAATCGATTCCCGTTGACTCAAATCGTAGAGCTACCTGGCGTGGTACAAAACGCCAACCAAGGCTCTTGTGTGATTCAGAAGCTTTACGAAGAAGGTGCGTTTGCAAATGAATACAAGGATTCAAAACCACTGTTCTTGTTTACCCACGGAGCGGGCCTACTGCATGTAAAAGGTAAGAATATTGAGCAACCTAGCGATTTGGAAGGCCTACGCATCCGCCGCCCAACCGCTGTGATTGGTGGCTTGCTTGAAGAGCTTGGTGCGCTGCCAGTCGGTATGCCAGCCCCACAATCTTATCAATCGCTTCAGCGCGGCGTGATTGATGGTGTCGCTCTACCTTGGGAAGGCGTGAAAAGCTTTAGAATCAACGAGCTAGCGGAAAACCACACTGAAGTAGGTGGTCTGTATTCCCTTGCTTTCATCGTGACAATGAATAGCGACGTCTACAACTCTCTTGATGATGAGCTTAAAGCGGTGATCGACAAAAACTCTGGCGCTGCATGGTCGAAAATTGCAGCACAGGTATTTGATGATTTAGATAGTAAAGGCCTAGAAGAAGCCAAAGCGGCCGGACACACAATCAACCGCATTGAAGCGTCAAGCAACCAAACTACCTGGCAACCAATCTTCGATAAAGTCATCGAAAACTACTTGTCTGAATTGGAATCGAAAGGCCTAGCCGCACGTGACGTATACAAGCGAGCAATGGAACTTTCTCAAGACTGTATTTAAAGCCAGAACAAGGGAATGAGATTATGAAAACACTCATCAACCTAGTCAATCGCGCGGCACACATTGCCCACTTAGGTGCAGGTTTTGTTTTAGTGTCGATGATGTTCATCACTCTTGCTGACGTCATCACTCGAGCGATTTTTAATTTTACTGATGGTGGCATCGACTGGACTTTTGTTGGTGGCATCGAACTGATCAAGTTTGGTTTGCTATTTGCCATTTTGCTGACTTTGCCTCATTCGGTCGCTAAGTCTCAGGTCATCGTTGATCTGTTTACCGAGAAAATGAATCAACGTTTGAAGATATATCTTGAAGCTTTCTACAACCTCGGGTTTGCACTACTTGGCGCAGGTATGTCAGTACGCTTTTTTGACGCGATTGAATCGGCCGCGCTTACCGGAGAAACCACTCAGGATCTACAGATCCCGCTGCAGTATATCTATATGGGTGTCGTTGTAGCCACCGCGCTACTTGCTGTTAGAGCATTGATTATTGCCGGAGAACTCGTTTTTCACTGCCATACACCAGCGACAAAAAATGGCAGTGATGCGCCAGCAAAGTCAAGCGGCAAAAAAAGTAACGTGCAACAACAAAACAAAGGGGAGTTAGTCTAATGGATGCTTCAACGATTGGTCTAATTTGTATTGCATTAATGTTAGTGATGATGGCATTCAGAGCCCCTATCGCGTTATCCATGGCGGTGACCGGGTTTGTTGGGTTCGGCTCTATTGTTGCTTTCCCTTCTGCAATGGCGATTCTGGATAGCGGCCCATTTGAGACCCTATCAAACTACAGCTTTAGCCCAATTCCTATGTTTATCCTCATGGGTGTTTTTGCCTCTAAAGCGCAAATGTCGCAAGAGCTGTTCCATGGCGCGAGAACACTGTTTGGTCGCTGGCGTGGTGGTATGGCACTGGCAGCAGTAACCTCTTGTGGTGTGTTCTCGGCTATCTCTGGCTCTTCTCTGGCGACTGCGGCGAGTATGTCTCGCGTTGCATTGCCTGAAATGGAAAAGAATGGCTACGCGATGTCATTGGCAACCGGTACGCTGGCAGCAGGTGGTACGTTAGGTATCATGATCCCACCGTCTATCGCCCTTCTGCTTTACGCCTTGATCACTGAGCAATCTGTTGGTGACATGTTTATCGCAGGCCTAATCCCTGGGTTACTTGGCCTGCTCCTATACTGTGCGACTATTGCTATCACAGTTTGGCTAAAACCTGAGCTTGCAACACCAGGTGAAAAGACATCCTTTGCAGAGAAGCTCAGTGGGCTTAAAGGCTTAGTTCCTTTCACAGGCATCTTCGCGTTGATCATTTTAGGCATCTACTTTGGTCTATTTACGCCAACTGAAGCAGCGGCTATTGGTGCGGCAGGTACGTTAGTCATCGCTCTGTTCCGAGGAATGAAATGGAAACAATTTGTTGAAGCGGTAGAAGAAACGCTGGCCATCTCTTCCATGATCTTCTTTATGATCATCGGTGCTGAGATTTTTGGCTACTTCCTTTCAGTTTCACGAATTTCCTACACGTTGGTGGAAGTGGTTGATAGCTTACAACTTTCGCCTTACATGGTTCTGTTTGCGGTACTGTTACTGTTTATCCTATTAGGTTGTGTAATGGACAGTATTGCGATGCTACTGCTTACCGTACCAGTGGTTTACCCACTCATTCAGGCAGCAGGATTTGACCCAATCTGGTTCGGTATCGTTGCAGTTATTACTGTTGAGCTTGGTCTGATTACACCACCTGTGGGGATGAACGTATTTGTCATCAAGTCTCTAGCACCGGATGTGTCAATTAAGGATATGTACAAGGGCGTGTTCCCATTCGTCATGTCAGACGTCACTCGCCTGCTATTGATCATCGGCTTCCCATCACTTGCTCTGGGACTTCTCTAACAACCCCTATAACCCTCGCCACACGGACTGTGGTGAGGGTTTCATCCCCCACTCAACTTCTCGGAGAATCTAATGAAAATCTTTAGATCAGGTATTTGTGTGCCTGCGTTAACCTGCGCCTTAGGTTTGCTGTTATCCGTCAGTGCTTCAGCCAAAACCGATGTTATCTTGTTAGGAACGGGCACCCCTGTTCCCGACTCAAACCGCTCTGGCCCATCGACCGCCGTTGTGTATAACGATACTGCATTTATCTTTGATGCGGGTGGTGGCATGGTGCAAAAAGCCATTGAAGCAGCACAAAAGAAAGGCATCAAAGCCCTATACCCAACCAACATCAAACACGTTTTCATCACCCACCTTCACAGTGACCATATTCTGGATATCTCAGAGTTGGCAGCAACCTATTGGTGGCGACGAGACGACAAAGTGTCACTCTATGGCCCTGTTGGCACAGAAAAATTTGTGACGGGCTACTATGACATGTTGTCGGTTGATATTGGCTTACGTACCAGCGGTAAGCAGCCATTAAAAGACCCAACTAACTACCAGATGAATGTGACCGAATACACCGAAAGTAATACCGTTTACGATCAAGATGGCGTCACAATCGAGGCATTTACCGTGCCTCATGGTGATATCCGCCCAGCCTTTGGCTACAAAGTGACAACGCCAGACAAAACTGTGGTCATCAGTGGCGATACGGCCTACTCTGACAAGATGATCGAAGTCGCGAAAGGGGCTGATGTACTGGTGCATGAAGTGATCAGCGAACAAGGGCTGTCGAAGCTTTCTGAATTTTGGCAAAAATACCACTCAACAAGCCACACCAGAACCAGTGAGCTAGCAAAGATAGCCTCTGAAGCAAAACCTAAATTGCTGGTGCTTAGCCACATCCTCCATTACAGCGCGCCTATCGAATCCGTATTGGAAGAAATACAGGCTAGCTACGACGGAGAAGTGGTACTCGGTAATGATCTGGACATTTTTTAATGTCAATCATTCGCTAATACTCCGTGTCAAACGGGTTGAGTTGTCTGAAAGAAGTCGGGCTCAACCCAGATTTATTTTTAAAGAAGCGAGAGAAATACGCCGGGTCCTCAAATCCCAGATTGTAGGCAATTTGGTCAACATGCAGCTGGGTATACAGAAGGCTTCGCTTAGCTTCAACAAACAGTCTCTCCGCAATAATCGCTTTTGCCGCCACCCCTTTTGATTTGCGACATACGCGATTTAACGTCGAAACAGACGTTTGCAGCGCTTGCGCATATTGAGCAACAGTCCAGTGACTCCGGTAGTTATGCTCGAGTAGCTTTTGGAATTGATAATAGTGACTATTAAGTGAGTGGCCAATTTTGGTCCCTTCATCTTGCTGCTTTATTGCCCGGAACAGGATCAATAAAATCATCTTTGCTAACCACTCGGAAGCTTGTCGCATTCCCAAGTCATGTGCATTTAGTTCAGATGACAATAAATTACAATAATCATGCAATTGAGTAAGAACCTTATCCTCGGTTGAAAATGAGAGTACTCTTGGCTTATCCAGAACGGTTTCGAATACACTCTCAGTGTAAGATAGCGCGGACTGTTGGATCATTGGCTCCGCAATACTGACAACGTACCCTTCCGTATTTGGAGAAAAAATAAAGCCGTGTACAACCCCGGTAGGAATTGCAATTGCACAAGCACCATCAATACATATCTTATTATTATCTAAAGATATTTCTGCATATCCACTGTCTAGCACTAAGATCTGAAAAAGCTTACCATGACGATGCGGCTTAATACGCCATCCTCGTTTTTCGCTACGAGTAGCAATGGTTTCCACATGCACAAACTCGGAGTTATTGCTGTCACTCTCTTCTCCATATAAGAAGAACCTTGGCACATCAGATATCGAACTCATCACTTACCCACCCGATCAAATAAACATCAACACACGACCTAAAAGTACAAGAAATTGCCCTATAAGTGAATGGAGGAAATCACACTTTATTAACAAAATAGAAACACAAGGAATCACTACAAGCGGAGCGCTTAAAATGGAAGTTATCAAAACACAAGTTGCAATTATTGGCTCTGGCCCTTCAGGCCTATTACTTGGTCAACTGCTTGCGAAACAAGGGATCGACAATGTTATTGTAGAACGTTCAACTGCTGATCATGTCCTGTCCAGAATACGTGCTGGTATCCTTGAGCAAGGTTTTGTTGACCTTATTAGAGAAGCCGGCTGCAACGCTCGCATGGATAAAGAAGGTCATATCCATGACGGTTTTCAGATCAGTGTCGACGGTGAAAGTACAAGAATAGATCTCAAAGAACGCACTGGCGGTAAAGTCGTGACTTGTTACGGGCAAACCGAAATCACCCGCGACTTAATGGCAGCAAGAAGTACTGCTGGCCTACCAAGCTTTTACGGTGCACCAGTGACCGAGATTGTCGCGCCCGACTCATCTGCCCCTTCTGTAAAGTTCGAGCACGAAGGTACCCTTTATGAGTTGCAGTGCGATTTTATCGCTGGTTGTGATGGTTTCCACGGCGTATCCCGTCCAACCATTCCAGATACCATTCGTAACGAATATGAGCGAGTTTACCCGTTTGGCTGGCTCGGGCTACTAAGCGATACCCCGCCCGTAGATGATGAACTGATTTATTGTAGACACCCACGCGGTTTTGCTCTGGCGAGTCAACGATCATCAACACGATCACGCTATTATCTGCAGGTTCCGGCAACAGATAAAGTTGAAGACTGGAGTGATGACAAGTTTTGGGATGAACTAAAAAAACGCTTGCCAGATGAAGCAAGCAAAAACTTACAAACCGGACCAAGTATCGAAAAAAGTATTGCCCCACTGCGTTCATTCGTATGTGAACCGATGCAATACGGCCGACTATTCCTGGTGGGAGACTCCGCACATATTGTACCGCCAACAGGTGCAAAAGGACTTAACTTGGCAGCCTCTGACGTGGCGACGTTGTACAAGATCATGACCCAAGTGTACAAACATGATGATATGGAGTGTATCAAACAATATTCGGATATCTGCTTACGCCGAGTCTGGCACGGCGAGCGTTTCTCATGGTGGATGACCAACATGCTGCACGATTTTGACGAGCTTAGCGTAAACAACACAGATGGTGCTATTTTTAGCCACCTGATGTCATCTGAACTGGATTACTGCCTGCATAGTGAATCAGGTAAAACGATGATCGCCGAGCAGTATGTAGGCTTACCATATGAAGATCCAAAGCCGACAAAACAATAACCTCTAGCAAGTAATAAACCCTGCCAAGTAAGGATGCCAAGGTATCCTTACTTGAACTAGTCACGTTGCAATCTTTTACTATTTAACTCAAAGTGTGATCAGGTCTGACAGTTTGCTGTAACTCATTGCTATCCATCTTTGATTCAGCCAAGACTCATCTCAGAGTGAGTTTACCGAGTTTTATTGTGACGAGTTACGAGATCAAATCACACAATAATTGGGATCTGAAAAGCGAACGTTGCACCACCAGTGAGGGTGAGTTCGATATCACGAACCATTTCGATTAAATATCCTGTGTCATCGACCTGATAGCCCTGCTCCTCCGCTTGCTGAAAAAGACTGTCTATTGCGGCAATGAAAGCCACATCGGTGGCCAGGTATACCTCACAACAGAGGTAGTAGCCTTCAGGAACAAAATAATCGTATTGGTCGTTGCTGACCTGCCAGTCTCCAACAGTATATGTCATGTCTTTCCACTTTCGTTCCAGATCGGACACCGGCGTTGCACTCAGTATCCGAGTACTCTTTTTCCCATAGGTTTCGAACACCACATCCCAGTCAAAATCAGGTATCTGGCGTACTTTCATTCCTCGAGCCGGATACCAGACGAGTTCGGTCGGCATAGACTGCGCCAGTTGCTTTTCCAGTGAGTGTTCTTTTCCGGGATGGGATAGTTTGTCCAATAACCGAAACGTCTCTGCCGGGGTCCCTGTCGCAATTAAATGACGCAGGCTTTTGGCCGTCACTCCCAGTTCTCGTTTGAGCACTTTTGCCATCGCCTGAGATGAGGAGTAACCACATTGATAAGCGATATCCGCAATTTTCCGGTAGTGATCGACATAGAGCTGATTCACGGCATATTGCAGCCGAACCCGGCTCAAGTACTGTCCCGGCGTTTCTTCAAAAAGCCGGCTAAATTGCCGATGAAAATGATATGGAGAAATCGCACTTTTTTCTGCAATCTGCTCCCACGATAATCGCTCTTCCAATGAGTTATGCATCATTAACAATGCCACCTCGAACCGTTTTCGGTGGTGAGTTGGCAATGGTTCAAGCAGCGCTATTTCGGGTACCAGTGCATAGGGTTTATTCGTAGAGTCAGGCATAGTAGAAGTTAATATATGTTGGTAACTTCTACTATGACGATTGGAGTGGTTGAATGCAACTTGCCAAGTGTTAATCACACGACTGGCTCTGATTTCAGTTCAGACAACACCTGCTTTTTATTGGTGTCTTGTTGACTCGCTGTAGATTGTCTATTGCTGATACCCAAAAGAACAGGAATAAGAATCAGGGTGACCATGGTGGCAAACAACTCACCAAATACCAGAGAAACAGCGGCAGGTTTCAGATACTGAGCTTGTTCTGCGCTTTCGATCAACAATGGAAGAAGGCCGAAAACCGTCGTTATCGTGGTAAGAAAAATCGCTCTCATCCGAGTGGTTCCGGCCGTAATTAAAGCCTGATTGAGGGGCACTCCTTTGCGATACTCAGAGTTAAAGCGGGTAATCAAAACCAACGAGTCGTTAACGACAATACCCGTCATAGCCATCATGCCAAACATCGATAAAATGCTGATAGGAATCGACATCAGGTAATGCCCGAAGATAGCGCCTGCAAATCCGAATGGGATTACCGCCATAATAATCAGCGGCTGCCAGTAAGACTTGAGAGGAATAGCCAATAGAATGTACACCAACAAAATGGTGAGAATCATCGCTGACTTAAACCCCTGCTGAACTTCTCCCATCTCTTCGAACTCACCACCCGCTCTAATGGTCACTCCGGGATAACGTTTTTCCAAAGTATCTAAGGTTTCACTCATAAGCGTCATGGTCGTTTCAGGAGACTGGACTGAACGATTCTGGTTCCAGTAAACATTGATCACCTGCTCGCGGTTACGGCGATACAGAACCTCAGGTACACGTTCCGTTTTCAATGTGGCGATGTCACCCAGAGAGACCGTTTGCCCATCTGGCAACATAATTGGCGAGTGGACGAGTTGTGCCTGCGTCATGCGCTCACTGACCGGATAACGGACAATCACCTTCGTTTCCTGCCCTTGCACCAGTAAGCGGTGAATTTCTCGCTGACCAAATGCATCACCAGCCAGTTGTGCTATCTGATCCTGAGTTAATCCCAGTTGTCTACCGTACGCATTGAGCGTAATGCGGATCTGTTCCTGACCACCTTTGCCATCATCGAATACATCAGCCACACCAGGAAGATGTTTTAGCTTTTCTGCGACTTCTTTAGCTGCCAGTTTGGCCAGCTCGCGGTCAGCAGCAGAAACAGAGATAATAGTCCCCCCGGCAGGAGCATCGGCCGCAGTAAACTGAACAGAATAAGCCCCTTCAATTGCGCCTGTCAGTTTTCTCCAGTCCTTGGTTAATTGGTTACCAGGGAGAACGGAAAGCGCTTCGCTGCTGATTTCAGCCGTCACCTCGATTTCGCCATCACCATCGGACCAAGCAAGTAAATTGGTCAAAGGTTTCTCGGCGAGATTGTAATCCTGTTGCAGCGAGTGATTTAGCTGCAAAGCGGACTTCTCCAGTTTGTCTAATGTGTTTACCTGCAAAGGCAACGGCGCGCCATCTTCTAATGTCACTTTAGCCGTTACAAAGCGCCCCGGTATTTCAGGGAAGAGGGAACTGCGAATGGCTCCGGTTGACCACATTCCATAAGCAAGGATGATAAAGGCGAAAAACCCAGACAAGGCAGCAAACTTATTGCCCAAAGAGTACTGCAGCAATGGTCGGTAGAGCTTTTGATTAATCGTCTCTAAGCCCGACTGTGCCATCGTCTGGATACGAGCCACCACGCCGGTGTTATTGCAACTGGTCTTCATCCCGGCAAGATGAGAAGGCAGGATAAACTTACTCTCAATAAGGGAGAAAAACAGAGCAAAAATAACGACGGCAGAAAAGCCAGCAAGTATCTTGGCGAAATCATTGTTTATCCAAAGCATCGGCGAAAACGCAGCGATGGTGGTCAAAACGCCGAATACAGTCGCGATAGATACCGAGTGAACCCCTTTCCAAGCGGCCTCTTTAGGGTTTGATGTTTCCTTTCGCTTGGAATGAATGGCTTCCCCGACAACCACCGCGTCATCAACCAGAATGCCGAGTACCAGAATGAAACCAAACAGGGTGATATCGTTGATACTGTAGTTCATTACACTCATCGCACTCAACGTGCCACACAGCGCAATGGGGATCCCTGCTGCAACCCAAAAAGCGAGCTTAAGTTCAAGAAACAGCCCCAATATGATGACGACGATAAGCAGCCCCTGCCAAGCATTGTCACCAAGGCGGAAAAGCTGGTCTTCGATATACGGTGCCATGTCAGCCATGATGGAAAGAGAGACATCATCCGGCACGCGCATACGCTCTTTTGCTAGGGTCTCCTTTATTGCTTGGCTAATCCAGAGCAGGTTGTCAGATTGTCTGGTACTCACCATCAGAGCGATGGCTGTTTCGCCATTATTGCGCACAATGGCTTCGCTGTCCTGATAGTCTCTGCTTAGCGTGGCCAACTCTCCCAGTCGAACCGTCCCTGCCGGAGTAGATAGAATTTCCAACGCGCTGAGTTTGTTTAAGTCATCCGCATAGCCGTCACCGCGCAAAACCATACGTCCCTTAACACTTTTGAGCTCTCCGGTTCTTGCCTCCATAGATGACTGTTCAATCTTGAATGCGAGTTGCTCTAGGCTTAAGCCGACATTACGAAGCTTATTGATATCAGGCTCTATCAATAGTAAAGGCTTACGGCTGCCCCAGTTGGATACCTTTGAGATCTTCGGGTGTTTTTTTAAGGCCAGTTCAATCTGGCGCGCGATAGGCTGCAGTTGACTGTCTTCTCTTGGGGACGACACAATCACAAATGCAGCCAGATTAGTAAACTCATCAAGAACAATCTGAGGACGCTCGGCCTGAGCGGGAAAGTCCCCAATCGCATTTACCTGATTTCTGACATCATCAAGCAGTTTATCCAGTTTGGCGTCTGCCGTTTTGCGAACCCGCACCGTCGCTAAACCAGCGACAGATTGGCTGGTAATCTGCTTGATTCCCCCAATGCCACTGATCGACTCTTCAATACGTTGAGTGATACTTTCATCAATCTGTTTTGCGCTGCCCCCTGGGTAGGCGACATTGATAATCAAACTTGATGGTGCTATCTGCGGAAAGGATTCTATTCGTAGCTGAGCACAAGCCAGTACACCGCTGATAATAATAGCGGCCATTAATAAGTTGGCACCAACGGGATTGTCAATAAACCATTTTGTCAGCCAACTCATAATGGTTTCTCCCTATTTTCTTCATCTTGGGTAACGAGTTCAGGAGCTACCTGCAAGCCTGGAATCATCGAAAGCAGCGGGTAAATCACAACGCGCCTTTGGCGATCTGGTTCGCTATTGAAAACGACATTGGCGAAAGAGTTCGTCTCAGCTAACACACTGGTGCTCTCTAGTTGTAACTTGTTGTCATCATCAACCGTCCATATCTGATTGTCTCTGGTCAGAGCGCTCAGAGGGACTTGCATAACCGAGTCACGCAAGGGCAGTGTGACCTCAACCGTTAGCTGCTGATTTGGCAACAATCTTGGCGATGTCTGGTAAGGATCTTTAACTACCAGTACAACTTGCCTCTGACGGCTGACGCTATCAACTTGTGGCTCAACATAGCGCACGCTTGCCGAACGTTTTTGACCCTGTTTATCAATAACTTGGATCTGAGGTTGTTCCAGTGATGCTGATATTACCCCCCACTGTTGATCCGGGACGGGTACACGAACATCCAGACTCGCACTGGCAGCTAGCTGAAACAGTCTTTCTCCTTCCTCAAGCCGCTGTCCCGGACTCACAGAACGACTCAGAACCACGGCATCAAAAGGGGCAACAATTGTGGCTTCTTTTAGGTACTGCTTTGCACTAAGCCAAGCTTTTTCAGCTTGCAGTAAATCCGCTTTTGCATAAGCGATTTGCGGCTCTCTTCTCGCATAGGCTGAACTATTTGTTTTCGATAACATTTTCAGCGCCACCGTTTGTTCATGCAGCTCGCGCTGAAAGTTAAGCTCTGCCTGTTTCATCAGGCTGTGCGCCTGAGCCAGTTGTGATGTCAGGTGTGTAGTATCCATCTGTGCCAAGACTTCTCCCTGTTTGACCAGCGAACCCACCTTAGCATTTTGGTTTAACCAGTTTAGTTTGGCGCTGTTGGGGGATTTTATGTCGACTGGCCAGCGTGCGTAACTGGTACCTAATAGCGTAGTGACTGGCCTATACTCGTGCGGCGCGACCAAGACGATACTGACAGGTTGCTTGGTTTCAGTCTGAACGGTTGCTTTGACAGGCTCAGGCTCCGACATGACTACCAACCCGCCAGCACACACGATGAATCCCAGACCTAAAGCAATGGGCAGAAGTTTATTTATTCTCATTACTTACTCTCCGCACGTTGCTTTTCTGGCTCGGTTTGCCTGTTCAAACGCTGACTTATTTCTGTCAGGCGTGATAGCGTCTGCAAGGTGATCGGTAAAAGCACTGCCGCTTCTACAAATTCCAGTGAGTAAGTCACGACAGAGAAAATCTGTCCTGCGGTTGGATCAGGAACCAGTGTAGATAGCCAGAGGTTTGCGACAACGAATCCGAATAAAATTAGAAAAATCAATCCATACAAGATAGCTTCTGCATCAGAGATCAATATTTCACGACGTTTGATGCGTTCGAGGTGGCGGCGAATGCCACGGAAAGGGACAAGAGATAAAATAGTCACCTGCTGTTCCAGTCGACTATTTAAAAGACCATTCATACGAACAAAATAACCGTGAAACCAAGAATAGATGAGCATCATAATGATGCCGGCAATCACGGCGCTGATAGCAAGTGTTAGATGAAAGGCACCGAGGATAACCACAGAAGCAACCAGTTGAGTTGCTGCGGTCATCAAAGGTGGAGCGTCATTTTCAAGGAAATCGACCAGCTCTCGTGACATGTCTATTCTGGCATTTCGTACCGATATATTTTTCGGTGATGGATGCTGATGACGCAACTGATTATCAACGGCTTCTCCTACCTCAACACGGATATTTCCATATACACGAGTATCATAAAAACGACGTACAACAGAGACTAAGGTCAGTAGCGCAAGCAAAATGGCCAGCCAATAGAGAGCCGTTAACACTCCTGTCAGAAGACCATCAATGGCAAAACCGATAAATAGAGGAAGCAGCACCATACACACATTTTCAAGTGCAACCAGAAGCCAAGTAATGGCCACCTTCGCCTTGTTATCTTTCAGAATGGTCCTGACGGTAATTTCCGAACTTGCAAACAAAATAATTGCTCCGTTATATCCATACGAAGAAATTATTCCATTTCTGAAGAGTTAAAACGTGTCCCAGATTGCTGAAGTACTTTTACTAAAATTTGTCGCTTGTAAGAACTTTGATGTGATGGACGAACCATCACGATCAAGTGACAACCAATAAACTAGCTGAATGAATGACTATAAAAAAAGCGGCCCATCTGGACCGCTTAACAAGGAGAGAATGAACAAATCGTATGACGACTACTTTGACTCGATCAACATCGTGCCAGAGCCAGTGTTTGAGATCGGTGCGTGGTAGCTGCTCTGCAACACATTCAGCTCACCTTGCAGTGTTCCGCGCATGCCAAGCCACATGTTCAGTTCAGGGCCTTGAGCACCACCCTCTTTGATAAGGTCAAGGACAGAAAGTTTAGTCAGACATTCAGGCTCGTAAACCAACTTATCCATGCAGTACAGGTCAAATTCTTTGTTAATAAACCCTGCACGCTCGCCGTCCAACTGGTGTGAAAGACCGCCAGTGCCAAGTACAACCACTTTCAAGTCTTGGTCAAAGCTCTCAACCGCTGCGGCAATCTGTTTACCCAGATCGTAACAACGCTTTGGAGAAGGCATTGGATGCTGCTCACAGTTGATACAAACAGGAATAACCTGAACATTATCGTACGAGTAATTTGGCCATAAAAGCTGCATAGGAACCGTCAGACCGTGGTCGACTTTCATTTCCTGACAAATCGTGATGTCGAATTCATTTTCAACCAAGTGGTTAGAAATATGCCACGCTAAGTCTGGAGATCCTTTTACATCTGGAATGGTTTGAATGCCCCAACCTTCGTCGGCGTTTTCATAACGGTCTGCAACGCCAATCGCGAACGTTGGCTTCTTATCGATAAAGAATTCCAGACCATGGTCGTTGTAAAACAGAATCGCAACGTCTGGTTTTTCTTCCCCTAACCATTTAAGAATCGGAGGATACGCATCAAACAACGGCTTCCAGTACGGTTCCTGTTGTTGATTGTTTTCTATCGCTTTGCCGATAGCAGGGATATGTGAAGTTCCGATACCGCCTATAATTTTTGCCATGATTATTTCCCCGCGTCGACTAACATTTGCTTAAATTCTTCAACCGTTTTACCCGTTTGAATCGCTCCAATATCTTGCATGTTCAAGCCAAGCATGCCGGCAAATTTGGCCAAATAGTAAATACTTCCGCCAAGCTTAAGTAAGCCAAGCACATCACGATTTTGAATCGCGACTTTCTGCTCTTCTGTCAGGCCAAACTTATCGCAATAAGCCATTTCATCACGTTGAAACTCCTCACGTGCCGAAGCGGTATTGAGAGAAAAGCACATCTTGTTCAAACCGTAACCTTTACGAGCCATTTCACCATCAAACAGCACGGTGCCTTCAAGTGAGGACTTATTATCAAGATAAGACATTTTAAACTTCCTCCGGCCAGTAAAGCTTCATCGGGTTGGTCACAAGCAGTGCTTGTTGCAGTTCTTCCGATGGTGCAATTTTAGGAATCACATCGACAAGATGACCGTCATCTGGCGTATGTGATTTCATGTTTGGGTGCGGCCAGTCAGTGCCCCACAATACCCGTTCAGGGAAGCGCTCAACCAACTCGCGCGCGAAAGGAACCACGTCTGAGTAGTCTGGTGGTGTAAGCGTCAAACGCTCAGGACAGCTCACTTTAGTCCAGATATTCGGGTTGCTCTCCATCATGTTAATGAACTTCTCGAACTCTTCGCTGTAAACGCCTTTAGAGACATCAGGACGCCCCATATGGTCGATGACAACGGTCATATCAAGTTCATTCAGGAATGGCGCAACTTCATCGATATCCTGCGCTTCAAAGTAGACAACAACATGCCAGCCCAGCGGGCGAATTTTATCGGCAATCTGCTTTAGCGTTTCTTTTGGCGCGGTATCAACCAGACGTTTCACGAAGTTAAAACGCACACCACGAACGCCGGCTTTGTCCATCAGTTGCAGCTCTTCGTCAGTGACGGTTTCATCGACAAAGGCAATGCCGCGAGCTAAATTGCCAGCGGTGTTAAGCGCATCAACCAAAGCAGCGTTGTCTGTACCATGGCAAGACGCCTGAACAATAACGTTGCGGCTGAAGCCGAGGTAATCTCTTAGTGCGAATAACTGCTCTTTAGAGGCATCACACGGCGTGTACTTACGTTTTGGCGAGTAAGGAAATTTACTTGCTGGGCCAAATACGTGGCAATGGCTATCCACAGCACCTTCCGGCACCTTAAACTCGGGTTTACTTGGATTAGGGTGAAAAGGTAGATAATCCTTGTCCATGGTCAGTCCTTATATTCTATCTATTTGTATACACGATTCCGTCAAACAACTTACGGGCGGTACGCAAAATTGCTGCAGCTTGGACTTGGTTCTCTTTTACATCCAACACTACGCTCATTTTGCCTATCGGGTGTTCAACGTCTACCGCTAAAGTTTCACTTTGCTCGATTGATGCCAATTTTTGTGCCGGCGAACCCGTTAAAATGCACGCACTCGCGACACTCACGGCTCCCAGTACACCTATAGAGGCATGGCAGCGATGAGGGATAAAGGTACGAGTAGAGATAGCGCCACCGTATTGGGCTTTGCTAACCAATGTCATTTTAGGTACCGATAATTGGGAAACATCACCGAGATTCATTAGCGGCCCAGCTTGTAGCCGTATTGATTCCAGCTTTTGTTTTAGTTCCGAGTTATTGTCGAGTTGGTCACGACTTTCATCACCCGAAATACCGAGGTCTTCGGCATTGATGACGACAACAGGCATACCGTTATCAATTAACGTCACTTCAACACCGTCAATCACATCGACGGCATTGCCACTCGGCAGCAGTGCGCCACAAGTTGAACCAGCGGTATCTTCGAACGTAACCGCAATCGGCGCTGCGCTACCTGGAACACCATCAATTTCACAGTCACCTTCGTAGGTCACTTGTCGGTTCGGCGTATTAACGGTCACCGTCACGATTTGATCAGTGTTCTCCATGTAGATTCTTACCGTCGTTTGCTTTTCTTGGGCTTCGACGATGCCTCGCTCTATCGCAAATGGCGCCACACCCGCTAAGATATTGCCGCAATTTTGCTTAGTGCTGATCAATGGCTGATCCACAAACACTTGTAAGAACAGATAATCTACATCCACACCATCTCGTTCAGACGGTGCGACGATCGCAACTTTAGACGTCAGGGGATCGGCACCGCCAATCCCATCAATTTGACGCTCGTCAGGTGAGCCCATTGCCGCGAGAAGAAAGATTTCCAGACAAGACTGGTCTGAAGGCAGGTCACTTTTAACAAAGTATGCGCCTTTTGAAGTACCCGCTCTCATCCACATACAAGGGGCTTGGTTAGACATATTTGAGCCCTTTTTCTGCTAAACGCTCACGCATATTATAGATGTCCAGGCCAAGTTCGCCGTTTGCTAAGCGAACACGTTTCGCCTCTTCTCTCTCGATACGGTCGAGTGCAGCAACAAGTACTTGTTTTGCTTCGTCGCGACGAACAACCACAACACCATCTTCATCAGCGACCATCACATCACCCGGGTAGACGATTTCTTCTGCACAGGTCATTGGCACGTTCACAGAACCCAATGTTTCTTTAATAGTGCCTTCGCTGAAGATGGCTTTGGACCAAACCGGGAAGTTCATTTCACGCAAATCTCGCGTATCGCGTACGCCGCCTTCGATGATCAGACCAACAACACCGCGCGCTTGAGCTGAAGTAGCCAGTAAGTCGCCAAAGAAACCGTGGTTGGATGGCGAAGTTGGAGCGAAGACTAAAAAGTCACCGTCCTGAGCTTGTTCAATCGCCACGTGCATCATCCAGTTATCACCGGCTGCACCAGAAATGGTCAGTGCCGATCCGGCTACTGCATCACATTGGAAAATAGGACGCATGTAGTGTGCCAGCAGGCCGCGACGACCTTGAGCTTCATGGATAGTAGCAACGCCACATTTGCGCAGACCTTCAATCACGTCTTTGTCTGCACGTTGAATATTCTGAACTACAACATTGTTTTGCATAATATTAATCCTTATGCCTTCAGACGGCTGAATACACGACGAGCGTTGCCTTCAAAAATGAGTGCTTTCTCTTCGTCGTTGACCTTATCGCTTGCGTCGATGTAACGCTTGGTATCATCGAAGTAGTGACCAGTTTCTGGGTCGACACCACGTACTGCACCAATCATCTCAGACGCAAACAGGATGTTTTCCGCAGGAAGAATGTCTAGTAGCAGGTCAATGCCTTTTTGGTGGTATACACAAGTATCGAAGTAGATATTCTTCAGAACGGACTCTTCTAATGGTGGAAGACCCATGTCTTGTGCAATACCGCGGAAACGTCCCCAGTGGTAAGGCACTGCGCCACCACCATGAGGAATAATGATTTTCAGCTCAGGGAAGTCTTTAAATACATCCGACATCAGAAGCTGTTGGAATGCGGTGGTATCCGCACCTAGGTAATGCGAAGACGTAGTGTGGAAGCAAGAGTTACACGCCGCAGATACGTGAATCATCGCCGGCACGTCCAGTTCGACCATTTTTTCGTAAAGCGGATAGAACGCTCGGTCACCCAAAGACGCATCTTTCCAGAATCCGCCCGTGGTATCCGGGTTTAGGTTACAGCCGATGAAGTCCATCTCTTCTACACAGCGCACCAATTCAGGTACCGATTTGGAAGGTGTCACACCCGGAGACTGAGGAAGTTGAGCAACAGGTGCGAAGTTGTTAGGAAATAGGTCACACACACGACGAATCAAATCATTCTGATGCTCAGTCCAGAATCGACTAGTATGCTCGTTTCCAATGTGGTGTCCCATCCAACTTGCGCGAGGAGAGAAGATAGTCAAATCGGTTCCGCGCTCTTTTTGCAGACGAAGCTGGTTATTTTCAATACTTTCGCGAATCTCATCGTCGGAAATATTGATTGTACCTTTGTCTCCAACGTATTTTGGATCTTTTGCTACTGCTGCTTTTTGGCTTTCTCGGTAATCACCGACTTGCGGTGGTGTAGTAGTATAGTGGCCGTGGCAATCGATTATCATCTCATCAATTCCTTCTGTTGTTTTGTTTTTATACTCAAATAACCTCGAGATGCTTGGTTCTAAGAGAATATCTTGGCTGATAGATTCAGCCTCGACTTGAATCCTGCATCTGGAATTCATTTGGGTAGAACTACTATAACGACGGAGATAACAACTCGACTATTTCAATTTATTTTTACGGTATAAGTTTTTGAGATAGACGCCTTACTTTTATTGTCAACAAATCGACTTAAAAACCAATAAATACAAGCATTCAACAAAAATGAATAGGTGTTAGAAAAATATAATTATCATTGGAAAAATGACGTGTGATAGCCTTATCATGTCATTAATAGATGGAGTACTTACTATGCAATGCCGTTTATTTGGTAAAAATATAACTCGGTCAAAATCCCCTTATTTTCACAACGAGCTTGCCAAGCATTTAAATATTAACTTTAGCTATCAATTAAATAGTATTGATAGCGGGGATATTGAAGAGTTCAAATCTCAAGCGACGGCGTTGTTCGCTTCTGAAATTCAGTCCGCGAATGTCACTTATCCATTTAAAGAAATCGCCATTGAAATTGCGAATAAACTCGACAAATCGGCGCAACGCGTTCAGGCAGCCAACACCTTAGTTAAAAAAGGCGATGAAATTATCGCTTATAACACTGACTACTCAGGATTCATTCAGGCTTACCGTAAATCGCGCGAGCAGACACCAGGCCGAGTCGTGTTAATTGGTTGTGGAGGCGTTGGTAAAGCTGTTGCGATGTCATTGGTTGATCTAGGTGCGTTGGAATTGATTTTATTTGATATGGACGAGAAAAAAGCTCGGGCACTTGCTAATCAACTGACTGGCGAAGACTTACAGGTTACAACAGCAAATAGCGAATCACTTGAGTCTTACGTCAAACTGGCCAATGGCCTGGTAAACTGCACTCCGGTCGGTCACTACTCGATGCCGGGAACGCCTATTTCAGAAAGCTGGATTGGCTCTCAAGAGTGGGTTTTCGATGCCGTTTATACGCCTGTCGACACTCAATTCCTTCTAGCTGCAAAAGAGAAAAACGTCTCTATTATCAGCGGCTTTGAACTGTTTTTCCATCAAGCGACTGACGCATTTTCGCTCTTTACTAATACCAAACCAAGCCCTGCCGAGTTAGCAGAATTCCGTCAATCGCATTTCACTCAGCTGTGTTAAGTTAAGGTTCTCATTATGCCTAAGTTACTGTTATTAAACGGCCCAAACCTCAATCTTTTGGGCTCTCGTGAACCAGAAAAGTACGGCCATGAAACGCTAGCGGATGTAGAAGCCCGCTGTCAAAAGCTCGCCTCTGAGTTTGGCTTTGACGTCGACTGCCTGCAAAGCAATATTGAAGGCGAGTTAATTAATGCCATTCACAAAGCAGGGGTTGAATACAAAGCTGGTGAGCTCGCTGGCGTTGTTTTCAACCCAGGCGCTTACACGCATACCTCTATTGCCCTTCACGACGCGATCGCTGGTGTTGGCGTTCCTGTCGTTGAAGTACACATTACCAACGTACACGCGCGCGAATCGTTCCGTCATCACTCCTATATTTCTCCGGTAGCTGCTGGCACCATTATTGGTATGGGCACAAAGGGCTACCAATTGGCGATTAACTATTTGCTAGAAAAATAACATAAGAGAAATAACGCTGCAGTGTTCTTACCAGGTCATTCCAGCGAGCAATAGCGAGACTAGGAATCTAATATCAGCGGGCTGAAAATATATAGAAAGCCTTTGATAACACAGTGCTCGGATAGAAGATCCTGAATCACGCTCCTTCGTCGCTGTTCAGGATGACTGAATGCAAAAAAATGCCACTCTTAATTGAGTGGCATTTTTTCTATTTATTCCTAACCTTTAGTCATGGTAAGACTGAGATGCCAAGCGAATAAACGCATTGGTTTCGCCATATTTTTTATAGTTTCCAACTCGCTGTAACACTTCAAAGAACAGTCCATTAACTTCTTTTGTATAGAAATGCAAGAAGCTACCTGTGTCATCCTCTGTGTATAGGATGTTGTTTTCTTTAAGCTTTGCAATAAACTCGTCACTTAAATCAAACTGAGCTTGAACGTCTAAATAGTAGTTGTTTGGTATCTTCAACTGATAAATTGGCGACAGATCTTTTACTGCTGCGAAAATATCATGACATTGGATGGCAATCTGGTTAATGCTCGCACCATTTGACGCATTTAAAAAACGCTGAGCAGAGGTTTGCTTCGCACTCGTACTGTTTAACGCAAACTTAATCTTACCGTTTGGACTGGTAATCGTACGGCTGGTGATCAGGCCGTTGATATCTGGTAAGTCGTAGCTCTCTTCAGGAACAAAGCCAAAAATTGATTTGTAGAAGAACAAGTTAGACAGCAAGGTTTCAGGTGACACCACCTGCCCCATATGGTCGATACGGATCAGGTTGTCATTATAGGCAGCACTATCCGTCAGCGGTTCAAAATCGACGTCATAGAACTTCTCAGCGTGGTTTTGATCAAGCAGATGGATAAGCAGATTACTTGAGCTTTTCAGCGTCGGGATATCCAGTTCATTCTCTTGGCGCGCTTGATAAATCGTCGGGCTGTTATAACGTTTTGCCAGCTCAACTAAGCGGTTTGCGTCCTTCGCTAATACACCCAGCGCACAAACCGATTCGCCATGCCCTTCTAAGTAGCTACTCGCATTACTATTTTTCTCATAGTTGAATACGAAGTTGATATCACCAAGTTGGTAAAGGTCAACATTTTTACTTTTATGACAATGTGTTTTCTTAAAGCCAAGTGATTCGATGATGTCGGTAAACGGGTTGTTTTCACGTTCTTTTACCGCAAATTCCACAAAACTTATATCACTCACTTTAGGCGCTTCGAACGTATCACTGCTCTGGTCTTCAAGCCATTTCAATGAGCGCACACCATCAATCGCTTTTTCAATTGGAGACGAAGAACGGAACTCATCATTAAACACTTCATGCGACAAGTAATCGTCGTAACCTTTGTCTTTAAGTGCTTGCACAAACTCAATAATAGGAAAATCGCCCTGACCTGGGAAGCAGCGATAATGGCGGCTGTACTGCAGAATGTCCATTTGCATCTTAGGCGCATCAGCCAACTGGACCAGGCCAATTTTTTCAACTGGAATCTCGTTCTTCAACGTGTCCAGAGTATTACCACGTGCGAACATATGGAACGTATCGAGCACGATACCTAAATTTGGGTGATCCACTCGCTTAACGATATCCCAGGCATCGTCGTAGTCTGCAATATGACGGCCCCAGGCAAGCGCTTCGTAGCTTAACTTCATGTCTTCTCGTTTGGCCAGTTCAGCCAAGGCATGGAGATCTTCAGCGCACTGGTTTCTGTCCGGAGAAGCTAGCGGGTGAACGCTGCTGCACATCATTAAACGATCGGTACCTAGCTGATGCGCGAGGTCGATCTTACGCTCCATCATCTTATATTTTTTATCACGCAGCTCAGGCGGTAACCCTTCCATATCGCGAAACGGCTGCAGAACGAGAATTTCCAATCCCAGGCTATCAGCAATACGTTTTACATCGCGAGCGGTGCCTCGGTATTGGGTCAAATCATTCTCGAAAATTTCGATTGCGTGGAAACCCGCCTTAGCCGCTGCATGCATTTTTTGCTCAAGAGTACCGGATAAACAAACGGTGGCAATTGAATACTTCATAAATTAACTCCTAGCCAATCAAAGGCTGATATCTCTTATAGGGAGGCGTTAAGAATGGCGTTGACAGGTGCCAGACGCTCACCTCACTATGAATTAAACATTGCAACAACAAAGGACAGAGAAATTCCGGAAGCCAGCGTTGTTGTTACAAGCGTGTTTACACAAAATTTTTGCTGGTGATAAATAGAACCCAATATCGGATAGATGGTTAACATCGGCGCTGCAGAAAATATAATCAGTACAGGTTTAAGCGCGTCATCAACTGGAAATATAGTCAGCAATCCAATCGCAACCATGGGAAAAATAAGTAACTTATTAACGGCAACCAAAGCGGTGCGTCTTTTTTCTTCAAACTTAAATGACTGGCCTAATGCCCCACCAATTGCAAACAGTGCTAGTGCAACGGCTGTATTAGAAAACCAACCAGCACTTTTCATAATAAGTTCAGGCAACGTTATATTTAATAAATTAATACTTAGTGCAATAACTATCGAAACTATTATTGGGTTACTACTAATGCGTTTCGCGATAACTTTTATTTGTTCAAGTGTGCTGACTTTTGCGCTATGACTGATTTCCAAAAGTAATAAGCAAAGTGGTATAAATAAAAGGTTCTCTACCAAAATACACATTAAAAAGGCTTCAATAAACTGGCCTTCAAATAGAGATAATACAATAGGAAAAGCGACAAATGCACTATTAGGCATTCCACTTCCCAATGCATTAATACATGCATCTTTCCAATCAGATTTTAATACTTGCTTACTGATAGCCAGCGCCATCCCCATTGAAGAAATACCCGATATCGTATAAACCAATACAAAGTTAAATTCGATTGCATTTTTAATATCCAGTTGTGACAAGTTAATTAAAATAACCGCAGGCAACGAGATATAAAGAACCAACTTGCCTATATCTGCATGAAAACCTTGAGAGAAAAAGCCAATTTTCATTGTATAACAACCTGCTGCCACTATCATCGCGAGCGGCAGGAGTACGTCCATCACAGCCATAATCAGTACTTATTAGTAGCCAAACATTTTTGGTAAGAACAATACGCTTTGAGGCACAAAGGTAATAAAAAACAGCACGACAACTTCGAGCAAAAACAGCGGTGCTATTTGTTTTGATATTGCGGCAACACCCACTTTGGAAATGGTATTGGCAACGAACAAACAGATACCAAGTGGTGGCGTAATCAAACCAATCATTAGGTTAAAGATAACCACAATCCCGAAGTGAACAGGGTCGATTCCGAAACTCATCGCAATTGGATGGAAGATCGGAATCAAGATAAGCATTGCCGCAATCCCTTCCAGAAATAGACCAACCACCAGCAGTATCAGGTTAACCATTATCAGGAACATGACCGGATCACTGATAGTGCTGATAATTTGCGCACTGATGTACTGAGGTACACGAGAGAAAGTCAGCAGCCAGTTAGCCACGGAAATTACCGCAATCAAAATCAATACGATAGATGAGTCACGCATTGAGCGAATAAACACTTCCGGTAAGTCACTAATTTTTAGTGTCTTATAGAAAAACATACCAACGGTCAGTGCATAAAATGCGGCAAAAGCAGCGGCTTCTGTCGGTGTGACAACGCCTAATAGAATTGAACCAAGAATGAATACAGGCATGGTCAATGGAACAAACGCTTTTACCAATGCTTTACGGCGACTTTGACGTACAACGTTACTGCGAATCTTATGGCGTGTTGCGTAGAAATAAACAAATATCGACAGTGCAATCGCAGATAGAATACCCGGTACAATCCCTGCTAAAAATAGCGCTGGTACCGACACACCACTTGCAATTAACGCGTAGATAATCACCGGGATACTTGGCGGAATCATTGGGCCGATAACAGATGACGCAGCAGTTAATGCGGACGAAAACTCTTTGCTGTATCCCTCTTTTTCCATTTGAGGAATAAACACACGGCCAAGAGCAGAAGTGTCTGCAACCGCTGAGCCAGAAATGCCAGCAAACATGACCGATGACCAGATGTTTACCTGAGCAAGTCCACCTCGGAAGTGTCCAACTAACGCGTTAGCAAAGTCGATAATGCGCGTAGTGATACCACTTTTGTTCATCAGCTCACCAGCCAGAACAAACAGTGGTACTGCGAGAATTGAATAGGAATCCAATCCGCTAAAAATACGTTGAGCAACTAAGCTAATTGAAATTGGCGTACTGGTGACATAAAACGACATCGCTAGGATGACTGTGAATACGAGCGGAACACCGAATATTAGTAAGGTGCCCATCAAAGCTATAGATGGCATAGTAAATCCTTATACGTCTCTACGTTTTAGACAGGGTGCACGCCCGGTTAGCGCTGGTAAGTGAGTGGCTAGTCTTAGTGATGCTGCGATAAGTAAGCACACACCACCAACCACTAGTGCTGATTGGAAATAATACATACTGATCCCAATACCTGGTGATTCAATGGCACCGCGTTTGGCAACAAACAAATAACCTGACCAAGTCAATATCAATGCACTCGCAAACACTGCTATGTCAGTAATGACTTCTAATCCTTTTTGGAACTTAGCTGACTTAACTGAGCTAAGCACTGAGAATTTAATATGTAGCTCATCGAGGTAACAGATTGCTGTAGCAAACATAACGCCGTAAATCATGGCGTATTTACACAGCTCTTCACCCCATAAAATTGAGGTATTAAAAAAATAACGACTGATGCTGCTAAACAACATCACCACAAAGACTGTTAGCAATGAAGTGCCAGCAAGGATAGCCAGCAGCTTTTTGTATCGCTCTATCATAGCCTTTCTCCACAAAATTCCGTAAAGCCCGCTTTAGGCTTTACGGGTTACCTAAAATTAATTAGCAGCGTCTACTGCTTGAAGTGCCTCATCGATCCATTTTGAATCAATCGTCGTTTCTAGCCATTTGATAACAGCTGGCTGAGTTTTCTCGCTGAACTTCTGCTTCTGTTCCGCAGTAAGCGACGTGACTGTCATGCCCTTTTTCGCCAGTAATTCAAGGCCAGCTGCTGAGTTCACTTGTTGGATAGCGCGGCTTACCGTACTTGCTACTTTTGCCGCTCGATCAATAAGTTCTCTATCCTGTGCTTTTAAGCCCGTGTAGAAATCGTCATTGATCAGCAGAAAGTCAGTGCCATACACGTGGCCGTCTAGCGTGATGTATTTTTGCAGCTCGTAGAATTTGTTGTTCGCAATAACACCAACTGGGTTTTCCTGGCCGTCTACTACGCCAGTCGTTAGTGCCGCCGGAACTTCAGGCCAAGCAATTGGCGTTGGTTCTGCGTCTACCGATTTCAACATTTCGATATAAAGAGGGGTGGTCATCACGCGGATTTTTAAACCATTCAGATCGTCTGGGCTGCTAATGACTTGCTTAGAGTTGGTGAAATGACGGAAACCCGTTTCTCCGTAAGCAAGGTTACGAAGCCCAGTCTGCTTGAGACAGTGTTCGCCCAGCTTTTTACCGAACTCACCATCAAGCACTTCCCATGCAACCGGAGCTGAAGGGAACAAATACGGGATCTCAAGCACACTCGCTTCTTTACACAGCTTGCTGTAAGCCCCAGAAACCATCGTCATTGTTAACATGCCTTCCTGAGCTGACTGCAGTAATTCTGTCTCGCCGCCCAACTGACTAGATGGGTAGACATTGACACTAATACGGCCGCCAGATTCCGCTTCGACAAGATTCTTGAATACTTGTGTCGCAGCGCCTTTTTTGGATGTCGTCCAATCCTGAGAATCAACGTGACCAATAGTGATTTCAATTTCAGATGATACGGCAGTTCCCGCATAAGCAAGTGCGAGAGAAAGTGATAATGTTTTTATTGTTCTCATTCTGTGAACCTCCTGTTTCATGGCATTCACAATCTAGCACTCACCCTAAGACGACCTATAATTCATATAGTGAAAGTGCCATTCAATTTTTAGATAAAGGGGCAATTATCAACTGAGAACAATAAAAGGTTAAAACTATTAAATTCAATAAATTAAACCAATTTATATAGAGTTGAAATATTAAATAAAAAATAAACACCCGCCATTGTATACAATTTAAAATAGGAGATTGGCGTCACAATTTACAAACAAAAAAGTAACCTAATCATTTAGCATTATGCTTAAACATGTCTAAATAAGTGAAAAGTTAATGTGGGCTTGCCTTCTAGAGTCGTTGCCCCATCAGCGTTACCAGTTTTCCGAATTGCATATTCAACACTGAGAATTACATTGCTCATTTACAGGCGGTCTTATGTTTAACATCCCAAATATTCGGCACTTACGCGCCATTTCTGAAGTCGTCAAGACAGGCAGCATCAGTAAGGCATCTGAGACCGTGTTTCTTTCCCAACCAGCCATTACCCAAGCAATTTCAAAATTCGAAAAGAGCATTCACAGCGAACTTTTTGAACGTACCAGTGATGGCATGACGCCGACTCCGCAAGGTAAGTCTTTTGCTTTCCGTATTGATAGGGCTTTAGATCAAATCGAACATGGCATCTCTGAGACACTGAGAATTGCCAAGGGACAACGCAAAAGTAATGTGCATCGATTTCTATATAATATGACGTCAACTCACCTGAAAGCGTTAGTCGCAGTGTCTGACGGTCAAGGGTTTAGCGAAGCAAGTCGCTTGCTGGAGGTATCCCAATCTTCCGTTTACCGGGCATCAAAGGATCTCGAGGAGATCTTAGATGTCACCTTATTCGAAAAAATCAGTAACGGTATTGTCGTAAGTAAAGCCGGCACAGCATTGGTGAAAGCCTGCAAACTTGCGTTTGTTGAAATTAAACAAGGAATCGAAGAGATCGACGCGCTTAGCGACCGTCATAACAGTGTCATCACGGTCGGCTGTCTGCCGTTAGCACGTACTTGTTTGCTGCCCATTACCATTAATGAGTTCAGCCAAAGCTATCCAGATTGCCGAATTCAGGTTATCGATGGTCCCTACTCTGATCTGCTTAACCACCTAAAGTACGGTGAAATCGATGTGCTGATCGGCGCATTGCGATTTCCGCTCCCGAGTACTGATATTCGTCAGGAAACCCTGTTTGAATCAGAAAACAAAGTCTTTGCGCGTCATGACCATCCGCTATCAAAAAAAGAGAAAATCTCGTTACAGGATTTACACCAAGCGAGTTGGGTTGTGTCGAGCGCCAATACCCCAGGGCGTAAGATGTTTGAAGACATCTTTATCAATGGTGGATTAGAGCCCCCATCACGTTTAGTGGAAGCCAGCTCACAGATGCTTGTCAAAGAATTGATACTGGGCAGTGATCGCCTGTCTGTCCTTTCTCAACATCAAATTCAGCGTGAACTAGATGAAGGCCACTTTACGATTTTACCTTTTGATTGCAGCCAGCAATCGCGACCAATAGGACTTACCATGCGCAAAAACTGGTACGCGACCACGGTACAAACGCATTTTGTATCACTTCTGCGTAAGAATGGCTTGAAGATGTCAGGCTAATTGAGGCAACGCTTTCTCAAAATTGAATACCTCTTATCATCTTTTGATTATTCGTGTTTTTGTCCAAATGTTACAGTCGTTTTCGGTGAAGCAACATAATCGGGTATCAAAGGTGAAAACAACTCGTGCCGCATTTATTGGCTTCGGCGAAGCCGCTCAAGCACTTATAAGTATCGCTGGTGATAATGCACCAGACGTGATCAGTGCTTTTGATATCAAAACACGCGATGAGGCTACACGCGAAGCAAAGCTGATGGATTACATCCAATTTCAGGTCAATGGCGCGTTTAATCCAGAGCAAGCCGTTTGTGGTGCTCAGGTTATTTTTTCTCTCGTCACACCTGATCAGGCCCACCTGGCTTTAGCACCGCTCAGTAGCGCACTAACAGAAAAGCAATTTGTTGTTGACGGTAACTCTTGTGCTCCGACAGTAAAAAAACTCAATGCGACGTTGGTAGAGTCTCAGGGCGCAGCCTATATTGATGCTGCGATAATGAGCCCGGTAAAAGCCAATTCAAAGTCAATCCCGCTGTACATCTCGGGTAAAAAAGCCACACTGATTGCGCCACAATTGCAGTATTTGGGTTTTGACGTAACGGTGATTTCAGAGCAGGTTGGCGATGCTTCACAAATAAAAATGTTGCGTTCGGCCATGGTGAAAGGGCTGGAAGCATTAACCACAGAATGTATGCTTGCTGCTCATCGTGCAGGGGTCGCTCCCTATGTGATTGAGTCACTGGAAAAGAGCTATCCACAACTGAATTTGTCTCAATTGGCGGTTTACCACATGGAAAGAATGCTTACCCATGGTAAGCGCCGAAGCGAAGAGCTTAAATCGGTAGTCGAAACGCTTGCTTCGCTCGATATCAATACCAGCATGTCGAGCGGAGCAATCAATTGGCATCATCTGATGTCGGATGTAAATGTAACTGTCGATAATCAAACGTTAGAGCAGTTATCTAATCAAATTTTGAATACGATGGAGCACTCAGCGTCACCCATCCAATCAAACGATACCCTTACCTCTTAACCAAGTGTAATAAAGGATTATTTATGAAAGTATGTGTAGTTGGTGCAACCGGTGCCTTTGGCCGTAAGCACTTAGAAGCCATTCAAAATATCGACGACGTAACCGTATCAGTCATGGTTTCTCCAGAACAAGACAAGCTTGATGCTCTGATCAGTGAATATGATTCACAAGCGGTGGGTGTAACGACGCTTGAAGATGCCCTTGTACGTGACGATGTTGATGCGGTTATCTTAGCGACGCCAACTCAGGTGCACGCTTCTCAGGCTATCCAGTGTATGGAAGCAGGCAAGCACGTTTTGGTCGAAATCCCTATGGCCGATAACATCGAAGACAGCTACAAAGTGGTTGAGACTCAAAAGGCAACTGGTCTAGTTGCAATGGCTGGCCACACTCGCCGTTTCAACCCAAGCCACCAATGGATTCACAATAAAATCCAAGCTGGCGAACTGAACATTCAACAAATGGATGTGCAAACTTACTTCTTCCGCCGTACTAACACCAACGCGAAAGGTGAACCAAGAAGCTGGACCGATCACCTGCTATGGCATCACGCGTGTCACACTGTCGACCTGTTCCAATACCAAACTGGCGAAACCGCATCACAGGTCCAAGGTATGCAAGGCCCAATTCACCCGGATCTTGGCATCGCAATGGACATGAGCATTGGTATGAAGGTGCCATCAGGCGCGATTTGTACGCTTTCTCTATCTTTCAACAACGAAGGCCCATTTGGTACGTTCTTCCGCTATATCTGTGATGAGGGTACTTTCCTAGCGCGTTACGATGATTTGTATGACGGCTACGACAATCAAATTGATTTGTCCGGTGTTACCGTGTCGAACAACGGGATTGAATTGATTGACCGTGAGTTCTTTGAAGCGATTAAGACTGGTAAAGAGCCGAACTCTAGTGTTGGCCAATGCTTGTCAGCGATGGAAACACTACACCGCATTGAAGAGCAGCTCATTTAAGGACAACACAGCGACAGCTAAGGAATCTTACTATGCAACAACGGAAAATTGGCCAATTTCAATGTAACCCTGTCGGTCTGGGATGTATGAACCTATCTCATGCTTACGGAACACCGCCGGATGAGAAACAGAGTATTCATTTACTCAATCATGCCCTCGATCTCGGTTACAACCATCTTGATACCGCGACGTTATATGGTGGTGGTGCCAATGAAAAACTCGTCGCCAAAGCCGTTGGGCATAGAAGAGATGAATATGTGTTGGCCAGCAAATGTGGCATGTTCATTAACCAAGAAGGTAAGAAAGAGATCAATGGCCGTCCTGAAGCGCTGCGTAAAAATATTGAAAGTAGCTTACAACGCCTAAACACGGACGTAATTGACCTCTATTACCTTCATCGCTGGGACAAAACCGTCCCTATCGAAGAAAGTGTCGGCGAACTAAGCAGACTGGTTGAAGAAGGCAAAATGCGTGAAATCGGCTTGTCAGAAGTCTCCGCAGCAACGATAACAAAAGCTGCTCAAGTCCACCCGATTGCAGCGGTGCAATCCGAGTATTCTCTCTGGACTCGTAACCCGGAAATCAAAGTACTTGAAGCATGTAAAGCACTGGGGACTGCCTTTATTGCATTTAGTCCATTGGGGCGTGGAATCTTGACGGGTAAAATCGATGCTCCGACGAATTTTTCGCCTAAAGATATCCGCCGCAACATGCCTCGGTTCGATAGTGACCATTTTTCCCATAACCAACACCTTGTGACAAAACTTGCGCAATTGATCGAGCAACAGGCTGACACTGAGCTAAGCCGAGCTAGTCTGGCTAGTATTGTTTTGCGTTGGGTTCTGGATCAACACGATCACATCCATGTTATTCCGGGGACAACCAATATCGACCACCTCACCGAAAATGTGTCTGCAACGTTAGTAAGTTTATCGAGCGACCTGTTAGAAAAAATGGGGCAGTTAATCAACAATGACAATGTCTCGGGTACGCGTTACAACGCTGCTCAACAAGTTGAAATAGATACTGAAGAGTTCGACCAAAGTACCGCTCTCTCAGCCTAAATTTTTTGAGCCTGCTGCTTCGGTGAGCTTTTTAAGTCAGCTTAGCTTAGAGTAAAACCTATCAGCAGACTCCTGAAGAACTTGTTTGATTAGACAGGAAAGCGTGAGCGTCTTCCGGTACCAAAAAATTTGATTCCACTATTTAGGTAAACTCCGGTTAAACTTGTTGAGTATAATTAGGAAAAACTGGAGTAAACCATGCTGATTACCTTTCGCTGTAAAAGCCACGCCAATATCACCATGTTCGGCGATATTGGTCTCAATATGATAAAAATGATGGGTCATAGCGGCAATGTTCCTGGCTCAATCTCGGCTCAAGATCTACCTGAAGCACTAGCGAAGTTAACCGCTTCGTTAACCAAAGCAGCAGCAGAGAATAAATCCGCCCAAGAAGCAGACGATGATGACGAACAATCTGAACCCGTAGTGTCGATAGGTCATAGAGCGATGCCGCTGGTTGAATTGCTCAAATCAGCCATTGATGAGCAATGTGACGTAATGTGGGACAGCCAGTAAATAGATCCTAGGATTTTGTCAAAATTCACGACAGAAGCATTAAGAACTGTGATCTTAATCTTCTCTTAACCGCTTTTCTCTTCGTAATAACCAAAAGTGATTGTAGCCTATATTTCAATCGCCAGAATGTATATTACACTCTATTTCGTTCTCACCTTAAACCACATGGAAACGTCACGTGGACATCAAACGTCTTCAGTACTTTGTAGCCTTAGCTAAGAATGGCAACTTTACCAAAACAGCCGACCAATTGGATATTGCGCAATCGGCACTCAGTGTGAGCATGCAGAAACTAGAGAAAGAAATTGGTCTGAAACTGATCAATCGAAGCAGCAGACAGATTCAACTTACCTCTGATGGCATGAGATTCTTGTTCCATGCACGGAGGATTTTGGAAAATGTCGAACTCGCTCAGATTGAAATGGATGAGCTAAAAGGGCTCGAACGCGGTAAAATCGATTTTGGTGTTTCTGCCATGCTTGGGTCTTATTTTTTCCCTGAAGCACTGTCTGCCTTTAACCAAGCCTACCCCAATATTCGTATTCATATTCAGGAACACGGCACTGCGACACTGGAAAAAATGCTTCTAGAAGGCGCTTTAGACTTAGCATTTGTCCGTACAGATAAGCCAGTCGCTCAACTGAGATATGTCTCATTGTGCCCTGAAGAGATCGTCGCCTGCGTTAATGAGAGCCACCCTTTTGCCCAATTATCAAGTGTAACGCTGGAACAGTTCTGCGATCAGCCACTTATACTATTTCGGGAAGGATATTTATTGCGAGAAGCGGTCAGCCGTTACTGCAGAAAGTACAACTTAAAACCAGATATACGCTTTGAAACCAACCTGATTGAGTTAGTCAAAGCCTTAGTGAAAGAAGAGGCAGGGGTCAGTACCTGCCTAAGAAGGATCGTTCAGGAAAATGAACCACTGGTTTGCGTACCGTTTGATCCCGCGCTTAAAGTTGAATTTGGCATTGGCTGGAAAAGTAGCCACTATCTGTCTAATGCATCGCGCGCTTTTCTGAAGTTTATGGAAGAGTGGTACCGACCAAAGCAAAACAAATAGACCACAATAAAAATGCCCTCAGTCGTCTCGGCACGGCTGAGGGCATTTTTGTACAGCGATCACTAATCCGTCGTGGCCTTTACTGGGAAGCGGACTTTCAGTTGATTCAGCACTGTGACCAAAAGAATACCGACCGAAGCCGCTATGTTGATCACATCACTATCGCCAAATGCCAGTACCAACGCACTGATGAACAGTATTCCTCTTGCCACCATAGATAGAGGGTTAAACAATCTGCCCTCAATACTGCCAGCAAAAGCAACGATAAGTGCGAATGTGTAGATCACCGACAAAGCAAATGGTAACAGAGAAAACTCCTTAAACCAGATAAGGTTGCCGTGCGCCATCATAATCGGAATTAGGAAGAACCCTTGCGCCAACTTCATCGCCTGAATCGCTGATTTCATTGGTGATGCATTCGCAATTCCTGCTCCGGCAAAAGCGGCCAGAGCGATCGGCGGAGTGATATTAGAAGTCTGCGACAACCAAAAAACGATCATGTGGGCGGCAAGCAGACTAACGCCCAAATCGGTCAATGCTGGTACAGCCATCACCGACAACACGATATACGCTGCGGTTACCGGTAGTCCCATTCCCAGAACCAAAGCAGCCAACGCCACCAGCCCCAAAACCGACCATAATTGGCCACCCGACATTGCGAGCAGGAATTGAGTGAACTGCAAGCCAATCCCAGTTTGTCCAATAACGCCAACAATAATACCAGCACATGCACACGCTACCGAGATAGGCAGAGCCATCAGTGCCCCTTCCTTCATTCCCTGTAAGATCAGCTTCAATGATACTCGCGTCGATTTACGCACCATAGCAGCAGCAAGGATAGCACCGCAGCCTGCAATTCCGACCAGCACAGGCGAGTAACTCAACATCAATAGCACCGTAATGAAAACTAATGGCGCTAAGAAATGCCAGCCTCGAACCAGAACGATTTTGATGCTTTCTAATTGCGCCATACCTTTTAAACCGAGCTTACAGGCCATCAAATGGATATAAAGCAACGTTGAAACAAAGTAGAGAATGGCAGGAACAATCGAAACTAGAAGAATCTCTGAATACGCGATACCAGTAAACTGTGCCATCACGAAGGCGCCGGCCCCCATCACTGGCGGCATGATCTGCCCACCCGTTGAGGCTGCAGCTTCAATGCCGGCTGCCTGTTCTGGTCGATAACCTAGCTTTTTCATCATCGGAATAGTCAATGAGCCTGTCGTGACGGTATTCGCAATAGCAGAGCCAGAAATCGATCCCAGTGCTGCAGAGGCGATCACGCTGGCTTTTGCCGGGCCACCTCGATATTTCCCGGCCAGAGCAAACGCACAATCAATAAAAAACTGGCCAGCTCCGGTGACCTGAAGAAAGGCACCAAATAGCACGAAGGTAAACACCACTCCGGCAGCAATCCCCAACGGTGCTCCGTACACTCCGTTTGTAGAAAAAATATGAAAACGAATCATCTCTTCTACAGAAAAGCTCTTACTCGCTATGGCATCTGGCAACAGTGATCCGAACATTGCATAGAGAATAAATACAATCGCCAACCAAGACATCACAGCACCTACGGTACGTCGCGTCGCCTCAAGCAACATCGCGATGACGACAACGCCTGCAAATGTATCCGTCAACTGAAGGCCGTCCATTAGAAAGCTCATGTCATCATAGTCAAACACGCTAATGCGCCAGGTTGCCCAGATGGTGAGTACCATACAGCTCAGGTCGATCATTCTCCCAAGTAGATAGACAAACGTTGTTCTGTTTAGAGAGAATGTCGGCTTAACCAAAAATACCAAGACCAGCACCCAGCTAATGTGAATAGGGCGAAAAGTGGGTGCAGCTAACGACGCTGTAATGCCTTGCCAGATCTGAAAAGCAGATAACAACACAGCAAAAACGGCAGCAACGGCAATCAGACGCTCGGTAACCAAAAGGTTCCAGTTTCTATTGTCTTTCATTCTCTAACCTGCCCTACTGCGCTTGTTTAGTCTGCTGCTCTTGAAGATACTTTTGGGCACCTGGATGCAAGGGCACTGCGCTAAGTTGATTCATATTCTCAACGGTCGTGAATTTTGCAACACTGAGTGAATTTCTTAATGCGGACGCGTTTTCAAAAATTAAGCGGGTCATATTATAAGCCAGCTCTTGGTCAAGTCGCTTGTTGACGACCAACACATTCCAAACAGCTGGCGCGGTAAAGCTTTCTACACCGTTATACACACCCTGCTCTACCTGCACTGACTGATACGCTGGCAGCGCGCCCATGATAGACTCCATGTCTTCGGCGGAGAAATTAAGTACGCGGATATCTCGGGTCAGAGCCAATTCAGTGATCGCACCCAGTCCAGTACCTCCCACAAAAACACCAGCATCAATCTGGCCATTCGCGAGTGCCTCCGAAGTTGCGGAAAAGTTTAGTGATTGAACATTCATACTGTCTTCATCAAGGTCCAGTACAGAAAGAATGCTTCTCGCGCTCACTCGGGTACCCGAACCCGGCGCACCCAAAGATACTGTTTTGCCTTTTAAATCCTTCAGTGAATAAATATCCGAGTCCGCACGAACCACAAACTGGACAACATTTGGATAAAGCGCTGACAGTACTGCAACATCAAGCGAGCGAGAAAACGGCTTGCTGCCCTCTTGCGCCTGAATCACCACGTCGCCCATGGCAAGTCCCACTAGCTGTTTGTCCTGAACCACTTTGATGGTGTTCTCCACAGAGGCTGCGGTCACTTCAACCCTCATATTAAAATCTGGCAAGTTATCACTCCAGATTTTTGCCAGAACACCACCATACGGATAATAAGTTCCACTTTGGCTGCCTGTACCGATCGTATAGTTTTCAGCCTGAGCTCCACTAGCTAAACCAAGAATAGAAGCTAACAGCAGCGTTTTAATTGTTTTTTTCATAATGTCCTCACGTTATTGATTTTTATAAACACTCCACGTCGGCTTTTACACACCATTAACAACACTGACAAACCTGAATCCTAGCTTTTGAGATATTAATAAATAAAAGTTGCTGCAAAAAAGATGAAAAATGGCATTTTCCATATAGGGAAGTGATGAAAACAATCTCTTTTATTAATAAAAATGAACACAATCCGTATTTTCACCGACCTTCCCACTCAAATAATCACTTTTATAGATTGAAAGTATATTTACGATATATTGAAGTTATACAACCAACACTGTTAACCTTTTTACAACAGAAAATACCCACGGATAAACAGGGTGATCCCAACTTAGCGGCTCAACACCAAGTGGTAGGCAAGCAACGCTACCACTAAAAATCAAAAGCTGAACAGGGACATCTTTTGCTGAAATAAAAGGAATCACTATGACACTAAGCATCAAAGACAGCGTAAATTCGGAGTTGCAAGGCATTACCGTAACCCCACATCCAGCTAATGAGCGCTTGCAGGTCGTTACTCTTGGAAAAGACTTATTGGAAAAGTTTAATGATCTGACTTGTGAATGGGACCTTCAAGCCATTGAGTACAAGCCATTTCTTCGCTTTGCCGTCGCAGAAGCACTCGATAAAGCATCCGACTATCAACTCGGTGAGCTGCTTGTACAAATTATGGATGATCGCAATCAAGGCGCATTTCTTCTCGAAGCCTGTGAAGAAGTAAAAGCAGAGTATGAAGAGACAGAGATACAGCGTCGTTACTTCGTCAAACTCTCCACGGCTATTTCACACATGATTGGTCTGCCAAACTTTGATGCCATGTACGGTAAATATTATGCTCGTTTTACTGTACGTAATGTTGATGATAGTGACAGCTACCTGCGTCAGGCTCACCGTCGTATGGAAATGCATAACGATGGTACTTACGTCAACGAGCGTACAGATTTCGTACTAATGATGAAAATGGAAGAGAGCAATATGCAAGGCGGAGATTCGCTATTACTGCATCTCGATGACTGGCAAGACTTAGACAAATTCTATAATCATCCAATGGCGAAGCAGAATATCACTTGGGGCGCGCCACCAAGCAAAAATACCGGTTATGACATCGAGCATCCTGTCTTTTTTGAAGAAGATGCTGAAGGTAAACCACACTTCCTGTTCATTGACCAATTTGCTAAACCAAAAAATCGACGTGAAGGTTTGTATCTGTATGAAATTGGTGAATCTCTTGAAAATGATCCGAACTGTTTCAATGTTCGTGTCAACGTCGGCTCAATGCTGGTCGTCCACAACCACCGTTGGCTACACGGACGAGATAAATTTGTGCCGCATCCAGATCTAAGTCGTGAATTACTCCGCCAGAGAGGTTCATTTTCACGCTAAATGCGACTGGCCAGGGATGGGTCAGGTACGACCAAACTACATAACAATAATTAGCCCGTGTGCAATAACACGGGCACTACTATTTTGGAGATTTTAATGGAAAAGCCGTATGACTATGTAATTCTGGGAGGCGGGATTGTCGGTATATCAACAGCATGGCAGCTGAAACAGCGATTTCCTACCGCACGCGTTTTGGTGTTGGAGAAAGAATCAGAAGTATCCATGCATCAAACCGGACATAACAGTGGTGTGATTCATGCAGGTGTTTACTACCAACCAGGCAGCCTGAAAGCCCAATTCTGTCGAGAAGGGGTTGAAAAAACGATCAGTTTTTGTGAAAAGCATGATATTCCTTACGAGCAATGCGGCAAATTGTTGGTTTCAACCAACCAGACAGAATATCAGCGAATGCAAGCACTGTATGACCGCTGCGCCCAAAATGGAATTGAAGCAGAGTTACTCGATGAAGCTGAGCTCCGAAAGCGAGAGCCTAATATTACCGGCAACGGCGCGATTTACGTCAAATCAACCGCCATCGTTAACTATCGCCTGGTGACTAAAAAGATGGCAGAAGAGTTTAAAGCCTGTGGAGGTGAGCTGAAACTGGGGACGGAAGTTCAGAATATTGAAGAGACAGTAGACCGCATTACTCTGCACTGTCGCAATGAAAAGACTTCCCATATCTACCACACCCGACTCCTAATCAGTTGCGCTGGACTAATGGCCGATCGCATAACGCGAATGCTCAATATAGACACGGATTTTCAAATCGTCCCTTATCGCGGAGAGTACTATCGCTTACCAGCCAAGTACAATCAGATCGTCAATCACCTTATCTATCCAATTCCAGATCCAGACTTACCTTTCCTTGGTGTGCATCTGACGCGTATGATTGATGGCAGCGTGACTGTTGGCCCTAATGCCGTGCAAGGATGGAAACGAGAAGGATATGGAAAGTTCAATGTATCCCTGCGTGATATCCGAGATATGGTGACTTTCGCCGGTTTCTGGAAAGTGAGTATGAAGCACTTAAAAACGGGTTTAGCAGAAACATGGAATTCTTGGTGGAAACCAGGTTACCTGAAAATGGTACAGAAATATTGTCCGATGCTAGAAGTCAGCGATCTCCAGCCTTACCCCGCTGGTATTCGGGCTCAGGCCGTTCTCAAAGATGGATCACTAGTACATGACTTCCTATTTGCTGAAAGCCCGCGCTCATTGCATGTCTGTAATGCGCCTTCGCCAGCCGCAACTTCAGCGATTCCAATCGGCAACTACATTTGCGACAAGGTTGCTGAAAAAACGGCGACAACTCTCTCGGACGCTGCCTAAAATTAGCCTCGCCCGTTACCGATTGGTAGCGGGTCGATCTTCAACAACTGGCACTTATGTCTAGTCACAATGCATTTGTCGTTGCCCACGATCGAGCAATAAAAATTAGTCAGAACTCTCTGCTGTTTCACTCAACCTACTGTGAAGGTACTCCACCAGCATTTTTAACTGACGAGGAATGAATCTGGATTGAGGATACTGAGCGACTATCTTTCCCTGATAACTTCCCTTTACCTCCCACTCTGGGAACAACGCTACAACTGCCCCTGATTTGATCAACTCAACAATCGAAAACTCAGGGAACAGCGAAATTCCCATTCCTCTTAAAACGGCATCTTTACGGATTTCGGTATGATTGACGGCGAGTCGTCCGTCGATATTAATGGCACGAGTTGCACCTCGCTGTCCAAATACCCATTTCCTGTCGATTGCGCTTTCTCCTAAGCGTATACATTGGTGTTCTGTCAGCTCTTCTGGATCATTCGGGTAGCCAAATTTTTCCAGATAGTCCTTGGTCGCACAGATGCGTAATCGGTTAGTCCCCAGCTCCTTGGCGACTAAGCCTTCTACTGGTTTGTCGGTGATGTGTATCACCATATCAACTTCATGTCCGATAGGATCAATAAAGTGATCCTCAACGACCAAATGTACCGAGACGTTTGGATACTCTTGTAAGAAGTCCAAGATCAATGGCGAAAGTACTTGGCTGGACAAGGCCCTAGGTGCTGCAATCCTAATTTCCCCAGCGACCTCACTTTGAGAAGAGAAGGCGGCATCGGTCGCCAATCGGGCCGATTTCAGCATATCCACACATAAACCGTGAACTTCTTCTCCCGCAATACTTAGCCTCATATTCCGGGTGGTACGTTCAAGGAGTTTTTGGCATAAAGCATTCTCCAACTTAGAGATGGAACGACTCACAGAGGAAGGAGCGACACCAAGTTTTTGTGCCGCTTTAGAAAAACTCCCTTCTTCAATAACGACAACAAAAACAGCCATCTCTGGCAACAAAGCGATGAGCTTATTTGTGTCCACAGCGCAACAGTCCTTTCCAAATCTATCCATTGTTTCACATAACGTACTAGTGGATATTGATTGAGTCAATTCATACAAGGTTTATAAGGAAAAGATGTGTCTAGCTTAGCGATAAAAGAAAGGCTTTCATTGTTCAATATCCCCGAATTACTGCTGCTGTTAGTGGCCGTTGTTTGGGGGACCAGTTATGGCTTAACAAAAAGTGCCATTACCTATACAACGGTCTCCACTTTTATCGCAATTCGCTTTGGCTGGACGTTTTTACTCCTAGTCCCGATGGTGATAAAGGACCTCGGTACTGGCCAAAGCAGAGACTGGCTCGTATCACTGCCCACTGGTGTCATTCTTTCCGCCATTTTCTTTTTCGAAGTGTATGGGGTCAGTCAAACAACCGCGTCTAATGCGGCATTTCTTATCAGCCTGAATGTCATATTTACCCTGTTTCTGGAGACCTTGATCGGTAAAAGAAAACCTCATCGAACGCTCATTTGGCTACCATTGATCAGCACAGTTGGTGTGCTCATGCTTACCTACAACCAAGGTTTCAAAATTACGTTTAATCAGGGAGATATCTATATTCTTTGCGCGGCGGCATTGAGGGCGGTTATGGTGATCATGACCAAAAAGCTGACTTATGGTAGACACATAACCAATACCGCCTTAACTTGTCTTCAGTCACTCGTCGTTGCACTTAGTGCCTGCTTAATCAGCGTTGTATCTCATGAGCCAACTCAGCCATTGTTCCCACAAGCACTGGAATTTTGGCTCACCACTTCATTTTTGGTTCTGTTCTGCACATTGTTTGCCTTCTATGCGCAAAATTATGCGGTTCGGAAAGTTTCTCCAACCAAAGCGTCGCTGCTAATGGGAAGTGAACCTCTGTTTGGTGCGATATTCTCCATACTATGGCTAAATGAGGTGTTAACCAGCGTTCAATGGTTAGGCGCAGCGATTCTCCTTATTGCGGTGCTGAGTACTTCTTTCAATAAAGATGTTTATTAATAAACTCGGTACGAATCTGGGCAACAGTAGACTGTAGGTAACATTCTTTAAAACCTTGCAGACTATAAAATTAGCGATGCAACCTGACTAACCAGCGAAACAGCTTAAACTGACTAGGCAGATAAAACATATACTCGGGATGCCATTGAACACCTCGGATAGGTTGGGATTGTGTGCTTTCGATCGCTTGAACAAAGCCATCCAGATCTCGTCCGACAACCCGTAAGCCATCCCCTACATCTTTAACCGCTTGATGGTGTAGGCTATTTACCCTCAACTTAGGTTTGCCACACAAAGCAAACAGATCGGAGTCTCTATCAACAAACACTTGCTTGGTGGGTAACAAGCCCGGACGATTATAGGTCCGCTTACGTAACGTCGAGATATCCGCATACAAGTTACCACCGTGTACAACATTCACCAGTTGGGACCCGCGACAAATCCCCAAAATAGGGACATGGTTTTCTAGTGCCCATTTAATCCATTGTATCTCCAGCTTATCGCGCTCAGGATCAAATTCATCCCGCTCACTGGCTTCGCCGCCATAGTGTTCAGGGTCAATGTCATCACCGCCGCCAATAATTAGACCATCGAGTGATTTCCCTGACCATTGGTGCTTAACACTGATTCTCTCAGGTTTTGCTCCTGCTAGTATGAGCGCGAGTTTTGTACACCACCACGATGGTGACCAACTACGATGATTGCCCGTTACCCCAATTCTCGGCTTTTTATCCACTGACTGACTTCCTTAACCCAATCACTACGTTTTACACCGATCAGCGGCAGAGACATTGCTTTAAAACGACGAGATAAAAAGTCCAGTGCCTTAGTATCGGCAGCAAGAGCCTCTACGAGATACCATATATTCCAAGATGTCGCGAAGCTCCAATTTGTATTCTCAATCAAACAATCAGGCAGACGATAATGAAATGTAGGTCTTTGATTTACTTTGCTATCCTTAACCGCTTCATTGACTTTGTCTTCATCAATAAAAGCAAACAATGGCAGCATATCTAATGCACGGTTTCGGCTCGGATTATGCGTAAGATAGTCATCGATCAAAGCGCTCATATCCTGATAAGTCGTGTCGAGCAGCAGCTCAACGTACTCTTCAGAATATAACTGGATGTAAGGGCTGATTTTTCGAGCTAAATTAACGTCGTGAGCTTCATTCAGCCACCACTGCAGTAACCCGAAAGCCTGCAAATAGGAATGGACAGTCTGGACATCTAGCGATGGTAATTCAGGATTAATATGGACACCAAAAGCGGCAACGAGTGAATCATCGGTACCCTTCGCACCGGCTTTGCGCAGAGCAGGAATAAGCTCATCCAATTTTTCAAGTTTATCTAAGGGGATTGGTGGGGATACGATTTCCAACGGAACTACCGAAGAGACGACTTGATGTAAAAAATCCACCCATTCATGTCCATCACCTTTGACTTTCGCATCCAGTGCTGCATTTTTAAGAAACTCCCAGTCTAATTCGACTTTGAACTTCCCGAGCTCAGGCGTATGCAAAACGTATTCAACCGTGGACTGTTGCTCTAGCTCTCCACCAAAAACACGTTGCAGTATTTGCGTTACGTTCCCTATGGTTAAGCCGGTAAATTCGATCTCAAACCCAACACGGCGAACTTTTTTAGTTTCTGTCGTCGTTAAAGGCGGAGTTTTAAATGCCATTATTGCCTCCACTTATAATGATAATTACAGATTCGAAAATCGTTTATTCAACAATACTATTCGTAACATAAAAATCTGTTTCAAAAAACATCAAATCAGTAGGTTTAGTCGTAGCTCGCCGTTGGATATGTGAATCACGCAACCAGCAGGCAATGTAAATAATGCCATCTTTCACTGCCTAAAATGCGGATATTGACCATGTTCAGCGTCTACTACTGCTTAAGCATCCTGAACAAGAATGCATCGAATTAGAAAGGCATCGTAGCGATTTCTGCGCGACTTGTTGAGACGAATTTGAAAAGAAAGACCACTTAACGTCACACTAAGCAGTTTAAAAAAAGTGAGGCTGGTTAGCGACGCAAGGAAGGAGATTTGAACCTTGCAAATTTTCTTGGGCGGACGGATAAATTGCTAACCAGCCATGTTTATAAACTAACAGATCAACCTGTCATCTAACTGACAAAATACAAATTAACTCATCATCCAAAGCGGAATTTTAGCGCGTGTGAGTAACTTTTGAGTGACGCCTCCAAAGACTTTCTGATGAAGCTTTTGGTGAGCAAAAGCCCCCGACACTAGAACATCAGCATTAATCTCAGAAGCAACTTCTAGTAACTGGGATCCTGTATTTCTGCTTTTATGAGTAAATGTAATACACTCAACATCTATATTATGCCGCGCGAGGTAGCGAGCAAGATCTTCCTGTGTTGGCTTGTTGTGTAAGTACTTCTCACTCGTGGCCACGACAACTTGCTTAGCCTCTCTAAGCAAAGGGAGAGCACTACTGACTGCATTTGCGGCAGGTTTATCACCGTTCCATGCAATCATGACCGTCTCGGGTGAAAAATGAGTTTGCTGCCTTGGCATGATCAATATCGGCTTTCCCCCGTGACTCACTGCAGCTTCAAAACTGACACTTGTTTGTCCATTAAGAGATTGAGGGATGATGATTAGATCTGAAACCTTGCCTCTTTCTGCGACAACTTCTCCACGATAACCAAAGATGTCATGCCACTTGGCGCTCGTTTGTTGAGAATCGGACTGATGTTCATCAATCCCAAACTTTTGGCATAGATGCTCAAAGATTTGCTTAGCTTGTGACATATCATCATTCACGTAATCGCGAACAATTTTGTCTATTTGATCGTAAAACTTTCTGGAAATCAGGCGTTTTTCACTCGGCATTAGCTTCTCTGCCCCCACTTGTGCGTGCAACACATCAAGGTGAGCGCTAAAGAATTGGGCCACATTTAATGCCCCTTCCAGTCTGTGCTTACCGTCTTCCTGAGAAGCAAATGGCATAATGATGGTTTTTATTGACATAACGCTCTCCTTTTTAGCCCAGCGGCCAAGGTAAAGAAACAGTTTCTTGTAACAGACCAATAGGCAAATCAAGCAACATGATGTGGGTTAGGCCAAGCAAGAAGCCTGAAGCTGCAGCCGTCGTTGCAAGTGATCGCCACAAGCTCATTCCGGCCTTGTTCATTAAAAATGCACAGAAAAAGATCGCAATAGAGATAACATAACCAACTAAGTAACTGCCAATTACGAGCCCAGCAATCCAGTAAACATAATGCATGATGGACGCCGTATTGCTATCGTGGGCATATCCTTGTTCATACTCATTGTCAAAGTAGACAGGGGAACCTTCTGGACGCGTTAAAAGCTGCACAACGACGATTGCAGACAACAGCCACATGCCACTTGCAACGACAATGGGGAATATCCCACCTAAGAAACTTTGTTGATAACCGTCATAAATACCGTAAGCAAAAGCGAGGTTAACCAATACAGCAAAAATCACTTGAGGTCGACGAGTTGGCACTTTTTCTGTGGTTGTCACTTCGTTGCTTTTTTTCATATTTTGACGAATCATAAATATCAGTGAAAGCAGCGTAATCGTACCGATGATCATCACACCTGGACGAAGTAAAAACTCAATACCATCAAACTGTATGGCTTGATATAAGTAGGTTTCCATCCCAGCAGAAAGGACAAAACCGATTAAGAATGCAGGTCTTGGCCAATCAAACCGTTTCATTAACACCCCAAGTACACCGACTGCAAGCAAAGTGACTAGATCGGCCAAGTCTCTCGTAGCCTGGAATGCAGCAAAGCAGATAACCATGACCATAAAAGGGGCTAACAAGGCATATCGTACCGTGGTTAACTTCGCTACCCAAGGGGAAATAAGCATACAGGCTGCTGCACCAAACACGTTAGCAAGCGCAAGTGACCAAATAATCGTATAGGTAACATCGAGATCGGTACTCACCATAGCAGGGCCTGGTTCTAAACCAACCAATACCATCCCACCAAGAAATACTGCCATACCACCCGAGCCCGGGATACCAAACAGCAATGTCGGGACTAAACCTCCCCCCTCTTTTGCATTATTGGATGACTCTGGCGCAATAACACCTCTGACATCACCATGGCCGAAATTTGGTTTATATTTAGTCGTTTGAACTGCGTGGCCATAGGCAATCCAATCCACAACACTCCCACCTAAACCCGGCAGAGCTCCGATGATACAACCAATCACACTGCATCGAACGGCAAGCCATTTGTTGGCAAAGAAGTCCTTAACTCCCATGAGCCAGCCAGAGCCTAACTTGCTCGCATTCGCAATCGGCTTGTTCTGGCGCAATAGATCGATAATCTCTGGTAAGGCGAAAATCCCCAAACCCACGACCACCAAAGGGATCCCATCCATCAGGTAGAAGTTATCAAATGTCATTCGATACTCACCAGTCGCTGGAGCACTACCGACACTGCCTAACAACACACCTAATCCACAAGCAGACAATCCTTTAACTAAGCTTTTTCCGGCAAGTGACCCCACCATGGTTAAACCAAGTAAGGTGAGCATGAAGAGTTCACCTGACCCAAAAGCAAGGATTACCGGACGAGCAATCAGAACAAAGCCCGTCAGAACCACTGCTCCAAATAACCCTCCGAATAACGAGGAAGCAAAAGCCGCTGACAGAGCGCGAGCCGCATGCCCATTTTTGGCCATTGGAAAACCATCCAGAACCGTCGCTTGCGAGCCACTCGAACCAGGTATCCCCATTAATACGGAGGTAAACGTATCTGAGGTAGGGATAACGGCGACTAAGCCTATTAGCATCGCAAGTGCAGATACAGGGTCCATGCCGTATAAAAATGGTAGTAATAAAGATAAGCCGGCAATACCTCCCAATCCTGGGAAGATACCGATTGCAAGACCTAATAACACGCCACCAAGCATATAGCTTAGATGGTGCAACGTTAAAATTGTCTGCAAAGCGGCAAGTAATTCACTAAACATAATAGAATCCTTGTGAGTGCACGGTAGACGGTACATACTTGCAATTGATGTGACCGGGGGTGCTTCGAAAGGAAAACAGCGCGTCACACTGTTTTCCGCTAGTTTATGTCTTGTTAAGGGGTGGAATTCTGAAAATATTAAAGTCTGGTGTTGTATTTTTGTTTCAGCCAGTTAGCTACCCACTCTTTGCTCTCTTCATCCAAAGAGAGAATGGCATCAACCGCTTGTTCAGCCTCCAAACCCGTAAGCTGTTTATAATTCCCTAACATATCTTCAGCTCGTTGTTGAAACTCAGGGCTTGCCACCAGCTTAGCCATTGATTCACCCCAAGCTTGTTGGATACCTTCCGGAGTCGAGTTGGGTAAAAAGAAAACTTTCTGCGCGACAAATCCAGCGATAAAAAACGATCGCCACACTTGAAACCCTTTCGAGCTATCTATGTCCCCTTTAACTAGCTGGTATACTTCTCCAAAATGAGGAATATCGGGGAAATTTGGATCACGTTGAAGCTTGCCTTGCTCATCAATAACACCAAAGCTAAACAGTGGAATCGCCTTGCCCTCTTCAACCAGTGGGACTACTTTCTTCAAGTAAGCAGAGCTCGTTTGTGAATCTAAATTCACTTCACCTCGTTCAAATGCTAAACGTCCAGCTCCACGTCCCTTCATACCAAATACGGCTTGTACGTCAGCGCCAAGTAAATCAAGTGCCAGCAGGGGGACAAGATCAATGGTAGTGGCACCTTGGCTCGCATATTTGAATTTCAGTTTGTCCAAATTTTCAACAAACTGCTCCGCATTTTTTATGCCTTCATCCGGACTGATGTATACCACCCCTCCAGTCGGAGTAGCGAGTACCGCTTTCCAGTCGTTATAGTCATACTTTACGCGACGGTCATTCAGCAGATAGGTGTACTGTGTCGATGCAGAGCTTGCCAATACATCCAAACCATTATCTTTTGCACGTCGTGCAAACTGGTTTGCGCCCTTGGTCGAGCCACCACCCGGTACATTCTTAATTACAACGACTGGCTCACCAGGAAGATATTGAGTGAAATAAGGGCCAAAAAATCGAGCCCAAGTATCCGTACCTCCACCTTCTTTGTAAGGTACTGTCATTTGAATACGTTCACCTTCAAAACTCACCGAGTCTGCATTCACTGGTGACGTAAAACAAAATGTCATTAACGCAGCGGATGCTAGCTGACCGCTGACGCGTAACATCGTTTTATTAAAGTAGTTGTTAAGCAGCATAGCGCCTCCTCAAGTCCTTTATGGCAGTGTTTATTACTTTGAATCGCATCGTTGCGATATGCCCACCGTAAAGACTCAAGCTGTCACCAGACTGACATCAACACAATTTATTAACAAAAGTGATACATATTTCTCAAATTTGGCTTAAGAACAAAACAGAGGGCGATAAGTTATTGCTTAGCGGCGTAGACTTCCCCTTTGAATAATGGTCTTGCGGTTCTTACCAGCGCAGCTTGGGCGATAACAGGTTCATGTTCGCCTTCAAGCAAAACCATTTTTACATCTATTTTTCCGCTAGGGTGTTCAATCCTCACCGTTTCAGAAGAACCGCTGGCTTGCTGATGCGTAACCGTTCCTTCAATTAAACTCGCGGCTCCTACGCAAATAGCACCGGTGACCGCATGACTGGCATGGCAATTATGTGGCACGAGATAGCGAGACGTGATGGTGCCGCCATTATGGGGAGGAGAAACAATGGAAACCTTAGGTATCACACTTGTACGTACATCGCCGAGCCCCATTTTTTCACCCGCGATAATACGAATCGACTCTATCTTATCGAGCAATGCCTGATTACTATCGATCGCGAATTTCGTTTCATTACCAACCAAACCAAGGGCTTGAGCCGGAATGTGTACCATAGGGACAGCAGCATCAATACAAGTTACATCGATATCATTAATCTGCTCTCGAACGGAGCCCGTTGGAAATAATTTGCCAGTTTTTGCTCCCCCGACATCAAGAAAGTTGAGAAGAACCGGAGAACCTGTTCCCGGAACCCCATCGATAGTAGTGCTACCGTCAAACTTGAGCGATTTGTTAGGCGTTTCTGCTGTAACTTCAATAATTGTGTTGGTATTGATGTTCTTCACGCGTACCGTCGTTATGCCATCAGCAAGTTCGATTAAGCCTTTTTCAGACGCGAAAGCGATAACACCAGATAAAATATTGCCACAAGAGGGTTTGGTATCGACTAATTTCTCTTCAACACCAACTTGTGCAAAAAGATAATCCAACTCAGCATCTTCTGAATCAGAGCGAGAAACAATACCCACCTTACTCGTTAAAGTGGTACCGCCACCAATACCGTTAATTTGTTGAACATCCCCCGACCCCATAATCTGAATCAGTAGTTGATCTCTTAGTTCTGGAGATTGAGGAAGATCGCTGGCGAGAAAATAAGCGCCCTTGGACGTGCCACCACGGATAAGCATGCAAGGGATAAGTTGGGATTGTGTCATTTTGTGCTCCTTACCATTATTGCCACTTTCAAGTCCAAAAAGTGGTGGTATCAAGCTACAAAATGAACCTGTCAAATCGCTGACTCACGACACCATAGGAGCTGGTAATGTCATGTCAGTCATAATTTTTTAACGCATTTTCCCATTCCGTAATCACAATCTGCCGTTTACTTTCGTCGGCAAATACAAGCAGACGTACGTCAAGAGGTAAAGGTTTGAGCTGTTCCGCATACTGTTGGCGCATATATGATGCCGAGTTAACACTATTAATATCTGTGCGTATCGGCGGCATATTCGTCTGCTCAGACATCACCCACTGCCCAGAGGAAGAAAGCAGATAGTCAATGAATCGCTTAGCACCTTGTTCGTTCTTGGTTGTTCGATTAATAAATGCAGTTCGAATGATCACTGGGGTGTAATCACTCATTGATGTGATCGTCACATCGTCGTTGAGCTGTTGCCAACTCTCTGCATATGACCCCAGAATGTTATAAGCCATCACAATCTCACCGGAACTTAAGGCATCTAACATATCTCGTGAGCTGTCAAAAGTACGAGCGTAATGAAGATTAAATAGCTCGAGAAATTGCCCATAATTACGAGCTTGCTGCCGCTCAAAGGACCAAAGCAAATATCCAATGCCCACTTTACGAATATCATAAACCCCGATCTTGCCCATAAACTCATCACTATAGCGACGAATAAACGAAATAAGTTCAATACGATTCGTAGGGGTTTGTTTCCCCTCTAAAAATGACTTATTAAACACAACGACCGCAGGCTCAAAACTAAAGCCAAACAGTTCATCGCGCCACTGGCTCCAATCGGGCAGTAACTCATGTGCGTTCGAACTACTGGTATGAATACGTTTATGTTCAAGCGCATAACCGTCGTTGACCAACCGCAATTGTAGATGCATCACCGAGCTTATGGTCACATCCGGTTGTGGGTGTTGTTGATCACGAATATAACGATCAAGGTCTTCGCTGCTCATCCATTGATATTGGATATCAATATCCGGATTACGATCAGAAAAGTCATCGAGAAGTGGTTTCATCTCAGACAAATAAGCCGCCCCAAACACTCTAACGGGCTGAGGTTGAGTTTCACTGGCCAAAGCACTCGACAAACACATCCCACATAATGTCGTAATAAAGATAAAGCGTTGCAACATAGTTAAATCTCCTCCCATCTACGATATGGGAATTGAATTTCGACCGTTAAGCCATGTGGAACCGTATCATGTAAGAGCAATTGAGCATGGGATTTCTCTGCAACATCGGCCGCAATACTCATTCCTAATCCTGTACCAGACTGGTTATTTTCCGAGATTCGATAGAACCGCTCGAATACATGTGGTTTATCTGCGTCTTGAATGCCGACACCATAATCTCGGATCAGAATGATGGCTTTGGTGCCACGTTGAGCAATTTCAACTTCCACCATACTCGAATCAGGAGAATATTTAATCGCGTTTTCGATTAAGTTGAGCAACATCTGCCTCACAGAAAACTCATCACCCGTTATTTTAAATTGGAAACTCTGCTGGAAGCTAAGCTCGATATTTCGTTTGAGCGCATTAACGGCAAGGTCTCGACAAACAGATTGCACGAGATGATTTATATTTACGCTTTGTGGTTCCATACTGCGAAAACGGTGTTTTATCGTCGCGTGGTTCAAGAGCTGTTCTATCGTTCTTTCTAAAACGCCACACGCATCTAAGATACGAATCAGTGACTGAGTTGACTGCGTTGAGGTCTCTCGGCTTAACATCAGCTCAACTTGAGCTCTCATACCCGCGAGGGGTGTCTTTAATTGATGCGCGGCCTCGCTTGTAAAATTTTTTTAAGTTTGATAGCGTTTCATCTAGTTGAAACATAAAGCTATTTATCGTTCTCACCAAATGCATAACTTCTTCCGGTCCCTGTAAATCTATCGGGGTTAGGTCCACATTTGAACGCTGTGATATTTTTCTATTAATAACTTTAAGTGGTTTGAGTACTTGGGCAATCAAGATGACAATGACGATAATCGTACAAAGTACAACGCCCAAGATAAGTTTGGATGCGACACTGGAGAGTTGTTGCTCCCAATCCGCTCGGGCTTCTGTCGTTTGTCCGACTAACACATATACATGATGCGGCCCCTTACGTGTATTAATCACTCGACCCACTAATGCGAAGCGCACATGCTGCTTTTTAAACATCAAATCAAAATAATGAGGGACAACTTCCAACAGAATTGGGTTGGCATCAATTTGCGAAACGACCATCTTTTCTGATAATAAAGCGCTATACCCCGTTACGAACTCTTTTTGTTTGGTCGTCACTAAATAGTACACTTTGTCCCGCGGTGAATCCGCAAGCCCACTAAATGCAGAGAACGGTAAATCGACACTTAACTCACCGGCTTCCAATCGGACTTCTTCCAAAATTTGTAATGCGGCATTTGCCAGTGGGCGGTCAAAGGTGTGTTGTGCGGTTTCATAGGCATATCGCTTAACGCCTAACATGGAGATAAGGCCAATAAAAAGTAAGGTACCGGTCGAATAGGCGAGCAGCTGGAATCGGAGTGAACGCGTTGAAATAGAGAGCATTATGATTGCACGGACAATACATAGCCTAAACCGCGTAGAGTTTTAATCTCCACATTACTGTCCCCCAAAGCTTTGCGCAGTCGCCCAACATAAGTCTCAATAGCATTATGATTAGGGGGGTTATCATAGCCATACAAATGATCAATTATTTCCTCTTTACTCATCACACGATTAGGGTGACTAACAAAGACTTCTAGTAGACGATACTCGCGCTGCTTGAGTGTGATACTTTCGCCTTTCACTTTTACCGTTGCCGTCGCTGAATCAAAACTCAAGTTGCCCAGCTCTATCACGTTATTATCATTCCCCTGGCTTCGGCGGACAATACTTCGACAACGTGCTTCTAACTCTCCCAAATCGAATGGTTTACTTAAAAAGTCATCCGCGCCTAAGTCCAGCAAATTGATTCTGTCATAAACTTCTTTTCGGGCGGTTAGAATCAAGATGGGTGTATTTGATACTTGGCGGATTTTTTTGGTGATCTCTTCTCCCGTGCGATTGGGAAGGTTGAGATCTAAAATAATCAAATCGTATTGAGTATGGGAAACGAGTGAATACGCCACACCACCATCATAAGCACAGTCCACACCATGACCAAGATCGTTAAAGCGTTGCTCCAGTGATTCACTGATTAGTCGATCATCTTCTACAATTAAAACTCGCATTACCCGTTTTACTTCCTTGATAAACAATTTTCTGTGTAAAAATACACCTATTAAATCGATGACACTGCCTTGTTAAAAGCCTATGCAATTCAATTGCTGATTATACGTAGAATCAAGTGACCAGTTCGAAGAACTTTGTTACAGGCATAGCAAACTATCTCTCTTTCTAAATTATCCATTGAGCTTTGCAACTGCATAAATTACATCAACTTTCGATACGCCGCCCCTAATGTTGAATACTTTAGAACCTCAGTCACACTTGTGATTAAAGTGTTAATAAAAAATCATCAAGTCAGCAAGATGACAGGTTTGTAACATATGGTTCAGGTCACCTGTCCTATCAAACGAATGATAAGGCTTTGCGATAACCCACCATTATCAAAGAGGTCTTAATTATGATAGTACACACCAACTATTCAGCCGTTGATTTGCTCTACGCTTACTTGGTATTCCTGTATGATCGAAAGAGCACGACATGCGCTTCACCTTAGCTGCAGCACCAACTGAATCAAGTAACTGTATAGGCAACTGCAATTGCTTCGCCACTGCACAAAGCTCATGGGGATAAATTCCAAACTCAAGCCTAAAAGGCCCGTATAAGGCTCTGACTCACAACCTGTCACTTCCAATACGATGGGTTCAGCAGTACCAAACACAAGCAGTGGAACACGTCGCTTTACGAGTTTATGCATCAATGAAGACAGCAAAGCTTTACAACGTGGGTCCAGAGTCAATGGCCACAAACCACCGATAACAATGCAAGAAGCTGTTTGAATGATGTTCTCAGAATCGAACTGGTCACTATCAATGTCAATCACCCAGTATGACGATTGATGCAGGCCTAGTCTCGTGATTAAATTATCCGTATAGTTTTCAATATAATTAGCCACCTTTTCGGGTGGCTTATCTATATTTATAAAGACAATACGTTTAGACGAAGCAAGAGTCATCTTGTTACGTACCTTGCCTTTATTCAACTACATGAAAATCAATCGTCGAGTTAAGTACTGGTTTAACAATACCAACACGGATAGCAAAATCACCGAATGATTCAGATGGCTCACCTTCTTTTGCCCATCGACGAACATAGTCGTTTAACGTATCGAGAATATCATCAATCGGTACGTTTACCTGATGCAATCTTGGAATTCTTGTACCCTCGATATTACCACCGATGTAAAAGTCATATCGTCCTAAAGCTCGGCCTACAAGACCCACTTCAGCCAACATTGCACGTCCGCAACCATTCGGGCAACCCGTGATTCTGAACACAAACGCTCGGTCATGCATCCCATGTGTCAACATTATTTGATCGATTTTCGCTGCGATATCAGGAAGCACGCGCTCGGCTTCTGCCATTGCTAATGGACAAGTCGGAAACGATACACAAGCCATAGAAGCCTTGCGCTGTTCAGTCAATGATTGATCAACTAGGCCGTGGCTTAGCGCGATTTGTTCAATAGCATCTACCTGTTCAGGTTCAATACCAGCAATGATAATGTTTTGGTTTGGAGACAAGCGAAAATCGCCCTTATGGATCTTCGCGATCTCTGCCATACCCGTTTTTAACGGCTTATCTTCGCTATCAATCAGCCGACCACTTGGAACAAATAAAGTTAAGTGAAATTTCCCATCGGCCCCTTCTACCCAACCAATACGGTCACCACGAGCGGTAAACTCATAAGGTTGCGTTTCAGCGAAAGTAACATTTGCACGTTTTTCCACTTCTTGCTTAAACGCATCGACACCAACTCTATCCAAAGTGTATTTTGTTTTAGCATTTCGACGGTTTGAACGGTTACCCCAATCACGTTGAGTGGAAACGACTGCTTCTGCAACCGCCAAGGTGTTTTCTAATGAGATAAAACCAAAATCGCTGGCCATTCTCGGATAAGTACTGTTGTCACCATGAGTCATCGCAAGACCGCCGCCCACGAGAACATTGAAGCCAACGAGCTTTCCCTTCTCTCCAATAGCGACAAAACTTAAATCATTGGCATGGACATCAACATCATTTTGAGGAGGGATAACGACCGTTGTCTTAAATTTCCGTGGTAGATAGTTATCACCCAAAATGCTTTCTTGCTCATCTTTGACTGATACCTTTTCACCATCTAACCACACTTCTGCGTAAGCATTCGTTTTGGGTAGAAGGTGTTCAGATATCTTCTTAGCCCAATCATACGCTTGCTGATGAAGCTCGCTTTCAATAGGGTTTGAAGTACAAAGAACATTTCGGTTTACATCACCAGCCGTCGCTCTGGAATCAAGCCCTAATTGGTTCAACAATTTATGTACTGGCTTAATATTATGTTTTAGTACGCCATGTAGTTGAACCGCTTGTCTGTTTGTCACACGAATCGAACCATACTCAGTATGCGCACTTGCAAACTCGTCGATACCTAACCACTGCTGTGGAGTAATAATACCGCCCGGCAATCGAACGCGCAGCATCACCGTATGTAACGGTTCAAGCTTTTGTTTTTGTCTCTCTCCACGTATATCTCGATCATCTTGTTGATACATTCCATGGAAACGAATTAATTGGAAGTTATCCCCCTCAAATCCGCCTGTTAACGGATTAGCAAGATCGTCAGAAATCGTTCCACGTAAATGCTTGCTTTCGCCTTTTAAGCGCTCATTATCCGACAGTTTTTCGTTGCTCATATCGTATTTCCATCACTTCATTTTGAAATAACCAATTAGACTTTGTCCAATGAAGCAAAGAAATTATCACCAACAATCTATAACAGGCATATACAGAGAACTGTTATAAATGCATAACAGCTGGCATTTTTATTCCTTTTTGATATATTTAAAAATCAAATGTTTTACTCGATACATTGCTGTCTCTGATAGCGAGAGCTTATGATAACCATACCGCTTTTTTTACTTCTTGTTGGAGCCGTAGAGCTTCTGACAATAAAACCTTCGATATTCTTTACCTCTCGTTCATTAAGAACTCCTCCGACTGTTCCACTCTCAACTAGCCTAGTCAAAGGCGATCTATAATTCTGGTTTCTACGTCATCAACATATCGCTTAAAGTGCACTTCCACCTGCTTTCCCTTATAAAAAGCACACGAAAGCTCTTGGGTCACCTCTAGTATTAATATGCCCTTCGGCCAATCTACGAAACAAAGCTGAGCAACAAAAAAATCGACATAGCTTTTAATACTTGGAAACATTGCCTTGAATAAGCTCTCTTTAGCAGAGAATACCGTCGTGATAAATTCAGCGTAATCAGAAAATTGCGTGGAAAATGCGTACTCCTTAGCGCACAAAACATTAGGGGATATAGAACGCGCAATTTCATAGGATAACCATTCCTGTCTATCAAGACCAAAATACCCCTTCTCATCGGCCACGACGATCGCGACCGCACATCTAGAGCTATTCAGTACTTGGTATGGGGCGATCTTAGGAATGGCCATCTAACTATCCTTATTGAGATTTGTCACATTAAATTCACGAACATCTGCATCCTAACCCTAAGATTAAATGCAATTGAAAATAAATATCATTACCATTAATTGTAAGACAAGAGAGCATATGAAATGAATTGATAGTTGGTGACCTTTAGAAGGTCATATCACTAAATAGAGTTTTATAGACATTTTGAGGCTGTACTATCGACAACAAAACCTATGCACGATTATGCCATAAGTACCACACTTATGATTAAAGCCCCATCAGCTACAACAAGCGATTCTTATATTGCTCCGGTGTCATGCCGGAATATTTCTTAAACATGGCGATAAACGGGCTCGCCTGATTGTAGCCTAGCGTCAATGCGACTTCTTTTACCGTTTGTCCCTTACGCAGCAACTCCATAGAGTGCAGATACCGGACACGTAATCGCCATTCAGTAAAGCTCATTCCCAACTCACTCTGACAGTGACGCGCTAACGTTCGCTCGGTTGTATGCACTTTTGCCGCCCACTCCGCCAAACTGATGTCATCCGTGGGTGATTCTTCCACCGCTTTAAGGATCGGTTCCAGATATTTATTATCCGTGGTCGGTAAAAAATGGTGTTCCACTTCTTGCTTAGCCAATTGATCGAGCAGCACCTGTACTAGGCGTTTGTCTTCATCACTATCAGCAACATTGATGTCACGTTGACGAAAATCCTCAATAATCGCAGCAATAACTGGTGTCACCTTAATCAAACTGGTTTTGGTTGGAAAATGCGCGGTTAATTCCGGAGAGATATTTAACGAACAGTACTCGAGCGGTTTACGATTATAACTGGTATGACGAATACCCGCTGGCACCCAAATAGCTAAATGAGGTGGGGCTAAAAAGCGCGTGTCTTCCGCGTCTATTTCCAAAATACCACCGCTGATCAATTGCACCTGTCCCCACGGGTGGCTATGCATTCGAGTCTCTGTATTTGACAAAAACGCTTCGAAATTCATAAATACATCGGATGGAGCCCGATCGATTGATAATGAAGGGTGGAGGTTTCGCGAACTCTTTTTCAAAATTGTCTTCCTATCGCTCACTATGTCTTTTGGGAGATACTTTTCATTATAAAGACCTGCCAGACTATCGTCATCAATTATTGTGCGATAGGGTTTTCATGGTTTACTTACTTCCGTTTTTTACTGTCATGATTTGGGGCGGGAATACTATCATCAACAAAGTGGCAGCTAGCACAATAGAACCAAGTGCGATGAGTTTCTACCGCTGGTTTATTGCTCTGCTGATCCTAACACCGTTCTGCCTACCAGCCGTGATCAAACAGCGTCACGTTATTCGCCCTTATCTCACCAAACTGGCTTGTCTTGCTCTGTTAGGTATGGTGTTAAACCAATCTCTTGGCTATTACGCTGGTTTAACCACCACGGCTTCTAATATGGCACTGATTACCTCATTGGTCCCACTGATCAGCGTATTTCTTAGCGTGCCTTTATTAGGTAAGTCGATTTCTAAATTGAGTATCGTGGGCGGCTTAATTTCATTATTGGGGTTAGCCTTTATGCTTGGCCATGGAGACATGACTTATTTCTTACATCAGGACATCACTCAAGGTGACGGTTTGATGTTACTTGCTGCCTTCGTTTACGCAGCTTATTGCGTGCTATCAAAGCGTTGGAAGATGCCATTTAACAGTCTGACATTGGTCTACATGCAAGGGGTCTTCTCTGTGACCATGCTGACACCACTTTGGTTGACGAGCGACCAACTATTACCGAACCAAGAAGCGCTACCACTGATTGCTTACGCGGGCATTGCTGCCTCAATTTTCGCCCCACTGATGTGGGTAAAGGCGATAGATTTAATCGGCGCTGATTCCAGTGCGATGTTCATGAACCTGATGCCCGTTGTTTCTGTGGCATTGGCATCCACACTGCTAGGCGAAGAAATTCATCTCTACCATATTATTGGCGGCTTGTTCGTTATCTCTGGCGTCACTCTTTCTCAAATAAAAGTGCGTCATAAAAGCCGAAATCTTCCACAAGAGTTACCTTCGACGAGTGTCTGAATGCCAGGCTTTTAACGCGCTTCTCATAATTGATTTTAATCAAACAGAAAAGGAATTTTTCCTGAAAATTCACACATTCGAATTATACTTATAGTGGTGTTAGGAAAGAGTGAATGAGGAGGTACTTATGAGCTTGGTTCCTCGTGATAGCTGGGCTGATTTCTCCCGGTTCTTTGACAATTCATTTCCTGCATTGAGGACACGATTCGAAGAGGGTACTTTTTCGCCACGAGTTGATATCGTCGAGAAAGACCAAGCCTTCGAAGTCACTGCCGATTTGCCGGGAGTGAAAAAAGAAGATATCAAACTTAGCTGCCAGCAAGGGGTGTTATCCATCGAAGCAAGTATCGAAACGAAAAAAGAGACAGAAAAAGAAGGTAAGGTAGTCCACAGTGAACGATACAGTGGCAAAATGTCTCGAAGTTTTACGCTCGGTAACAACATCAATGTCGAAGAAATTAGCGCTGATTTTTCCGACGGTGTTTTGACTGTCGTGGTACCAAAACTAGCCGACCAAAGTGAAGAAGAACACAAGATTCCAATTCGCTAGCTAAGCGTAAACAAAATGCCCTCCTTTGACTGGAGGGCATTTTTCAAACATGCTATTCAATGTCGAAGCGCTATATTTACGCGGCGATATGTATTTGATCATCAAGCCAGTCAAAGATCACCGATGTGACTTGGGGTAAATTGCTTCCCCCTATTGTCCAGTGACATACCTCTGGTAATTCGACCAGAGTAGCCTGTTCCCCATACTTTTTCACGATAGCACGTTGCACCTTGATAGGCGTAATACGGTCTGCTGTCCCGCCGATAACAAGGACAGGGCATTGCACCTGCTTAGCATCAACCCGAGAAAAGCCACTTTTAAGTAGGCCTCCAACACCTATTTGGAAAGTCGCCATACCCGATTCGTACGTCATATCTTGCATGATTTGTTGCTGAACTGAGGCGCTTTGAGAATTGGCGATGCCATAACGGACATGACACAATCCAAGCTCCGTTACTTTTTTCCACAAAGGAAATAAGAATAAATTTCGCCCTAAAGTACGTATAACTGACCAACTCCAACCGTTAATCCCACCCGGCGCTGCAGATGAAAGCAAAACCAGTTTATTAACTGGTACTCTAGCCGCGACAAGCTGTGCTAACAGACCGCCCATCGAGTGTCCGACTAATATTGGAGGAGCCTTATACGTCTTTATTCTTGCGACAATAAAATCCACGTAATCCTGCAGGCAAGTCTCAGCCAATCTGACCTTATCAGCCTTACTATATTCTGCCTTCTTTTTGTGCTCAGGTAGGCAAACAGACTCTACCTTATACCCTTGCGCTTCAAAAGCACGCTGCAGTTCAGATAACGTCTCTCCCGTACTCCACATACCGGGGATAAGTACCACTGACGGATTATCATTTTCAGACGTTGTCATATTCATATCCTTAACTTGTGGAAAATCGAATTAAGCCACGGCTTCAACGTTTTGAGCCACTGCTTTATCTTGGCTCACCGCATGGGAGAACTGCAAAACACCATCTTCAATGGGCTCTTCGGTCAGTGCTTTTTTATCTTTTCCATAGTGCATCGTTACAACCCAAGGGGCTTCTTTCCCCTGCCTTGGCATTCTATCTTTAGCTCGCTCCATATAACCTGGGGCAAAGCCATCAAGCATACTCACACCCGTACTTGAGCTGACAGTGTCTACAGGACGTGCAACACCAAACCCATGCTGATCCATATGTCTAAACAGATTACATAGATAACGACCACCGATATCCGCCTTCAGAGTCCAAGGAGCATTGGTGTAGCCGAAAATCCAGCCGTAATTAGGTACGTCTTCAATCATAATCCCTTTATAAATCATTTTATCCGGTACGTTGATTGGCTCGCCATTGACCAAAAACTCCATGCCGCCCATTAACTGCATCTCTAACCCTGTCGCTGTCACAATGACATCGGCATCCAAATGCTTGCCCGACTTCAGCATAATGCCGTTCTCAGTAAAATGCTCGATATGATCAGTGGCGATATCAGCTTTACCTGAACGTAACACTTTGAAAAAGTCACCGTCTGGCGCTGCACATAGACGCTGCTCCCAAGGGTTGTAATTAGGTGTAAAGTGAGTCATATCAAAATCAGCACCAACTTGCTTGCGCATATGAGACAACATGACCTTACGCATTCTTGTTGGCCATTTTCTACAAGCAAGATACAAGCCTCGCTGTAGTAAAATATTGCGTTTTCTTGTCAGGTTAAATACCCATTTTTTCGGTAAGAAGCGATTGAGGAAAATGGATATTTTATCCGTATTAGGAACCGACATAATATAACTCGGTGAACGCTGAAGCATTGTCACCCCGGCGGCTTTGTCCGCCATACTCGGTACAATAGTAACCGCTGTCGCGCCACTACCAATCACGACAACTTTCTTACCCGAGTAATCGAAGTCCTCAGGCCAAAACTGTGGGTGAATAATATCACCTTTAAACGACTCCTCTCGTTCAAAATGAGGTCGATGCCCCTCATCAAAATTGTAGTAGCCCGCACAGTTAATGAGAAAAGCACAAGTAAATGTTTTTTTCTCACCAGTAGGCTCGTGCGTCGCGTTTACCGTCCAAAGTTGCTTAGTATCAGACCAGTTGGCGCTAGTGATCGCTATGCCGTAGTGTACTTTTTCGTCAAAGCCAAACTCTTTAGCTGTTTCTGCCACGTAATTTCTGATGTTAGGACCTTCAGCGAGAACCTTATCTGAATACCAAGGTTTAAAGTCAAAGCCATAACTTGCCATATCGGAGTCGGAACGTATGCCAGGATAGCGGTACAAGTCCCAGGAGCCTCCCATGCGCTCTCTACGCTCAAGAATAGCAAGCGTTTTATTAGGGTGCTCATTAGTCAGGTGGCAGGCCGTTCCAATCCCTGAAAGGCCAGCTCCGATTATGATGGTGTCGTAATGTGCAGTGGTCATAACGTTTTCCTTTTGTCGTTAGTATTGACTAAACCTTGTTCAATATTTCAGCAAACACGCCGGATAATATTGACGAATGACGACAAATTTTTGATAAAACGTGACAATGTTACTAAAATGTTAATTCCGTGTATTTTCCCGATATGTAACAGCGATAGAATGGACAAATCAAAGACAAGGGAGTCATTGTGCATATTTTAATTAGAGCGACAAACCTTCGCGGATACGACAGTCTGACGCAATCTTTGGGTGGAGACCCACGCTCTTTGCTGTCGAAATATCACATAGCGAGTGCAGACAAACGGGATGAGGATTCCTTTCTGCTCTTTCGCAATATGATTGCGTTGCTGGAAGACACCGCAACTATCCTCGATTGTCCTGACTTCGGGCTACGACTCGCTGAATATCAGGGCATGGGCATTCTCGGGCCAATTTCGGTGATTGCACGCAGTTCGGCTACGGTTGGTGATGCGTTGGAAAATATATCCCGTTATTTACACCTGCATTGTTCCGCATTAACGACAAAACACATTGCTCAAACAAAGGGGCAAGCCAGAACAATAAAATTGGAATACAGCGTTCAGGGTCGTGGAATAGACTACTCCGTTCAGTGCTACGAGCTGGGATTGGCGAATGCGATGCAGGTGATTAAATTATTATGCGGAAACGACTTTAAACCCATCTCTGCGCACTTTATGCACTCTCGGCTCGGAGATGAGGCGTCATATCAAAACGTATTTGGCTGTCCGATCGAGTTCAATCAGAACTGGTGTGGGTTTATTCTTCCAGAATCTGCGTTCGACACCCCGCTATCCAGCGAAGATGAGCAAACCTGTAAACTGGCAAGACACTACCTGGACTCGCAACCCGTTCCGTTCGCAAGTTCCGTCTCTGATGATGTAAGAAGACTAATTAAAGGCCTTCTTCCCACTGGCCAATGTAGCACTGAAAACATCGCTTCTCACCTTTCTATGCACAAGCGAACGCTGCAACGCAAACTCGCCCAAGAGAGTACAACCTACGAGCAAATTTTAGTGAGTGAGAGACAAGTTATCGTGACCAAGTATTTGAAAGATCCAAACCTAAAATTAAGTCAGATCAGCGGGCTACTAGGCTACTCAGAACAAGCCACATTCAACCGCGCCTGCCGGGCTTGGTTTGACGTTACGCCGCGGACTTACCGTGCACTGCTACTAGAAGAAGCCTCGTCAGATAAATGAATGCAACAAGCAGTGATTACGCATAGAAAAGCCATCTAATGCGCCTAAACGTTGAAGCCATCCTGGGCAATGAAAAGTCCGTTAGGGAATCGATCGCCTACCGAGCTTGAAACTGCGTGAATCCCATCCGTCTCACTGGCACCATCCAAACCATTTTGGTCATCAGCCACCAGCGCGAAACTGCCAGCGTACTGATAAGCTTCATCGATGTTGTAAACCGCGTAAGTGTGATTGCCCTGGCTCGACATTATCGGTGAAGGCTCTTCGACCATCATGGGGCTGGTGTGGGTGCTCGTTATCCTCTCAACCCGAACGCCAGGAAAGATAACCAACTATTTTTCTTTTGGCTTTATCTGTATTTTGCTGTCTCTCTCTCAAGATCTCATCGACGAATTCATCAGGCTTGAGTCTTATACGATTGTCGGCAACATAATGGAGTCCATGTTCATTGGCTTAGGCATAGTGACGTATGCTTTCTGGCAATGGCGCAAGGAGCTTTTGCTCATCAATAATTATGTTTCTCAACGACGTAAGCGTCTTCAGCAATCCCTTCGCCATAGCCTTGGTAAGTCATATCAAAGAATGGGATTAATTTTTGTGCTTTAACCACTTCGATCACTTTGTCCCATTGTTCATTGGTAATGATCAACGCCCGTAGGGTTATGAAAACAAGGATGAAGTAGAACAATACTTTGCTCTGAAAGCTCTTTTAACGTTGAAATCATGCCATCGAAATCGAGCATTTTCGTTTCTGGGTTAAAGTACGGGTAAGTACCTACTTCGAATCCAGCACCAGCAAAAATGGCATGGTGGTTTTCCCAAGTTGGGTTGCTTACCCACACTTTGGATTTCGGAAAATAGTGATTTAGGAAATCCGCACCGATCATCAGCGCGCCAGAGCCGCCTAGTGACTGAATCGTTGCCACTCTTTTCTCTTCCAAAGTCGGATGGTTTTCACCAAACACTAAATCTTGAACCGCTGAACGGTAAGGCGCTAGACCTTCCATAGGTAAATAAATACAAGGCTGGCTTTATGACGGAATAAGATGATAAACCCGGTACCAAATAGAAAGCCGCCAAAAATCGCACCATAAAGTGGGTGCACATTATTTAACTCAACAAAATTGGATTGAGTATTAGTGATAAATGAAACTAGACCAACGGCTGTGAAGGTCTTAAGACAGAATAACCACCCCAAACGATATTAATACCAATCGTAGTAAATAATTGGTCATTCTATCTTGTTAAAATACTCGATAACTGCGTTAGAATTTTTGATTGTAGAGTAACTACTTATCGAAAAATCCTGCCTTGTTCTCTAGCATTTTTCCTACGCTATTTCTGATCACTTACTTACTGTGATTGGTATAAGCTTGTTCCCATAAAAAAGCGCGGACACGTCTTCAAACCACTTATGGTCAGTTTTCGTTATCTATAAGATTCAATAAGATATTAGTTTTTCGGCTTCATGATTCAGTAGTTTCAACTTCTATCATTGCAATCACTTCCTGCTGTAACGCTTTAGGTGATAAGCGAGCCCCACACTCGCTTTTCTTAGATACAACAAAGAATTACAGCGCTTCTGCCTGCTCTTCGAGTTGTTTTGTGGTCTTTTGACTAACAAACTCTTTATACAGAGACGCCTTATCCGTTGGGTCGATAGATGATACTGTTAACGCGCTATTAAACAGGTTTTCATATTCAACAGCAGGCATAGCAACTAGAGCACAAACCTGCTTTTTACCATCAATCTCAACTAATGAGATTCCCTCTACCTGGCTTTTCTGAATTGAAGTATTCGAAATCTGTTTAGCGATTTGTTCAAAAGACGAGCCAGCAGCTTGTCCATCTACTGAGCTGCTAATCTTTTGATAATTTTTCTCCAACACACTGACTTTAATGTCCAGGTTTTGCGCTAGAGTATTTCGCGCTAATGAGATAGCGTGGTTGCGGTCAATTGAAAAATTGCCTGATGATTCTATACAGTTTGATGCAGCAAAACCGTTTGCCGAAGCCGGATTAAGAACCCAGTTAGGGACATTACTTGCTGAGTTAGTATCAATTTTTGCTGTTTCTACTTGCGCACTTTGGCTTGCACAGCCCGATAAAACTAGTGCGCCGATTGCTGCGGTAAGAATATGATGTTTCATCCCCATTCCTTTTAAATGACTGAGTTTGACTGCGCACGATAAGTTTGCATTCTATCGTTCACCTTCTTTAGGTAGTTGCGCGTCTCTTCGTAAGGTAAATTTTTGATAAGTCGCTGATAAACTTCATCAGAACTCATGCTGTTGATCTTTTTAATCGCTCTGGAAACACGTCGCTCTCCAAAAGCTTTAGCGACGTTGCCTGAGCCGGTGTTATAAGCGGCAATGATGCTATAGGTCGCGCTTTGCGGGTCTTTAATGCCCTTCAAGTATCGGCTTTGTAAGATTTTCAGATAAGCACTACCGGTTTCAATATTGACAGCAGGATCATACAGATCATTTTCACGCATAGGTTTGTCTTTACCACGATAAAGCTTATTCACATCATGCCCTGCCGTGGTTGGGACAATCTGCATCAATCCATACGCAGGCACGTGAGATTTCGCTTTTGGGTTAAAGTGAGATTCTTCATGCATGATCGCAAGTACTAACGCCGGTGATAACTGACGTTTCCCTGCCTCTTTCTTTATTGCAGGTAAATATTTGTTTGCACGCTCAGAGAGAGACGACTTGGGGATTTTCACGGTATAAGCGACTACTTTTCGCGGTGCCTTTTTCAGTTTTTCCTCTTGTTGAACAAGCGCTTGCTTCACCTTCACGATGCGCTTTTCTTTTTGCTTGTTCATCTCCTCTTTTTGTTGAGAGACAAGTTGTTCAGTCTTTTGTTCACTCAAGACTGAAGACCCTTGAGCGACAAACATATCTAACTGACTCATTTGACGCTCTGTCTGCTCTTCGATTTTTCGCTTTACTTGCTCGAAGGTTTCTTTCTGAACTTTCGCCTCTTCTACAACGACCGTGTTAGGTTTGGCCTCACTGGGTTGCGGAACACCAATCTGTTCCCACAAGTGAGCGTTATTTTCTATCACAGTATTGACGATTTCGGCTTCTTGATTCTTCTTTGTCTCATCTTCGTTCTTTGGCAGATAGCTTACCGTGACTTCACCTTTCTCCAAATCTACGACCGTTCGCGCGTCGTGTTTCTTGTCGTAAACGACAATAACTTCTGGTGAGGAGATTTTGCTGTCACTCCATTTCTGAATGGATGCCTTTTGTTTGCTATCCCAGTCAGCTAAATACGCTTGCTGCCACTGATTGAACTCTTTCAGGTGCGCTGCATACCATTGCTCGAATTCAGCCGTATCATCAACAGTAAGCTGCTCTATCTCTTGATCGAGTTCCGCAAATGGGTCATTGGCGTAACTTGGCATGGTTACGGCTAAATTCAACAATACTACCAGTGCGCCGTTTTTTAGTTTCATAATTCTCGCTACCGTCATCTTTCGTATCAGAAATAAGAGGAGAGGTCCCCTGCGCTTTCCGCTTGTTGCTCAAATAGAGTTTCTTCGATATCCAGCACCAAACGTTTACATTGTTGGCTTGTGCAGGACTTAGCAAGCAACTGACTTTCTACTAAGTCCCCTTGGTCATATTTCCACTGAGCAAGCCAGGTCTTCACTTCATTTCGGGTAATACGAGAGTGATCAACATACTGCTGATAGTATCTATCCGCCTTTTCTGGGTCAGACTGAGCCAGTAACAAGCTAACGATCCCTGCCGCATCCATTGCTACGCTTGAGTCTTTCATTAACAGCGGCAGAGTTGGCTTTATTTTCTCGAATTGCTGAGTCTGGTAATACGCGATCGCATAGTTCAACGCCGTGGTGTAAAGATTGGTTTTATACCCGGTGTCATTAATCACGGCAGAGCATGAAGCCTGATCTTTTTCCAGCGATGAGAACTGAATATTGGTTAGCTCATAAGTCAGGTTGGCAAATGGCCAAGTATCAAAGCGCTCTTCAATCCACTCATCTTTCACCAGCTTATCTTCGTATTGCTTTCTCAGACTAAGGCCTAACCCTTTACGACAGAGCGATTTCATCTGTTTCGTTGTCAGCGCGAGCTCTCTCGATACCACAACCGAAATTTCAGTATCGCCATCGCTTACAAGATAATCAGTGCCATTAAATGACCAAGCTTGTGGTTCTGAAGCAAAAGCTGGCAGGCCGATAAGGCCCACCAGTATTAACGCGTATCTGCAGTTACAGATCATTCGCATTACTCACTTGGCCTGATGGACCTTGAGTATTGTTACTACCATCGGTCAAACCACCTGTCGTAGAGATCTTATGGTTTGAACCAACTTTCTGGCCTTCGCGCACACGCTTTTTGTTTTCTGCTGCTGCTTGCTTTGCCGCTGCTTCCAAAGAAGGGGCGTAAACCGCGACTGCAAGCATCCAGTCACCATCATGACTCTTGAAGGTTTTCACAGATACGCCAGCAGGAACTTTACCCGACGCAAACGACTTGTATGAATCCGCACTCTTCATGTTGTTGAGGAAAGTGTGTTTGTTTTCTGCCAACACTTTCGCATCTGCTGGGTTAATGCTTTCCGGTTCGTATTCGAACTGCTCATTTTTTTCCAGCTGATTCTCAGTGAAACCACCTTCCCAGTAAACTTGCTCACCTTGCATGACCGCAATTAGACCATTACGCGCTTTGGCCTGAGCCTGAGACTTAGACATGTTTAGCAATTTGCGTTTTACCGCGTTGTTTTTGTTATCTCGAATGATAGAAGAACCAAAACCAAGAACAAAAGACTCACCCGTCTGTGCATTGGTAATCACTTTCGCGCCAACTGGAGGTAAAACACCGGTTTGAAGGTCTGCAATGATCTGTTTGAAGATCACGTTTGGCTCAGTAGTTTGCGTGATAGCACCCACTTTACGTTTGGTTTGCTCACGAGTCTTTGGTGTAGAAATTAAGCTAACACGAACCAGATTTTCACTTGGATCGTCAAAGACATCAAAGGTCACATAGCCAGCCAGCGCTCCCTGTACCGATTCTGCACAATTGTCACTCATCATGCTGGTTGTATTGGCGGAGCTTTCTGTTGCGGTATCGATAACATCCATGGTTTCATTGATGGCTGTCGCACACATGTTGCTCATGCCTTCCATGTTTTCAACCAATTGTTTTTTAGCAATTTGGAAGGCTTTCATGTACGCCGCGCGTTTAGAAAGTAGCGTCGCGTTGCGGTTTTCATACGTTTCGTAACTGCCAGAACCGGTAGACAAAATACCGATACCAGAACCTACAGCAATCATTTTGACGCCATCGCCTTCCTCTTCGATCAAACTCTGGTGTGCAACTAGCACCGCAGCTTTAGGATCGGTAGCAACGACAACACCTCCAACCTCTTTGACACTATCAGTATTCACTGACTGTACTTCAGCAGCATCAGTAGCAGGTACTAAATCGTTAAGATCGAAATCTGCACTTGCGTGTGCAGTACTAAAGGCACTCGCAAGTACCAATGAAAGGAGTGATTTTTTAAACATACTAATCCTTTGAATGTCTTAAAGTACGTTGATTTGATAGTCGTTTAAGACACGTAATTTTGACGGGTAATTGGGCTGATGGATGCGCAAGGTTGGTTCAATATACTGCGCGAGATCATTGGCATTATTTAGGGAGCGAAGCTTTACGATAACTCTACCAGAGCGACTTTCTATCTTGATATCCGACACTCCGTTGATAGCACTGATAAGTGTATAAAGTTGCCCTTGTTTTCCAGCAGCCGCTGGCGAGAAGATCAGCTCTCGGACTGGCCCACCACGCATCGCCATTTTTTGAACAGCACCGTGTAAAGCCTGTGTTAACGCGGTTTTGTTTTTCTCAACAGCCAGGTGGACAGAAGCGAGGTCATTGAGCATCCCTTCTTTATTTGGCAGAGTCATTAACGTTGGGTCGTTATGCCACTCACCGTATAAATTCCCGCTACGATCCTGCATTTGTGCTGACAACGCCAGTTGTAAACCAGAAGGTGTCACTTTCTTTTTTTCCTTCACTTTGAGGATGACTGTAGCCTGCTCAGGCGCAGACGAGAGGTCAAACCCCATGTTTGCCAATGACGTAGAGAAAGTAGAACGAACGACCGGAAGATGAGCATCAACATAAACAGTAGGCTGACCTAGGCTCTTTATCAGTTGAGCAATTTTCGCTTGCACTTTCTGTCGTTCAACAGAGACATCTAACGTGATAGTCAGCACACCATTAGACTTCATCTGGCTGGAGATTTCATTCCATCCAGTGATCATGCCGTGTGATTGCATCGAAAGAGACTGAACGGCAACATCATGAAGGTCGAAGTCATCACTCGCTGAGTTCGCAGACATACTCGAATAAGACTGCTGTAAGTAACCGGACTTCACCATAACGCCAAGAACCTGACTGATCGCTCTGCGAAATGCATCTTGTTCTGCTGCCTGACGCGCACTTAAGCCTCGAGCATTATTCGCTGTGCCTTCTCCCACAACTACCACAGAAACCGTTGGTTCAGAATCCCAAGAGATACCTTCTTCATCAAAAGATTGGTTTGTATCCGGTGACGTAACACGTACGGTAAGACAAGTATCATCCCCCATTAGCTCTGGCTGGCTGAAGTCAGCGATAATTAATCCTTGGTCAATGCCCTCGACCAACATTTCCCGAGTTGCCTGGTTGAATTGATCGTTTAGCAATTCAGAGTCATCGGTTGACAATGACATGCTAACTTGCCCGTTCAAGAAAAAACGCAGATTATTGAGTGCGTCGGCTTTTGCAGCTTCGATGGCCAACGCGCCACGCCCATATGCACAACCTTGTTCAACGAGAGCCAGTGCAGACTGGCTCTTGTCGAGTTCAAGAGCATTGACTTGCGAGGCGGACATCAAGCCACTTAAGACAAGAGCAGTACTTAGCCTTCTTGTGCCCATGAGCTGCGTTCCTTCATGAATTCCATTGGTACGCCGACACTGACTGCAAAAATTCGACGTTGACGATCCGGACGGTAGATACCATTTTCAGCCTCATCGCGTACTTGATCTGCGAGGTTGCTGTCTTTCCAGCGAACAATTTTACCCTGAGCACTTTGTTGGCTAGGGTTGACTGTCGCGACCCCGATCGGCTCAACAAAGCCAGCACTGTACTCAAAGATCACCATGGTTTCGTTTGGTAAAACACCCGCATTTTGACCACGGTCTAGTGAAATACGGTCGCCCTTAATACCTTGAACTTGAGCAGTTGCCGGCATTTCTTTCAATAATCGAGTCAACATGATATCGAAACCGCGAGACGCCATTTCATTCATGACTGAATCAACATCTTTACTGCTGGTGTAATTAAAACCGCGGTAGTAGTCACCGTTGGCAATGACCGTTGTGTAGCTCTTTTTGTCACGTACATCGAAGTTAGATACACGAATTTTACCGATGTTTGGGTAACTCAACTTTTCACGCGTATATGGGTCAATAACGCCCGTCGTCATTTCCATTGAGGTTTGGAAAAGAGATTGAGTTGAACCGAAAAGCATATCGCCAGTCTTTAACACATCCACTTTCATGATGTAATCGGTAGACAGCTTTTCACGACTGCTCATCTTGTGGGCAACATTGGCTGCCCCCTCATCTGCGAGAATTTCTTCTAAAGCGGCGTTTACCGATTTTGTATCTCGGGTCAGAATGCGAAAGCGATTTACACCCGCAAACTGGGTTTCTAGCGTGTTTTCCAGTGCTTTGGTTTCAAACTGGCCAATGCTACTGTGCATAGAGTTAAATACATCAGCAGACTTTCCTTGCAAGCTTTCACTCACGTCAGTTGTTACATCACCGAAGTAAAGGCGAATAGTCTTTTTAGCCAGAGGACAACGAGTATCTTTCTCATTAGCTTCATAAGAACAAAACTGAAGCCCTTGAGTATTAAAGTAGGCTGGCACTTCAATATCACTGTCTTCAAAATCAAATGCCGACTTTCCAATGATGAGTGACGAGTTACCGGCATTACTCTCTACTGCATAAGTCTGTTGACTGGGTGTACTGTTACACCCAGCTAGCACAAGACCAGCAGCGACTAACGTTGCGATCTTTGAAAGTTTCATTATGACTTCACTTGCTCCGCTACAACGTTGTCCAAGTTTTCTAGTTGCTCAATCGTATTTTGATCCAAAGAGATCATTTCGTTAGCGTCGTAAGCCAGTACTGAACGCGCTTTTAGTTCGTTGTAGGCTTCTACGATAGGCGCGACTTCTGTTTCAGCAGTTTCATCTTCTGACGATCCAAAAAAAGATAGGTTCTTCAGAACGCCACCAGCTGAATCGACAAGAAGTAATTTAGGATTTTGAGTCGCAATGTAAGCAATTTTACCGGTCTCAATCGCAATATCCTTGGTTAATTCTACGTTTTTATCAAAGATTGAGTCCGAAGCTGATTTGTAAGCGTCTACCTGAGGACGGATCTTTTTGTTCGCAGGTTTACCTTCATCAAAAGCGTTCATTGCAATTAACAGTTCTTCATCAGATTTATCCGCGTTTACATTCAGAAAGCCTGCAACATCAGCATGTTTGTCGGCAAGAGTACGGTAGTCCTGGAAAACAGCACATTGGCGTTCTTGAATAGACACCATGATTTTTGACACTTGATCCACTGCAACAGACACAGGAGTGTATTCAGAACCTAACTCAGCACAAGTTTTTGTTAGTTGAGTGCCCATTTCATTGCGGTCTACGGTTGCTGATTCCATGCCTGGAATTGAAGAACATCCTGCTAATACAGAAACGAATAGAGTAGCCACTGCTGTTTTCTTAAACATTTTTTTTCCTTTAATAGTATTAATCCAATCAATCCAAAATCGAATAGATAGACTCATTTGTTAGTTTTTTAATTAATTTTTGCTTAGCGTCGTTGGTTGCTGCAGCCAAACTTTTAGGAGATTCTCCCAATTCAGTTAGCAATTTTTGAGCAACCATCACTCCAGGTGCTGCTGTGTCAAAGACTTTAAGCTGTACATTTTGTCGTACAATGAAGTTTTTCCCTGCTCTTCCATTACGAGAAGAAGTCTTTATGTAGATTGCTATATCGCCCTGAGGACTAGAGATTGAGTTATTTGACAGTAAACTCAGCAATTGACGAGCGAATGCATCTGACGAAGAGCGGAATGAGACTGAAAACTTGTGCTCAGATCGTTCTAATTGTTGTTGTACACGTTGATATACCGGGCTTAAATCAAGCGCATCTTTTGAGCTAAGAGAGCTCAGAAGCTTTATATCTACTTCATTTCTAGTCACGATATCATTTGCTTCTGAGAACCTTTTGAAATCGACCCAACGATTACCCAAATTCGCGAGCTTTAGTTCGGCGCGTGCATAACTGTTCGTTAACTCTCGACTAAGCGTTTTCGACCACGCTTGGCGGTCAATTTTAAATCGGTATTCACACCGATTGTTCTGGCATTCTGACGTGATGAACTCCAGATTTGGAATTTCTATTGGAAGTGAACGGAGTGAAGACTCTTGCTCAAATGAACTGGATACTTGATTGTCTTTTTTGCTGATCAGGCTCTTCTCACGAACTTCTATTTCGCTATAAATATTCAGTGCCAACTGTTTTTTTGCATCAACAACAGCTTCATGCATCGTTTCCCCTATTCCCGAAACATAGAAAAAACGGTCTGAAGACTGTGCTTTAACGCCACCAGAAGCCACTAAGAGGCTAAAAATAATGAGAAAAAAGCGAAACAAACTCTAAGCCTAATTTGTTGATTTAATAATAAGCTCAGGAAGATATGAAACCGCTACTTTTTATTCAAGCGAACAACAAATAAACAGCAAGTCATTTATAATGAATAATAATTCAAACATGGAATAAATATGATGTTAGTTCCAACTTTCATAGCGATGACAGAAACCTTACACAATTAGGTGGCTTTTTTAACACATGACTCAAGAATGAGACTTCCGCTAAGTTACTAATATTCAAACAAATGAATTATTAATATATTTATTAATAATTCATAAATTGTATATTTGTGACCTTAATCAACATTTGCTGTTTATGTATTAGACAGAAGAGATGCAATGGGGCCTAGTTAAATAGCCTCTTCATAACGACAAGGGGCATATCCTGATGGATACGCCCCTGCTTAATTGATTAGTATGTGCCTACTTTTGGGCTCTTGGCTCGCTCATTAGCCCCAGTATTAAGGAGAATGTAGCGATTAATAAGACGATAGTGAATGGGAAACCTGTCGTCACAGCCATCGCTTGCGCAGCAGCGAGACCACCACCCAACAACAATGCAATCGCGACTAAACCTTCAAACGTACACCAAAATACGCGCTGTGGTGTCGGAGCATCAACTTTACCACCAGCAGCAATAGTGTCGATAACCAACGATCCTGAGTCTGACGATGTAATGAAAAACACCACAACCAGAACGATACCAACAAATGAGGTAATGCTTGATAAAGGCATTACTTCCAGCATCTCAAACAACTTCAATGGAAGTTCGGCATCTTTCACTGCCTCATAACCATCATTGACAAATTGGCTTATTGCTGTTCCACCAAAGGCAGTCATCCAGAATACACACACGGTTGAAGGGACAATGAGTACACAGAAAATAAATTCACGAACGGTGCGCCCACGCGATACACGAGCAATGAACATACCTACAAATGGTGACCATGAAATCCACCAAGCCCAATAGAACGAAGTCCAACCTTGAGAATAATTCACATCTTCACGATTAAATGGCATCGACAAGGCTGGGAGGTTTTCTATATACGAAAGAATGTTGTCGAAAAAACCCGTTACGATAAATAGGGTCGGTCCAACAATTACGATAAAGAACAGCAATAACGCAGCTAATACCATGTTAATTTCAGAAAGGCGTTTAACACCACCGTCCAATCCTGCAAGTACGGACATCAGCGCAAACGCTGTGATAACAATAATCAGGATAATCTGAGTAGTGTCAGTTAGCGGCACACCAAACAGAAAATTCAAGCCAGTTGCCGCTTGTGAAGCACCATAACCTAATGAAGTCGCCAGACCAAATACCGTAGCCACTACCGCTAAAATATCAATAATGTGCCCTGGCCACCCCCAAATTCGTTCGCCGAAAACCGGGTAAAAGACCGAACGCATCGTCAGTGGTAACCCTTTGTTGTACGAGAATATGGCGAGACCCAACGCCAGCAACGCGTAAATGGCCCATGGATGCAGAGCCCAATGATAAATCGTTGCAGCCATACCTAATGATTGAGCCGCTTCAACATCGCCCAAAGCGCCGCCTAGTGGTGCCCAATCTGTCCGGACTCCGTTTTCAAGCACAGGTCCTGCGAGCGAAGAACTGAAGTGAGACATAGGCTCAGATACGCCAAAGAATACTAACCCGATCCCCATACCTGCGGCGAATAACATCGCCAACCAGCCAGCGTAACTATAATCGGGCAACGCCTCTGTCCCGCCTATCCTAACTTTACCCAGCGGAGAAATGGCTAAGCCAATACAAACTAAGACAAATATGTTTCCGGAAAGAATGAAAAACCAGTCAAGGCTAGAAGTTAACCAGGAACGCATGTGGACGAAAATCGGCTCTACTTGCTCCCTGAAAATTAAAGTAGCAAATACAAATATAACAATTGCTAGTCCAGAAACCGCAAACACTCGGTTATGTATATCTAAACCAAAAGGTCCAACGGATAAAACGACATTGTCCTGCCCAACTTGATAATCGGTATCTATAGGGTTGGCTTTTCCACTGTGTTTGGGAATACCACCATTATCTTTACTCATTGAATGTTCCTTTATCTTTACACAACCTAAATACGTACAAGTCACGGGTCAATTAAGAGCTATTGATTAGCCATAAGTATAAGTCTTAATAAATAAAAACATCTCAAATGCATTCAAAATAGACTGAAAAAGTCACGATAACTTGGAATGAATATTATTATAAGTTGAACGGCATCACTATATTTAACAATGGCTTGTGATACTTTAGCTGCAACTAATATAAAAAATAAAAGTGCTAGGTCATTAAGCGATTTTTGACGCATAGAATAAGCACTCATTGGCCATTTGCCGTATTGCTGCCAAAGGAGAACGGATGTTCAAGTTTCCTTCATCCAAGCCAACTGTGTTGGTTATCGACGATATTCCCGAGAACCTCACACTGATGTACCAATTGCTCAAAGATGATTATAAAGTAAAAGGAGCAAACAGCGGTGAGCGTGGACTGACGCTTGCTAAAACAGCTAAACCTGATTTGATTTTGCTCGACATCATGATGCCGGAAATAGACGGTTACCAAGTATGCCAACAGCTTAAATCAAACCCAGTAACCAGTGATATCCCGATAATATTCCTCACAGCGAAGGCTGAAAGAGTCGATGAAGAAAAAGGACTAAAACTGGGTGCTGTTGACTACATAACCAAGCCGATTAACCCTGAGATCGTGAAATCACGTGTTAAAACACATGTTTCTCTCAAAGTGGCTTCTGATACCTTAAAAGATAAGAATCAAGTACTTGAACAGGAGGTAGAAAGACGAACCACAGAAGCATTGCGCCAAAAAGAAGAACTCCACGCAATTCAAGATGTTGCTTTCTACGCTATGATATCGCTAGCAGAAACCCGTGACAACGAAACGGGCAACCACATTAGGCGCACCCAAACTTACATAAAACGTTTAGCAGAGCAATTACGCCAAAACCCGCGTTATGCTTCAGAACTAAGTGATGACTTTATCGATCTATTGTATAAATCAGCCCCACTTCACGATATCGGTAAAATAGGTATTCCTGATACTATCTTGTTGAAAAGAGGTCCCCTGACTGACGATGAGTTTCAGGTGATGAAAACCCACACCACTCTTGGTTACGAAGCGATCACAAATGCGGAGAAAGTAAGCGAACAACCAATGAAATTTTTGACTGTCGCAAAAGAGATCGCTTACTCACATCACGAGCGCTGGGATGGTAAAGGATACCCATTAGGGCTTGCTGGCAAGGCGATCCCATTGTCAGCCCGGATTATGGCGATAGCTGACGTCTATGACGCTCTGATAAGCAAACGAGTTTATAAACCTACCTTTACGCATTTAGACGCGGTTCAGATAGTTCTTTCAGGTAAAGGGACTCAGTTTGACCCGGCTGTCACGGAAGCCTTCGCTGAAATTGCAGATGAACTTTATTCCATCGCTCAAGAATACACTAACTAGATAAGAAGACTTCTTAAGAAGCCGCTGGGACAAGCATGAAAGACAAGAAAATCACCACACAGTCGTGGGTGTGGTATTCAATGGTCAAAACCGGAATCATTCCTCTCATTCTGGTGGAATCGGTTCTTATTGCCGTTTACCTAATAAGTAACCATTTTATCAGCACCGACAACATGGAATACATTTACACACAAGTAAATGAAGAATTAAAGATTTCATCGGAAAGAGAAGCGGCAATCATTCGAGAAAAACTGATTTCAATAGAAAACTTAACAACCGTATACCGAAACGAAACAGAACGTGTTTTATCAGATGCACATACCATTGACCGCTCTGAAAAACCTAATCTTGCGGTGAGCGAAGACGGTGTCTTATATTCTAAAGAGGATTTAGGGGGCTCCGCTTCTTTCTACTCTGGCTATACTGCCAAAAAAGATTGGGAAAAGGTGTACAAGCTTGCTCACCTTGACCCACTAATGAAACAAATCGAAAATAACAGCGATTTGGTTGCGTCGATTTACTTTAATTCCTGGGATTCTTACAACCGAATCTACCCTTGGTTCAACACCGTCGATCAATACCCGTCTAAAATGGACATTCCTGAGTACAACTTTTACTACCTAGCGAATGCCGAACACAACCCTGACCAGAAAACGGTTTGGACAGATGTTTACATTGATCCTGCTGGTCATGGCTGGATGGCATCCGCTATTGCGCCAGTCTATAATAAAGGTTTTCTCGAAGGGGTTGTCGGGCTTGATATCAAAGTCAGTGACATCATTGAGAGCATTCAAAACTTAACCATTCCTTGGGGTGGATACGCTATTTTAGCGAGTAGTAACGGTACAATTATGGCTTTGCCGCCACAGGGCGAACACGATTTTGGCGTGAAAGAACTGACGGAGCACAGCTACCAGCAAGCAATCACGAAAGAGATTTTTAAGCCTGACGCGTTTAACCTATATAAACGTGATGACACCGCTGATTTGAGCATGGGTTTACTCAAGAACACCAATGGGCTTATGCAGATTACGCTTAATGGTGAAAAAAAGTTGCTCTCTTGGTCGACAATACCTGAAACCCAGTGGCGCTTACTCATGATCGTCGGTGAGAACGAAATGTACTCAACTTCTCATGCGCTAGAGCAAAAATACCAAAACATTGGTTACATTCTTATCTTCGGCTTAGTGGCATTCTACACCTTGTTCTTGATCCTTATCTGGCGCTCTTCCAAGAAGATGAGCGAATATATTGCTCAGCCACTTACGCAGATCCAAAGCATGGTCAATCAAGTCGGGCATGGTGATTTTCATTTGGCTCATGAAGGATTCCGTTTAAAAGAGCTCAACGAGACCGCAAATGCGATCATCAACATGAGTAGCAAGTTAGATAGGCTGACCTCTGAGCTAACCGAGGCAAAACGTTCGGCAGAAGATGCAAACATCACCAAAAGCCAATTTATATCGAATGTCAGCCATGAGATCCGCACGCCAATGAACTCGATTCTCGGGCTATCTCACATATTATTAAATTCAGACCTCACGGCAGAGCAAAAGAATAACCTGATGAAAATTGATAAATCTGGCAAGCACTTACTGTCACTTATTAACGACATTCTGGATCTCTCTAAACTTGAAGCGAATAAAATTGATATTGAGAATGTGCCATTCAGTATCCAAGCGACTATTCAAGACGTACAAGATATTTTCGAGTACAAAGCCAAACAAAAAGGTGTTGATCTTTTTACTAAAATTGACCAATCCATACCTAAACTCATTGGAGATCAACTGCGCATTAAGCAAATCCTCCTAAATTATGTTAGTAACGCCATCAAATTTACTAAAGGAGGAGAAGTGACGCTCGTAGTAGGTGTGATGGAAAGAACCGAAAAACGCATTCACTTGCAATTTAGTGTCATGGACACAGGTATTGGTTTATCTGAACACAGCCAGGCCGTAGTGTTTGACAGCTATCAGCAGGCAGACACCTCTACGACCAGAAAATACGGTGGTACAGGCCTTGGCCTCACTATTTCTAAGCGTATTGCAGAATTAATGGGCGGCCATGTTGGTGTCGAAAGTGAGCTAGATAAAGGAAGCAATTTCTGGTTTACCATTAAACTCGATATCGATCACTCCGGTGTATCGGTAATTCCTAAGCACAAAGAGCTTCCAGAATCCGTGCTAGCTGATACCTCAGAGCTTCGACTAGAGTGTGATATCAAGTCTGTCGAGGAGTTTGAATCCAAAGTGAGCCATCTGACATCGTTGCTTGAAGAATGTGACTTAGAGTCTGAGTTTTATTATTCAAAGCACTGGGCCTGCTTTGAAAAGCTCAATTCTGAACTGAGTCGCTCTCTTGCTGAAGCCGTGTCAGCTTATAATTTTGACACTGCTATAGAGATTATGGCTCAAGTAAAAGTCGAGTTAGGTCAATACAAAAAGACCATACTGGCAAACAAGTAGGGAGACTTCCTATACCCGTTCAACTTGAAGATGCATCAAACGATCTGCGAGTACATTGGGGTTGAATATAACCGGATAAGAAGGCACAGTGCTCTTGAGTATCTGAGCCCAGTTAACTTTGAACATCAAGAATCGCTTAATGCAGTGTCCAGTCTGGCTGGAGTAGATCAGTGATTATCTTCCCAGTCTTTTCTAATTGATTTAAGGTCATTTCTCCAGGCATTCGCATCACCATATTCAAGAAACTTATCTACTCTCGGATGTGTATTTGAAGCTCTTTTTGCATGCTTGATTGGACACCAAAATTGTTCCGTTCTGGAAGTGATTTCTCGACTATAAGCAACAACCCCACTACCATAACCACAGTAGACACAATTAAATTTTTCAATGATATTCAGATACACCAGCAGGTGTCGATCAATTACGAAAAAGTCAGACCGTTTAACAAGTGGTATACCATAAATCCGAAAACAAATTTGTTGATACACAGTGAAAGAGATATCTTGAATCAACAATGGGATAATCATCGCATATATAATGGGAGCAGAAAGAATGTAACGTAACTTAGCTTCCCGCAAGTACCGCCAGACACCGACTCGATATTGACGCTGAAATGCGTGAACACGTTTTTCAAATTTTACTTTTCCGTGCTCCAACTTGTAGTGGAACCGTTGTCGCTGCTCGTCCAGCAAACGATCTATTTCACTTTGCAGCTCTTTTTCGGTATCGCGTAAACGTTTCAAAAGCTCATCAAAACGGGACTCATTTGCCATATTGTTGCTCCACAAATACCATAGGTACATATACACACGTTAAACAGCCACCAATATTATTAGTCGTAGTCAAACATATTAGCTTATCCTTACCACGCTAATTGAGCGGGCAAGTATCACTCAAACTATATATACCCGTTATCATTGAAGATACTTGATTTTCGATGAAGTCAGGATCATGCTACGTACCATGAAAATAATACTGACTCCTCAACAGAAGCAGCAACTCGAAGAGATGCACGATTCAACTCGTGATGGTCGAGTGCGTGACCGCATCAAAGCGGTTTTACTCGCGTCTGAAGGTTGGAGTCAGACGATGATTTCTCAAGCTCTTCGTATTCACGAATCGACCGTTGCTCGTCATCTTAGTGATTATGTTCTCTCTGAAAAACTTAAGCCTGAAAATGGTGGTAGCCAAAGCCGACTTTCTGCTGGGCAAACCATGCAACTTATCGAACATCTGACTGAGAAAACGTACTTTCATACCCACCAAATTGTCGCTTATGTACAAGCTGAGTTTGGTATCCGTTATACCGTTGCTGGAATGAACAAGTGGCTACATCATCACGACTTCTCATATAAGAAGCCGAAAGGTGTGCCGCACAAGTTTAATCCAGAAATGCAGCAAGCCTTTATCGAGCATTACAACGAGACGCTAAGAAACAGCGAAGACCCTGTGTTGTTCATGGATGCCGTTCATCCTACGCAGTCAACAAAACTCAGTTATGGCTGGATACGAAAAGGCCAAGACAAAGTGATTGAGACAACGGGCAGTCGAACTCGCCTTAATGTTATCGGAGCATTACCACTTCAAAATATTGGTGCAACGGTGACAGAGACATATGACACTATAAACAGCGAGAGCATCGTTCGCTTCTTCTGGAAGCTCAAAAAAGAGCATTACCCGTTGGAGCAAAAAGTTCACTTAGTTCTTGATGGTGCAGCCTATCATCAGTCAAATTTGGTGAAGGATGCGGCAAAGGTGCTTAATATCCAGCTTCATTATTTACCGCCTTATAGTCCAAATTTAAATCCAATAGAGCGGCTTTGGAAAGTGATGAATGAGCATGTGAGGAATAATATTTACTTCTCCTCCAAGTCTGAATTTACTTCAGCCATCAAAGAGTTTTTCGATGTAACGCTACCAGAAGTTGCAGGCTCACTGGTGTCCAGAATTACGGATAATTTTCAGATTTTAAAACCTGCATCTTCAAGTTGAACGAGTATAATGCCCATATATTAATACTTTTGACTTACAGAAATAGCGATAACCATACAGGTGGTTAGTAACATAATTTCGCACGCTACGGGAATTACTGCTCCGCTCACAGTTATTGATCGCTGATAGAGTTTTTCGAATTGTGAATGTTGGTTTGCCCACTAAACTGCTGGCGTAACTGAGTCAGTTCATGGAGTCGCTTGTCGACCTTGCCATTAATACTTATGTCCGGATACTGACCCTCCACTGACTCACCAATAGGAAGATCCGAAAGGAGTATCATTGCCTGATCAACATGGTCAATTGCCCATATATGGAATTGGTGTTCCCGGACGGCAATACGGACATCTGCCCGCAACATCAGATGTGGAATGTTCGCTGCGGGAATGATCACCCCATTCTCGCCGTTAAGTTCACGCGCCTGGCAGATCTCAAAGAAGCCTTCGATTTTTTCATTGATACCGCCGACCGCCTCCATCAGACCATGCTGATTAATCGCCCCTGTTATAGCCAGCGACTGTTTAAGCGGAATCTGGCCAATGGCAGATAGCAAACAGCACAGCTCTGCCGCTGAAGCGCTGTCTCCCTCGACTCCTCCATAGGACTGCTCAAAGGCCAGTGAGGCACTTAGTGATAACGGCTGATTCTGACCATAACGCTCCCCCAGAAACCCGCTGAGAATCATAACCCCTTTGGAATGAATCGAGCCACCCAGATCAACTTCCCGCTCAATATCGAGGATCTTCCCGTCGCCCAAGCGAACGGTTGATGTGATACGCGATGGCAGACCAAAAGGATGGTCACCGGCAGCGATAACCGACAACGCGTTAATCTGGCCCACTACACTCCCGTCGGTGTCGATTTTTCGGATCCCCCTTAACACGCTTTCCTGCTGGCGTTCTTTGAGGTAGCTCACCCGATGGCGCTGCGCTGCCACAGCCGCTTCGACAGCCTCTGCTGTAATCACATTCTCTTCACGCTTCTTCGACCAGTAATTCGTATCTCGCAGCAAGTCCATCAACGAATTCATATGCAAGGAGAGTTTTTCCCGGTCAGCTACCATTCGGCTACTGTACTCAATGATCCTTGCAACTGCTTCCCGTGACAAAGGAAGCAACTTTTCTCGGTTCTGTACAGTCCGAATTAGCTGGGCATACAAATGTGTTGATGATTCATCCCGATCTAGCTCCTCCGAAAAGTCGGCCTGAACCTTGAACAATAAACTGAACTCTGGGTCATAATATTTGAGCAGGTAATACAGCAGTCGACTACCACATAACACCACTTTTAAGTCCAATGGGATAACCTGTGGCTCAATCGTGGTTGTGGTTGCCAGGCTAAGCATCTGCTCTAGAGACTGAATCCGTATTTGATTGGAGCGTAATGCACGCTTGAGTGAATCCCAAAGTAAGGGGCTGTTAACCAGTCGGGCGGCATCCAGCACCAAATATCCACCATTGGCACGATGAAGTGCACCAGCTTTAATCAGCATGAAATTGGTATACAACGTACCAGCATGACTGAGGTGTTCCACACGTCCAATCAGATTCGACACGGTTGGCGTGTCCTCATAGATCACTGGCAACCCTTCAACATCGCTATTATCGACCAACAGATTCACTTGATATTCAGTGAAATACTGCGTCACTTGCTCACTTTTATGCTCTTCTGCCAAGCTGTTAAGGATTTGCTGAAAGCGATCAATATTGTCGATGAAGTCTTGCTTAAAACTCTTCAGATAATCAATCACTGGCTGGTAAGCACAAAACTTTTGCTCTAGCTCCAGAAACAGCTGGCTAATAGTGATGGCCACTGTATCTCGCTGCAGCTCTTTGATGGCCTGTTGACTTTGGCGATGCCAGTGTGGCAATTCCCGCGAAATCTGCTTAAGCTCTTGGCGCAGAGCCTCAAGATCCGCTTCGATCTTGTCTTTCTCTGCCTCCGGTAACTGACGGAACTCCTCCTGACCCAACACTTTTCCATCTCGTTCAGGCATCAAAGTGTAACCATTCTGCGTTTTCATCAGGGCGATATGGCGCTCTTGAGCATGGGATTCAGCCGTTTCAAAAGCACGGTGACGACGCTCGGTGTATTCCGACAGTATCGCCTGCGTCCGAGCCTGAAGATCTTCACTCTGCATGGTTTCCGGAATCACCTGAACCAGATACTCCATCAGCTGTTGCACACTCTGCCGCAACCGTCTTCCATCTCCGGCGCGAAGCTGTAATACCACCGGTTGCTGCGGATGGTCGAAGTTATTGACATAACACCAGTCATCAGCCGGTGGACAATCATGGGAGAGTTTCAATAGCAATCGGTCGATGAGGGTATGTTTGCCTAAGCCGGTAGAACCAGTGACAAAAATGTTGTACCCCTCATGAGGCATGTCGAGCCCAAAATTGAGGGCTTCCATCGCCCGGTCCTGACCCAGAGGCTCTGCCAGCGACGGCAGTTCATCGGTAGTCTCAAAATTCAGCAGACTGAGATCACAGGCATGGTAAAGTTGCGCCTCCGTCAGCGCTGGGCACGTCTTCTGCACGCGGTCACTCCTTGTGCCTTAAATGCTATGAATATTAAGTATATAAAACCAGTGTAGTACAACAACGGTGAATGTATGTTGCTGTGTGTACGGCCGCGGAAGACAAAAGAGAACAAATCAATGGCATCGACCCTAGAGTAGAGCATCGCTATCTAACGTTCTCGATTTCAAACACTATTATAGGGTGCTGGCTATGGCCTTTACTGTGCTGACCATATCGCAACTATTTCACTCCATTTCAGTGCGATCCGAAACGGATTCCCCGTTCACTATTTGCTTCCTGTTATTCGAGTTCTACATTGAACATGGTGTTATTGCTCTGGGGCGTTACCAATTTGTACGCAGTTCAACATAACCGTTGAACTTGTCTATACTATTGAAGGCTTCAGTTTTACTCGTGGAGGTCATATGAGCTTTCGTCACCTATTATTTCCTATTGCCCCGGATCAGCGTTTGGATAATGACTTCCAGGAAGCATTCCAAATTGCTGATAGCCAATCGGCCAAAGTTACATTAGTTACGGTTATTGAGAATCTTAATGAATTAAAAGAGATTTCTAAGTATTCCAACAAGGTGTCGAACTTGTTGGATGACGTAAAGGTAACTTCACATCAGTTTTTGGAAAAGCAAGCGGAGATTTTAAAAGCTAAATATCCGAATATCGAGCTTTCAACAACTGTCCGGATTGGGACTCCCTTTATTGAAATTATCAAGTTGGCTAATGAGGTTCAGGCTAGTATGATCGTAATCAATGCCCTCCGCGAGCATAAAACACAAGCCTGTGAGCGAGGGAGTACTACCCGTTTTTTAATGCGTAAGTCGGGCCTCCCAGTCTGGTCAAACAGTCCCCATAAAGCACCGCTCCACCGAATAGCAGTTGCAGTTGATGTCTCTTTCGATGAACAGGCCTCTTTCAATGGAAAGATCGTATCACTAGCCTTAGAAATTTGTGCATTAACTGGGGCTGAGTTAATACTATTGCATGCTTGGCATATGGATCTTGCAGGATTTTTTCAAAAATGGGGGAGTTACCGTGACTTGGATATTGATGCAATTTCACAAGACATTCAACTAGAGCGCGTTGAGCGCATGAAATCACTTATAGCCCCAAATGCCAATTCGTCAGTGAATCAGCAATTCAAGCTATTGAAAGGTGAACCCAAAAGCGTTATTCCTCGGTTTGTGATAGATAACAAGATCGATATGGTGATTATGGGTTCACTGGAACGTACTGGAATTGCCGGAGTTTTGATGGGACATACCGCAGAGTCTATGCTCGACAAGCTCCCCTGCCCCGTTATTACACTGAAACCTGATGGGTTTCATTCCCCAGTTCTGGTGAATAATTAAGGCATTGATGTGACGGAAAGTCTAGCTTTTGCACTTGTAGGAGGAGTTGCCCCCACAACTCTCCCCCTACCCTGATGACAGAGCCAAACAACCGACCAACACCAAACTCAATACGCTTCTATATCGTCAATGCAGTGGCCCTCAGGACAAATTTGGAAATTGAAATGTCCAGCTATGACTTTGGTAAAGATATCATGCCACGATTTGTTCTAATTGAACGAACTTACGCCTATCAAGTCAAACGGTGTGAGGTTCAGACCGATACTGACTGTTCCTGGCCAATCCTGATCGATGCTCCCCCCTCCCTTTTTCACTCTCGTCATACTTTTTTAGAGCAGGAATTTATAACCCAGCGAAATCATCAGTAGACTGAGTGATACTGAAATGGTTCGTTGAATCAGTTTGTCACCATACTTCATGGCTGATGAACTACCAACATGGTTACCAAGTAAATTCATTGCCACTAAAGGCATTGCCAGCATATATAAGACATTACCTGCAATCATAAAGGCGAATAATGCGCCGATGTTGGAAGAAAAGTTAAACAGCTTTGAAGTCGCTGATGCCGAAACTAAATCGAATCTAAGTAAGTAATGTAAAGCTAGAATTAGAAAACTCCCTGTACCTGGACCGAAAAATCCGTCATAGAAACCAATTACAAATACAGCGGCTGGAACGCCAAATAAAATGACGGTTTTATTGATTGGATCTGAGTTGTCTTCATTGCGATTCTTCTTAGGAATGAAAGATAAAATTATTCCAAAAGGGAGCATAAAGAGAATGATTTTACCGATAGTATCAGGATCAAAGTAGAGAATCGCTTGTGCACCCGCGTACGCACCGATGAGACCGGCTGGAATACCAGTTGCCACAGCCGTCCAAATTACTTTCTTATTTCGAATAAAATTTCGGATTGCTGCGATAGTGCCTAATGTGCTGACAATTTTTTCTTGTCCAAGAGCCAATTGAGGCGGCAATCCAGCAAGGATAAAAGAAGGTACCAAGATTAATCCACCACCGCCTGCTACTGAGTCAATGAAACCGGCCGCAAAGGCCGATACCATTAATGCAATTAGTATTAAAAATGTAATGTCATTACCGAAGAGTTCCATACTGAAAATTCCTGTCGAAGTTATCGATCGTAGATTTTGAAAAGCACAGAGGTATCCATGCGACCAAAAGCGACGTTGTTTGATTTCATTTTATTTTCCTTAAACTTTTCCAATATGTTGAAATTCTGCGAAGGCTGGAACGATACGCTCTAATGCACTCATCCCAAACGTGCGAGCTAACCAGCGGTCTGCGCCATCTGATCTGGATTTAAAACCTTCGCGACTATGTAGAAGCCGTTGATTTTTAATTATCAATAAATCACCTGGTTGATATACCACGTGTTGTTTTAATGACTCGTTTTGTAGCAGAGCTTCCAGCATAACGAATGCCGCTGCGGCACCCTCGGTAAGAGGCGTGGTGTTTTCCTTGTCATAGCGACATAAGATCATGCCATCTTCACCCATGCCTAAATAGGAAGCCTCTATTTTCATTCTGATATGATACAGGTTCAATTTGGCACAATTGACATATGCCAATACATAGCGCTAGCGAAAGGAACTTTTGATGGTGGAACATAACCGTTGTAAGGAGTCGCACATAAATTGCTATCAACAGGTAAACCGCGGATAATCAGGGCGCATTGGTCATCATCTGACTTAAAACCTTGAATAGTATTGATTACTTCGTCATTAAGGCTGTGTTTGACTACGTTCCCAAGCCACTCTCTTACGCTAAGCCACTCATTGTCCTCTCCAAATCGCAAGTTACTGAAACCACTTTTCAGCTTCATATGACACATGTACTTCTTGAACACTTTGTTTTTTAAGAGTACCTACCTTTTCTTTTATCATTTCTTAATGCCTAATCTGATGTTGTTATAGACTGCATTGAGTTGGCTCAATGTCTTTTTTCTGTAGATTATTCTTACAATTGAACTATGTCAATAATAGCTTGTGTATTTATTTAAAAGAGTCAAAACCCAAAAGACATATGTTATAATCTTTTGAAAATTAGGATTGTCCCAGGAGGCTCCTTGTGAGTAATAGTAAGTTCATTCGTATAGCAGAAGTTATAGAGCAGAAAATTGAAACAGGTGAGTTCCCGCCAGGTTCAAAGCTACCCACCCATCGTTTACTCGCTGAGGAGCTTGGAACGACGCCTGCAACCGTTGCAAAAGCTTATAAGTTGCTTAATGACCGAGGGTGTTTGGAGTCATTTATTGGTCGTGGTACGTTTGTTAGAGCGAACTCGGAACTTGATAAAGCCATCCAAGTTCCCGATGAAGAAACAAACTTTAACTTCTCTATACTTCAACCTTGCCTAGAGAGAAATGTACCTGCATTGAAGAATGCCTACCGGCAATCTGCGGAGTTACTGACCCCTTCTGTAATTGGATATGTTGAGCATTCTGGGCATGAGGCTCATAGAGCGGCTGGTGTTAAGTGGGCAAAAAAGTACGGCTTAGAAGGTGCAAACAGCGATAATATGTTGCTGACGAATGGTGCTCAGCACGCTTTGTCTTTACTCGTTGATACTTTGACAAAGCCAGGTGACACTATTTTAGTCGAACGACTTACCTACCCTGGCATTCTGGCCATTGTAAGTATGTCAGACCGTCATGTTATTGGTGTAGATCTTGATGAATATGGTTTATGTCCAGAAGCTTTGGCGAGCGCAATTGATGCACACCAAGCCGCAATGGTGATAGCGATTCCTAGCCATCAGAACCCAACAGGGCTCTCAATGCCGGAATCCCGAAAAAAGGAAATAGCACAAGTTATCAACGACAAAAAAGTCTGGCTGGTTGAAGATGATATCTATTGCTTTTTAGATGATGAACCAGTGCCCCCAATAGCAAACTTTGCTCCAGATTATACGTTCCACATTTCAGCGTTATCTAAGGCAATTAGCCCTGCTATGCGTTGTGGTTACTTAAAAGCCCCGGACAGTCAGATAATGGCTCTCAATGCTAATATTCGAACTAATATTTGGCTAGCATCTCCAATTAATTTCATTGCAGCAACTTTGTTAATTGAATCTGGTGACGCTTTTAGGTTGGCGGATCAACAAAGGGAAGTAGCGAATGAAAGACAGAAGATGGTGAGAGATATTTTCACTTCCATAGATTTCACGGCTTCTGGATACCACATTTGGCTACCATTGCCTGCTCATTGGCAGCCAGATCGGTTTGCTATGGAAGCAAAAAATCGTGGAGTAATAGTGACCAGTGGTAGTTACTTCTGCACAAATAATGAAAGTACACCGCACGTCAGATTGTCTTTGATGTCGATTGGGAATGAGGCTCGATTGAAAGATGGCTTGAATGAGCTCCAACAATTATTGGCTTCTGACATCAATAGCTTTTTCCCGTACTAAATAATCGAACTAGTGGTTTGAAGTGCCTCAAGTGTGGATGAGTTTGTGACACTACACAATACTTTCACTTTTTAATAGCTTCCATCTCAGTAGATAGTTGAATCCTTAGGAGAATTGGCTCTTCTCCGCTTACATGAGCTTGACAGACGCAACTGAATCGAAGATCGACATTACGTGTCAGTGATTTTGCTAAACTAGGTGACTACGGATAACTTTTATAGCCCGACTTTTATTCTAACCATTCATTACGGCTCTTGCGGCGAAACAACCGATTGTATTAATCGATGTAGATGCATGGTAAATGGTTCCCGACTGTGGCTCTGTTTAAAGAAAGATGAGAGTGAATAGTGTATATCTTCTCCTAACTTTACGGCTTTCACTTTTGAACTGTCATAGATAAAATCAGGTAAAAATGAGACCGATGGAACCGTTTGAATAATTTCGTACGCGGTGAATAATGAATCGACATAAGCGACTTTTGTTGGCTCAAGTTCTAGCTTCTCTAACAGACGATAACGGTTTTCATTCCATGACGGCAACCTAGAAATTATCAGCAAATTATCGAGCACATCACCTATCTCATGAATCTGAACCTCAGGATGGCAAGCTAGATAAACATGATATTGACAAATATGCCGTTGAGCGATGCCTTTATTGGTCTCAAAATCACTAAAGTGAATACCAATATCTATATCCCCTAATTCAATACCATCAAGGGTATTTTTCCCCCACCGCTGAATATGAAATGTTGCTTGAGGAAAGTGTTTTAGTAGCACTGTTGTCAATTTTGCAGCTGCGTACTGATAAATGTACGAGTTGAGCGCAATCACGATAGGTTGTGTATATTGTGAAAAATCAGTACGAGAAGTCGTGGCTTGCTTCAACACATTCGCAATTTGATTGAAATGCAGCTCCACTTGTGGGGCAAGTTGCTGTACTAAAGGTGTCAGTTCCATTCCCTGTGCGCTGCGAATGAAAATCGGGTCATTTAACTTTTCACGTAGCTTGGTGATATCGCGACTGACGGCACTCTCTGACTTGTTGAGAATGTCTCCGACTTTCTTAAGATTCGGGTTGTGATAGAGCAGAACCATCGTTTTCATCAGCTCTAACGGCAAATCTAAGTAGCGTTTTTGTAAATCCATCCCTTCCACCTTCTTGCGAAAAACGCAAGATAATCTTAACTTTAATTACAAATTACACAAGAGCAATATCGTATTTATTTGTTCAAGCACAAGGCTAGAAATATGAAAATGAAAGCTCTGACTATAGCGTTAGCCTCTATCATGGCTTTAACTGCAACCTCATCCTTTGCATCAACTGAAGGGGATTTCAGCTCACCTTACATGAATGCGAAAGATACTCCACTCGTTCACCTTCCAGAAAACGGCAATAAAGCCAAAGTAAATCAAGAAACGGCCTCATACTGGAATTTAGACGTAAACAGCACGCAACGTGCTTCTTACGATGATCCAATTACAATAAACGTTGCCGATGGTATCTGGACGTTTGCCACACGTTCAATTTTGAATGTTAGTGTGGTTGAAGCGCCTGAAGGGTTGATTGTTTTTGATACCGGTGACAATGGGCATGATGCAGCAGAATTCTATGCGATGTTGCGTAAAGAAACAGATAAGCCTATTGCTGCCATCGTCTATTCTCACGAGCACTATGTCTTTGGGGCGCGTTACTTTGTTGAACAAGAAGCAGCCCGTGGCAACAACGATATCACCATTATCGGTCACCCTAATACTAATGCCTCGATCGCTAAAAATGGTGGTGCAGCATCCATCCACCCAGAGACCAGTGGTATAACAATCGGTCGTAGTATTGAGCAGTTTAATGCGTATGCAACACCAGAGAAAGGCGACAATGCGGCATACAAGAACACCATCATGCCAGACCAAAGTGGATTCGTGCCTGTGAACTTATCGCCAACTCGTGATGGTCAAACCATTAATGTTGCTGGCTTAGACATTGTGTTCTACATGGATGGTATCGCTACTGATACTGCCAATCAGCTAATGTCTTATATTCCAAGCAAAAAAGCAGTGGTGAACAACGTTCTTTGGGGATGGTTCCCGAATATCTACAGTGCTCGTGGTGGACGTTACCGCAATCCAAATGAGTGGATGAATGCAGTAGAAAAAATCAAAGAACTCAAACCAGAAATCGTAATGTCAACGCATTCAACTTCAATGGTTGGTAATGACAAAATTAATAAGCGCCTGAAAGATTACCACGATGGTTTGGCGTTTGTTCTTGACCAATCATTAAAACATATTGCGTTAGGTCAAGGTCCGGACGAGCTTCGTTACAGCGTAAAACTGCCTAAATACCTGGAAGAATCACCAATTCTTGTACAAAACTACGGTGAAGTATCCATCATGGGCCCACGCATTTACACGGCGTTATTCGGACAATTTGATCGTAATGCAGCACATTTGAATAAGTTGCACCCACAAGACGAAGCGACACGCATGATCGCAGCAATGGGCGGCGAAAAGGATGTTTACAATCTAGCGAAAACAGCCTTCGATAACGGCGACTATTTATGGTCGGCGCAACTTTCTGATTTCCTAGTTAAGACAAATCCAACTAAGGAAAACAAAGAGTTAAAAGCTGACGCGCTTGAACAGATGGGTTACCGTGCAACATCAACTAACTCTCGTTCTTTCTATATGGCACAAGCGGCGGAACTTCGTGGAGAAGTGAATATCATTAAGAACGTTCCAGCATTACCTGCAGCTATCATGGAAAATATCAACGATTACGTTGACTACTACCGTATTCGTATCAACCCTGAGCGTTCAGGTGATACTGAGGCAACCATCAAATTCGATTTTGGTGACAACCACGTTTACGGACTTGAAATCAGCCGAGCGGTAGTAAATTACCTTGATAACGCTGAAATGAGTAAAGCTAAATCAGATGTGACTGTACAAATGAAACCAGAAGTGTGGGCTGAAATTTACAACAACATCGCGACTTTTGATGATCTGCTAAAAGCTGGAAAAGTTAAAGTCACTCAAGGTGGCAACGCTAAAGCCTCTCAGCTAATGGGATTGTTTGACCCTATTTATGATTGGAAAAACGATAAAGGCTTACAAGATCTAGCAAAAATGCTTGGTCAGTCAGAAAAATAATTCGTTGTCACTTTTTCAGTAGTCGCGACCGGCGACTACTGATTATAAGAAGGAAAAAATATGAATACAGATATGTCACATCTAGGTCGTGAATTCCAAGTAATAAATGGTGACATTACCATTCAGGCTTATGAAAAAGGTCAAGGTGAACCTATTATTTTCGTTCATGGTTTCCCTGACTCAGCGAATGCTTGGCGTCACCAAGTTGACCCGTTTGTCAGTGCTGGCTACCGTGTCATTACTTTGGACATGCGTGGCTACGGTAAAACATCTAAGCCAATGGAAAAAGAACATTATCACATCACGATGCTTGCTTCGGATGTGAAAGCTGTTCTCGAACACCTTAATATAGAGAAGGCTCATGTTGTTGGTCATGACTGGGGTTCGGTTGTGTCTTGGGCGTTTGCGGGCATTTACCCACAAGCGACCAAATCTCTAACTGCAATTTCCGCTGGTCATCCACTTGGAATACTCAGTATGCCTGATATCCAACAACGTGAAATGTCATGGTATTTCTTCTTCTTCCAATTACCAATGGCGCAAGACTTACTTGCTGCTGATGATTGGAAACTATTCAAAGAGTGGATCCGAAACCACCCTGAATGGGAGCATTGGAAAGAAGCTTTTAAAGAAGGAAAAGATATCGTCCCTGGACTTAACTGGTATCGCAATGCGTTAAACCTAGAAAGCCCTATGAAAGCTGAAGACCTTGGTCTAATTCAAGCACCTTGTTTCGGTATTTGGTCAGAACATGACTACTATTTGGGTGAGAAGCAAATGAAGGACTCTGTGCACTTCATTGGTGAAAATGCCAGCTTTGAATTTGCTCAAATTAATGACGCGACTCACTGGGTACAGCTTGATAAGCCAGATGAAATTAACGAACTTGTACTTAACTTTACCGAGAAGCATCGCTAGTACGCTGAATATTGTCATTGTTCAATCAAGCCAGTAAGTTATGTTACTGGCTTTTTCATTCTGCTGGAATACGAGACAAGGTTCACTCACTACCACCAAAACTGGTTAAATTCTAACAGTGACAACTATCCTATGCCAGAGAGGGTAGTTTAGACGATAACAAGTGATATCACTTTATGGTTGTATAAAATATCAATTTATGGTTTTAATTATCACTTAATGCTTGCATAAACAAACTCACAAAGGAATGACAGATGAGCAGTGGTCAAAGAGATATTACCCTTCGCTTTTTAGCAGAACCAGGCGACGTCAATTTTGGTGGAAAAGTCCACGGTGGCGCAGTAATGAAATGGATCGACTTGGCTGCTTATGCATGCTCAGCCGCGTGGAGTGGGAAGTACTGTATTACTGCCTATGCGGGTGGGATTCGTTTTGTTGCTCCTATCCACGTTGGTAATCTTGTCGAAGTGAGCGCAAAAGTCATTTACACCGGACGCACCTCAATGCACATTGCTATTGATGTGCAGGCAAGCGATCCCAAAGAGATGAAAAACCGTCTAACCACTCACTGTATTGTCATCATGGTGGCCGTAGACGAAGAGGGCAAACCAACAGACGTTCCTAAGTGGACGCCTGAATCAGATGAAGACAAAGCATTAGAGCGTTCTGCCATTGCACTTATGAACATGCGTAAAGAAATCGGCGAAGAGATGGAAGCTCACGTTAGATATCTCAAGTAACGGCTTGCCGCTAGCCGCTTATCCTATTTTTGTGTGAAGCAATGTCATGGTTTCGCCATTTGTTTCACACACCCACCTCCCCTGTCATAAATCCTTCACCTTGCTTTGCTTAAATCCCTGCATTAATTTGGAAATGGATGAGTTTGGATCTTGGGACCTGTAAAAACCACCTTAAGTGAAGAAACATTGACCAATTTGAAAGCGGTCGAATATCAATGGGTAAGAACGATGTATGTCGAAGGCTATAGTGAGACTGAGATCAACCATTATATTCAAAAGTGCTTTGGTGGTGATGTGACCTTTGCCAACCTATTTCGCCGTGTTGCTTTACAGCAAGAGAGCTTATACACCTTACTCCAATATGTTGGATGTGCGCCTTCCAGCCGTGAGTTCTAACGGCTAACCTTTCTATCTCCAGCTTTTACACGATAATTTTTATGTGAAGTGCTACGCAGGCCATCTCCAAGGCTATATGTAATCCATTACAAAGCCGATAACCTTGGGCCTGCTTATACTAATATCAGCAATTATCTAATCATTGTTACTCGTCAAGTTCATCGTGATATAACGAAAGCGTGTTGTGTAGGAGTTTAATTGCGTAAAGAAAGTAACTAACAAGCATAAAAAAACCTGAGCCGAAACCCAGGTTATGGTTACAAGGAACTGTTAGTGATTGTGTCGTAAGGAACTAAGCTAACAGCCAGCTATGCGTAACGCCAATAATAAGCACGACATTACTGATCGGCGGCCAAACCAAAAGTGTAATATCAGTGCTAAGTATAAGGGCGACCTTTTGGTCGCCCTTTTCTAGTTATTCTTGTCAACCTCAAAGACCAGTCGAGATTATCCTTTTACACCACCGGCGGTTAGACCACCAACCAACCAGCGTTGAGCAAGTAAGAATACTGCAGTGATTGGCACTGCTGATAGTACTGCAGCGGCTGCGAAATCGCCCCACAAGTAGTTTTGTGGATATAGGTATTGCTGCATGCCTACTGCAAGTGTGTACGAGTTTACATCAGAAAGTAGGAGTGATGCTACAGGAACTTCACCGATTACCATGATGAACGATAGGATAAATACGACAGCTAAGATTGGCACCGACAGCGGAAGCAATACCAAACGGAACGCTTGCCATGGTGTCGCACCATCCAGTGCTGCTGCTTCTTCTAAAGAAGAATCAATACTTTCAAAGTAACCTTTAATCGTCCAAACATGCAGTGCGATACCACCCAAGTAAGCGAAGATCAAACCACCGTGAGTATTCAAACCCAGGAACGGGATGTACTGACCAAGCTTGTCGAATAGAGCGTACAGAGCAACCAGTGCCAACACCGCTGGGAACATTTGGAAGATCATCATCGCTTTTAAGATGGTGTTCTTGCCTTTAAACTTCATACGAGCAAACGCGTAAGCAGAAGTTGTCGATAGCGCAACAATCAGAACCGCAGAGATACCACCTACTTTTACCGAATTCCATAGCCACGTCATTACCGGGAATGGAGGCGGTGTTACTGTGCCATCAGCGTTCGTCACAGAGAAACCGAGCGCCAGTTTCCAGTGTTCCAATGTCGGGTTATCTGGAATCAAACTACCGGTTGCAAAGTTACCTTCACGGAATGAAATCGCGATGATCATCAGCAAAGGGAAAATAATCAGTGCTAAGAACGCCCACATTGCAATATGAGTAGCCCATACACGATACTTTAATGACTTACCTTGTACCATTGCCATTATAATGTCTCCTTAATCTTGAGCTACTTTAGTTACACGTAGGTTTAGTAGAGCCAACGCGCCAACCAACAGGAAGATAAGTGTTGCTACCGCACTTGCCAGACCGAAGTCTTGACCACCAGCACCTTCAAATGCGATTCGGTAGGTGTAGCTTACTAACAAGTCTGTGTAACCCGCAGGTTCTGAGGTACCAATCATATTTGGACCACCGCCTGTCAACAACTGGATAAGTACGAAGTTGTTGAAGTTAAATGCAAAGCTTGCAATCAATAGCGGAGTCAACGGTTTAAGCATCATTGGCAATGTAATGCGAGTAAAGTTCGAGACAAAGTTCGCACCATCGATAGCAGAAGCCTCATAAAGGTCATCTGGAATCGCTTTAAGTAGACCCATACACAGAATCATCATGTAAGGGAAACCAAGCCAGGTGTTCACAATCAAGATCATGCTTTTCGCCATGAATGGGTCAGAGAACCAAGCTGGGCTGATACCAAACAGACCTTCAAGTAACATGTTGATCTCACCAAAGCTTTGGTTAAACAAACCTTTAAAGATCAGGATAGAAATAAACGCTGGTACCGCATAAGGCAGAATCAGTAAGAGTCGGTAAGCCGAACGGCCTTTTAGCTCTTCCCACTGAACCACACTCGCTAGTACTAAACCGATGACTAGAGTAAAGAGTACAGTTAGCGCAGAGAAAACAATCGTCCAGATAAAGATACTGATAAATGGTTCTTTAATACCGTCATCTTTCCAAACACGCTCAAAGTTATGCGTACCGATACCAACAACGAAGCCTGGTGAAACTGTGCTGCCAACAAACTGACCACTTTCATCAATCGGCTGGTAGTAACCTGTTTCCATATTTGGCAGCAGTGTTTCTTGAGTGCGATTGTTAAATAACGCCTCACCATCTTCTTGAAGGGTGTACAAAGGTACGACGGCAGCAAACTTACGCAGACCACTCATACGAATGTTATCACCACTAGGAAGATGAAGATCGACCCCGCTCAGCGCCGCACGGTTGCTTACGATGGTTTTGATTTGTTCCTTTTCACCTGTCGCTTCTTGGATAGGCTCAAGATCCAAATCCGTTGTAGAGAAACCTTGCAGCTGGAAAATCGGCGTAGCAAGCAGCTCACCGTCTTTTTCAACCACAATTTGATGTCCCTGTTCTGTTTTATACAAAGTGAACGGGTAGCTATCACCACTTTGATACGTTCTGTCCAAAAGTACAGTTTGAGCACGCTCGAAAGAGAGTTGGTTTTTTGCACTGTAGTTCGTAAATGCAAGACCTACGGTATACGCCAACGGGAAAAGGATGAACAAAATCATCCCTGCGATACCAGGGTAGATATAACGGTGGGCGTAAGTCTTTTTACTACCAAAAATGTACAGTGCCAGAGCAGTAAGAATAATCGTAAGAAGTGCAAACGCAATCTCACCGCGCGAATACATTAGGATTGTTGCGTAACCATTAATTATGCCGACTGTGCCTAAAAGTGCCCATTTAGCAAACACTTTTTTGCTGCTCGGAAGGTTGGCTGCTGGTGCTGTCATAGCTTTTGTACCTTGAACTGACTGCATAGGGAACCTGCTAGCGAATATAGAATAAGTATAGAAAAGTAAGGAGGAGTTACCCCCTCCTTAAAAAGGGTTTACTGAGTTATTTAGTCATTTGTTTTTCTGCGTCAGCAAGTGCTGCATCTACAGTTTGACGACCGTCAACAACGTTGATGATTGCGTTCTTAGCCGCACCCCAGAATGCATTCATTTGAGGGATGTTTGGCATGATTTCACCGTTCATTGCGTTATCCATTGTTGCCGCGATTCGTGCATCAGAATCTAGCTCACGTTGGAATGAGTTAAGTGCTACCGCGCCCAATGGTTTGTCATCGTTAACTTTACGCAGACCGTCGTTAGTTAGCAGGTAGTTCTCTAGGAATTCTACCGCTAAGTCTTTGTTTGGTGACGCTGTGCTAATACCAGCCGTCAAAACACCAACGAATGGCTTAGAAGACTGACCTTGGAATTTAGGCAGTGTAGTCACACCGTAGTTGATACCAGACTTCTCGATGTTGCCCCAAGACCACGGACCGTTGATAGTCATCGCCGTTTCACCTTGGTTAAACGCTGACTCAGAGACTGAGTAATCCATATCTGCAGAAATTACGCCTTTGTCAACCAGACCTTTAACGAAAGACATCGCATCTTTCACGCCCTGCTTATTGATGCCAGCGTCTTTAATGTCGTAGCCTTCAGAAGTGTATTTAAACGCGTAACCGCCATCAGCAGCCATTAGTGGCCAAGTAAAGTACGGTTCTTTTAGGTTCCACATGATTGCAGACTTGCCGTCTTTCTTAAGTTTCGCGTCAAGCTCTGCTACTTCTTCCCAGCTCTTAGGTGGGTTAGGAACCAAATCTTTGTTGTAGATTAGAGATAGAGACTCAACCGCTACAGGGTAGCCGATCAGTTTGCCGTCGTAACGCACTGCATCCCATGCGAAATCAACGATGCCTTCCTGGATTTCTTTAGAAGGTTTGATTTCTGCCAAAAGACCAGCTTCTGCGTAACCACCAAAACGGTCGTGAGCCCAGAATACGATATCAGGACCGTCACCAGTCGCTGCTGTTTGTGGGAATCTATCTTGAAGGCCGTCTGGGTGAGCCACTGTTACTTTAATACCAGTCTCTTCTTCAAACTTCTTACCAACTTCAGCAAGGCCGTTGTAACCTTTGTCGCCATTGATCCAGATGGTCAGTTGTCCTTCTTCGATGGCAGCATGCGCACCAAATGACCCCAAAGCAACAAGAGTACCTAGTGCTACAGCGCTTAACTTTTTCATGTTCGTATCCTTTGTTATATTTTTGATGTAGGGCTAGTCCATTGAGGTTCAGCCGTATTTCGACATATATCATCTGAAATAATCCAGTATGTCTCATCCTCCTAATCCCTACGCCCTACCAATTATGGCGTATTTTCGTGATCTATATCGTCAAGCATAGGAGACCCAAATCACAAAATGGGCTTTCGTCGTGATCTACTTCAACTTTAGGTGGTGTGATAATGTGATTTCCGCCCAACTCCTTCATTAGTCCTCCTTTTTTACTCCTCCCCGTCTACTCCCCCCACAATTATTTCGATTAGGAGGATGTGACAAATGGAACAATCTTAGAAACTGCATCCATCCAAGAGTGGATGGTAAGAACCCTTTTCCAGCAACACTTATACGTTAGGTGAAAATATGCTGGTTTTGCATTGCCATACGAGTGGAATGTCATTGATTGGTGTTGTTTGTGGTTATTATTTCACGGGGGAGACAACGCTATTAATGTGGGGGAGAGAAACTCGTACTTGGCTGTGACGGGTAGCACTTCTTAGGACAATTTATTGAAGTGCTACCCTACTTTTCTTATCAACTACCTTAACTTACCAATTCCTACCGTTACTGCTCGCTAGATAATTCATATAATGATGAGTGGTGAAAATAAAAATTTGATCGAGGACGAGCTACATGGCGAGTGTCACGTTAAAAAATGTTTGTAAAGCGTATGGCGATGTATTGATTTCTAAAAACGTAGACCTAGAAATACACGAAGGTGAATTCGTTGTTTTCGTAGGTCCATCAGGTTGTGGTAAATCTACCCTGCTACGTTGTATTGCCGGTCTTGAAGACATTACTTCAGGTGATTTATATATTGGTGACGAGCGCATGAATGACGTTGAACCATCCAAACGTGGTGTTGGTATGGTATTCCAGTCTTACGCTCTATACCCTCACTTAAACCTTTATGACAACATGTCATTTGGTCTAAAGCTGGCTAAAGCAGATAAAGCTGAGATTGACAAACGTGTAGAGCACGCTGCAGAAATCCTGCAGTTAGGCCACCTGCTTGAACGCCAGCCAAAAGCGCTTTCAGGCGGTCAGCGTCAACGTGTCGCGATTGGTCGTACCTTGGTTTCACAACCAAACGTATTCCTGCTAGATGAGCCTCTGTCTAACCTTGATGCGGCACTGCGTGTCAACATGCGTTCTCAAATCACTAAACTACAACGCCAACTAGGCTGTACGATGATTTACGTAACGCACGATCAGGTAGAGGCGATGACGATGGCGGATAAGATCGTCGTCTTGGATGGTGGTTATGTTTCTCAGGTTGGTAAGCCTCTTGAGCTGTACCACTACCCACAAAACCGTTTTGTTGCAGGCTTTATCGGTTCTCCAAAAATGAACTTCATGAGTGTATTTATTGAAGAAGCCGAAGCGGAACGCGTCAAAGTTCAACTATCTAACGGTGTATCATTCTGGATTCCTGTTGACGGCACAACCGTTAACCGTGGTGACCGTATGTCTTTGGGTATTCGCCCAGAGCACTTACTATCCGCTTCAGAAGCAGACGCAAGCATTCACGGTGAAGTGATGATTGTTGAGAAATTAGGTAACGAAACTCAGGTATACCTAAACCTTGACGGTGCAGATGCTGACGTTATTTTCCGTCAACCAGATACGCTCTCTGTCGAACTGGGTGATAAAGTAGAAATTGGTATCCCTGCACATCGTTGCCACTTATTCCACAGCGATGGTCGCGCATGCCGTCGCCTATTTAAAGAAAATGGCGTAGACGTCGAATAGTCGAATTCCAAAACTATCAATCCCTCTCAGCCGAGAGGGATTTTTTATAACTAGCCCAATGGTGCAGATAAATCACCATAACCACCCATCGCAATACACCTAACTAAAAACACCCACAACTAAACGACTATTTTCTTACTCAAAAATTAGTTCATTAGGCCACTGCTTAATAAAACCTTAGTCTAGATATTCAGTCTAATTTCGTCATACTTTTACTCATCCCTTTGTTCTAAGTACCAGCTTTATCCTAAGCCTAGGACTGAGCACTATGCTTAAATTTCATTCTTAATTCCACTTACCTTTAGAAGATGAATTTTTAAAATTAATTTCGAATTTAACTGTTAGAACAGTAAAAAAATTCGTTAGAACATCTTGATCACTAATTAAAACGTTTACGGCACAACCACGGGGCAATAGCTCCAATGGCGGTAGCGCGTCAGAAGGGAATTTAGGTAATGAAATACAAAGGACTTATTCGTTCTCATGAAGCGGAGTTCGCTTTTTTATATCGCATCACCGACCTTACCGTCATTGTCTTCTTTATGCTGTTCCTGGTCTTAGAAGGAACACATTCCACACTAGACAAGGATTACGTCATACTCTCATTTGTCGCTGGTATCTCATTTTTACTGATGGCTGAGAGCGGAAATCTTTATCGTTCCTGGCGTACCAGTTCATTCAAAGCACAAGCGTTCATTACTTGTATGTCGTGGTTAATAACCGTGGCACTACTGTTTGCGGTTCTTTATTTTTCTGAAGTGTATCCATTGTTTGATCGCAGTATTTTAGGGCTATGGGTGACCATCACTCCGCTTTTGCTTTTAGGCTGGAGACTGACCTTCCGAATGGGTTTAGCGTATTTGCGAACAATGGGTTTAAATACGCGTACCGCCATCATTATCGGCCAAACCCCGCACGGCATTACGTTAGCGAACGAGATTCAAAATCATACCGAGCATGGTGTATTGTTTGATGGTTTCTACGACGAACGCTCTACAAAACGACTGCCCCACTCCCAATACCCAATTAAGGGGCCTGTTGACCAAGCACTGGAACGAGCCAAAAAAGGCGAGGTAGATTATGTCTATATTGCGATGCCAATGCATGCGAATGAGCGTATCGCAGCGCTTCTTAATCAGTTCTCTGACACCACCGCGAACACGTACCTAATACCGGATTTCTTTACCTATAATTTGTTACATTCTCGTTGGGATCAAATTGGGCAGGTGCAAACCCTCAGCGTTTTCGATACGCCTTTTGCCGGTGTTTCCTCCTGGATTAAACGCCTTGAAGATATTATTTTCTCAAGTCTCATTTTGCTCTTAATCGCGCCAATACTTATTGCTATTGCAATCGGTATTAAAGCAACATCCAAAGGTCCAGTCATCTTTAAACAACACCGCTATGGCTTAGATGGACGCAAAATTGCCGTATGGAAATTCCGTTCCATGACCACTATGGATCAGGGTAACCATATCAAACAGGCAACGAAAAACGACCCTCGTATTACTCCACTTGGTGGGTTTCTACGCCGCACATCACTCGACGAGTTACCACAGTTTTTCAACGTATTACAAGGCACTATGTCCATCGTAGGACCTCGCCCTCATGCCGTTGCCCATAACGAAGAGTATCGCCAAATTGTCGACCGCTACATGCTTCGACATAAAGTGAAACCGGGCATTACTGGCTGGGCGCAAATAAATGGTTACCGAGGTGAAACCGACACTCTGGATAAAATGGAAAAACGTGTCGAATTTGATTTGGAATATATCCACCAGTGGTCTGTTTGGATGGATGTAAAGATCATATTCCTAACAGTATTTAAAGGCTTCACTGGTGCCAACGCATACTAAGGTCAAGAAGATGAAGACAGTAACTCCACTCGTTCCGCTACTGTTTTTGCCAGTATTCGCGATGGCAGAACCAATGGCGTATACAACCGACTCGGGTATTGAATTTATTCCGCAAGTAAAAGCCTTTTATGAAGGTGATGACAACGTGAATAAAGACGAAGATAACGCAAAGTCCATTAATATTTGGGGAGTAGAGCCAAGCCTGCTTGCCCGAATTGAGCGCAACCAGTACCGAGCAAATCTGAGTTATAGATTAAAAGCGGGTTTCTCATCGGATGACAATAACGATTACGATGATCATACCTTTCAATTCACCAATTTCTTTGAGTTTAACCACCGTAATCGACTGGTCGTGGATTATCAATTCCGTGCCCAACATGAATTAAGAGGTGAAAACATTACTGAGGGTAACGGTGACGCCGTTGACTCGCCGATTAGATTCCACCGCAACGATCTAAAAACCAATTACCTTTTTGGTTCCGAGGGGGCAAAAGGACGGTTTGAGTTTGGGATTAACTATAGTGATAAAACCTATCAAAACTATCGCGACGGCTTAACGTTCGCACCAAATGCGAAAACCAAATACAACGACTTTAGAGCACCCAGTGCTCATGTTGAGTTTTATTTGCGAGCAACGCCAAGAACCTATTGGCTGGTAGGTACTAGACAAATTCAAACCGATTATCAGCACAGCAACCCAGCCATGGCATCCAGAGACAATACAACGGGCTTTTACTATACCGGGGCACAGTGGGAAGTAACCGGAAAAACACAGGGTATCGCTCGACTTGGCTACCAAGTAAAAAACTTCGATAGCAACGAAAGAGAAACCTTTAAAGGCTTCAGTTGGGATATCGGCTTCGAATGGTTACCTCAAGAACAAACGCTATTTGCAGTAAAAACGACCCAGGCTGCGGTGAATCCAGATCAAGATGGCGACTATAACCTGCAAACACGCTATCGAATTGATTTTAAGCATGACTGGAATAGCTACCTCGCCACAGAGTTAAGATTCTTATACCAAGAAGATGACTACACCGGGGAGCTGCCGGGAATTGCTTCAAGAGATAGTGAACGTTACTCGCTGTCTGCCGGTATCGATTATCAGATCAAACGCTGGATTCTGTTACAGGCTAGCTGGCAATACCAAGATAAAACATCAGACCGAGCTGGTTATAGCTTCCAACAAAACATTTGGACACTAAGCACTCAATTTTCGCTGTAAAAAGGATTTTTAATGAACCCATTAATAAGATTTATTAGCTTGGTTGTATTGCTATTTAGCACGATCGCCACGGCTACTACGAATGAACAAGATTATCGTCTCGATACCGGGGATACCATTTCGATACAAGTCTATGGTGAAGACGATCTCTCTATTTTAAACATACTGATCACGTCTGATGGCTATTTTGATTACCCTTATCTTGGCCGAATTAAAGCTATCCAGAAGACACCTAAACAGATTAAAGATGAAATAGAGGCTGGCCTAAAAGGCGATTATCTCATTGATCCTAAGGTGATGGTAACGATCAATAACTTCCGGCTTTTTTACGTTAATGGTGAAGTACGTAAGCCCGGTGGTTTTGAATATCGCCCGGGGTTAACGATAGAAAAAGCAATCGCGTTAGCTGGCGGACTCACGGACAGAGCATCACGCAAGGGAATTAACCTCACCAAACACAATACCGGTAACACGGTAGAAAATGTCGATATGCACCTAAATGTCGAGCCTGGTGACATTGTATTTATTGATCAAAGCTTCTTCTAAGTGACAGGTAATCAAATGAACGGAACTCACCCCAACCACTTCCCGATGAACAAAATAGAACTGATCCGTTTTGGTCATCACTATAAAACGCTGAAAAAGAACTGGTTGAGTATTGCTGCTTTTACCTTGATTTTCTCTTTAGCCTGCACTTGGCATATCTACTCGAAAACATCGATATACCAAGCAACAGCGACGCTTTTAATTCAAGAAGAGCAAAAAAGCGCCTTGTCCATAGAAGAGGTCTATGGCGTGGATACCACCAAGAAAGAATACTTCCAAACTCAAGTGGCTATTTTACAGTCGAACCATATTGCGGATAAAGTTATCCAAAGCTTGGATCTTACGCAGTACCCCGAATTCACCAGTACTGGTGGTCTAAAACAAACGATTGATGAAATCAAATCAATCCCGCTGGTTCAAGACTTACTAAGCGTTACGCCAAACCCAACAGAAACAGCTCAGTACTCAGATACCTATTATCGGGCACTACAAACGTTTAAAGACAAGCTAGAAATCGAACCTGTTCGCAATACGCAAATGGTTGAGATCCATTTTCGCTCGGCGGATGCAAAACTAGCAACACAAATCGCCAATGCTGTGGGTCAAGCCTATATCGATGCAAACTTTGAAGCAAAATTGGTCGTCACACAAAACGCTGCAACCTGGCTGACCAACAACTCGCAAAAGTTAGAAGAGCGTTTGAGAGATTCAGAGCAGGCTCTGCAAGACTTTCTGTTGCGAGAGGGACTGATTGATATCAACGGTATCGATGAAATCTATGCCAATGAGCTGGAAGAGCTCAATCGTAAGCTCAATACCGCCGTCAATAATCGTATTGAATCTCAGTCTTTGATTCAGCTTCTCAGACGCAAATCATCACAAAGCTTAGATAGCCTGCTATCCATAGAGGAGTTCGCTAATCAAGTACAGATTCGTGACCTGAAACTTTCAGAGGCTCAAGCTGAGAAAAATTTATCTGAACTGGCGCAGCGTTACGGGCCGAAGCACGATCGAATGATTCAAGCGAGAGCCCAATTAGAATCGATACAGAGCAGAACCCAACAACTCATTCGTGAAATTTCATTCAGTAAGCAGCAAGACTTACTGGCAGCAAAATCTCAGGAAGACATGCTGCGTTCAGAGTTGGATCGCAAGAAAACAGAATTCCAATCATTGGGCTCACAAAAGGCACGTTATGAACAACTCAAACGTGAAGTTGAATCCAACAAAGCGCTCTACGAAGCATTCTTAAACCGAGAGAAAGAGACCAACGCAACCAGTGACTACAAAAATGTCACCGCTCGCTTCACAGACAAGGCCATGATCCCTTTGTTTCCTGTCGCGCCACAAAGAATGAAGCTGGTTCTCATTGCTACGTTATTCGGCTTTGCTATTGCCTGTGCGTTAGTCATCATTTTAGAAACATTACGTGAAGTAATAAGAACCGCGTCTGATGTTCAAGAAAAGCTTGGCGTAACTTGCCTGGGTACTATCCCTCTGGTTAAAAACCGTCGTTTGCGTAAAAATGGGCTCAGCTACACGGCATACTTGGATAAGGATGAAAAACTGTTTAGTGAAGCGTGCCGATCCATCAGAACCTCACTTTTACTCAAGCTGACCAACACCAAACAAAAAATACTGCCTTTCACTTCCGCGATTCCAGAAGAAGGAAAGACCTCCACCAGCATTAACATGGCTGTCTCTTTCTCGACGATGGAGAAAGTACTGCTTATTGATTGTGACCTTCGCCGACCTTCACTGGCAAAAAGATTCGACATTGCCGATTCTCAACCGGGCTTAACCAACATACTCACCATGGATACAGCCATTAAAGATTGCATTGTCAGAGTTGAAGAAGCGAAGCTAGATGTTTTGCCTGCAGGATTAATTCCGCCAAACCCGCAGGAACTGTTAGCCTCGGCACGCTTTAATAAACTACTCGATTACTTTCAGGAAAAATATGACCGAATCATCATTGACACCCCGCCACTATTGTCTGTGAGCGATGCACTGATTTTAGGTCAATACGCTAATGGGCTGATTACTGTCATTCGCGCGGAGTCTACCAAAGCACAGCTGGTTAATGTTGCGTTATCCAAACAATTACAACATTCCGTACCATCTCTTGGCGTACTTATTACACAAGCAAAATCTAAGGAAGGGGAAGCTCTATATGTCCAGAAATACGCCTACTAGACAACAAGTATCTTGGTATCAAGCGCTGAAACGTCAGGAGCAGCCAGTACTGATATACCAAATGGGGAAGGTAGGTTCCAGTGCGCTCGAAAAGTCGATTGATGGCTCTATTCATCTGCACGATCTGATGTCCATTGCCGCGTCACAACAAATATCGCCGGTAAGAGCACAGCTGCACAAACCAAAAACGAACTACGTCAAACGGTTACTAAAACGTGCCATTGTGACCAACATGCTAAAGCGTAAACAGCAGGTACGTATTATCTCGATGGTCAGAGAGCCAATTGGTAGAAACATATCCATGCTTTTCCAGTCACTGCCATTCTGGACGGCGGATAAATACCTCAAAGATGACAGCGCTGTACGCTCAGAGCGCCCGCAACTGCTTCATGAGACCTTTGAGAAGCATGTTAATCATCACTACCCTCTTGAGTGGTTTGATAATGAAATCAAAGCACTAACAGGGATAGACGTTTTTATTCATCCGTTCGATCATGAACTTGGTTATCAAACATACCAAAAAGGAAACTTTTCCCTAATGGTGATTAGAACCGACAAACTGGATCAATCACAGCAAGCGATCAGTGAGTTTTTGCAGCGAGAAATCGAAGTGACCCATGACAACCAATCGGAAAACAAGTGGTACTCGCCACTTGCTACCGAGTTTAAAAATTCATACCAGCTCAAACCAGAGTTTGTTGACGAGATGCTTTCTTCAAAGCTTGCAATGCACTTTTTTACGAGTTCTGAAATTGCCAACATTAAGAACAAGTACTCACAAAAATAGCTTGGTAGGGAAATGAAAATATTACATATAATTAATGATTTATCCAATAACGGGGGCGCTCAGCGCTTTCTGGTTGACCTTGTCGTTAAGCACAAACCACACTACGAAGTGAAAATACTGCTTCTTCATAAAGACAATGATTTTGAGACGCTGTTAAATGAAAACGGGGTCAGTTGCTACTATTGGTCTTCCCTGTCGATAAAAGAAAAATGGGGGTTATTGCGCTGGCCAAACTTGATCCATAGCCACTTATTCCCTTCAATATATGTCGCTTTATTAGCGATTGGTAAGAAACGGGTACAAACAGAACACAACACGACGAATAGGCGTAGAGATTACCCAGCCTTTAAGTTTATGGAATATCTGATGTACCAACAACATCAGAAAACGATTTGTATCACCAATAAAGTTAAAGAAGAGTTAATCCGGTTTTTGCCTAGGTACAAGGATCGCTATGACGTTATTTATAATGGTGTCGACTTAAACCGTTTCTCTAGACAAGCGAAGTCTTACAGCAGAATGACACCAAATCATCCAATTAAGATTGGGATGGCAGGCAGGCTGCATGGCTATAAAGACCACTCGACTCTCATACAGGCCGTCGCTAAATTACCCGACCATTACCATCTTCACTTAGCAGGTGACGGTGATAAAAAACGAGAGCTGCAAAATTTAGCGGAACAATTAGACTGTACCCACCGCGTACACTGGCATGGTGTCATCTCAGATGTGCCAACCTTTCTATCTAATCTTGATGTGTATGTTCAATCTTCGATTATTGAAGGGTTTGGACTGGCGGCCGTGGAGGCGATGGCTGAGGGACTGCCCGTTTTGGGATCAAATGTTCCCGGATTAGATGAAGTGATTGGTAATGACTCTTACTTATTCGAACTAGGAAACGCCCGGGAATTAGCCGATAAAATTGAGATAATTTGCAGTAACCAAGCCCATTATGAAATGGCTACTCACTTTTTTGTAGAACGTTGTAAATCTTTTACTCTGGAGCAATTCAGAGATAGCTATTACCAGGCTTATGATGAACTCTATGCCAGCAAGTAATCACATCCCCCTTCTGGCTGCGATTACCTTGGCACTCTTCTTTGCGCCAGTGAAAATCCAAGCTGGAAGTATCGCACTGGCGCCAAGTGATATCGCCAGTCTTCTTTCACTCGGATTAAGCGCGCTTGTTGTCATGGAGAGTAAAACACGCAAGCTACTCCATCCGTGTATCGGGTTTGTGCTGCTGTTTACCGGTTATGTGTTTATTAACGGATTGCTTAACCGTGTTCCGTTGATGCCACTCATTACCGAAACCGTTCAGTGGGTCGCGATTCTTAGTCTGCTCGGAATACTGTTTGCTTACGGTGCTTTCGATGATGACCGCGTCATGGTGTACTTTTGTTACCTGCTCTTGGCTATCTGCTGCTCAGTCGCCGCCTGGCACTTTGCCCAAGGTTATCAAAGTGGGTTTAAGCTTCTTGGAGTAAGCAAATATAGCTTTGGCCTGCTTTGTTCATTGCTCTATTTATACCGAGACAAGATTCGTGCCTTCCATATTTTGATGTTGATTGCTCTGGTGTTGCTGGTTTTGTCACAAGAGCGAAAAGCCCTGCTTGGTTTTTGTTTATTGTTTATTTTGGATCGGCTTTTCATTAAGAATTTAATGAAAAATGCCGTCAGTGAAACGTATACCTGGGCCATCTTACTGACTCTAAGTTTCGTCATTTTAGCGGCCGTCTCCATCACGCTGTATGTCGGTTTCGACGTGTTAGCTGACCAGTTAGAGTTCACCCAAAAAGACATCTTGTTTGCCAATCAAAGCGAAGCAAGGTGGGTGTCCAATTTACACCGAAAACTGTTACTAGCCAACGGATTCGATATTCTGCAACAGCATCCAATCTTAGGTGTTGGAGCCAAAATGCTTCCCAACTTCATGGTCAATTATTTTAACTATCCAGAGTTGGCGATTTACACCCACAACTTTGTCCTTGATACCGCGATCGAGTATGGGTTGCTGGGTATAGCACTGCTGTTTGGCGGGTATTTTATATTCATCCGATTTTGCTTCCACAGCTTAAACGAAAACAGGAAAAGCCTACTACTCGCAGCGTACGCGCTGATCATGGTCTGCTTCGTCGCGGTGAATACCACGATCATTTTAATCCTATTACTGCCAGTAATGATCAGCGTGAGGCGTACCGAAGAATCCGGCAGAATCCCTTCACATTCGGTAAATAAAGCCACGAACTTTAATAATCAAGGACTTGATCAATGAAATATTCAATCTCTCGACAATTTGAGAAAAACCGAGAACTGCGGGCTGACAACTTCGTCTTGGTTTACCAAATGGGCAAAGTGGGCTCATCGTCCATTGAGCACACGCTAGGAGAACGTAAAATCCCGAGTTACCACATCCATACCTTTGATGATCATGAAGAGTTTCACATGTATCACAACAAACAGGATGTGAAGAAATTCTTCGATTTCAAAAACCGTGCGATTTACCGACTCGTTCTTAGCCAAAGAAAGCGGATTCTGCAAAAACGTGAACAGTTAAAAATCGTGACTTTGGTGCGTGATCCTATCGCAACTGTACTGTCTCGTTTTTTCCAAGATCTTCATTTGCAATTTATTGAAGGTAAAAAAAATGAAGCGATCCACAACGACATGGACGTGACCTATCAGCACTTGGAAAACTGCTTTGACAATTACATTAACCTTAACTATTTCGCCGACTGGTTCGACAACGAACTAAAACGTAATTTCAAAATCGACGTCATGGGCCAGCAGATTGATAGTACTCAGCCATTCTTTACCTTCGATAATAACCAGGCAAAAGTGCTTTTAATTAAGTGTGAAAAGCTCAGCTCATTAGACCAGGAGATTGGTCACTTTTTAGATGTCGATAATTTTGAGTTAAAGAATAGCAACGAAGCGAAGAACAAATGGTACTCAAACATCTATCAGTATTTTAAGCAGAAGTACGATTTTTCTAAGCTGTTCTACATGTACGACTTACCACTGTATCAACATGTTTACTCAGAGCAAGAACGCGAAGCCTTTAAGACTAAATGGCAGCAAACCCCGGGAACCAAAACATCATGAAAAAAGTACTGCATATAACCGAATCTTTTGGCGGTGGTGTTCAAACTGCACTTTATAGTTACGCGCACTCTTCCCGTCATGAACCTTATCAGCATTTTCTGGTGGCCAGAGCTCGCGAAAATGATTTAACCAATGACAGCGATCACGATGTATTTTCGCGGGCTCAATGGGTGAAGGGTGGGCTACTGCAGTTCATTAAAGATGCGAACAAAACAATTGATGAAATCAAACCAGATATTGTCCACCTACACTCGAGTAAAGCGGGCTTTTTAGGGCGTTTTTTGAATCTCAATAACGCCCGGTTAGTGTATACGCCCCACTGCTATGCATTTGAGCGAGAAGATATTTCCGGCGTTGCTCGCCAGCTATATAAAGTATTAGAAAGAGTTCGATTGAATAAAATAGATGTCGTCGCAGGGTGTAGTCAGCGTGAGTGCGATTTAGCCATTAGCATTGGTGCAAAACGTGCTGAGTTACTTAATAATTATGTCTCTTATCAAAGTGAAGAGCGCGAAAACCGGGATAAAGCTGACGTATTAAAATTGGTCGTCCTTGGCCGCGTCGCGCCTCAAAAAGATCCGCAATTTCTGATTGATACCCTTTATCACCTCGATGTTCCAGCACTCAATTGTCAATTGGATATCACTTGGATTGGTGGTGGCGATCCTGAACTTGAACAGCATTTAAAAGCCAAGGGCGTTCACGTCACTGGCATGCTTCCTCGTGATGAAGTCGTCAAGCAGTTACAAGCATCAGATATTTATTTACACACTGCCGCTTGGGAAGGGATGCCGTTAACGATCCTTGAAGCCGCGAAGCTCCATCTCCCAATGGTCATTCGTCGGATTGGCGCTACAAAAGATCTGAACTATCCCTTCTTGGCGCAAACCCCAGAAGAAATGGCCAAACAGCTGACCCACTGTATCAACCACTATCACGATATTGATTTTGGCCAATACACGACTGAATTGAATGACATGTTCAGTGAAGAAAAACAGCGTCTTGCTCTAAACAGCATCTACAGTTAGAGATATTACATGTTTCAAGCATTTCAACAAAAAAGACTCTCAGTCCCAAGTGAGCAAAAGAGCTTACTTTCACTTGGTTTAAAAACTGCGCTCACCAAAGTATTCGGCGCATTATTTGCGTTTCTTCTCGCCGTCATGGTATCTCGAACCACAGATGCGTCGATCGCTGGCCAGTTTTTCTTCTTATTTAATCTGGTGTCGCTGACCGCGATTATTTCTCAGTTGGGTTTTGACGTAGCCTTGGTGAGATATAACGCCATTGCATTCAGCAGCAACGACGCTCAGCAACAGAGCGATAATTACAAAACAGCACTGTCCCGAAGTTTTGCATTTTGTCTCCCTGCCGGGCTGGTGCTTTGTTCCGGGTTTTATTTATTCCCGGACACCGTCAATCAAGCTGGTGCCCCGTTAACCGCCGTTGCGATCGCCTTACTCTGTGTTCCTTTTTTAGTACTTGGCCAAACCAATAGCCGAGTCTTGCAAGCGAGTAAGAATGTGATCTCCTCCCTATTTGCTCTGCAATTAGGCGTAAGCATGTTGATGGTGTTCTTTATTGCTACGTTAGCCTTGTTTGGTTTGCAAAACCTAAACTATTTGATGGCTGCTCTGCTGCTAGCATGCGTTATTGTAGCCACGACCTCGACGGCAAACTGGGTTAGATCGGGACAATTTCTAAAACCAACATCAACGCCGAATCGCCAACTGGCTGCTTCAGCCAAACAAGTCTGGATTGGGAGCGTTTTTAACAACATTCTTCAATGGGGAGGGTTGGTCATCGCCGGCTTCTTCATATCGGCTTCAGAGATTGGCTTACTAGCCGCAGCACAACGAACCTCACTATTGATAGGGTTCGTGCTAATCACGATTAATTTTGTCGTCGCTCCCATGTTTGCGTCGCTTTATAAAGAAGGTGAGATGGATAAATTACGCAACCTGAGCCGAATGGCATGCCGGATGAACATTGCCGCCGCGTTAATTCCAGTATTAATTTGTACACTGTTTCCTGTATTTGTACTGGGTTTCTTCGGCGAGGAGTTTATCGCTGCCGCCCCACTTCTAATCGTACTCTCTCTCGGTCAATTAATTAACGTAGCCACTGGCTCTGTGGGATTTCTGCTTTTGATGAGTGGGCATGAACGAACCATGAAATACATCACCATTGGCTCAGGAACCATCTCCATTTTACTATTGATCTTCCTGTGTCACAGTCACGGCGTCATCGGTGCAGCTTGGGCAATGGCAGTCGGTATGGCGATACAAAACCTTGCCGCACTGTACTTTGTTAAACGTTATTTAGGATTCTTTCCAGTAGGTTAGGTATGTCATCAATGTTTGCACGCGTCAGTTTTTGCTTCGTATCGCTACTGACCATTGCCCTTTCGCTTTGGAAAAGTTCTGATTTGAGTCATACGACCTATCTCAATATGGAGCATTATGTCGGCGGCTCAACGACGCTCCATTTTACGTTCAGTCTGTTAATTAGCTTTTTTGCCGTATTTACCTTCCCCCGCTTTGCCAGCCCTAACAAAACGGATGCTTTTGGTGTTCGCCTGTTGTTGTGTCTGCTACTGATGATTTCTTTGGAGGAGTTTAGCCAGATTTTTATTGCCAACCGTACGTTTAGTGTCGGCGATCTCAGCACTAACTGGAGCGGAATATTACTTGGTTACTTTTCCGCGAAAGGGCTGTATATCATTAGAAAAGGCTAAATTGGTGAGGTTTCGCCAACAGAGGATTTACAAGCTACACTCACTGAAACAAGCACCTCGAGGTTATTGAGGTATCGCTATATAATGCAGTCAAATAACCTTGAGAAGCGAGCGCAACATGTCATCTCATCCAACAACGATTACCTTTTTTGAATTTCTCACTCCTTTGATCACATCGGGTAAAAAAACCATCACGATACGGGATGAATCTGAAAGTCACTACCAGCCAAATACTGAGGTGGAAGTCTTCACTTTAGAAACTAACCGTAAGGTCTGTGACATCAAAATGCTCTCGGTAAAACCACTTAAATTTGATGAAATTAATGAGTTCCATGCTGAGCAAGAAGCCATGGCATTAGCAGAATTAAAACAACTGATTCGGGAAATCTACCCTGATACCGACACACTTTTCGTTATTGAATACAAGCTAATCGAAAACCACTAGACGACCGGTCTAATTTAAAGTGAGAAATAACATGACAGACGCACTCAACCGCAGAATCGTACTTGCATCACGTCCACACGGTGCACCAACAACTGAAAACTTTAGACTGGAAGAAGTGGCAAAGCCAGTTCCACAAGATGGTGAAATGTTGTTAAGAGCCGTTTACCTATCGCTGGACCCTTATATGCGCGGTCGTATGAGTGACGCAGAATCTTACGCAGAACCGGTTGCGATTGACGACGTAATGGTCGCAGGTACGGTATCTCAGGTCGAAGTTTCCAATCACCCTGATTATGAAGTTGGTGAGTGGGTACTTGCTTATACTGGCTGGCAAGATTACGCCATTTCAACAGGCGAAATGGTCATTAAACTGGGTAAAAATCCACAAAACCCGTCGTACGCACTAGGCGTAGCTGGTATGCCAGGCTTCACGGCATACATGGGATTACTGGATATCGGTCAACCTAAACCAGGTGAAACGATTGTTGTTGCTTCCGCAACTGGGCCTGTGGGCTCGACGGTTGGTCAAATTGCAAAGCTTAAAGGCTGTCGCGTTGTCGGTATTGCAGGTGGTGAAGAAAAATGTCGCTATGCAAAAGAAGAGCTTGGCTTCGATGAGTGTATCGATCATAAAGCCGCTGATTTCGCGCAACAATTGGAAAACGCCTGTGACAACGGCATCGATGTTTACTTTGAAAACGTCGGAGGCAAGGTATTTGATGCTGTAATGCCATTGTTGAATGTTAAAGCCCGTATTCCTGTATGTGGTCTGATTTCTCAGTACAACGCGACTGAGCTTCCACAAGGCACAAATAACCTACCGCTGCTGATGTCCAAGGTTTTGACAAAGAGAATCAAAGTACAAGGTTTCATCATTTTTGATGACTACGGACACCGTTACGATGAATTTGCGCAAGACATGAACCAATGGCTGGCAGAAGGAAAGATCCAATACCGTGAACAACTCGTACAAGGCCTGGAAAATGCACCAGATGCGTTTATGGGTCTGCTCGAAGGAAAAAACTTCGGCAAACTTGTTGTTCAGGTAAACAACCCTCTGTAAATATAGGATAAAGAATGATTAAACTTCACCATCTCAATCAGTCTCGCTCAAAGCGTATTATTTGGTTACTTGAAGAGCTCAATGTGGACTACGAAATCGTGCCGTATGCACGTGACAAAGTGACTTTTTTAGCGCCTCCAGAGCTTAAAAGTGTACACCCACTTGGTAAATCACCAGTGCTCGAAGATGATGGTGAAATCATCATTGAATCAGGCGCCATCACTGAGTATCTGATTGAGAAGTACGGCGATGGCCAACTTGCTCCCGATCGCGGAACGAAAGCCCATACTCAGTACTTGCAGTGGATGCACTTTGCTGAGAGCTCGGCGATATTACCAATATTGCTAAAACTCTTCGTAAGCAAAGAACCTGCTCAAACAGAGTTCTTATTGAGTTACGCAGATAAAGAAACCATGAGTGTGTTGAGTTACTTCGAGCAAGCTTTGGAAGCTAAAACCTACCTGGTAGAAGAACGCTTAACCGGGGCCGACATCATGATGTCTTTCATCGTGGAATTAGTACACAAGTTTGGCATGAGCAAACATTTCCCTAATATTGAACGTTACGGGAACCAACTTGCCACTCACACGGCATTCTCAAAAGCGGAACAAATTGAAGTTAAATACGCTTAACTAGCGCCTTTTGGTATAATAGTCACGCCAAATAGGATCATACCCCATAGCCACCGAGATGCTTGGTTCCGAGAAACGAATTGCTTCATAAAAGCAATCGCTCCCGGAACCGAGCACTCGTTTTTTGATAACTGGCTGGCCTAGCGTTTCAACGTCAACTTTATCCTTAAATTCAATTAGTTCTGTGTAGTACCTTTCTGATTCCATCCAGTTCAGGAATATAGTCACCGACTATCAATTCAATAAGTACAATCCGCTTTCCACCAGAATCTATCCATAATAATCTTCCCTACAAGCCCTGAGTTAAGACCAATAAAAAGAGGCGCATTACGCACCTCTAATTCGTAAGGATATAAGTATGATTAACTTCGACTTCTTTAAGCTCTTCGATACTCAAGAGTTGTTTATCTACTACTGATTTTTGGCCACAGCTTTAATCAATACCGAGGTATCCATACGTCCAAGGCCATCAAGCTGTAGGTCTGCATATTGCTCATCGACCATTTGGGTTAACGGGAGCTGCAAACCAACATGCTCAGCTTCGTTAAGGCAGAAGCCAAGATCTTTGCGCATCCAGTCAATCGCGAAGCCAAAGTCGAACTTATCTTGCGCCATGGTCGTAGCACGGTTTTCCATTTGCCATGACCCAGCGGCGCCATGTTTCAGTGTTTCGACGACTTGTTCAATGTCTAAGCCAGATTTTTGAGCCAATAGCAGTGCTTCACTCAATCCCTGCAGTACACCGGCAATACAGATTTGATTGACCATTTTACAACGCTGCCCCTGGCCATTTTCACCCAATAACGTGATCTGTTTGGCGTATACATCCATCACTGGAGCTACCTGCTCAAAGACATTTGCGTCGCCGCCACACATGATGGTTAGAACACCATTTTCAGCGCCAGCTTGGCCACCAGATACCGGGGCGTCGATAAAGTGATTACCAACCTTAGTGCAAGCGTCTGCAAGTTCAACCGCCAATTCTGCAGAAGTGGTCGTATGATCGACAAATACAGCGCCCGCTTTAAGGCCAACAAGAAGACCCTCTTCACCATAAACAACACCACGAACGTCGTCGTCATTACCTACACAGGTAAATACAACATCACACCCTTCAGCCGCTTCAGCCGGTGTTTCACAGGCAACGCCGTTAAACTCTTCCGCCCACTTATCCGCTTTGGTTTTTGTGCGGTTGTACACTTTCGTCTCGTATCCCGCTTTACTTAAATAGCCTGCCATTGGGTAGCCCATCACACCCAAACCAATAAATGCTACACGTAGTTTTTCCATTGCCTGCTTCCCTAATCAACTGAGTTTTGATGTTTTGTAACATGCTACTAAAGATTTCTGATTATTACTCGCAATTTATCTCTGTGTTTCATACGTGAATTGCTGGATTCGATGACCATTTAATTTGGCAAGAAATAAAGTGTGACTTATGTCAGAATGACGTATCACTCAACAAACTGGTAAAGTCATGGATTACCAAGCTGCTATTTTTGATATGGACGGTTTGCTTCTTGATACCGAGCGCGTCTGTATGCGCGTATTCCAAGAAGCCTGTGAAGTGCAAAAACTGCCGTTTTACGATGAGATCTATCTATCAATCATTGGTCGTAATGCGGCGGGCATTGAAGCTATTTTCCGCAAAGCCTATGGAAATGACCTGGATCGATTGCATCAGGAATGGCGAACTCGTTACAACGCAGTGGTCAAACACCAGGCTATTCCTGTTAAAGAAGGCGTAGTCGATCTGCTCGAGTGGCTGAAAGAGCAAAGCTTGCCCATCGCGGTGGCGACGTCAACAGCTAAAGATGTCGCCAAGATTAAGCTTGAACTGGCAGGATTAAGCAAGTATTTCGATAACCTGACAACAGGCTGTGAGGTCAACAATGGTAAGCCTGATCCGGAAATTTACTTACTCGCAGCCAACAGATTGAACGTTGAACCTACCAAGTGCCTGGCTTTTGAAGACTCAAACAATGGCGTGCGTGCCGCCGTCGCCGCCAATATGTCGACTTACCAGATCCCTGATTTGGTAGAGCCATGTGACGAAGTGCGCCAATTTGGTCACGCCATTGTTCCTTCACTGCATGATGTATTGAGAGAACTAAAACAAACGCGTTAACACTCCTACTCATCAAAATAAGCTCAGCCTAATGGTTGAGCTTTTTCATTTTTAGCTTAATACCAAATCACCTGCTATTTTTTATCTGTCTCTTCTTTTGTGGATTAGCAGCACGCACCGCGTCATGTGGCTGAGATGACTAACAATGCCAACCAAGGGAAATGGCTAGAGGTTTCAGTTGAAAATTTACACGTAGTTAAAGCTTATATCAGCACGACAGTTAAGTCGGGAATAATAAAAGTAGATAGCCCCTCCACAGATTTGAAACACCTATTGAAGGAAATAGAGCTGTTGAGCAGGCAGAAATAATTTGATCTACATAGAATTATGAAAAACTCACCCTTTACATTGCTAAACATTATCCTTTATGGCAGATTGTATGAATTCTGGTTTATATTACTGTGGTTGATATGAAAAGAAACTCACATCCTTCCGCAAAATTCGTTCTTCACTACACCGTATTTGCCTCACTGTGGATTTTACTCTCCGATAAAGCGATAGAACTGTTACCTAGAAGTCTACGTGTGTATTCTTTAGCTCAATCACTAAAGGGAATACTATTCATTATTATAACCTCTCTATTGCTATGGGTGCTGATAAAACGGAATAACCGAGAGCTTAAGCACGCGCATGATATCGATTATGTGACAGGTCTTCATAGCCCACTTGTCTTTTTTCGCTATTTAGAGCAAAAAATCAGTAGTGCTAGCGAAAGTGAACATTATGTACTCTTTCTTCTCGAAATTGACAACTTCAAGCCTGTTGCCGATCAACTTGGCTACGAAGAAAGCAGTCCGTTTTTAAAAGACATCGCACAAACTATCGACTTTCCGAGCATCTTTCCATTTTTTTCATCGCGTACTCACACTGATAGGTTCGTTTGTTTGGTTCACATGCATGACGTAAACCAGATTGATATGCACTTAGCTCGTATTCAAAAGCAATTCAACATACACGCAAAACATCATGGTATTAACGTTACGTGCTCTATTGGCGTTGCACTCTATCCAATTGATGGAAGAAGCGTTAAACAGCTCATGTTTTCAGCAAAATATGCCCTCACTCAAGCAAAGAAAACAAAAAATGCTATCCGTTACCACGACCAAAAACTAGCTGAGCAAGATATCCAAAGACAAGAAATGATTAATGATCTACGCAAGGCAATACAAGAGGAACAAATACAGATCGTCTTTCAACCTAAGTATAATTTAAAAGACAAGAGATTTTCGGGGGTGGAAGTACTCTCACGATGGAAACATCATCAATACGGAGATATTTCACCTTCAGTATTTATCAAACTGGCAGAAGACAATAATCTGTGCAGTGCTTTAACTGCACTCGTTATGAAACAAGCATCAAAGCAACTTAAAGAAGCTCAGCTCCTAGGGTATGTGGTTCAGAGCGTATCAGTAAACATTTCTGCTACCGAGATAAATAGTGTTGAAGACATGTGCCAAATTGAAGCTTACCTAAGGCAAGATGCTGAGTTTGCTCGATATCTATGTCTCGAAATTACAGAGACAGCCATGTTAAACAATATTGAACAATGTGCAAATCTGGTGAAAAAATTTAAGCAGTCTGGCGTAGCATTCTCGATTGACGACTTTGGGGTTGGCTATACCTCATTCGAAATATTTAATAAGTTAGAAGTAGATGAAATCAAAATAGATCAAAGCTTCATCAAAGACATTGAGGTTAACTATCGTTCAAGAGCGATTACTTCAGGCATTATTGATCTAGCGAAGAAATTTAGTATTCAGGTTGTTGCCGAGGGTATAGAAACTCCTCAACAACTGCGTATTCTAGAAGAATTAGATTGTGGACAAGCTCAAGGATTTTTTCTAAGCCGCCCTGTACCTATCTCAAAGTTGAAAGAAAAATTCTTAAATATGAAGCCGTCAGACAACAGTCCAACTCTGATGACTGCTTCAAGCCAACAGTTTCGGATGCGAAATTAATTCAGTGCAGGAGCCAGTTGGTTGAAGTATACAAATTCAACAGGCAATTTGTGACCTAATCGTAAAATTTGAACTCGAAACACAGTTTCGGCCAGAACTGCCTGAAACGAAGATGAACAAAAACGCGTTAGAGCTGATGATCAAGAACGTTTTGTCGGATTAGGAAAAATATGTTGATTCCTTGATCGTTTGTTAAAAGTATTTACTCACGATCTAACGTTACATTTTTTGAGAAATGTGTGTATCTGTGAATTTGGTCGAGGATCAAAAAGCCTACAATTGAAGAACTCAGCGTTAAAGCCGACTCTCCAACAGAACCATGAGAAAGCGAATTTCTGCTAACAAAGTCACTCTCGACATCTGGGTCAAAGTCTTTGAAATATGATTTTAGAACATACTCACTAAATTTCTCGGGAAAATAACGACTTAATTGATGCGAGTAACCAGTAATATTAGTTCCTATATGGTCAGCTAGAGCCTGTTGCTTTCTCCCTTGCAAACCAGGGTTCTTAGAAATGAAGTCTTCTCGCAACAAAGCCTCTAGCCTTGGGTAAAGCATATGTATAGCCGATTCATAGTCACCATTCACGTGATGGGTGAGCGCTTTGCTAACCAAGTTAAGATGTTTTCGAAGAGCTTCGTTGGCATTCAAGGTTGCCAGCCACTCGTCTTTACCACCAATGAAAGTATCGTTTATACCTTCAATGATAGCACTCATGTCCCAGTCATACTTTATGTGATTAATCAGGTTTTCTTGTTGTTCATATGTCAGATATGAAAACGGAAACCAACCTGTATTAATAATTTTCGACCACTCTGTTGACGACAAGTCAAACATTTCAAAGAATAGAGACGCTGATAAACCGAGTCCCAAAACTCTGTTTACGTCATAATCTATTAACTTCAAATCGTCAGAACCGATTGTAGGGCCAAAATCATAGTAAAAAATCCTATCCCAACCATTAGTAAGTAAAACAATATAGGAGCAGTCATTGGGAAAGTTAATATCAGATAGGTCAACGCTATGAATGTGATAAAGGTCACTTTTGGTAATAGGATCACCCTTGTTCACGCTTTTACTAACAACAGCGCTCGCCGTTATATCACACTCATTTATATAAACGTCAGCCTCTAGATTCTGTCTTATGATGACAACCAACGTTTTGACATCATTGGGACTTATGGGCACTGGTAATTTGCTAAGTATTCGATTAACAACACCCTCGGCTTTTCTTATAAATTCTCGCCCCTCAGATTGGAGGACAATACCTCTATATTGGACAGAAACCAGTTCACCACCTTGAGATGTGCTCAAACTATAGCCAGCAAGGATTTCGTCTAATTTTATGTGGTACATACATCTCCAGATACTTATACCAGTGTCTGTTTAGCAGACATTGCCTTTATAACCCAAAATACACAACTAGGGTCATAATCTGCTATTAAAAAATATAGGTCAAGCACTGACATCGGGAAGCGGTCAACAATCGGAGGCTAAATGATTTTGGGGCAGAATCGTGTTTGCGATAAGTAATCACAGATGAGCAATTGACGTCATAGTAGTTATTCACATTTGCCAATGATTTCGTGACCATACGAATTATCGATTGAACACAACCAAACTCCCTCTGAGCTTTTGGTAAAAACATAAGTCGCTTTTCGAATTACTTCTGGGTAATTAGGAGCTGACACAACTGTATTTGCCAAAACTAACGCTGTATCTCCGGTTTCAAGAACTTCTAAACCTTGTTGTTTTACTTGCAACCCATTCTTGAAATACACAGAGATCGCTTCAAAAGCCTTACGAATAGCAGCTTTACCCTCTGCATTTTTGCCAGGTTCAATAACTAAAATTGCGTCATCAGCATAGATATCAAGAAGTGTATCGAAATCTTCGGCAACGATTGCATTATCGGCTTCTTTTATTTGTTCAACTATCGGGTGAGTCATGATTCCTCCTAAGTGCATAATGTAACAGTTGCATACGATATTTATCGAAATATCATAATCAACCATTAAAAAATGTAGGTCAATGACTGCTTAAGGAAAGATGTCTCACTTCTAACTCTGACTGATTTTGGGGCATAAAGGCGTGTTTGCTATTCTCGGTTCACATCCACCTCTGCCAAGTGAACTGACAGAGGAAAAGTGACAAACTTTATTGTAAATGATCAGACTTTATTGGAATCGATCAAACTATATTGTCTCCGACAATAATGAATAGCGGGTCAATTGGACCCGCTTTGTTTAATCAGATGTCCTCGTGTTTATGCACCAAGCCGAAGTCTGCAAGAACCGAATAGGCTGCCGGGATCATAAATAACACCAGTAAAGTTGAGGCAAAGATGCCGAACACAATTGAGATGACCAAAGGCTGAATGACCTGAGCTTGCAAACTGGTTTCTGTCAGTAAAGGTAGTAAACCTGCAGCCGTGGTCATTGAGGTCAAAAACACCGCTCTGAATCGTTCGCGACTCGCTTTAACCACCGATTCGTGAACGCTATCTCCTTCATCGACGTGATGGCGAATATACTGCACGAGCAATATCGAATCGTTGACCACGATACCAGCTAGGGAGACAAAGCCCATCATACTTGGCATGCTAAGTGAGTGACCGAGCAATATGTGCCCCCAAACTACGCCAATGAAGGCAAGTGGGATAGCCAGCATTACAACTACGGGCTCCAGATAGCTGCGGAACTGATAACTGAGTATGGCAAACACGCCGAACAGACCAAGCAGGAAACCTTTGCCCATTGACGCGCCCGTTTCAGCGGCATCCTTGGCTTCCCCTTCAAAATCGAAACGTAACCCCGGGTATTTCGCCACCAGTTTTGGCGCTTCATCACGTTGGAATTGAGCGATGATCGCTGTTGAGTTAACTTTGGTATTGTCGACATCACCAAATACGCTAATGGTTCTTAAACCATCAATACGCTGGATTCGAACATAGTTGCGTTGAAAATCTAACGTCGCAATGGTTGCAAGTGGTATCTGACTACCATCCGACATGATGATCGGGAAGTTTGCCAGTTGTTGTAGGTCGCCCGCTTGAACTTTATCGAGACGCACTTCAATCGAGATATTTTCTACGCCGACCTGAATTTCATCTGCGGTCTGACCAAAAAAGGCCGCACGCAGCTGATTAGCAACCAATTGCCCGTTAATACCGTAAGTTTCTGCACCCGGACGAAGTTTGACTAACACCTCTTCTTTACCCATTCGCATATCGTCAAGCACGCCATGTATGCCATCGAATTCGTTGAGATATTGCTGGATATCGATTGAGGCGGATTTGAGTGCCTCCAGATCATCATGTTTGGCGCGGATTTCAATTGCGCGTCCACCTGGCCCCATAGTTGGCTGTTTAAAGACCAATGAAATGGGATCGGCCAGTTCACCAACATCTTGGCGCCAAGCGGCAATGAAATCATCAATGACGGTATTGCGACTCTCTGCACCGAGTAGATCAAGTCGAACGGTGGCGATATGTGGCCCCGATTCATTGGCGTCAGCATTGGCATTAAACTGGCTAGTAATATGCTCAATAAGTGGTACACCGTTTTCGACATTTTGCGTCCATTCTTTGTCTAGCTTTTGAGCAGACGCAACGATCTTTTCAACCACGGCCTCGGTTTGAGAAAGTGATGAGCCCGGCGGCAGAATGATACGCGCTTCGGCGATATCACCATCGAGCTCTGGGAAGGGTTGAAACTTGAGTAAGCCTCCTGCCAACGTTGCTACTGAGATAAACAATAAGGCTAAGACACCACCGAGGAACGCGTAACGAAATTCAACCACTTTCTCCACTGCGTTGACTAAGGTTGTATTGCGAAAGTTCTCAAAGCCATTGAGGAGTTTCTTTTTAAATTTCGCTGGTTTTTTTTCATTCTTCTCTTTATGCAGTGAATGCGATAAGTGGTTGGGAAGAATAAGAAAAGCCTCAACTAAACTCAGCGTCAGAACGAGAATCAGCACTTGTGGAACGGCTTTGAGCACGGCTCCCATTTCGCCTTGTAAAAACAGCAAGCTACCAAAAATACATACCGTTGTAAGGAAAGAAGAGACAACGCCGGGTAGAACTTTTTTCACCCCTTTGATGACGGCATTATCGACATTTTCTCCTCTATCTAGGTGAGCGGCGATGGATTCAGCAATAACAATCGCATCGTCCATCATAATACCGATCGCCATAAGCAGACCGACCAATGACATAATATTGATTGAAAGCCCGAGCTGCACCATCAGGAATAATCCGCCAAGGAAAGCAACGGGTAAGCCCGCTGCAACCCAGAATGAATAGCGAAAGCTAAAGAACAACCACATGGTGGCGAACACAAGCACGATACCTTGCCAGCCATTGCGCACCATCATGGTTAAACGATCCCACAGCACAGACGAGAGATCATGGGTGAGTTCTAGTTTGACACCGTCTGGGGCGATCGCTTGTTGCTGCTCTACGAACTGAGCGACACGCTCCTTGATTCTAAGCGCATCATCTTCTTTGTTCTTACTGACTTTGAGTAGAGCTGAAGGATGACCATCGAAGAGAACCTTCTGTTCATCTAATTCAAAGCGGTCGGTAATGGTTGCGATGTCTTTAAGTCGAATCTGTGAACCGTTTGGTCCAGAGCCAACGACGATCGATTCAAGTTGCTGCGGTGAAATACGTCTTTCATCGAAACGGATCAGAAAGTTCTTGTCTGGTGTTTCAACATTACCACTTGGCAATTTAATATTCTGGCGACCAATTTGAGTGGCGATATCACCGACACTCAAGCCAAGTTGACGCATGGCTTGCGAGTCTAACTCTACACGAAACTGATGGTCAGAAAATCCCGCCACATCAACCAGAGATACGTTATAGTCAAGCTTTAATGTTCGCTTAAGCTGTTCTGCGTAGGCTTTCAGTTCCGGCCAGCTTGTGTCTGCGGTAATGGCGACGTCAACAACAGGTTCGTTCCAGTCCAGTTCCTGTACCACAGGAGATTCAATCTGCTGAGGAAAATCATTGATCGAATTGATTTGAGTTTGCACATCGACCAACATCCGCCCAATATCAGCTTTCTCGTTCAGTTTGAGGATCAGCCTTGCCGAGCCCTCAATGGCTTCACATTGGGTCTCTTCGATATTAGCAAGACCATCAACCGCATCTTCCATTCGAACACAGATACTCTCTTCCACTTCTTGCGGAGACGCGCCGGGGTAGACGACGCCTGCCATTATGTAGGGAGGGTCGAATTCTGGGAAGGTCTCCCGCTTAATGTTGGTGAGTGATGTAATACCCATGACCAGCAAGCTTAGCATAAGTAGGTTTGCGGCTGTCGGGTGTTTAGAGAAGAATCGAATCATTGTGGAGACTCCCCTTTTCCACCATCAGATTCTTTCAACAACATGCCATTAATCGCTGGCAGCAAATCGTTAAGGATCAGTTTGTTACCTTGTTCTAATTGCCCATCGATAATGACTAGATTATCGCGACGATAGAGCACCGACACTGGCTTAATCTCTAATTTATTGTCCTCACCCATGAGATAGATTTTATCGCCATGAAGTGCACGCTCAGGGATCACCCAGCTTGGATTTTGTTGCCCCTCAATAAAGGCTCTAACAAACATGCCATTGACAAGTGGTGGTTGCGAGCTTGGGTTCAGATTACGGTAATCTTGTTGGATTTCCAGAATAACACCCGCAGTGGCCTGATTTGGGTCAACGGTTTCACTGATACGGCTCACTTTCGCAGGCCAAGTCGCTTTCATATTACCGCTGCTCAGTTCAATGCTTGCGTCAATAAAGGTCATATCTGGTTGGGGAATACCTGATGCATCACGATTAAACTCCCCAATACTTGAGGCGAGCGTGTGCATATCATGGATAGAGAGTTGAGCCTCGACTTCCATTACGTCTATGCCGTGTGCCGTTACCATGGTTTGCTGCAGATTAACGACCTGATTTTGCTCTATATCAACTTGAGCAATACGCAGATCACTGGGCAAAGTAATGATGGTTTTTTCCAGTGAACGTTGCGCTTCTTCCACTTTAGATAGGTCAACTTTGACCAAAGCTTCGGCGACTCGTTTTTCGGCGGGCATCAGATCTATTTGATTTTCAATGTCGAGCACCAGCTTGCGTTGTGAAAGCGCACTTTGCTCTTGCTGATCCACATCCGATTGTGAGGTGAGTCCTTTTGTACGTAGATTTTGTTTACGTGCTAGCTCTTTGTTGGCGATCACTAAACGATTGCGCTCAATTTTTAGCGTCGCCTTTAGGTTTTGTTCTTCTTGGTTTAGTTTGGCGAGAGAAGTTTGTACAGATTTAAGATCCGCCTGAGCTTGGACCAATTTGAGTTCGTAATCGAGTGGGTCAATACGCAGTATTTCAGTTCCTGCTTGAAGAATTTGACCTTTTTCCAGTTTGGGATGGCGGTAGACGATTTTGCCCGTCACCTCAGCGATGGCTTTCCATTCGACCTTGGGTGTAATTTTGCCATAGCCAATCGCTTGTGGCGCCATAGCTCGGAGTTGTAACGGGACAGTATCAACCAAACGTGCACGATCACTTGCTGGCTTAATAGGCAAATCGGGCTTGAGTTTTATGGCAAGCACTAACGTGATTACCCCGATGGCAAGCGCCGGAAAGAACAGTAATTTTTTATTGATTTTCATAGTTTTGTTCCTAAAGGTCGTTGGGTTGTAGCATGCCATTTATCATCAGTTGTATGTTGTGCTCCAACAGTTGATTAAGGAATTCTTCGGAAAGCTCTATCCCGTGAATGGCAAGGAGCGACTGAGGGGCGATAAAAGGGAAAACCATTAAGCTGATAAAAGACACTTTACATAGCTTAGGATCGGCATCAGGTTTTAAGATGTTATTCTCGATAAGTCTATCAAACATCACCATTTGCAGCGGTTGACTAATGTCGATGAAGACTTTTTCTAATAGTCTACGCTGAGTATCTGAGCTTTCCATTTGCATAACCTGGAATACCAAGCGAGGAAACTGAGGGGCTTTAAACATTTCACGATAGTAGATTCGCATAATGTCGAGAAAGTTTTTCTGCGAACTCTCTTTCACCATGAGTTCCATTTGTTTTTTCATCGGCTTGAGTGTTTCTCGCAGCATAGTTTCAAATAAGCCTTCCTTACTGCCAAAGTAATAGCGGATCATGGCGACATTGACATCCGCCTTGTTTGCTATCATGCGGGTTGACACCTTGTCGTAGGCCATGACAGTGAAGAGTTCACGGGCGTGGTCGATAAGTTTTTGTCTAGCGTCAATACTGTAGCTGGGACGACCAACTTTTCTGCTGGTATCTGTCACAAGTTAACTCTCATTATTAAACGTATGATTAATTATAGAGAGTTCGCTAACTAACCGATATGACATAAATTAATCAATATTTAAACAAGTGATTAATTTCTAAGGTTTGATGATGACTAAGGATATCTAGATAGAAAAATGCCCGCGTAGTGGGCGACTATACGCACTAAAAAGGTAAGAAATGTGGAATGGACTTCTCTGATTATAATCGGACGAGAAGGCACAGTGCTCTTGGGTATCTAAACCCTGTGAACTTTGAACAGCAAAATGGACTGCCACCGCTCTCCTAGACAAATTTAGGACAAAAAGAGCCGCTATTATTCGAGTTTGTTGAAACAACCATAAGTTGATATTTTTGTGAAATCCGACAATTTACTAAAACTCCATCGGTAAGAAAGTTACTTTCAGCATTCTAGCGCAAACACCTCTTCACCTCCTCATTCGCAGATCTTCATCCTTTGTCTAAACGCCACCAGCGCTAGCAAGGTTTTGGACAGAAGCGTGTCAAGACGTCGGCCGTATCAAGTAAATTTCGGATAAGAATTTCTATAGTTTAACGCCCAATTAAGGTGATGAGATGGTCTCCCCCTACCTCTTCGCATGTCCATCGGCCATGCTTGGAGTGTTCAGGTCCCGAAGCAAAAGGAGAAGACAATGACTCAGCATAAAATCATCGGCATCGACTTAGCAAAAAATATCTTCTTTATTTTTGAAATCAATCATAAAGGAAAGAACCTCGGCCGTAAAAAACTTCAACGAAGTAAACTGCTTAACTACGTCGCAAATCAAACTCCATCTATCATCGCGATGGAAGCCTGTTCTGGGGCGCATTACTGGGCTCGTGAATTCGAAAACCTTGGACACAAAGTACTTTTATATCCACCCCAGCATGTTAAAAATCAGCGCCGCAAACAAAAGAATGACTATAACGATGCTGAAGCCATTGCTGAGCTGGCCCTTTACCAACGACATTACCCCGTTCCACACAACTCTATCGAACAGCAAGATATTCAATCACTGATTCGAATGCGTAGATTATGCGTCACTGAAAGAACCCGTTTGATTAATCAAGTTCGAGGACTCATTGCTGAATACGGTATCATTCTCCCCAAAGGAAAAGCCTCTTTTCGACAAGCCATTCCCGAAACACTGGAAGACGCCAACAACCAACTATCACCAATATTACGTGAACTTGTATCACGTCAATATGAGCGCTATTTATATATCGATGAGCAAATCAAATGGTTTGAAGACAAGCTAAACCAAACCATCAAACAATTCGATAATGCCAAGCGACTGATGTCAATTCCTGGCTTTGGGCCACTCACTAGCCAAGCAGTTGCCGTATGGCTAGGTTCAGGCCAACAGTTCAAAACTGGGCGAGATGCCTCTGCTGCGATGGGGCTTGTTCCAAGGCAAGACACAACAGGCGGCAACGTGATGCTTCTAGGCATAACGAAACAAGGCAATACTTATATTCGGTCCTTACTTGTTCATGGGGCTAGAGCCGCCTTACGACGAGCCAAATTTAAATCCGACAAACTGAGTAAATGGATGTTAGATCTCCAAGAGCGACGAGGGCCAAACCGAGCAGCAGTAGCATTAGCGAACAAACTCATGCGGATCGCTTGGGCCGTCACAACAAAAAATGAAGAGTATCAACCAGCATAAAACAACACACACCACCCTTTGCAAAGTACGTAGTGAGATGAATAACAGGATAAATCCTACACGTTGAAAACCTTGTGCTCACACTGGCTTTTAAAGTCGATAAGGTGATTAGGACTTCGTGTTCGACTGCCTCATCTTGGCCAAGGCAATAGCCGTTAAAACAGGCCGTATATATGGTAGTTAACCTGCGCTTTTAATCATGCTACTGACTTGCAAAACTGGGGGAGACCATATATGTGAGGCACCCATACCAATGCCACCGCATACCACCTTAATCACTAAAACCAACGCATAGTGAAAATGCCACGCGTTACGAATCACTCTTAAATGCTTTGTTATGTGCTAATTTAATGCAGCCCACTTGTTATTTAGTACCTTATAACTTGAACTAATTCGTAGCATTGTTGGTGGCGTTGTGCTGTCTGTAGGTACAGGAAAAATCACATCGTATACCGCAACTTCTACTGGCTCCATTTGGTTTGCCTTCATGTACTCTTTAGCAGCCCCGTCCTCAACCTCTTTACGATCGTTAGAGTCAAACGCCCTAACGTGAAGAAACTTCTCTTGCTCTACTAAGACCTTTGAAACATCTTTCTTTGTTGAATACTCCAACAAGACTGCCGTTTCAATCAATTTTTCTCTCTAAAACATCGTGTTAAAATAGCTGATTATGCAACTCATTATTTATGGGGATGAAATGAAAATAATTGTTATTCTGGGTTTAATTGCAGTAGCGTTCTACTTTTACACCAGTGGCGATGAAGACAAAATTAATAATCTTAGATCTGTAGAGTTCAGCGCCAAAAATAGGATTCTGACGATAGCAATAGATGATGATAGAGACTTGCAAACAAAAATCAGAATGGACGATAAAATCGAAGAAGCTGTGTTCCTTAATCAGGTGATAGATAAAGGCAAGTCAATCTACGCCGACGGTAACTATCTTTACCAAGGCCGATGCCAACACGTTCAATTAGAATGGCAAAAAGGTGAGTTGTTCTTACCGAAATACTACAAGGTACTTTTGAATGAGACCTGTTAAAAAAAGGTTGGTGTTAACACACCCACCTTTTTCCTAGTTTGTTAACCAAAGATATATGCTGTTGTCAGCGGGCTTTGATATGACTGATTTGCTAGGTAAGTTAGCGTAGGATTCAGAACATCATTTGGATCTTTTATTTGGTTCTCAATTTCTTGCATGGCAATAGCACGGCCAACTTCGAGAATCCATCGAAGCATGCTCTTTGGACCACCGCCAACTGCGTACTCTAGACTAGCGTTCAAAAACGCTTCTAGAAGGCTCAAAGCTTCGGATGCCTTAAGAGCACCCTCATACATGTTATAGTAAGTATTAGCTACTTCATCGTTAAATCTAAAGCCTGAAGGCGGTCTAAATACAGTACAGTTGTTGCCATACATATTACGATTCCCGATCTTACGGAATAGCTCCATAAGGCGCAAAAACTCTGCTTCTGCCTCTTCAGGGGATACATTACCTGAAACTGCGCTCTTAGCTTTCACCATCTCTACTTTGTCAGCAAAGCTAGTACCAATCACATCATCGTATTTCAGATCATTTAAGCCTACTTCTTGAGTCAGCGCACCAAAGGCAATACGGCTGTTTAATTCATGCGCCTTATTGATCTGAATTTCAGATAGTGCATTTACCCGTGAACTTAAATAAGTTATCTCTAGCTCGCCTTTGGGCATAACTTACTTAGAGCTTATGATCCATTCCGGTATGAAGAAAAAGCAAGCCAGTAGCAGTAGCCACTGGCTTCAGACTGCTGACAAAGGTCTAGCTTTCAAGCTAGACCTTTGATCTAATAGGAGTATAGAAATATGGATACTCCGACATGCTTCAAGAACCTTCTCCACAACAGTACGAACTTGAAATGGTGACGATGGAACAACTTGTTCCCAAAGACCATCTTGTTCGTAAAATTGACTCTGCTATCGATTTTGAATTCATTCGTGATGAAGTCGCCCACCTTTATTGCAAAGACAATGGCCGACCACCTGTAGACCCTGTCCGTCTATTCAAAATTATTCTACTGGGGTACATCTTCGGAGTAAAAAGCGAGCGTCAGCTTGTCAAAGAAATCGAAGTGAATGTCGCGTATCGTTGGTTCCTCCGTATGTCCCTCACAGAAAAGGTCATCCATGCCTCGACTCTTAGTCAAAACCGTATTCGTCGCTTCAATGGTACGGATGTCTTCGAACGCATCTTTATTAACATCGTTCAACAAGCGATGGCGAAAGGTTTAGTCGCTGGACAAGAGCTCTTTACCGATAGTACTCATCTCAAAGCGAATGCGAACAAAAACAAGCACACCAATAAACAAACGGCTGTCCGAGCGAGCGCCTATTTAGATATGTTGGATGAAGACGTTGCACTAGACCGAGCTAAAGAGGGGAAGAGACCGCTTAAAGAACGAACTTCTGAGCAGAAAGCTAAGAACACGAAGAGCAGTACGACTGATCCCGAGAGTGGCTTCATGACCCGCGACAACAAGCCGCAAGGGTTCTTCTATCTCGACCACCGCACGGTCGATGGCCAGCACGGCATCATCGTTGATACCCATGCGACCGCGGGGAATGTGAATGACTCTCAACCTTATATCCGCCGTCTCGACCACACGCTTGAACAGTTTAACCTCAATCCCATCGCTGTTGGCCTTGATGCCGGTTACTTCACTGCACCCGTTGCTGAATCCCTTGAGCGCCGAGGGATACTTGGTGTGTTCGGCTATCGCCGACCATCACGAACAAAGAATGCCTTCAAGAAGAAACACTTTATCTATAACAAAGAAAAAGACAGCTATCGTTGCCCCAACGGGCAGGAACTTATCTACAAGACGACGTCACGCGACGCTTACCGAGAGTATCACTCAGACCCTAAAGAGTGTGCGTTCTGCCCAATGCGTGATGACTGTACTCAAAGTAAAAACATGAAGAAGGTCATCACAAGGCATATCTATACGGAAGCCATGGATAGAGCCAACCAGATGCGGCTCTCAGCTTATGGAAAGAAAACCTACAGGCGGAGAAGCGAAACGGTAGAGAGAAGCTTCGCGGATGCCAAACAACATCATGGTCATCGATACGCTCGTTTTCGAGGGTTAGCCAACGTGCAGATGCAGTGCTGGTTGGCAGCGGCTGCGCAAAACATCAAAAAGATAGCGTTGGTGGTGAGTCATCTGCGTAAACTCGGCCTAAATCGGGGTGAAATAGCGCAAATCCTCGCTTATATACGCCAATTTAAAAACACTAACTCTCTACAGTTTATCTAACAAAAAATATCGCGATCGCGGCCTACGGCCGCTCATAAAAACGAACCCCACTTAAAAAAGTGGGGTTCGTCATCAATCTGAAGCCAGTAGCAGTAGCCACTGGCTTATCCATTCAGATCCATTTTCGTTAAGAGCAGAAGGTGATACTTTCATACCAAAGTGATGTCCGTCAGGCATCTTAATATCAATGCGTAATTGACTACCTAGTGCTTCTACATATCGCTTTAGGGGAAGCAATTTTACGTCCTTACCATTCTTTTCCAGGCTGGCAATAGTAGGCTGTTTTATACCCATAGCTTCCGCAACTTGTGCCTGTGGTATTTGAACGCAATGGCGTATCTACTCATAACGCTAGCCGTCTATGACATTCAAATAAGCAGCCCACCTCTTAGGAGCTCGACTTAAACTGATGGCCTTGCATTTCTCACTAGTGTCGACCAATGGGTAATTCTCAACTGCAGTTATCTGATACACAGCATAAGGACCACTTTTAATCAAACCTAACAACGATGAAATGGGGAGAATCCCGATACCTTCACTGGGCCTAACTAACGAATGAATGTCATAAAAGTAACGACGCACAGTTTTTCGGCAAAGGCGTGTGCTTTTGCGACTGTGGTGATATTGAGTTCTTCACCTTTGTGCAATAAAAGTCGACACGCATTAATTACGCGTTCTTTTGTTTTTTCACGCCTTATTTGATGTGTTCTCTCCGCAGCTAAGCTTTGTCTTTGTTTTATATTCAAGTCACTCGGTAAATTCATTACGCCGCGTTTAACCTTTGAGCCAGCGTAATACTTATCCCAGGTCCACCGAGAAACGCTTTTAACCACAGACATGACTTCAAAAATGTGAGTCACTTGTCTACACAAATTGGTGATTTTTTACCGCCTGTCACGGAATCTTTCGGACCCACTCTACTTTGTTCGGCCTGAAAACAAATAAACATTGTGATTGTAGTCATGGCAGAGTACTGTTTATATATACAGACAAAATCAGAGTGTTCAATGTCTATTAGAAACCTTAAAGACGGCAGCAAAAAACCTTGGCTCTGTGAGTGTTACCCACAGGGCCGAACGAGTAAACGTATTCGCAAACGCTTCGCCACTAAGGTGAAGAAGTTTGCTTGGCGACTGGTGCGCGTATCAGGGAATCGATTTATCTGAAAGGCTCTAACGTGACGAAATTCCGCATTACCTACAACAATACCAAAGGCAAACGGAACAGGACGGTACCGATTTCTGAAGAGTTGTATAACCAAATCTATAAGCCAACCAATGACCGCCTTTTTACGTGCGGTTACAGCGTGGCGTACAAATGGCTGACTAAAGCCCTGCCCCATTTACCAGAAAGACAAGCGACTCACGTTTTACGTCATACCTTCGCGAGCCATTTTATGTCTAATGGCGGCAACGTGTAGTGAAGTCACCTTGACTCTAAACCACACCGGTAAAATGCCAGCGCAATCAATGGGCCACAACGTTGTCATTGCAGATACAGCCAATATTCAGGCAGTGGGCACCGACGGCATGATAGCGGGTGCTGATAATAACTACGTGAAGCCGGATGACGAGCGAGTGTATGCACACACTGACGTGATTGGCGGCGGAGAAAGCACAAGCATCACGTTCAGTACAGAAAGAATGACCGCGGGCGGTGACTACTCGTTCTTCTGCTCATTCCCGGGCCACTGGGCAGTCATGCAAGGTAAGTTCGAGTTCAAATAATAATTGACCCTCTAGAGTCACAAAACAGATTTAAGGGAAGCGCCGGCTTCCCTTTTTAATGATTACAATTCAGTTCTGAGTGCGGGTGACTTAGAAAGACAAGTTATCGATGATATCATCGTCGACTTGGTTGGCTAACGTCACCTTAAGCTTCGGTGTTCTTTCCATTTCACGTTGGATAGCGAAGTTGGCCTCTTTGTTACGCGCCCAGCTACGACGTGCAATACCGTTGTTCACATCGAACAGCAGCATAGACTTCAATCTGCGTTCCGCGCTGTCACTGCCGTCAAGCAACATACCAAAGCCGCCGTTGATGACTTCACCCCAGCCTACACCGCCGCCGTTATGAATAGATACCCAAGTCGCGCCGCGGAAGCCATCGCCGATTACGTTGTGAATGGCCATGTCAGCAGTAAAGCGGCTGCCATCATAGATGTTCGACGTTTCACGGAACGGTGAGTCTGTACCACTGACATCGTGGTGATCACGACCTAGCACCACAGGACCGATTTCGCCGCGATTAATCGCATCGTTAAACGCTTTTGCTATTTCCATACGACCTTGCGCATCCGCGTAAAGAATTCGGGCTTGTGAACCGACGACCAGTTTGTTCTGTTTCGCATCTTTGATCCAAGTGATGTTGTCTTGCATCTGCTGCTGAATTTCTTCTGGCGACTCTTGCATGATCTTGCTTAGTACTTCAGCGGCAATCGCATCGGTTCTGTCCAGATCTTCTGGTTTACCTGAAGTACAAACCCAACGGAACGGACCAAAACCATAGTCAAAACACATAGGACCAAGAATGTCCTGCACGTATGAAGGGTATTTAAAGTCGATGCCGTTTTCAGCCATTACATCGCCACCAGCGCGAGAGGCTTCAAGCAAGAAGGCATTACCGTAGTCAAAGAAGTAAGTGCCACGAGCTGTGTGTTTGTTTACTGCATCAGCATGACGCTTCAGTGTCTCTTGTACTTTTACCTTGAACACTTCAGGCTCTTCACGGATTAGACGGTTAGATTCTTCGTAGCTGATATCAACCGGGTAGTAACCGCCTGACCAAGGGTTATGTAGTGACGTCTGGTCTGAACCCAGGTGTACGAAGATCTCTTTCTCGTAGAAGGCTTCCCATACATCAACCACGTTACCGATAAAGGCAATCGACACCACTTCTTCATTAGCCTGAGCTTGACGAACACGCTCAACCAGTGCATCCATATTATCGACCAGCTCATCGACCCAACCTTGTTCGTGACGCTTAATCGCCGCTTTCGGGTTCACTTCTGCACACACCGTAATACAATTTGCGATGTTACCGGCTTTAGGTTGCGCTCCGCTCATGCCACCAAGGCCAGCAGTCAGGAAGATCTTCCCTTGCGGGCTTTGACCTTTTTCCAAAACCTTACGGAACGCGTTCATTACCGTGATTGTGGTGCCATGTACGATACCCTGTGGACCGATGTACATGAACGAGCCAGCCGTCATTTGGCCATATTGAGTTACGCCTAGTGCATTGAATTTTTCCCAATCATCTGGCTTCGAGTAGTTCGGGATCATCATGCCGTTAGTCACAACGACGCGCGGTGCCTCTTCTGATGACGGGAACAGACCCATAGGGTGACCAGAGTACAAGTGCAACGTCTGGTCGCTTTCCATCTCACTTAGGTATTTCATGGTCAGCAGGTACTGTGCCCAGTTCTGGAATACCGCGCCGTTACCACCGTAAGTGATAAGTTCTTCCGGATGCTGCGCAACAGCAGGATCTAAGTTGTTGTCGATCATTAGCATGATGGCCGCTGCCTGCTCACACTTGGCTGGATAATCTGAAATAGAGCGCGCTTTCATGTTGTAGTTTGGCTTGAAGCGGTACATGTAAATACGACCAAAATCTTTCAGCTCTTGAGCAAACTCCGCTGCCAGTTCCTGATGCCACTCTTTCGGGAAGTATCGCAATGCATTACGAATAGCCAGCTGCTTTTCTTCAGGGCTCAGAATGTCTTTACGCTTTGGCGCGCGGTTTACGCCTTCCGGATAAGGCTTTGCTTCCGGCAGTGTACTAGGGAGTCCTTGCTTAATCTGATCTTGAAAATTTAATACGGTTTCCATTTTGTGAGTCTCCCTTAGTTCACAGTAAATGCTTGTGTTTTAACCAGTGTGATCATCGCGTCGATATCAGGCTTAAGCAGGCGGTCTTCTTCTAACTTGGCGACTTTCTCACGAATAATCTGGAAGTTTTCTTCGATCAGATCGGAACATTTGTGCGGACGTCTGAACTCTATCGCCTGTGCAGCGTACATCAGCTCGATGCCAAAAATCTTTTCCAAATTACCTAAGATTTGGTTCAGTTTTCGACCCGAAATACTACCCATCGAAACGTGATCTTCCTGACCCATTGAGGTTGGCACGCTATCAGCTGACGGTGGGAAACAAAGTGATTTGTTTTCAGTAACCAGTGCCGCTGTCGCGTATTGCGGAATCATCATGCCCGAGTTAAGACCACCAAATGAAGTCAATAGACGCGGTAGACCGTGTAAGCCCTCGAGAAGTAGGTAACAACGACGGTCTGCAATGTTGCCCAGCTCCGCTGCTGCGATTGAAGCGTAATCCAATACCATCGCCAGAGGTTGACCATGGAAGCTACCACCTGAAATTGCTTCTTCAGAACTGATAACAATAGGGTTATCAGTTACAGAGTTCATTTCGATTTCAGCCAGCTCTTTTAAGTGGTTATAGGCGTTACGAGAAGCACCATGCACTTGCGGAATACAGCGTAGTGAGTACGGGTCTTGCACGCGAACACAATGTGCATGAGAAGCCATGTTTTCTGAACCTTGGAAGAAGCGTCTCATTCGAGCAGCCACTTCAATGTTACCTGCGAATGCTCGCGTCAGGTGAAGCTCTTCTCGGAATGGTGAGCCACTGCCTTGCATACCCTCAATGCTCATCGCGCCAGCGAGGTCAGCCAGATCCAGCAGGTAACGCATTTTTGTTAGCGCGGTAATCGCATGTGACAAGATGAATTGTGTGCCGTTGATCAGTGCCAAACCTTCTTTAGCATGCAGTTCAAGAGGCTCTAGGCCGTTTTCACGAAGTGCTTCCGCTGCAGGAACAATACTGTCGCCCTGCCAAAATTCACCTTCACCAATCAGTGGCAAAAACAGGTGAGAAAGAGGAGCCAAATCGCCAGACGCACCAACTGAGCCTTGTTCCGGCACAACAGGAATAAGATCCAGTTCGATGAATGCTAACATACGCTGAACCACTTCCAGGCGAATACCTGAGTAGCCCTGACTTAAGGCGTGTACCTTAGTGATCAGCATCAGTTTAGAGATTGGTTTAGCAATTGGCTCACCCACACCAACCGCATGAGTAATCAGGAGGTTTTTTTGTAATAGATGCGTTTCTTCAGGTGAAATTTGCGTATCACATAGAGGACCGAAACCAGTATTGATGCCGTACACCGCCTTATCAGATGCTGCAATGATGTCTACATTACGACGACTTGCATTGATCTTATCCAGCGCTTCTTCACACAGTTCTGCTTTGATACTGCCGTCAGCAATTCCATTTACGATATCTAGGTTTAGTCGGTCTACACCATATCTAAACGTCATTTTGTTCTCCTAACATACGATATTTTGCTATCACGTTACTTATGGACCTATGCTAGCTTGCTCTGGATGTTTTATAAAAGCATAATGTTCGTAGTTCATTCCGATTTTATCGAACTAAAAAGTCAACATAGAAAGAGGTCACTCCATGCAGGTTCAAGATGTCGATTTACGTATGCTGAGGATATTCGTTGCTATCGTCGAATGCGGTGGTTTATCAGCTGCAGAATCCCGCCTAAACATTGGGCGTTCAACCATTAGCTCACATTTGTCTGATTTGGAGTTACGTCTTGGACTTAAGCTGTGTAAACGTGGCCGAAGCGGTTTTGAGGTAACGGAGGCAGGGCATGTGACTTATCAGGCGTCGCTGGAGTTACTTCAGCAGTGTGAAGCTTTTGCTGCAACCGTCGCAAGTTCGAAAAATAAACTCTCGGGTCGAGCAACGATTGCCATGATTGACACCTTAGTCAACGATCCGCGCTGCCGCGTGTCAGAGGTAGTATCATCATTAAAAAGCCGAAGCAACAACCTACAGTTCGACATTAACGTCTGTGAGGCGCGCGAAGTTGAAACGTCCGTAGCCAATGGTCGCTCGCTGGTCGGGCTCGGCGTCAGTCGCCACCAATTAAGGGGACTGGATTACTATCCGCTGCATAATGAAACGAATTACTTGTATTGCGGTAAAGGCCACCCGCTGTTCGACTGTAAGCCTTCTGAAATCAAGACACTTTTACAACAAGCAGAAGTGATAACCAGTAACTATATGCGAGATAAGGAAACTCGCAACGATGCACTAAATTACCAAAATAGCGCCACCGCCTATCACGATGAGGGAATTGCTCATCTCATCTTATCCGGCGCGTTTATCGGTTACCTGCCCGAGCACTACGCCAGCAATTGGGTCGACAAGGGGTTGTTTAAGCCTATCCTGCCGGAGAAATACACCTATCAAATTCCGGTCATGCTGATCACGTTAAAAAACAACTCGGCTTCACCATTGGCTAAAGCGCTGATTTCAGAAATAAAACGCTGTCACGGAGCTAACTCATAATCAGGAAACATCGAATTTAACGTCAAGATAACCAGCGCAAATTGCTATTACTCTAGCTGGAAAAAGAAAAGCCTAACATTCGCATATTAATGTTGCGGATGTTAGGCAAAATACAGCACTGACCAACGCCAATGCTGCCCTACAAATAGAATTTTTTAGATTTAAAACACGGTTTGTACCACCGCCGAAATACCCTGTTTTTGAAGATCATTCGCGGCCGCCAACTGACGAATTGTCTGTGGCGTATAACTGCGCTGATCATAAACCACGACCATGCTCACATCGCCACGTTCTAAAAAGTTAGATTCACCATAAGGCGTGTAGCGCGTCGCGCCTAGCGCCAACAGCACCTGCGACGGGAGGTTGGCTTCAGCAATCATCTGCTTGATATTTTCTTTAGGCCCTATGTCTTGCTGCTGGTTCATCTGCTCACCAATCCAATTAAGCAAGGTGTCGTAGAAATAGGTGTATCCAGAGATTTCGCAATCTTCACCGTACTGTTCAAACGCTTCGCCGCGCTGGTGAAAGCTTGCAATCCGATATTGATCAATCTCACCGCCACGAGAAAAACCGCTAACCGGCAACATGGTTTTGGCAATACCCTTTGACGCTGTTCCCCAGTTCTTCTTCTCACTGATCTTATTAGCGTTAGGACGGCGAATGGAGCAATCGTTGAATGCACCAAATGCTTGAGGTAGTAAATCAACGACATGATTATTCTGATCATAGATGACATCGCACAACAGCCCCACTTCTGGTTCAATTTGTAAATTATCGACATCCAGAGGCAATTGAATCGCATCATGACTGAGCGGGAAATTAGTTAAGAATGAGCTGCTCTCAGCAGGCACGTAAATAGGAAACAGTGCTTGCGGCATGGCAAGGTCTGCCCCTTCAATCTGCGCAAAATCCGCCGCCTCTCCCGCTTGCTGTAGGTGGCCGGCAAAATTGCCAGCAATCCCAAGCACAAGAACATCTGTATACATTTCCATGAAAGTGAATTCCTTATTTTTTCACTGTTGTCGATTTAACGGCTGTGTTTATTGAGCTGATTTAACTGCGCTAAAAGCCAGGTCATTGCTAACAAGTCCGCGCTCCCCCCGGGGCTCAGGCGGCGCTCAGTAAACTGCTGATTGAGCTCAATAAGCTCTTGTTCTAGTTGAGGGTGGTCACTGCCGCCTTTTTGCAAAAGTTGCCAAGCTGCATTTTGTACGAAACGCAGTCCATGCATGCCACCACGAGAGACCACATTGGTGTCCTGGTTGTTCGCCATTAAAACCAGCAAAGTTTGCCACAATGCGTGTTCAGTGGTTTTTCCTTTGGCGATCGCCTGCTCGTAAGCTGGAAGGCTAAACTGGGTAATGGTGGCAAAGCCAGATGCGGCTTCTCCGCGAGCGCCAGTCAAGCCATATTGTTGGTAGAGCGTTTCACCATGGGTCTCGGCAGTACGATTTGAACGTTTCAGTTCATCAATCACTAACGTTGCGCAACAACGTTTGATTACCTGGCTAACATGAATCGAGTCAAGCGTTAAGCCTTTACCTTTCAACCAACCAATGGCACCGCATATCAGCCCAAGACTGAAGATCATACCTTTATGCGTGTTAACCCCTTCAGTGGCTTTAAACATCGCCTGCTCCGCCTGGACACCAATAGGCCTTAATACCGATAGTAAGCTGTCAGCCATAAACGGACGATGTTCAAAACCGGCGGTCAAAAAATCATGAATATAAGGCTTAATGGCTTCAGCGCTGCGTTCAAAAAGACGCACATCCATATCGTTGTGGGCGCCATTGTCGAGTAAATCCACTAACCCCGGTTTCGGCGTCAAGTGCACTTCCACCAGCATCGCATGATAAGCCAGCTCAGATACCAATTTGAACAGGTCAACACGGACTGAGCGAACAGCTTGAACAGGTGTACTGCAAAAGTGCTCAGTGCCCACTAAAAGATTAAGCGCTGAATTCATGTTCTCTTACCATTTGATCGATGACGGAAGTCAGTTCAGAGAGCGTGTGGCGATGACTGCGTCCACAGACAACCGCATCTTGCTCACAGATAAGGCATTTACGACGCGGCATTTGTTTCCCCTGGCGCGATATAATTTTGCCATCTACGCCTATCACATCGAGATCCATCAGCCTGCCCAGCGGGTGACATGACTCAATCTTAATCATCAGCTTTTTAAGTACCGATGCGCTGACCGCTTTCACCGCAAATACCCCTTCAGGGCCAGTATTTTTAGTTAGCAGCTGGCGCGCGGCTATGTCACAGCCGTGTTGCTTACAAGCCAGGCTTATGGCCTCCACCCCTTGTTCAAACACTTTGTGTGAACTTGGGGTTAACTTGTAGGGGCCGGGAATGTTGACAGTAAAAGAGATGAGAGGCGATGAGTGGCGGCTAAGCCACTCATGTTGTCGTTTCATTCGAGCCTCTTTGCTCTCCAATACTTCGTCAAGCCCAACCGCGTGTGCTTGGCGATCAAAGGTCATTGTTTTACTCTCCTAATCACATCAATCACAGAACCATCGCGGTAACGAACATAACCCACGATTTGCTCATCAAATTCAATCGGTGCTGGTTCACCCGTTAGAGTCATGGCACGCTGGCAAAGCGTTTCAATATCGACCACTTCAATGCCTTTGCTCTCTAGTTGCTCTCGCACATCCGTACGTCTTGGATTCACCGCCACACCGTGATCGGTCACCAGCACATCCACTGATTCACCCGGCGTTACTGTATTAAGTACGCGACTCACCACAGTTGGAATTCGTCCGCGAACAAGTGGCGCAACGACAATCGCTAAACTTGCGCCTTCAGCGGTATCACAGTGGCCACCAGAAGCTCCGCGAATAACCCCATCAGAGCCAGTGATTACGTTGACGTTAAATTGAGTATCGATTTCTAACGCACTAAGAATCACAATATCCAAGCGATCGACTACCGCCCCTTTTGAAGATGGATTCGCGTATTCGTTAGCGGAAATCTCAATATGATTTGGGTTGCGCGCTAATGAGTCCGCCGCACCGACATCAAAACATTGCACATCCAGTAAGTTTTTAATTAAGCCTTTTTCATGCATCGCCACCATAGTTGAAGTGATGCCACCCAAGGCAAACTCTGCTGTAATGCCTTGTTTCATCATTTCATTTTCTAAAAAGCGAGTAACGGCTAACGATGCGCCACCTGATCCGGTTTGTAGGTTAAAGCCTTGTTTGAAATAAGCTGAGTTGATGATGACATCCGCCGCTCGCTTCGCTATCAGAAGCTCACGCGGATTGCTGGTAAGGCGCGTTTCACCGCCACCAATTTTAGCTGGGTCACCCACTTCAGCGACTTTCACTACCGCATCAACATAATCTTGCGTGATAGACGCTGGATGGTTGGGATACGCTGCTAAACTTTCAGTCAGCATGACCACATGTTTTGCATGCTGCGCGTCTACTTTGGCATAGCCTAGCGATCCGCAACGAGATTGACCATGAATGCCATTGGCGTTACCAAATTCATCACAACAAGGGACACCAATAAAGGCGACATCAATATTCAGCTCACCGCTTTGTATCAAGTGAACACGGCCGCCGTGAGAATGAATATGCACAGGTTCTTGCAATAATCCGTTCGAAATCGCCTCGCCCAATTCGCCACGAATGCCCGATGTATAAAGCTTACTCACCACACCATTACGAATGTGTTCAACAATAGGCGAATGAATGCTTGTTAGTGAACTCGGCGCTAAGGTTAAGTTTTTAAAACCCATATTGGCGATGGTATCCATCACCATATTGATGACTTTATCCCCACCGCGAAATGAGTGGTGGAAAGAGACAGTCATGCCATCTTGTAGCCCTGAGTCACGAATCGCTTGCTCAAGGTCCGTTTTTATTTTGCGACCCGTTTTTGCGTTCGCATCAGCCAGATAAGGCGTGGTAAGGTTGGCACCACCAAATGCAGTCAGTGAAGACGCGTGAGGAAGGTCTAGATTAAATTCAAATTCTGCCATGATACTGCCTTATTGTTTGATACCTGTTTGTGCTTTTTGAAGAGTCCAGCGTGCACGCTCAATGATTGGACTATCGACCATTTTGCCGTTAAGGGACACGACACCGAGACCTTGCTCTTCGGCTTCTTTCGCTGCTTCAATCACGCGAATGGCGTAGTCCACTTCTTTCTGCGTTGGGGCAAATACGTTATGGATAATTTCGATTTGGCGTGGGTTAATCAACGATTTGCCATCAAAGCCAAGTTGCTTGATGTGCTCAGCTTCACGTAAGAACCCTGCCTCGTTATTGGCATCAGAGTAAACCGTATCAAACGCCATGATTCCCGCCGAGCGAGCCGCCTGTAAAATTGAGCAACGGGCAAACAAAAGTTCAGTGCCTTCTGGTGAGCGCTGGGTACGCAAGTCACGTACATAATCTTCAGCGCCAAGCGCAATACCAATCAGACGCGGACAACAATGTGCTATGTCTACTGCGTTATTAACCCCGTTAGCCGACTCAATCGCCGCCATCATTTTGGTACTGCCTACTTCGCGACCACATTGGCGCTCAATCTCTGTGATATGACGTTCCATCTCCAGCACATCTTCAGCGTTGTCGGTCTTAGGTAGACGAACCACATCAGCGCCACCGCGAACTACCGCATTGAGGTCATTGAGACCGTGCTCAGAATCGAGAGGATTGACGCGGACCACAGTCTCAACATCTTTATAAAACGGGTTCTGCAGCGCATGAAACACCAACATTCTTGCGGTGTCTTTTTCGCGTATAGAAACGGAATCTTCCAGGTCAAACATAATGGCATCTGGCTTGTAGATAAAAGTGTTGCTCAACATAGCTGCGTTAGCGCCAGGAACAAACAGCATACTGCGGCGTAGTTGACTCATGATAGTGCTCCCCATTCAATCTGTTTACTCTCGGCGGCGCGCATAACTGCGGCTTGGACCCGAGCTTTGATCACACAATCCAAGGCACCTTTGTCTTCAATCTCAAGCTGAGCAGATTCTACGCCCATGCTGCTGAGCACTTCGCGAACCAAACTTTCGATAGCTGTACCGAACTGCTTTTGCACCGAACTGTCGAGCGCAATATCAATCACACCTTCTGGGTTCGGCGCAATACGAACTTGCAGATCACTGGACTCCAGTGTGCCTGCAAAAGCGGGCTGTTTAATTTTCATTCAATAAACCTTTACACGTTAATCTATTAGGCAGCTAAGCAGCCGCAAACTCACCAGAGCGCGCCGCAGTGAACAATTGATGGCTCTGGATATAATCGATGGATGTCTGTGGCAGCAGCGAAGCGAGCTGTTTGAACTGCCCTTGCTTTAGTAACGAACGCACCGTTGAAGCAGATATTGGCTGTTGATGTACGGTTTTACGTTCAAATTCAATCACCTCAACCGATGGCCACTTCAAGTCGTCCGTGGTTAGCCAATGTTTCATTTGTTGGTTGTAATGGCTGGTGACCACACACTCTGGCTCGCTGCCCACGTAACGATGGGTAATGCCCAAAGCTGGCGCGATGAAATGACGAAATAGTTGTAAGTCGATGGCGGTATGACAATAGTTAATCAAGCCCTGAGATTTAATAAAATACGTAGGAAATGTCGCTCTTGAAATAATATAACTCGAACCTGGATGTACCGTGATATTGCGAAGGTGGCTAATACCATTTTTAATCATTTCAAATCTGTCGTGATAAGAAAATTCACTCCCTTCTTCTTTAACGACAATGATATGTAGCCAGTCGCAATCTTTTGCAGCTTGCTCAATTAAATATTGATGACCTAAAGTGAATGGATTGGCATTAATAACGATCCCACCAATTTTATTCCCATCCACTTTTGATCTATTTAATTTTCGACAATAATTTCTTAAACGATATTGACTATTCTCTAAAAGGACTAAATTACCCTCGACTTTTGCAATCGGAAAAAAGCCAGATTGACGAAATAATTTAACATTCTGTGGTTTCGTAAATAGGAATAATTCATACCTTCCCATTTCATAAGCCAAGGATGTTAATTCGGTCATGAGCTTCAATGAAAACCCAGTACCATGCAGTTGTTCAACGATAGCAATTGATTTGAGAATATTCCCGGCAATCCCGCCGCAGGCCACTATCTCCTCGCCTGAATACGCGACAATAAAGCGCTCGACATCCGTGTCGACACCAAGGTTAAAGCGTTGCAAGAACGCGGCTACATCAGCCCACTTTTTCTGATTTCTAGCACTAACCCTGCTTAATGTATAAGTGTCTAACATCTTATTCATCCCCTTATCTCGACAAACAAATAGTGAGCGAATAGGCGATAGAAAATGATGATCAAAGTCGACTATTTTTTGCGACTAAAAAGTCTTTATGATTTTAATGTTTTTTATTATCTAACTTATTGAAATATTACAAAATTCAATAATTAAAAACTTTAAATTCATAAGTGTATTTTTAAGCCATAAAATTAAATGATCACTCTCACAGTTAAGAGAAGGAATTATGAATAAGTTATAAATGAAACATCAACAATGGAATATTTAAGATGAACGAAAAAACACTAATTATAAATGAAGGACAAAGCTCTGGCTTAGCGATGTTATCGCAAGTTAGAATTTTTGGCCTACCATTACCTCTCTACAGCATCTTATTCATGGTTATTTTGATCGCGCATGTCACTGACACTATCCCAGATAATATTGTGGGTGGTTTTGGTTTTATGTTCGTGGTTGGAGCCTTATTTGGTGAATTAGGGAATCGTCTACCAATCTTCAACAAATATATCGGCGGTGCGCCTGTCATGATTTTCTTGGTCGCCGCTTGGTTTGTTCATGCTGGTTTATTGACGGAGAAAGAAATCTCAACCGTCACCGATGTCATGAAAAGTACTGACTTCCTCGACTTGTTTATCGCCGTATTGATTACGGGCTCGATCCTTGCCGTAAACCGTAAACTTTTGCTCAAATCCCTTGTCGGCTACATTCCAACGATTTTAGCTGCCGTAGCTGGTGCTTCAGTTCTTGGGATTTTGGGTGGTTTGATTTTCGGAATTTCTGTAAAAGAAATCATGATGTTATACGTTTTACCTATCATGGGTGGTGGTAACGGTGCTGGCGCGATTCCTCTATCAGAGATCTATGAATCCGTCACAGGTGGATCTAAAGAGCAGTACTACTCAGTCGCTATCGCGATTTTAACCATAGCCAACATCGTCGCGATTGTGGCAGCAGCGGTACTCAATGGTATCGGTGAAAGAATGCCATCACTGACAGGTAATGGCGAGTTACTGCGTAAGTCTAACTTTAGCGTTGAAGAGCAAAAAGAAGCCAAAATCACCCCGCGTGAAATCGCGATTGGCCTCATGCTGGCTGCCTGTGTATATACGTTTTCTTCTGCACTATCGAAACAAATTTTGCCTGGCTTTGGTGATGTAAAAATTCACACCTTTGCTTACATGGTGATTTTGGTTGCCATCATTAATGCCTGTGGTTTGTGTTCTGACGAGATCAAAGAAGGCGCTAAACGTCTCTCTTCATTCTTCTCTAAACAGCTGCTTTGGGTACTGATGGTCGGTGTAGGTATCGCGTATACCGACCTTGGCGAAATCATCAACGCACTGAACTTCACTAACCTGGTTATCGCTTCACTAATTGTCGTGGGCGCCATTATTGGTGCATCTGTTGGTGGCTGGGTGATGGGCTTCTACCCTATTGAATCATCCATTACAGCTGGCCTTTGTATGGCAAACCGCGGTGGTTCTGGTGACCTGGAAGTCCTTGCCGCTTCAAACCGCATGTCTCTGCTTTCCTACGCGCAAATCTCCTCACGTCTTGGTGGCGGTCTGGTACTGATTATCGCCAGTGTCGTGTTTGGCGTACTCGGCGGTTAATCGCAATCTTGTTTCATTGGGAGCAAACGGGTGACCTTTGCTCCCCCACTTATTTTTGGGAGCGCTTATGCAATCAAATCTATTTTCCGAAGGACTCAACCTGATGACATTAGGCATGGGGTTTGTGTTCATTTTTCTCGTCTTTTTGGTGTTCGCCGTCAACGCCATGTCCAAATTGATCGCACGTTGGTTCCCAGAACCTGAAGCAAAACCGGCAACAAAAACTGTTACCCCACCACCGTCAGTGCAACAAGATAACCAGTTGGTTGCCGTGTTGGCGGCGGCGGTTCACCACAAAAGAATTCAACAAAACTCGCTGTAGAAGGAATCCTCATGTCTGAGTCAAAAAAAAACATTGGCATTACTGACGTTGTCTTACGTGACGCACATCAATCGCTATTCGCAACTCGTCTTCGCTTAGATGACATGCTCCCTATCGCTCAGCAGCTTGACGAAGTTGGTTATTGGTCTCTGGAATGTTGGGGGGGCGCCACTTTTGACAGTTGCATTCGCTTTCTTGGTGAAGACCCATGGGTACGCCTGCGTGAACTGAAAAAAGCCATGCCTAAAACGCCTCTACAAATGCTGCTGCGTGGTCAAAATCTTTTGGGTTATCGTCACTATGCTGACGATGTGGTGGATAAGTTCGTCGAACGTGCGGTAAGTAACGGAATGGACGTTTTCCGTGTCTTTGATGCCATGAACGATCCGCGCAATATGCAGCAAGCCATCACCGCAGTAAAAAATAACAGTGCTCATGCCCAAGGCACACTGTGCTACACCACCAGCCCAGTGCATAACTTACAAACTTGGGTTGATGTGGCTCAGCAATTGAGTGAAATAGGCGTCGATTCCATCGCCCTCAAAGACATGGCGGGTATTTTAACGCCATACCAAGCCGAAGATCTGGTCTCTACCCTGAAAAAGCAAGTCGATGTACCGCTGCACCTACACTGCCACTCTACGGCTGGCCTTGCAGATATGACCATTATTAAAGCGATTGAAGCAGGCATTGACCGTGTTGATACCGCTATCTCTTCAATGAGCGGCACGTACGGACACCCTGCCACCGAATCGTTGGTCGCGACGCTAAAAGACACGCCATTTGATACCGGGCTTAATATCGAAAAGCTGGAATCCATTGCCGCGTACTTCCGTGAAGTGCGTAAAAAATACGCCACTTTTGAAGGCCAGCTAAAAGGCTCAGATTCACGCATCATCGTCGCACAAGTTCCAGGTGGCATGCTGACCAATATGGAAAGTCAGCTCAAACAACAAAATGCGCAAGACAAACTTGATCAAGTGCTGACTGAGATTCCGAAAGTACGTGAAGAACTTGGTTTTATTCCGCTGGTCACCCCAACCTCACAAATTGTCGGTACTCAAGCAGTGATCAACGTGTTGATGGGCGAGCGTTACAAAACCATTACCAAAGAAACGGCTGGTGTTTTAAAAGGTGAATACGGCCGCACTCCAGCGCCAGTCAATATTGATCTACAAGCTCGCGTACTCGACGGTGAACAGCCGATAACCTGCCGTCCAGCAGACCAATTGCCGCCAGAGCTCGATACCCTGATTAGCGACGTAAAATCTCAGGCTCAAGAGAAAAATCTCACGCTTGCCGACGACCTAATCGATGACGTATTGACCATAGCCCTCTTCCCTCAGGTAGGCTGGAAATTCCTCGAAAACCGCCACAACCCAGATGCGTTTGAGCCAAAGCCATCAGCATCTCAATCTAAACAAGCAAATACAGAGAAAAGTAAAATGACACAACATCCAAGCACGTACACTATTACCGTCAACAGCCAAACGTATGTGGTTGAAGTCAATGAAGGCGGCGATATCACCCAAGTCGCACCAGCTGCTGTACAAACTGCAGCACAACCTGCACCAAGCGTCCCAGCACCAGCTGCCAACTCCGAGCCAATGAATGCTCCGCTGACCGGTAACATTTGGAAAATTCACGCTAAACCGGGTGATACCGTAGAAGAAGGCCAAGTCCTGCTGATCCTTGAAGCGATGAAAATGGAAACCGAAATTCGTGCTCCACGTACCGGGCAAATTGCTAGCATTGAAGTCTCTGAAGGAGACGCCGTTGATGTCGGTGCTCCACTACTACAAATCGCCTAAACAGGAGCTTGTCCCATGGAAAAAGTCTTTGCTCTAGTCAATGATTTTGGTTTGTTCCACCTTGAGATGGGCCAAGGCATTATGATCATTGTCGGCTTACTGTTGCTGTATCTGGCAATCGTCAAACAGTTTGAACCTTTGTTGCTAGTACCGATCGGCTTTGGCGGTATTCTTGCCAACCTTCCCGATGCCGGGCTGGCTATGTCTGCTGTTGAAAACGCACTGCATGCTGCCAAACCGGAAGTGATGTCTGCCTTTGCATCAGCACTGAATCTGACTGTGGATTCCGCCGCTGACATCAAAGCAGCGCTTGCAAGTGCCACACCTACTCAGCTTACCAATATCCATTTGCTGGCTGAAGAGTATCAATACTCTGATGGCATGTTGTACCTATTTTACAGCGTAGCGATTGCCTCTGGTGCTGGTCCGTTGGTGATATTTATGGGTGTTGGCGCGATGACCGATTTTGGTCCCCTACTCGCCAACCCGAAAACCCTGTTACTTGGCGCAGCAGCACAGTTTGGTATCTTCGCCACCGTCCTTGGTGCGTTGGGCTTAAGTAGCTTTGGCATGATGGACTTTAGCGTGGCCCAAGCAGCCGCAGTTGGCATTATCGGCGGTGCAGATGGCCCAACCGCGATCTACGTGTCCAGTTTGCTGGCACCTGAACTTTTGGGTGCGATTGCCGTTGCTGCATACTCTTATATGGCGTTGGTGCCGCTGATTCAACCGCCTATCATGCGCGCGCTTACCACTCCATCTGAGCGACAAATTACCATGCAGCAGCTGCGCAAAGTAGGCAAGCTAGAGAAAGTATGTTTCCCACTCTTGCTACTTGTACTCATCGCTATGCTCCTGCCTTCAGCAACGCCACTTCTGGGTATGTTCTGCTTTGGTAACCTGATGCGCCAATGTGGCGTGGTCGAACGTCTTTCTGATACGGCACAAAACGCTTTAATCAACATTGTGACGATCTTCCTTGGCCTGTCTGTTGGTTCAAAACTGATGGCCGATAAGTTCCTTCAAACAGAAACCATCGGTATTTTGGCCTTGGGCATTATTGCATTTTGTATTGGAACAGCAGCGGGCATTATCATGGCGAAGCTGCTTAACCGTTTTACCTCCGAACAAGTTAACCCTTTGATTGGATCAGCTGGTGTTTCCGCGGTGCCAATGGCAGCTCGCGTCTCAAACAAAGTTGGCCTGGAAGCGAATGCGCAAAACTTTTTGCTCATGCACGCTATGGGCCCTAACGTTGCAGGGGTTATCGGCTCAGCGGTCGCAGCGGGTGTGATGATCAAATATGTGATCGGTTAGACAAATTGTAGGAAGAGACTGACAAATGTTCTCCTCACTAGATCGAGATCAGTTCTCTTCCTCCTTGCGTTTTATAAATTCACTGTTCTCAATTTGCTACGAAGATCACATGCAAAATAAAGCCTTCTATCACCATTTCTGCAGAAACATGACCTTTCGCCAGCGTGTTTGGGCACTACTGTTTGTGGTCGTGAGCATTCAGTTGCTATTGATTGGTGGATACTTTCACTACATCTTATCCGAAACTTTGACCCATCAAGTCAGCACACGAGCGGTCATTCAAGCGCGAGAAATTGCCAGTGACCCTCAGTTAATCTCTGCGATTGCAGAGCACAATGACGCCGAAGTAGTTAAACAAATCGCCCGGTTACAGAAAATTTCCGATGCCGACTTTATTGTGGTGGGCGATGACCAAGGCATTCGTCTTGCTCATCCGGATAATCAAAAAATCGGCTATCCGATGCAGGGCGGTGATAACGAACGAGCATTAGAGCAAGGCGAACACTATTACTCGATTCGTAAAGGTAGCCTTGGCTTTGCGATTCGGGGCAAATCTCCGGTGATCTCACCAAAAGGAGAGATTATCGGCGTGGTGTCGATTGGTTATTTATTAGATACCGTCAGTTCTTGGTTACTGTTTTACTCATATCCGTTTTTCTTCGCACTACTCATCATTTTGGCTTGCTCAACCTTGGGTGCGTGGGCCTTTTCTCGTCACGTTAAAAAACAGATGTACGGCATGGAGCCTGAAGAAATTGCGCTCTCACTTCGAGTGCAAAATTCGGTGCTGGAAGCGGTGTATGAAGGGATTATTGCCGTTGATAAACAAGGGTGCTTTCTGTCTGCCAACCAAGAGGCCTTACGTATCCTTGGGATCGCACACCATTTAGATTACCTTCGCGGACGTATGGTCAACGAATTTATTACCCCATGCGAATTTTTCTACGGCGTGAAAATGAATGGTGACCAGGACATTCAAGAGCGTCAGCATGAGGTCATCACCTGTAACGGCGAGACCTTAGTTGCAACACGAGTTCGCATCTGGGAAAACGACAATGATGTTGGCTGGGTGGTCAGTTTTCGACCACGCAACGACAAGAGCACGCTCAATTATCAGCTCAACAATATTCGTCAACAAACCGATAATTTGCGCGTGTTAAGTCATGAATACGCGAACAAACTTTCGACAATCAGTGGATTGATACAAATTGGCGCTTACGACCAGGCACTAAAAGCGATTCGCCAAGAAACGGAAACGCATCAACAATTTATTGATTTTATCTCACGAACTTTCAACTCAAAAGTCATCGCTGGTCTGCTACTTGGTAAGTACACCCGCGCCCATGAGTTGGGGTTAGCCCTTGAGTTTGACCCATTTTGCCAGCTACACAACCCTCCAACGCGAATTACCGAAGACGAACTTGCCGCGATCATCGGTAATCTGCTCGACAACGCCTATGAAGCCACGCTTAAAAATCCAAACAGCGATAAACGAATCACTATTTTGCTTTCAGATTATGGTGAAAATGAGCTGATTGTCGAAGTGGCAGATAATGGCACTGGAATTACTCCTCAAATCGCAGAATCCCTATTCGAAAAAGGGGTCACAAGCAAAGAACAGTCAGGCCACGGAATCGGACTCTACCTTGTTCATCATTTTGTCACTCGTGCTGGCGGC